>CAZMNO010000004.1:0-128888 GCA_964567685.1 uncultured Rhodobacter sp. | reverse complement strand
TATTTGTAAAAGAAAATAACCTACACCATCTGATCTTCTTTCTGATCGACTGTTTTCCTGACGCCAAGTTCATCTTTCAGGTGCGCGATCCACGGGACTTTCTTGCCTCGGCCAAAAAGCGAAAGAAAATCTGGTTGGGAAACAAATTCGGATCGGTCAGGAACGCTCTGAATATCTGGCGAGAGGATCAGTTAGGTGGGCTGCGTGCACTTGCACTGTTGGGCGCATCGCGGGTGCATCTGCTTCGGTACGAGGATTTGGTGAGCCACGGCGTTGACACTTTAAAGCGGCTGTGCTCGTTCTGTGAGGTGGAATTTGAGCCGGAAATGCTGAACTTCCACATGGGGGATCAGGCCAAGCAGCTTGCCGTCAAAGCTGGCCCGCGTGAGAACCTTGCAAAGCCGCTTATCGCGTCGAATTTCAACAAATACCGGAAGGTTCTTTCAAAGGCCGATATCAGGTCGGTTGAAGCCTATGTAGGGGATCTCATGGATATATTCGGTTATGTGCGGGATTTGAAAAAACGTGCTGTGCCGCGATTCTTCACCATTCTGAGACCTGTTTTCTTGGAGCCAATCGAGCGGATTATCAATGTTGAAGTACAGGCCCAGTACAAAGTCGGTTCAAGCCGAAGTAGAAAGGAACTGGATGAGGCTATCGAGCCTCTTTTACCGCCTCTCGAACAACTACAGACCGGTAAGCATATCTGATGCCTGAGAATCCGGGGAAAGCCATTCTGGCACGCGTACTCGAAATGGCGACATCTGCACCAGATCGGATTGCGCTTATCGTTGACGGCGAGTCATGGACGTATGCACAGCTTCTTTGTGCTGCTGTCCAAATCGCGAAACAGCTATCTGCGTCAAACACAGGCGATAATCAGAGTGGCGTCGCGGTGATGGCCGATCGCCTTGCATCGTCCTATATTGGCATACTTGGCGCGATGATTAGCGGACAGGCCTTTGTCCCTTTGAATGCCAGTCATCCTGTTGCACGCAATGCGCTTATCCTGACTCTGTCCAAGTCCTCGTCGATTATCGGCGGTACGCGTTGTAGGAAGAATATGGACCAAATACTTGATGCGGTCGGACCGAGAACCGAACAGCCAATGATCGTACGATGCGGAGACAGCCAAGGCGAATTCGAGTTCTCGGATGATGCGTTGGCCTTGATAGCCCCGGTCAATCGATCTGGCGATCAACTGGCCTATATTCTATTTACTTCTGGCAGCACGGGCATCCCTAAAGGCGTGCCGATCAATATCAGGAATCTTGCCGGTTATCTGGAGGCGGCCATCGCATTGACGAATCCGCAACCTGACGACCGGTTTTCACAAACATTCGATCTTAGCTTTGATCTGTCCGTGCATGATATGTTTTTGAGCTGGTCAACCGGCGCGGCGCTTGTCGTACCGTCCCGGACAGAGTTGCGTGACCCCGCGAAATTCATCAACCAACAAGGCATTACCCACTGGTTTTCGGTTCCGTCGCTGGCCCACCAAATCCGCGCGCAGGGGGCGCTGACGCCGAACGCTTTTCCGAGCCTCAAATTGTCGCTTTTTTGTGGCGAGGTGATGCCCAGCTACCTAGCGCTTGAATGGGCCGCCGCGGCGCCCAACGCGCGAGTTGAAAACTGGTATGGTCCAACCGAGGCTACGATCGCCTGTTCTTACTATGTCGTGGACGGGACCGAATCCGCGCAGGAGGATCTTCCGATCGGAACGGCCTTTCCTGGCATGCAACTCATGGTGCTGGACGCAGACCTGAACCCTCTGCCGGCAGGTAAGCCGGGAGAACTATTTCTGTCGGGCAGGCAGGTCACCACCGGTTATCTGAAAAATCCCGAGGTTACGAAGCAAAGCTTTGTCACGTTGCCGGGGGGATCCGTTCTGGCATACCGGACCGGCGACCGGGCCATGCAAGGCGATGACGGTCAATTCCGGTTTCTTGGGCGCGTCGACAATCAGGTAAAAGTACGCGGCCACCGCATAGAGTTGGGGGAAATTGAGGCCGCGCTGCGTATATGTGCGCACGGCAAAAACGCCGTTGCATTGGCCTGGCCGCCCAACGATCCAAACGCGACCTCGATACTGGCGGCGGTCGAAGGGCCAATTTTCGAAACCACTGGCATCAAAGGTCAACTGGAGAAGTCATTGCCAGAATACATGGTTCCGGCCAGCATCGTATGTCTTCCCGAATTCCCGAAAAATGCCAGCGGAAAGATTGATCGCAAGGCGATAATTTCGACCCTTCAACAAATCACGGCCGATGCGTTACAGGACGCGGAATTCGAGGTTTCCGAAAATGGCCGCCAACTGCTGTCTATGATCCTCAAGGCGGCCCCAACATTGGACCCGCAACGGGTGCTGGAAGCCAATACTCTGATGTCGGCGGGAGTTGACTCGCTTAGCTTTGTGAACCTGACGATGGATATCGAGGAGACCTTGAATATCAGCCTCGAACAGGACCGGGTCGTCGCGCTTTCCGAGATGTCATTTCACGAAATCCTCGCAGATGTGTTCGGCGAAACGACCGCAGGAAAACAAAAACGCCTTGGTTTGCAAGGGATATCAAAATTACTGAAGGGGCTGTTCAAGCGGCCAAAAAAGTTTCCGGTCCAGCGCGCGAACCGCGCCTTGCAATTTATTGAACGATTTCCACTTTTTGTCAACGAGACTGATGATCCGCTCGTGATCGCAATAGGCTCGTCAGGGACATTTCGCGCGTTCGAGCCGACTTCCTTTGAAAACACCGCGCGGGAATTTGGCCACGTGGTTCAGGCCGTTAATGTTGGCCTGCCCGCTGTCGATCCGCTCGGTCTCAGCAAAATTTGCAATTTTATCCGGGACACGCTGGCGCATTCACAAATTAAAGCTCCGCTGATCATCTACGAACTCGACCCAATGCATATCGGTCAAACACCGCCGAAAGGAGACGTCAATCTGAGCCATGACTACTTCAACGCGACGATGAAATCGCAATCCGGTGGGCGGATTGATCCAGAGCTTGAGTGGAAAATTGAAAGCCACGGCGCTTGGAACGTGGGAGAAAATGACAAGCGAAAGGAACTGCGGCCAAATTGGGTGAAATCACGGGACAAAGAGGTTGCGCGCACTTATTTGGGTGATTTCACTGTTTCAGATAGCGGTCTGACCCAATGGATGATGGGCGCAACGGCGTTGCAAGATGCCGCAGATCGAGTCGTTTGTTTCGTCCATCCGGTTGAAAAGGCGTTGTTGCACGAAATCGGCTGCGACAATGAAAGCGATCTGCTGGAAAGCTTGCTGGCCCGGGTTTCAAAGGACATGGAGATAGAGGTGGTTGCCTGGCAGGACTTTGATCTTGACCCAAACGATTTTCGGAATTTCAACCACATGAATGCGCATCGCGGGAGGCAAAAACTGAGCCGACAATTGGCGTCGCGACTTCTTGGTAATGATTGCGGGCCGAAACGTGGATCTTAAACTAAGCCAAATTCTAGCCTCGAGGGCAAAAAAGCGGAAACTTTTGCGACCAAAGTGACGCTTTATCGCGCTACGCTTTGGTTTCGTCAAGCCGCCTGTTCGAACGGATTCTTTCTGGAACACGAACTGGTATCGAGGGAGCCTACGGGATGTATCGGACTTGTATTGCATGACCATCAAGGAGTTAATTTTAGTTTTCGGCTAAAGGTCATCTTTTCGACGCCACGTCTGGTAATCCCCAAGACCAGTGGGCTGTCGGTTTGGAGCATAAGGTCGGTTTGTCCACATTCTTGAGCACGATGGTGTCTAAATGCTGCGGAATGCATGAATGGCGGCTTTATCTTGCTGCAACGCAAATCGCCGATCTAACTTTCAAGGTCCGCACAGGGCCGTTCAATTCGGCGGACAACCGGCACCAGTGATCAAAAAAGGTGGCGCGCAAGAAAACTGAAAACAGCCTGGGGCGGACATATCTAGTTGGGCTTGACACCCTACCGGTTTGCGGTGTTGCGATTGATCCCCATGACTACAGCAGCCTGGGTCGCCGTCAGATCCGTGCAGAAGAGTGCCACAAGCTTTCTCTGCCGATATCTTGATAACCCGTTCTTTTTGTTCATACATCCAGCCTAGCATGTAGGTATTGCTAGTCTAGAACCTTTAATTATTATCAATTAGTTACGGTATAGCTTGGGGCAAGGAGGAACATGATTTCAATGCTGCCTCCGGACACCACCTCTTTTGCTTACAGCCATGCCTATCGCGCGCCTTCAGTCCCGGCCAGGCGGGCCAGTTCATTTTCCCAATCCCGATCTTCGTTGCGGATACAGCGTTCCTCACCGGCAGGCGTGAGCCAAACCCCGCGACTACTTTGGCTTGCGTTGTTGACCCTTTGATGTGAAAATGATAATCTGGATACTGTATACAGAATTCACACCATGTTGAGTGCTAGGCGGACGAAAAGAACATGACTGAATTGAGTTATGTCTGTGGAACAAGCGATAAGCCATTGCTGTTCAAGACAATCGGCAAGGCGATTGAGGAGGCTGCCGCGGCTTGGGGTGATCGTGAGGCTCTGGTTGTTGCTCATCAGGATATTCGCTGGACTTACAAAGAGTTACTGGATCGCGTCGATGCGTTTGCTGCGGGTCTGATCCATCTTGGCCTAAAGCCGGGTGACCGGGTTGGGGTGTGGTCGCCGAATAATGCGGAATGGGTTGTGGCGCAGTTTGCAACTGCGCGTGCGGGGTTAATTCAGGTCAATATCAACCCCGCTTATCGTCTGAACGAGCTGGAATACGCGCTGAATTCCGTTGAATGCCGGGCACTGATTCTCGCCGAGACTTTCAAAACCAGCGACTATGTCGGCATGATTCAGGAGCTGGCACCGGAACTCGCCGATACAGCACCCGGGCAATTGAAATCCAAGACTCTGCCCGATCTGGAGATGGTCATCACCATCTCCGAAAAAGCCCCGGCGGGTTGTTTTCGGTTCAGCGACATCGCTGCTTTGGCATCAAAGGCGGACCAAAAGGCGCTGATTGATCTGCAGGATGTTCTGCAACCCGATGATCCGATCAACATCCAGTTCACTTCGGGCACAACTGGCCGCCCCAAAGGGGCAACGCTTACCCATCACGGCATTCTGAACAACGGCTATTTCGTCACCGAGCGGCAGAAATTCACCGAAGAAGACCGCTTGTGCATCCCGGTGCCCCTTTATCACTGCTTTGGTATGGTGATGGGCGTTCTTGGCAGCATCACGCACGGCTCGACCATGGTGTTTCCGGGCGAGGGGTTTGAACCCGTTGCCACGTTGGCCACGGCTGCAAAGGAAAAATGTACGGCGCTTTACGGCGTGCCAACCATGTTCATTGCCATGCTCGAAGAGCCGAGTTTTGCCGATTACGATCTTTCAACCCTGCGCACTGGCGTCATGGCGGGCTCAAGCTGCCCGGCCGATGTGATGAAACGCGTCGCCGGGGATATGAATATGTCTGACGTGACTATCTGCTACGGCATGACGGAAACCAGCCCGGTCAGCATGCAGACGAAAATCGGTGATCCGTTTGACAAACAGGTCTCGACCGTCGGCCAGATCCACCCCTATGTCGAAGTGAAGATCATCGACGAGAACGGGCGCGCCCTGCCGCGCGGCCAGCAGGGCGAGTTCCTGACACGCGGCTATTCGGTGATGATCGGATATTGGGGTGACGCAGAGAAGACCGCAGAGTCGATTGACAATACGGGCTGGATGCACACCGGTGATCTGGCGGTGATGGATGATGAAGGCTTTGTCGATATCACCGGACGCCTGAAAGACATGATCATCCGGGGGGGTGAAAACATCTATCCGCGCGAAGTTGAAGAGTTCCTTTACACACATCCGGCTATCCGTGATGTGCAGATCTTTGGCATTCCCGATGACAAATACGGCGAGGAAGTCTGCGCCTGGATCCAGTTGAAAGACGACACCACAGCGGATGCCAAGGATATCAAGGATTTCTGCAAGGGCCAGATCACGCATTTCAAGGTGCCCAGGCATATCTGGTTCGTCTCGGATTACCCAATGACGGTAACCGGTAAAATCCAGAAGTTCGAAATGCGCAACCGGATGGTTGAAGAATTCAAAGCGGGGGCAAACTCGTAACGGCTTAGCGCGCGAGGCGCGACGCTTTAACAAGACTCACAAGGGAGAAAACCATGTTTCAGAAAATGCTCATCGGCGGCAAGCTTGTCGGTACAGACAAGAAGAAATCCCGCATAAATGTCGTAAACCCATCGACGGAAAAAGTCTTTGCGCATGTACCCAAAGGCACACCCAAACATATCAACAAGGCCGTGAAGGCTGCCAATAAGGCTTTCCCTGCCTGGGCGGCAACATCACAGAAAAAGCGTCAGGAAATTGTGACCAAAATGGCCGATGTCGTTGCCAACAATGCAGAAATGCTGGCCCGGCTGATGAGCAAGGAACAAGGCAAGCCGATGCCCGAAGCGATGGGCGAAATGGCCTGGACCGAAGGGTATCTGCGCCACTATGCGACGCTGAAACCCAAGGGGCGGACCATTCAGAACGATGCGGAGTTCAAGATTGAAGTCCGTCGCGTACCGCTTGGCGTCGTTGCCGGTATTTGCCCATGGAATTTCCCGGTTCTGGTACCATTCTGGAAGATCGGGCCGGCGCTTATTGCAGGGAATACCATTGTCATCAAGCCGGCCCCGACGACGCCGCTGACTCTTTTGAAGATATTCGAGATGTGCAACGAGTTTGTGCCAGCCGGAGTGATCAATATCGTGACGGATGAAAACGACCTTGGGCCGGTTCTGACGAACCACCCGGATGTCGCCAAAGTCAGCTTCACCGGATCGTGCGAAACTGGCAAGAAGATCATGGCCTCATCCGCTGGCACGCTGAAACGCGTGACGCTGGAACTTGGTGGAAACGATGCAGCGATTATCCTGCCCGACGTCGATGTGAAGAAAACCGCGGCACAGATCTATGGCGGTGCGTTCCTCAATGCCGGTCAGGTCTGCATGGCGATCAAGCGGGTCTACGCACACAAGGACATTTATGACGAGATGTGTGACGAGCTGACCAAGCTGGCCAAAGAAGCAATCGTTGGTGACGGGTTGCAACAGGGCACCACGATTGGCCCGATCCAGAACAAGGCGCAGTATAAGAAGGTCAAGGCTCTGGTGAAAAGCGCTGGCAAGGATGGCAAGATCCTGTCAGGTGGCATTTCCAAGAAAAAGAGGGGCTACTTTGTCAAACCGATCATCGTGCGGGATGTCGAAGATGGGGATGATATTGTTGACAAGGAACAGTTCGGGCCAATTCTGCCGGTTGTGAAATACACAAACGTCAAGAAGATCGGCGCGAAGGCAAATAAAACCGATTTCGGTCTTGGCGGATCGGTGTGGTCCTCCAACGCGGCCAATGCCACGAAGATTGCAACGCAAATGCAGGCCGGTACGGTTTGGGTAAATCAGGCGCTGAATATTGGGCCGCATATTCCAATGGCCGGGTTCAAAGCCTCAGGTCTTGGGGTTGAGCAATCTGATGAGGGGCTCGAAGAGTATACCCAGATCCAGGTTTTGAATGTCGCAAAATAAGGCATCGACTTACGATCAGGTCTATGGGGCGTTCCGTTGGGAGCGCCCCAGCCACTGTAATTTCGTGCGTAATGTCATTGACGTTTGGGCTAAAACCGATCCTGACAAACTGGCGCTGGTCTGGACCGATGACAGCGGCACCGTTGTCAACAAGACATTCGCCGACATTAGCAAGAGCGCGCGACAGGTCGCTAATGTATTTGCACAACACGGTGTCAATCGCAGTGACACCGTACTGATCATTCTGTCACGTCAGATCGCCTGGTGGGAGGTGCTGACAGCAACCCAGCTTATGGGAGCGGTGGCCTCTCCCGGCACGACCCAGCTTTCCTCCAAGGATATCGCCTATCGGGTCAAGGCTTCTGGCGCGAGCGCGATCGTGACCGACATGGCCAATATGGAAAAGGTCGAAGCCATTGCAGATGAATTGCCTGACGGTTTTGTCAAGGTTCTGGTTGATGGCAAAAAAGAGGGTTGGGTGGATTACGCCAGCGATGTGCCCGCTGCTTCTGACACATTTGAGGATGTGAATACCGCAGTTGACGACGTCGCGCTGTGTTATTTTACCTCGGGAACCACCGGAAATCCAAAAATGGCCATTCACGGTCATGGATATGGGTTTGGTCACGTCACCACCGGCAAATACTGGCTTGATCTCGGTCCCGACGATCTGCACTGGAATATTTCCGATACCGGCTGGGCCAAGGCCGCCTGGTCGAGCTATTTTGGCCCGTGGCTGCAAGGGGCAGCTCTGTTTGTGCATCATACCGGTGGATTTGACCCTGAGAAGACACTGGAAATGTTTGGAAAATTCCCGATCACCACTATGTGTTCGGCACCGACGATCTATCGGATTTTTGTTCAGCAGGATCTGAGCAAATACAGTTTCCCTAACCTCCGCCATTGCGTTGCGGCGGGTGAACCACTGAACCCCGGTGTTATTTCCGTCTGGAAAGAAGCAACCGGGATCATTCCGGCCGATGGCTATGGCCAGACCGAAACCACGATCCTGTGCGCCAATATGCTGGGCGAACCGATCCGCGCCGGGTCAATGGGCAAACCGGCGCCGGGGATTGAACTGGACGTGATTGACAATGACGCGAAGCCGGTTCCGCCAAATACCGAGGGTGACATCGCGGTCAAAGTTAAACCCGAGCCACCGCGCGGGATATTTCAGGGCTACAAGAACGATCCGGAGAAAACTGCGGAAACATTCAAGGGCGACTACTACCTGACGGGGGATCGCGCCTACAAAGATGAAGATGGATATTTCTGGTTTGTCAGCCGGGCTGATGATGTGATCATTTCCGCCGGCTACCGGATTGGCCCGTTTGAGGTTGAAAGCGCCCTGCTGGAACATGAAGCGATAGCTGAAAGCGCTGTTGTGGGCAGCCCGGATGAAACGCGCGGCGAAGTGGTCAAAGCATTCATCGTTCTCGCAGATGGTTTTGCGCCATCTGATGATTTGAAAAAAGACATTCAGGATTTCGTCAAGTCGACGACTGCGCCCTACAAATACCCCCGGGTGGTCGAATTCGTTGACGGCCTGCCAAAAACCGTATCCGGGAAGATCCGCCGGGTTGAACTACGTGGTCAGGGCTGACTCGCCATGATCTCACGTGCAGAAATCACCATCCCCCCAACCGGTGGCCCTAAAGAGTGACATTACAATGCTGAAAACCAATCCTTTCTGGTGGGAAGAATTCGACGTCTTTGAAGAACAGCCCACCGATTTCCCTTTCGATTGCGATGTTGTCGTGGTCGGGGCTGGCCTGACAGGATGCTCTGCCGCGTTGACCCTTGCCAAGGCTGGCAAAAACGTGGTCGTTCTGGATGCCCAACGGCCCGGATATGGTGCCAGCACGCGAAATGGCGGCATGATCGGGGGTGGCTATCGTTTGTCACTTGCGGAAATGACCGCGAAATACGGCCAGGAAACCGCGCAGAGGTTGCTGGAAGAAGCGTTCATCGACTCGCACAAGTTTGCGGTCTCTCGTATCAAAGACGAGGGAATTGAATGCGATTACAACGAATACGGACGGTTTCGCGGGCAGTGGAACAAGGCCGAATACGATGCGACCGCGCGCCAACTGGACGATTGGCGAAAGATGCTGCCGGTTGACATCGATATGGTGCCACCGGAAAAGCAGCGCGAAGAGATCGGGTCGGATTTCTATTCGGGGGGCATGCTCCTGAATGATCACGGTGGGCTTCACCCCGGGAAATACCTGAACGGGCTGCTGAAAGTGGCGGTTAAGGCTGGTGCAAAGGTTTTTGGGAACACACCTGTCACGGCAGTTGAGCCGTCAGGGTCTGGTTTTGTTGTCACTACCAACCGGGGGCCGGTGCGGGCGGCATCTGTCCTGATGGCAACAAACGGGTATACGACACGGGAGTTTTCGGAACTGAAGCGCCGGATAATTCCGGTTTCCAGCTTTCTGATCGCGACCGAGGAACTGCCCCCCGATCTGGTGGATGAGCTTATGCCCAAACGCCGCATGTGTGTGGAGACCCGCATGCGCCATTGCTATTTTCGACTTTCACCGGATTCAAAGCGCATTATTTTGGGAGGCCGGGCCGCGATGAATAAGGTTTCGGCAGTAAAATCAGCCAATGTCTTGCGCGGTCTTCTTTCCGAGATATTCCCGCAGCTGAAAGACACGAAACTCACTCATAGCTGGACCGGCCAGACCGGATTCACGTTTTCCTTTATGCCGCAGATCGGCCAGTTCGATGGTGTCTGGCATGCCCTGGGCTTTTCCGGCAGTGGCAATGCCATGGCACCCTATCTTGGGCATAAGGCAGCGCTGCAAATAATGGGTGACCCGGCAGGCGAAACGGCGTTTAACAATACCACGCTTGAAACGAAATTCTGGTATCGCAAAACTCCGTGGTTCCTGCCATTTGCGCATCAGCTTTATCGCTTCAAGGATATGCAGCAGGACAGGACTCGCGCAAAATAAAGGTGGCACAGATAACAAGTTCTCGCCCTTTTAATGTCGCGTTTGCTGGTTATTGTTTACCAAGCTGAAACTATGTGGTTGAGGTGAAGCATATATCGACAGTAAGGGAAAGTTATCCACAATATCTTGTATCTATCTGATATTGCTGATTTTTCCTTGTCAGGTATTCAAACAGGGTGTATACAGTATACATGACGATAAAAACCATATCAGGCGGCGGGCGCTTTGAAAAAGCCGGATCCTATAGCCGCGTAAAAAGAGTTGGCCCCTTTGTGTTCATCGCCGGACTGACATCCATGCAGGCGAATGGCAAAGTGTATGCTCCGTACGACATCTACGAGCAGACGGTCTTTATTTTCGACAAAATCGACGATCTTCTGGCCGAGGCTGGCGCCAAAATGCGCCATGTCGTTCGGACACGGGCTTTCGTGACCGACATGCGCGATGCGGGCGGGTTTATCCGCAGGCATGGCGAGGTGTTTCAGGGAATTGAGCCAGTGCTGACCGGTGTTGAGGCTGGCCTGACGACACCCGGTATGATGGTTGAGATCGAGGTTGACGCGATTATTCACAACAAGAAGGGCATCATGCCGTTCGATTGATCATTGCAATTGCAAGACTTGTGAGCGCAATAATAGCATTTTCCTTGTGCACAATACCTCAGTCAGTTAGCTCTACCTTCCTGAATCTTTGATGCATTTCGTAACAATGTATCTTGACCAATTCATGAATATCTCTCGACCTTTCCGGTTAGCGAGGGCATTTTGCACTCGATTCTGACCGGCAGTTCGCCTTTCAGCGACTTAAGAAGTCCACCAGGGGACGATAAAGGACATCATGGAAGATATTTCTGCGCTCATGGCCCGACGCGAGCGTCTGATGGGGCCGAATGTATCCACATTTTACGAAAAGCCGTTGCATATCATAAAAGGCGAAGGTGTCTGGCTCTGGGATGTGGATGGGCGCCAGTTTCTGGATTGCTACAACAACGTCCCACATGTCGGTCACTGCCACCCCGCAGTGGTTGAGGCAATTGCCCGTCAGGCGGCAACACTCAACACCCATACAAGGTATCTGCACGAAGGCATTCTTGACTATATCGAAGCCCTGACAGCAAAGTTTGACACTTCATTGAATTCAGCAATCATGGTTTGCTCGGGGTCCGAGGCCAATGACGTTGCCCTCAGGATGGCCACTGCCCTGACCGGCAATACCGGCGTCATTGCAACCGACATGACCTATCACGGCAACACCGCGGCTGTCAGTCAGCTATCGGTACGAAAACCGCCGATTGGCGGATATTCTGACCACGTTCAGCACGTCCCTGCCCCCGACAGCCTTCGCCCTCTTGGCGGAAAATCAGGCCAGCCATTTGCCGATGCGTTCGCGCATGAGGTGGAGCAGGCGATCGAGACACTGGAAGGCTCAGGCCACGGGGTCTCGGCCCTGATCATCTGCCCGTTTTTCGCCAATGAAGGCTTTCCTGACCTGCCAAAAGGCTTTCTTAACAAAGCCATAGCAGCCGTGCGCAAGGCGGGAGGTGTTATCATCGCTGACGAGGTTCAGCCGGGATTTGGCCGCATCGGCACCCATTGGTGGGGGCATCAGAAAATCGGTTTTACGCCTGAGATCGTGACCATGGGCAAACCTATGGGCAACGGTCATCCAGTTGCGGCGGTGGTTGCCGGATATGACACGCTATCGGCCTTTCGCAACGCGTTCGGGTATTTCAACACGTTCGGCGGCAATCCCGTCAGTTGCGCGGCAGCAAGTGCCGTGCTTGATGTCATCGAAGAAGAGAACCTTGTCGAAAATGCCCGTGATGTCGGCGCCTATGCTCTAGAAGGCTTGAAAGGCCTGCAAAGGAAATATCCGGTGATCGGCAATGTACGCGGGTCGGGCTTGTTTTTCGGTGCCGAAATGGTGCTGGACGCGGCGATGACGCCTGCCACCGATTTCACCGGGCGCGTGGTCGAAGGGATGAAAGCCCGCGGCATCCTGCTGAACCGTCTGGGATACAAATACGCCACCCTGAAAATCCGCCCACCCATGGTGTTTTCGCGCGCAAATGCTGATCAGCTTATTGATACGCTTGACACTGTTCTGGCCGAGACACCGGTACATCCATGAATGACTTGTCTATGATCGCAGAGGAGGCGCTTGCGACCTGGGGCTATTCCGGGGCCAGGCTGCGACTGATCGCGCATCGTGAAAACTCAGTCTTTGAGGTGAAAGGGCCGGATTTTCGCGCGGCACTACGTCTGCACCGACCGGGGTATAATTCACTGGCTGAAATCGAAGCCGAGCTTTGGTGGTGTCAGGAACTGGCAAAATCCGGCTTTAATACGCCAAATCCGATTGCCGCTAAGGATGGCCGGTTACTGGTTGAGTTGGATGAGAACCAGGTCGCGACAATGATCACCTGGGTTGAAGGTGCACCTATCGGAGTTGCTGGTGAACCACTACCGGGAACCGACGCTGAGCAAGCCGCCCTCTACTGGCGCATCGGGGCGTTACTGGCAGAGCTTCATACCCTGACCGACAGTTTCACCCTGCCATCCGGATTTTCCCGCCACCGCTGGGATTGTGACGGATTCCTTGGAGATACACCGCTATGGGGCCGTTTCTGGGAAAGTCCGGGGTTGGATGCGAAACAGCGGGAACTGATCCTGACGGCCCGCGCCACGGCAATAGAAGATTTGCAACAATATCAACTCGATGGCGCAGATATGGGATTGATTCATGCCGATGCTTTGCGTGAAAACCTGTTCGCCGACGACGGCAGCCTGACCCTGATTGATTTTGACGATAGCGGTTTTGGTTTCCGCCTTTACGACCTGACGACAGCGCTGTCACAAAGTCTGGGCGATGCAAATTACCTGCTTTTGCAAGACGCAATCCTGTCTGGTTATGAAGCAACCCGACCTCTGATGGTCAAGGACCGCTCAAGGTTCCACCTTTTTGCGATGTTGCGCACTTTCGCTTCACTCGGCTGGGCAATCCCGCGCCTGCCGAATGATAGCCCACACAACAAACGCTATTCGGCACGCGCCGTTCGGGCCGCGCAGCACTATCTCGGCCAATGAGGACACGCCTTCATCTTTTCACAAATATCCCCGCCAGAGGCTTCGGCCTTTTCCGCTCACACCAGAACTTCTAGAGCTTCCTGCTTGCCCACACCGAACACCCGCCGATAACGCTCAATCTCACTTGCCGGACCCATTGCCTTGTTGGGATTGTCTGACAGCTTCACTGTCGAGCGACCGTCAGCACTCACCGCCTTACACACCAGCGAAAATGGTGCCAATCGGTCATTTTCAGTCAAACCTCTGAAATCATTCGTTAATAACGTCCCCCAACCAAAACCGATATTGACCCGTCCCGCAAATTGTCGACTGAGTTCCTCGATCTTGTCAACATCCAGCCCGTCGGAAAAAATGATTCGTTTCTTTTGCGGATCCTCCCCGCGCTCCTGCCACCAGCGGATGGCAAGCTCGCCACCAGCGCCCGGGTCACCACTGTCCACGCGGATACCGGTCCAGCGGGTCAACCAGTCTGGCGCATGGTCCAAAAAGCCCTTGGAACCAAACGTATCCGGCAGAATGATCAGGAGGTTTCCGTCATGCTCCTCCTGCCAGTCTTCAAGCACTCGATAAGGCGCCTGGGCCAGTTCGGCATCGTTTCTGGCAAGTGCCGCATAGACCATCGGCAGCTCATGCGCATTCGTACCGATCGCTTCAACCTCGCGCCGCATGGCGAT
The DNA here is from genome assembly GCA_964567685.1 of uncultured Rhodobacter sp. Classification (GTDB taxonomy): domain Bacteria; phylum Pseudomonadota; class Alphaproteobacteria; order Rhodobacterales; family Rhodobacteraceae; genus UBA5972. The sequence goes on along the minus strand of CAZMNO010000004.1, from coordinate 114,592 downwards.
CAGGCAGTTCGAGGTGCCGGTGAATTTCTCACCCAGACCCTCAATCATCGCTTCGACGCATCGGTTCTGCCACATGAACCCATGCCGCCGCCGCGTGCCGAAATCCGCCACACTCAGATCGTCGATCTTGCGCAACCGCTCGATCTTTTCCCAAAGTTTGGTTAGGGCACGGGAATAGAGAACCTCAAGCTCAAACCGTCCAAGATCAGCCAGAACCTTGCGCGACCGCAGCTCCATGATAATGGCCAGTGCGGGAATTTCCCACATCATCACTTCCGGCCATTTCCCTTCAAAACTGAGTTCGTATTGACCATCGCGTGTCGTCAGTTCGTAAGGCGGCAATCGAAGGTTTTCGAACCACTCCATAAAATCCGGCCGGAACATCGCCCGCTTACCATAAAACAGGTTGCCCCTGAGCCAGGTGCTTTCCCCACGCGACAGCGACAGCGAGCGTACATGATCAAGCTGTTCACGCAGCACGCCTTCATCAATCAGTTCGGCCAGCCGGATGGATTTCGTGCGGTTGATCAGGCTGAATGCGACGGTCGTGTCCGGACAGTTGCGGAAAACTGACTGCGCCATCAACAGTTTGTAGAAATCGGTGTCGATCAGCGAGCGGACAATCGGGTCGATCTTCCAGCGGTGGTCGTACACTCGTTTTGCGATATCCATGCCCGAGAACTTCCTTCAGTCTGCCAGTTCTACGCCGTGATCCCGCATATCAATCAGCGCTGCATCCAGCGATCCATCAAGGTCAATCGCCCGGCAGGCCCTTTGTAATACGGTAACCCCAAAACCCAGCCTTGCAGCATCCACCGCTGAGAATCGCACACAAAAATCGGTGGCCAATCCGACAAGCGCCAGGTTTTTAACCCCGCGTTCACGCAGATAGCCGGCCAGACCTGTCGGCGTTGTTTTATCGTTTTCAAAAAATGCCGAGTAGCTGTCGATCGATGGACGGAACCCCTTGCGAATGATCAAATCCGCAGAATCCGTTGACAAACCGCGATGAAATGCAGCGCCTTCAGTCCCCTGAACGCAGTGACTGGGCCACAAAACCTGCGGCCCGTAAGGCATTTCGATCAGCGAAAGTTGTTCACCGGTGGCATGATTGTCGGCAAAGGAGCTATGGTCAGCCGGGTGCCAGTCCTGCGTCAGCACCTTCACCGGGTAATCTGCTTGCAAAGTGTTCACCTCTGCAATGATCTCGTCCCCCGCGGTCACGGCCAGTGCGCCGCCCGGGCAGAAGTCGTTCTGAATGTCGATCATCAACAGCGCAGTATCGTCGGGATGCGGCATGAAAAACTTCCTATTTATCAGGAACTTTAGACCTAGACAGAGGAAACCGCCGCGTCAATGCCGCCTTTTGGCTGAACAGGGGTCGGTTCTCTGCAGTCCTGGCCAAGTTGGCGGATAGACTAATAAACTGTAGCATTTCGTTTATTGCAAACTAAATTGCGTATAACGCAAATTATCTTCTATCTACCGGGCTCGGTCAGCCTTATGCGACAGCACGCTGATCAAATGGGCGCTCATTGACAGGCAGATGGACAATCGCCGAAAGCGCCCCAACACCGACGCCAACCCACCAGACAGCGGTATAGCTGCCATAGAGGTCATACATCCGCCCGCCCAGCCAGACCCCCAGAAAACTGCCAAGCTGGTGACTGAAAAACACAAGCCCATAAAGCGTGCCCATATAGCGCAGCCCGTAAATATGCGCGACCAGACCCGCGGTCAGCGGCACGGTGGCCAGCCAAAGCGAGCCCATCGCCAATGAAAACAGGATAACGCTGAGGGGTGTGACAGGCATCATGATAAAGAGCCCGGCCACAAGCGTTCGCCCCAGATATATCCCCGCCAACAGATATTTGCGCGAATAACGGTTGCCCAGCCAGCCTGCCAGCACCGTCCCGACGATATTTGCCAGCCCGATCAGTGAAATCGCCACCGCCCCAAGCGCTGATGTGGTGGTCACGCCTGCACTTGCCAGCAAGCCACCGGGATCAATCGCACCACAGATTTCCGTGACCATCGCCGGAAAATGCGCTGTGACGAAGGCAAGCTGATAGCCGCAGGAAAAGAAACCGACGAAAATCAGAATATAAGACGGGTCCGTCACCGCCTTTTTGAGGATTTCCCCCATGCTTTCTTCAAGCTCGGTACGGGTCGCGGGTGCCGGGCTTTTCATGATTGGCAGCACGGCCAGAACCGCCAGAATGCCTGCGGCAAACACCAGAAACACCGTTTGCCAGGGCATCATCGTCAGCAGCCATTCGGCCACCGGTGCCCCGATCACCTGTCCGCCAGAGCCTGCTGCTGTTGCAATGCCCAGCGCCAGCGACCGGTTCTCGTCAGACGCGGTGCGTCCGACGACTGCCAGGATGACACCAAAACCAGTACCGGCAACGCCAAACCCGACCAGAATTTCCAGAAACTGATGCGCACCGGGCGTCACCGCGAAGCTTGAAAGCACCAGCCCGATCGCATAAGTCAGCGCACCCAGAATAATCGCCCGCCGGTCCCCGACTTTTTCCGCAATAGCGCTGAAAATCGGCTGCCCGATTCCCCAGGCCAGGTTCTGAATGGCAATTGCCAATGAAAACTCGGCACGAGCCCAGCCGAACTCGTCTGCAATCGGTATCTGGAACACACCAAACGAGGCGCGGATCGCAAACCCCATCAGGATAATGATGCAGCCGCCGATCAGAACTGGTGTGAACAAAGGGGCTTGCGTCTTGGTCATCTCTATTTCATGTCCTTGATCAGACCTGACGGTGATGGAAAACACGCGCCAGGTCAAGAGAATTTTTGTCGATCATGGGATCACAATTTCTTATAGTTCTGAGATGAGGAATGCGGGTGAGCTCTGATCTGATTTCCATATATGAAGGCATGGTTGGTGACGGTCAGCTTCACCATGACAAGGCCCAGCTGCGCGCAGCAGCGATGCTTGAAGAAACCCGCGCCTATCTGGAATCGACATCGCGCAAACGAAAATCCCTGCTTGGTGCCCTGCGCGACCGCTGGAATCCACCACAACCCCCCGGTCTCTACCTGTGGGGCGGGGTCGGTGCCGGGAAATCCATGCTGATGGATCTGTTCTTTGCCGCCATAAGGATCGATCGCAAGCGCCGGGTGCATTTTCACGCTTTCATGCAGGAAATCCATGACGCGATCCACAACGCCCGCCAAGAAGGCGTGAATGACCCGATCAAACCTGTGGCTGAGGCCGTCGCAAGCGAAGCGCGGCTCCTCTGTTTTGACGAAATGCAGATCACCGATATCACGGATGCGATGATCGTCGGGCGTCTGTTTGAACAATTGCTGGAAGCGGGTGTCACGATCATCACGACATCGAACCGCGCGCCTGACGATCTTTATCGCCACGGGCTCAACCGCCAGCTTTTTCTGCCCTTCATTGACCTCATCAAATCGCGCATGGTCGTGCATCACCTTTTAACCGAACTTGACTACCGTCAGGATCGCCTGAGGGGGGCACAAACCTATTTCAGCCCCCTCGGCCAAGAAGCAACCAAAGCGCTTGACGGTATATGGGCCGATCTGACGGACGGGGTTGGGGAACAACTGACGCTCAAGGTGAAATCACGCTCTGTGACCCTGCCCTTGTTTCACAACGGCGTTGCCCGTGCTTCCTTTGCTGATCTTTGCGACGCATCGCTGGGTGCCGCCGATTACCTGGCGATCACCGAGGTTGTCCGGGTTCTTCTGCTGGACGACATCCCACAAATGACCCGCGCTCAAAACAACCAAGCGCGGCGGTTTGTGACGCTGATCGATGCTCTCTATGAGGCCAAAACACGCCTGATCTGCTCAGCCGCCGCGCCGCCAGAGTCGCTCTATCCCACCGGCACAGGAGCCTTTGAATTCGAACGCACTGCTTCGCGATTGCAGGAAATGCAGTCCAGCGACTGGGCCCTGGAAAGTTAGTCGCACCAACTTCTTCTTTTTGATTAATATCCTCGCCGAAGGCATTGAATCTTTGCCAGCGGCCTGCTTGAAAAACGAATTTATTTCTTCTTTTTCAAGAGCTTCAGTAAATCTGTCGTTGCATAACCATCAGGTGTCACCCCGATTGACGCCTGAAATGCGCGGATCGCGGCAATCGTGTTGGGCCCGACGATTCCGTCGATTTTTTCAGTATCAAAGCCCTTGCGTTTCAACAAACGCTGCATCTGCTTTTTCTGCTTGAAGGAAAGCGCCTTCTCTCCGCGTGGCCATTTGGTCTGAATTTTCTTGCCGCCCATGATCCGGTCACCCAGATGGCCAACCGCAATCACATAGGCGTCAGCTGTGTTGTAGCGTTCAAGCACATGAAAGTTCTTAAAGATAATGAACGCAGCACCTTGCGACCCTGCGGGCAACAGGATCGAGGATTTACCGTGATCGGGCAGTTTCTTGCCATCAATCGTTTTGATCCCAAGCGCGCGCCATTCGGAAACATTCTTCTTCACCCGCTCGCCTGAGAGCGAATAGTCAAAGCCCTTGGGAAGCCTCACCTCCATCCCCCAGGGCTGGCCTTTGACCCAGCCGTGACGCGCCAGATAATTGGCGGTTGAGGCCAGCGCATCGGCAGGATCCTTGCTCCAGATGTCGCGCTTGCCGTCATTGCGGAAATCCTGTGCAAAAGCCAGGTAACTGGTCGGGATGAACTGGGTATGCCCCATCGCACCGGCCCAGGAGCCTTTCATCGCGGCGGCCCGGACATCACCTGACTGAACGATGCTGAGGGCGGCAAGTAACTGGGCCTCAAAGAACTTGCGCCGGCGGCCATCATAGGCCAGCGTCGCCAGGCTTTCGATGATCGGAATATCGCCCATCTGCGCCCCATAGGCACTTTCCAGCCCCCAGATCGCCAACACTACCTCGGCATCAACATTATAGGTTTTCTCAATCCTTCTCAGCAAACTGCGACGCTTGCTGAGTGCGGCTTTGCCGTTGCGAACGCGTGTTTCCGAAGTGGCGGTATCAAGATACTCCCAGATTTGCTTGGTGAATTCAGTCTGGTTGCGATCCTTGTCGATCACATAAGAATTGTATTTCACGCCCCGAAACGCGCGATCATAGACTGATCCGGAAATGCCATTTGCCACGGCCTTTTTGCGAAAGGATTTAACCCACAGATCAAATCGGGCGTTGGAAGAGGCCACTCTGATTACCGTACTCTGTGTCGTTGCCGGGCGAGGTTTTGGCCGGATTTCGAGGCTTTCCACAGCCGTTGAACTGTTCAGGGGTTGCGACAGAACCAGCGTGCCCACAACGCAAAATAGACCCAACTTCCGTCGCATCATGAAACTCCTGCTCGCCTGTTTTTTGGAAAGCTTACAAGGAAATTTCCCAGCAAAAAAGGGCCAAGCGCAGAAATGGTGAGACCGCGCCTATTTCCGCCGATGCTCGACCTTGCGCTTCTTGCCTTTCTTCCGGCGATAGCTGCTGAGCTTGCGCCCGCTTGGGCGGGCGGCCCTTGCGCCGCTGCCGCGTGGCAAAGCTTTGCCTTCCACAGCCAGAAGCTCAAACATCAACCCGCCGGTGACGGGAACCGCCTCGTTCAGCCGAACCGTTACAATCTGCCCAAGCTTCAAAACCAGTCTGGATTTTTCCCCAGTCAGGGTCTGGTTATCCGCGTTATGGTGAAAATACTCGCGCCCCAGCGAAGAGATCGGCACCAGACCATCGGCTCCGGTTTCTTCCAGACGCACGAACAGGCCAAACCGCGCGATGCCGGAAATCCGGCCCTCAAACTCATTGCCCACACGCTCGGACAGATAGGAAGCCAGATAACGATCATTGGTATCGCGTTCGGCCACCATCGAGCGCCGCTCGGCCTGTGAAATCAACTCGCCCGTCTCTTCCAGTCGGTCGATATCATCTGGCGACAAGCCGTCATCCCCCCAGCCATGCGCAGTGATCAATGCCCGGTGTACAATCAGATCGGCATAGCGGCGGATCGGCGAGGTGAAATGGCCGTACCGCCTGAGCGCCAGACCGAAATGACCGAAATTCCCCGGTGCGTAATAGGCCTGCGTCATGGAACGCAAAACCGACATGTTGATGATTTCGGCGCTTTCACCACCTGCCGCTGCATCCAGCAATCTGTTCAGATGTGCCGTTTTCAGCACCTGACCCTTGGCCAGAGTCAGCCCCGCTGCCTCGGCCACTTCGCGCAAACCGTCCAGTTTCTCGGGCGCCGGCTCTTCGTGGACCCGGTAAAGGAACGGCCGGCGCTTTGCCTCCAACGTTTCAGCGGCCGAGACATTGGCAAGGATCATGAATTCTTCGATAAGTTTATGGGCGTCAAACCGGTCGCGAAATGCAACCGAGGTGACGTGGCCTTCTTCTGACAGTTCAATACGGCGCTCGGGCAGGTCAAGATGCAGGGGCTGGCGGTTGTTTCGCTCTTTCAGGACCGCCTGATAGGCGGCAAACAAGGGTTTGACTACGTTTTCCAGCAGCGGTTCGGTCTGTGCATCAGGGGCGCCATCTTCAGCGGCTTGTGCCTGAAGATAGTTGAGCGACGCCTGTGACTTCATCAATCCGCGGGTAAAGCGATGATCGATTTTACGCCCCGCCTGATTGAACACCATTCGAACCGCCAAGCAGGGGCGCGGTACGTCCTGATGCAAAGAACAAAGATCGGCTGACAGTTTTTCCGGCAGCATCGGAACCACGCGATCCGGGAAATAGGTGGAATTTCCACGTTTGCGCGCCTCGCGGTCAAGCGCGGAACCCGCCGTGACGTAATGCGCCACATCGGCGATGGCCACCCAGACAACGAAACCACCCTCGTTGGTACTGTCCTCATCCAGATGCGCATAGACCGCGTCATCGCGATCACGCGCATCTGCGGGGTCGATGGTGATTAGCGGCAGGTGCGTCAGGTCTTCACGCACACCCAGTTCTGCGGGTTTGGCGGCCTCGGCTTCCAGTAAAACCTTGTCGGGGAACTCATCGGGAATCCCATGTGTGTGGATTGCATAGAGGGACACGGATTTGGGGGCCATCGGGTCGCCCAGAACCTCGACAACCCTAGCGCGGGGTAATCCGATGCGTGATTTCGGGCCGATTTGCTCTGCCTCGACCAGTTCACCGTCGCGCGCGCCTTTACTCTCGGATTCCGGTACTTGCCATTCACGATCCGATTTCTTGTCAATCGGAACGATGCGACCACCTTCGCTGCCTTTGCGATAAAGGCCAAGAATGCGCGTCGGGCCTGAACCGATCTTGCGGATCACCCGCCCTTCATAGGCGTGGTCTTCCTCCGGCGTTGGCGTGAGCCGTGCCAGAATGCGGTCATTCCTGCCCGGCGCCCGGTCACCCTTGCCTGACTTGATCAAGATCCGTGGTGCATCCTCGTCCCCATTACGATCCATCGGACGGGCAAACAGATCACCGTTCTCGTCAACCTCCGTGACCAGAAGAACAGCAACCGGCGGCAAAGCGCCCGGATCGCTGTAGTTGCACTTTTTCTTTGCCAGATGCCCCTCGTCGGTCAGCTCTTTCAGAATTCGCTTGAGATCAATCCGAGCCGCCCCCTTGATGCCAAAGGCGCGCGCGATATCGCGCTTGGAGTTTTTGCCGGGATTGTTTTCAATCCAGCTAAGAATATCTGCTTTTGACGGGAGGTTTTTCATAACTGGCGCATATCACGGCAGGTGCGGAGGGTCATGCCAAATCGGCACCGGTATCAATATCGCGCAATTCGTCAATCAGAGCGATCCGCTTACCGGGCAGGCTGGCAAGCGTATCGGACAGAGCGAACCGGGTTGACCAGCGCACATTGTGAAAGAGACCCAAAGGCGGTGTTGCGGTTCGCTTCAGTCCGACCAGCCAATAACCTCCGTCAGGGGCTGGACCAAAAACGGCGTCATGATCCCCAAGGGCGCGAAAGGCCCGGTTGATATGCGCCGGTGTGATGCCCGGAACATCGGCCCCAATAATCACCACCGGCCCCGGTGGCAGGGTGCGAAATACCCGGCCCATCCGCGTGCCAAGATCGCCTTTGCCCTGCGGTAAGCGTGGCAGATGCCCGGGCCAGTTGCAGCTGGTCATCGCGGCTGTGTCAGGTGAAATCGCGAGGATCGTGCGCCAGCGTGCATCGCTCGATAGGGTGCGGATCAGACTGCTGCATTGATGACGAAACCACCATGCCGATGCGATCATCCCAATATCTCGTCCCAATCTGGTTTTCACCCGGCCAGGTTGCGGCTCTTTCACCATGATGACGAGTTGCGGTTTACGCAAAATACCCTCTGAGGATGCGCGTATAGATTGCCTTGAGCTCGCCAATCTGTTCAACCGGAACGCATTCATCAACCTGATGCATGGTCTTGCCGACCAACCCGAATTCCACCACCGGGCAGTGGTTTTTGATGAAACGTGCATCCGATGTACCACCGGATGTCGACAATTCCGGCGTTCTGCCAGTTTCCGCCTGAACCGCCTCTGCAACAAGATCGGAAAGCGGGCCTGCCTCGGTCAGGAAGCTTTCACCGGAAACCTGTGTCTGCATGTCAATCGTCACCCCGGTTTCGCTGCAAATCCGGGTAGTTTCGCTTTGCAACCAGTCGATCAGACCTGCCGAGGAATGGGCATCATTGAACCGGATGTTGATCGCTGCCTCGCATTTGGCGGGGATCACGTTGCTGGCCGAATTCCCTGTGTCAATCGAGGTGATCGCCAGGGTGGAAGGATCAAAATGCTCGGTTCCTTCATCCAGCACATGCGAGGCCAGCCGATCCATCAGCCGCGCCATCGCTGGCAGTGGATTGAGGGCGCGGTGCGGATAGGCCGAGTGGCCCTGTTTGCCGGTCACCACAATCTTAGCGGTCATCGAGCCGCGGCGCCCGATCTTCATCATCTCGCCCATATGGTTCGGGCAGGTCGGCTCGCCAACCAGGCAATCATCTATCCGCTCGCCATTGGCTTCCATCCAGTCAAGCAGAGCAGCGGTGCCATCAACCGCAACAGCTTCTTCATCGCCGGTGATGGCTAGCACGATCGAACCATCGGGCGGCGATTGCCGGATGAAATCGATCGCAGCCGCTGCAAAGGCGGCAACACCGGATTTCATGTCAACTGCCCCACGACCGTAAAGGATACCATCGCGGATTTCTGCCCCGAAAGGTGGGGCCGTCCAGGCTGCAAGATCGCCAACCGGCACCACATCAGTATGCCCGTTGAACCCGAATGTCTTGCCATTGTCGCATTGCCCCCAGCGGGCAAACAGATTGGCGATCCCGCCCCGGTCAACGCGGGTGCAGGCAAATCCTGCGTCTTTCAACAGGGCCTCTAACAGCACCAGAGCACCGCCTTCATTTGGTGCGACGGTCTCACAGCGGATCAGATCGGCGGTCAGTTTGACCGGGTCGGTTTCAGGGGGCATGGGGGTTATCTTTTCTTGCAGGCGGAATCCTCTGACACCGATAAACCAGTCGGGGCTGGCAGATCAACACCAGAGAATCCTCTGTCACCCACGGCACTGCGCGCTTTGGGAGCACGCAACAGGGTTTTCAAGCATAGCCGCGCAACAGCGCAGGATAGTCTTTTTTCTACTACCCGTAATTGCCTTTAACCCGCTCTTTGGTCGGGTCAAAATGCGGGAAGGTGGTGACTGTGGCTGCCAGGCGTTTCTGCATCCCGTCAAGCTGGCCAATTTCCACTTTTGTTCCCGGCTCGGCATGAGTGACATCCATACGGCAAAGCGCAATCACCTTGCCCAGATACGGAGATTTCATTGCAGATGTAACCACGCCAACCTGTGCTTTGCCAATGCGCACACAGTCACCATGCGCCGGAACAAGCCCACTTTCGATATCAAGCCCTACCAGTTTGCGATGCGGATGCGCCTTGCGCTCTTCAATCGCTTTGCGCCCGATGAAATCGTCTTCCTGCGTCTTCAAGGGTACAGTAAAGCCGATGCCTGCTTCAAAAGGATCGGTTTCATCCGAAAACTCGTAATCCGCAAAAATCAGACCGGCTTCGATCCTGAGCATATCGAGTGCTTCCAGACCCAACGGCAGCATGCCCATCGGCTCGCCAACATTCCAGATCGCGTCAAACACCTCTTCTGCAGCATCAGGATGGCAAAACACCTCGTAACCAAGCTCACCCGAATATCCGGTGCGGCTCAGAACCACCGGCGTTCCCTGAATATCGCCAAGGCGTGCTGTGGTGAAACGGAACCAGCCAAGATCTTCGACCGTGGAATGGGTCGGTGGTGTCCATAGAACCTGTTTCAGAATTTCGCGCGACAGCGGCCCCTGCACCGCAATGTTGTGATGGTGGTCGGTTGACGAACGGACCCAAGCATTCAGCCCGTGCTTTTCCGCTTGGTCGCGCAACCATTTGCCGGAACTGTCGCAACCGCCAATCCAGCGGAAATTGTATTCGCCCAGCCGGAAAACCGTGCCGTCATCGATCATGCCGCCATGTTCATAACACATCGCGGTATAGACGATGCCACCAACACTCAGCTTTTTCATATTGCGGGTGACGCACATCTGCATCAGAGCTTCTGCATCGGGGCCGGTCACCTCGTATTTGCGTAGAGGGCTGAGATCCATCACCACGGCCTTTTCCCGCGCTGCCCAGTACTCGGCAATTGCGCCGTGGTTGGACATCGTGTTGGCCAGCCAATAGCCGTTATATTCTACAAATTCACGCGTGTGCCTGGCAAAGCACTTGTGAAAGCCGGTTTCTTTTGTCGGTTCCACTTCAGCCTCCGGGGTCTTTCGCCATCCTAAGGAGGGCTTGAAATCTTCGTTTTCCTTGTAGACCCGAACCTGAATATCGGTCGGGTTCCAGGCATTGGTCGGGTCGATGTCACACGGACAAGCGGTTGAAACACATACCAAATCCGTCAGAGCTCTGAGCACCACATAGTCACCAGGGCGCGACCAGGGTTCATCAAGGCTCAGGATGTGGGTTTCATCAAGAATGGTGTTGAAGAAGAAATTGATCGACGGCCAGCCAACGCGTGGCTGGATATTGTAGCGCTCAAATTCCAGGTTGATATTGTCAGAGCAGTTGACGTGACCGGGATAACCAGCATCGTCGTAATAGCGCGGATAGCAGGAAAGACCATAAGCGTCGTGTCGCCCACAGGTGTCCTGCACTATCTCAAATAGTGGTTCCTGATCGACGCTCCAGAATTTCGACTGAATGCCCGGCACCGGGTAGATACACCCGGTCAGCGAGCGGGTGGTTGTCATGTTAATGTCGCGCTCGTTGCCCTTATCAAGCTCGCTTTGCACGAATGCCTGAAAATCGGTACATTCGCGACCCTGAACATCCATGATCTGGATATACTGGCCATTTCTGACCTCATAGGCTTTGGCATTGCCGGGCTGGATATTGTAATCCTGCAAAGGATCAGCCAGTGGGTCAGAAGGTGCATGACCGCCTTTGCCAGGGGCTGGATTTGCGCGCCGGATGTAAAGAACTACATCGGTTGGCACATCCTGCCCATGTGGGTCCATCGGGCTTCCTGCGGCGCAGACGATCAGCAATCCATCCCGGGCGGCAAAAAAATCTGCTGTCTCGCCAGCCTTGGAACCTTCGGCAAATAGAAGTGTGGCGTCAGCACGTCCGATATCAAAACTTGCAGCTTTCAGTGCGTGCAGAACTTTCAGCCCCGAAGGGTGACTACTGAGCGAAGCCTGCAACCCTTTTGGATCGCGTCCACCCATTGCCCCGATCATTGCTGCATCAGAACTGCCATCGGGAGCGAAGAACACAAGCTCGACAGGCTGCAACCCTTCGCGATCGAGCACGGAAATCTCGTCGCCTGCCTCGATGCGCACTGCCTGCGATCCACCGCCTTTGATCGGATAGCGTTCTGTTCCGTGTGGCAAAATCGGAAGGCCGGGTGCGATAATACCACCCCGTTCATACGGCGATTCAAAAACAGGTCGTATCGTCATCAGTCTAATCCCAGGATTTTCCGGCGCTTTTCGGCCCAGGCGTTGATGGCGATATCAAAGGCAAGCGCCATGAAGACGACCGAGAAACCAAGTACGAAATTCCAGCCCAGATGCGTCCCCGCAAGGGTCTTGCGCATTTCCTGACCCAGATCGCGTGTGCCAATGAACTCAGCGATGATCACCATGAAGAATGCAAAGACAAGCGCTTGGTTCAGACCCACCGCGATGGTTGGCATCGCCAGCGGTAATTGAACCTTGAACAGTTTCTGCCAATAGGTGGCACCCGACATGTCGGCGGCCTCGCTCAGTTCATAAGGCACGCCGCGCAATCCCTCGATGGTGTAGCGAATAACAGGAACCATCGTGTAGATTAGGATCGAAATGATGACCGTCACGGGCGAGATGCCAAACAGCATAACCGCCGGCAGCAGATACACATAGGACGGGAAAGTCTGCAGCGTATCGCAAATCAGGATCATGAAGTTTGCGCGTTTGACCTTTCGTGAGGCATATATTGCCAACGGCGCGCCTAACAGAAAGGCCAGAACCACCGCGTTGAAAACCGAATGCAGCGTCAGCATTGCCCGGTCCCAGTAACTGAGTTCGGCCACGATGCAGAAGAACACGAAGGCCAGGATGCCGGGTGTCACCCCGCCCAGCCGGTAAGCCACTGCGGTGACAGCCAGAATAAAAGCCGAAGTCGGCACGTATAGGAGCGCGTTTTCAGTTGGCACCAATACGAAGCTGTTGGCGAAATACCGGATGAAGCCGGTGGTAGCCCGCACCCAGTCCAGCGCCAGGAACGATTTAATAAGCTGGTCGATTTCACGCCCCTGGCTGAAATCCTGGTTCCGCTTGATGTGGTCCAGAATCTGCACAAATTCCGATGCGATCAGGAAGAAAACAAAGGCACCGATGCCAAGAAGCAGGTAGATATGCCGCCGCCACCACGCCGTTCCCTTTTCGAAATGCTCGGGCTGCTTGACAACCCAGGATTTTGACAACCGGTCTAGCGTGACCGCGAGCAGCACAATGGTGATACCGATCTCAAAGGACCGGCCCAGTTTGAATGAACCCATCATCGCCAGCAACTTCGAACCCAACCCCGGCATGCCGATCGCGGCGGTCAGAACGACCATCGCAAGACAGAGCATGATGACCTGGTTGAGGCCGACCAGTATTTCAGTCCGCGCCGAGGGTATGTATACGCGGGTCAGCATCTGAAAGCGCGTGCAGCCACACATTTTGCCGGCTTCGATGACTTCAGGCGAAACCTTCTTAAGACCTAGCGTGGTCATCAGGATCATCGGCGGCAACGAGTAGGCGATGGTCGCCACGGTGGCCGCCGTCGGTCCCACTTTAAAAAAGATCACTGCCGGCAGGAGGTAACTAAAAAACGGCAGCACCTGCATGACCAGCAGCAGCGGCTTGATCGTTTCCTCGATCCGCTTGGACTTCCACGACCAGATTCCCAGCGAACCGCCGATCACGAAGGAAATCGGGGCGGCCACTGCGATAACGCTCATGGTTTCCATGGCAAGTTTCCACTGACCGATCAGGGCGGTCCACAGGAACGTCCCGCCTGCAAGCAGCGCCAGCCGCCAGCCGCCGAGATAATAGCCGAGAATGGCGGCAGCTGCCGTGGTCGCTGTCCAGGGCAAGGCCTCGAACCGTGGCCAGCGGGCGCGCCCATAAAGCACGTTCGCCACCGCATCCAGCACGAATTCCAGACCAGCGCTGATGGTCCTTGTGATGTGAATAAGCCCCGGTTCGCCCTTTGCGATGTCGCCCCGGATGAATTCAAAGGCCGCGTCAATCCAGTCGCGCCACGGCAGCAGCCAGGCTTCGGGAATCCGGACAAGCCCTGCGGGCAACCAAGGCCGGAGGATGGTTAATACGGCGGCGATTCCGATCAGTGTCCAAAAGACCCGAGCGACATTCTTTTCGTCTTCCAAGAAGGCGCGCAGGCTGCTCATGCGTCGTCGCCGAAGACAACTTCAAGCGCCTCCTGCCGATCCATCGCTCCGATCAGTTTGCCTTTGGCATCCTCGACCGGAATCAGTTTGCGTTTGTCGTTGACAAGTCCGCGCGCAAGATCGTGAATCGTGGCATTGCCCAGAACCGCTTTTCCTTCGGGCGCTTTGCCGTCTACAGGCTTGGCCAGAACGCTGGCATGCACGACACGGGCCTTGTCGATTTCCTCGGTGAACTTGCGCACATATTCGGTCGCCGGATTCAGAACGATCTTGTCGGGCGTATCGCATTGCTCCACAGCACCATCCTTCATGATGGCAATGCGGTCGGCAAGGCGCAGGGCCTCGTCGAAGTCGTGGGTAATAAAGGCGATGGTCTTGCCCAGCATGTCCTGGAGGCGCAGGAATTCGTCTTGCATCTCGCGCCGGATCAAAGGGTCGAGTGCCGAGAATGGCTCGTCCAGAAACCAGATGTCGGGTTCGATCGCCAGCGAGCGGGCGATGCCGACACGTTGTTGCTGTCCGCCTGAAAGCTCGCGCGGGAAATAATCTTCGCGGCCCGAAAGACCGACCAATTCGATCACTTCAAGCGCTCGCTTGCGGCGCTCGTGGCGGTCCTGGCCGCGCATTTCCAGCGGGAAGGCGATGTTTTCCAGCACCGTCCGGTGCGGCAGAAGGCCGAAGCTCTGAAAGACCATGCCCATCTTGGAACGCCGAAGTTCGATCAGCTCGCGCTCGGACAGGCCCATGACATCCTGCCCTTCAACCTCGACCGTCCCGCCGGTGATATCGTGCAGGCGGCAAAAACAGCGGACCAGCGTTGACTTGCCGGAGCCTGAAAGCCCCATGATGACCAGCATCTCGCCGCGACCGACTTCGATTGACACATCCTTGACACCAGCAATGTAGCCGTCCGCACGGATTTCTTCGTAAGTCCGGCCCGGCGGCATTTTCGAAAGGTAGCTTTCGGGGCTTGGCCCAAAGAGTTTCCACACGTTCTTTGCGGTGATGACTTTTTCCTGGGTCATGGCTTTCTTTCAAAATATACCCCGCCCGCATGATCACGGGCGGGGTAAAAGATCGACCGTGTTAGCGGCTTAGTTAGTCCAGGCCTGCCAAACGCTAGCGTTCTCTTCGAGCCACCGAGCAGCAGCATCTTCCGGCTCCATTTCGTCGGTGTCAACGAATTTTGCCATCTGAGCGATTTGCGGGTTGGAGAAAGAGATTTTGGTCAGAACGCTGTATGCGCCCGGCCATTTGTCAGGCATGCCATCCCAGGCTGCTTTCTTCAGGTAGCCCTGGGCGGGGTTACCACAATCATACAGCGCATCCGGGTTCGGACCAACGGACGGATCTTTGTCGCAACCATCAACCCATGTCGGGAATTCCACGAATTCGCCCGGCCAGACAGCCTCGGCAAAGTTCGGTGTCCAGTTGAAGACAACGATCGGCTTTTTGTCGGCTTCGGCAGCACCGATATGCGCCCAGAGGGCCGCAGCCGAACCAGCGTTGACAACCACGAAGTCCATGCCAAGGGCAGCAACGCGCTCCTGACCATGCTTCAGCCAGTCAACCGGCCCGTCGAGATACATGCCTTTGCCACCGGATTCCGGCGTTGCGAACAGCGCGGCACATTCGTTCAGAGCTTCCCAGGAAGGAAGGCCGGGGCATGCGTCCTTGGTCCACATCGGATACCACCAGTCTTCGCGGGTCACAGCGTTGTGGTCGCCGGCGTCATGCAGGCCGCCTTTTTCCAGCGCTGCACGGAAAGAAGCGCCGAAAGCACCTTCCCAGACTTCAAGTTCCAGCGTCACATCGCCGAGACGAACCGACTCGTAAACAGCCTGGCTGTCGGTTGTGACGAATTCGACGTTACAGCCGATGCTTTCGAAAATCTGACCGACTGCATGGGACATCACAATCTGGCTGGACCAGTTGTGCAGTGGGATGATCAGCGGATCGCCGGAGCCGCAATCTTCCGCGAATGCAGTGCCTGCGGCGAACATCCCTGCGGCAACCGTCGTCGCCAATAATACGTTTTTCTTCATTTTGGTCTCCCTATTGTGACAGACAGCAAGCTCATTTGGCTTCTGCCTTTGATCTGGCCGCTCAAGCGACCCGGATTAGATTTGTTTTGTGGAAGTGGCGGTCTTTTTCTTGATTGGCCTGAAACCCACCGATCAACAACTTGGCTTAATCAGCTCACCAGACGTTCGTTATTCACTCCCTGATTTCCCCTCTCAGCTAGCTCTGAAAGATTGTCGGAGTATGGCAAATAAACGAAGATTCTCTGCGAACAAATTTATAGGTCCAGTGCCCATAGTTTTTAGTGGCAAAATACGTAAACTATGGTAAAATCTCACTAAATTTTGCGTCTGTAGCGCAAAGATTCGCAGGTAACAGTGAAATTATCTGAGTGTTTTCTCTGCCTGATCAAGGTTGCGCTGTCCGGAGGCTTCATGCTGAAGAATCGCTATCTGCTTCCACCGCTCGACTATCTGCTCGCCTTTGAATCCGCGGCCTCGCAAGAGAGCTTCACCGGAGCGGCAAAAGACCTGAATATCAGTGAATCCGCCATTAGCCGAAAAGTGCGCTTGCTTGAGCTGCATTTCGACTGCGCCCTCTTTGTGCGCGGTCACCGGTCAATTCATCTGACAGCCCAGGGGAAAAAGTTGCTGGACGATATCAACCCGGCACTTGAAAGGCTGGTTGAAGCTGCGCAGAATCTTGGGGCGAGTCACGACCAGCATACGGTAACTTTGGCGGCCACGAATTCCGTCGCGTCGCTTTGGCTCATGCCGCGTCTGCAGAAGTTCAACGAGGTGAATAAACGGATTGAAATCAGACTGGTCGCCTCTGACAACGATCAGGAATGTCTGGCCGAAAATATCGATCTGGCGATCCTGCGTGGGGAAGGCATGTGGCCGAATTACCGGTCAAGCTTCCTGTTTGGTGAAAACGTATTTCCGGTCTGCTCACCGGAATATTTTGCCAGAAATCCCAATCTGAAAGACGTGGGTTCGCTTTCACAGCATGACCTGATCGAGGTGTCAAACGAGCACACGGAGTGGCTCAACTGGCGCACATGGCTTCGCAAAAATGACCTGGCGGATATAACCCTCAAGCAGCCAATTGTCGTCAATACTTACCCTTTGGCAATTCAGGCGGCCCGTGATGGCCTGGGAATAGGGTTGGGGTGGCAATACCTTGTTGATCGCCATTTGGAATCCGGCCAACTGATCAAACCACTTGGGCAGGTTTCTGTTAGAACAGAGTCAGGGTATTACCTGCTGGTTCGTGAAAACCAGCAGGCTTATGCTGAAAGCAAGATTGTTGAGGACTGGTTGCTTAACCTTGTCGGCTAAGGCGTGCTCAATACTCAATTCTGAAGGTACACTTCCAGACTGTCATCCAGCGCATCTTTCCAGGGTGTGTGATGTGCCGGTGCCAATGTCCCGGTAATGACCGATTTGTAGGAATTGTTTCGGAAGGTCATGATGTCTTCTTTTTTGTGCTTCTTCCACTCCAAGAATGCATCAATTGCACCGGCAACATCAAAGCTTGGGTAGTCTGTGTCAGCAATCAGCTCTTTTACATACTCACCCTGGTAGCGGATCGCATAATAGTCATCCTCGCCTGCGTCTTCACGGGCGATGCGATCTACGACATCCTGTTCCATAGCCTCCTGCGAGGGCAGTGCAATACGGTCCATGATAATATCGCGCACATACCATGCCTGGGCATCGAACATGTTGAAGGTGAACCACTGATCCTGCATGGCGAGATAGAACATTTTCGGGTTCTTGTTCCAGACAACACCTTTGTAGAGGTCGGCGGTCGCCAAACGGTTTGTTGTTTGCAGACGCAAATCATCAGGCAGGAACGGGAAATAGTGGCGATACCCGGTGCAAAGGATAATTGCATCTACGTCTTTTGACGTTCCGTCTTTGAAATAGGCTGTTTTACCATCAACTTTTAAAAGCCCCGGAACCTCTTGCCAGTTGTCCGGCCATTTGAACCCCATCGGTGCTGTCCGGTGTGAAACCGTGATCGAGTTGCACCCGTATTTCCAGCATTGCGATCCGATGTCTTCAGCAGAATAGCTTGTCCCAAGGATTAATAGGTCCTTGCCTTTGAATTCCAGCGCATCGCGGAAATCATGGGCGTGGACGATCCGCCCCTGAAAGGTATCAAAACCCTCGTAATAGGGAACATTCGGGCTCGAGAAATGCCCTGATGCAACGATGACATGATCAAATTCTTCGCTGGACTCCATGTCCTTCACATTGTCATGCGTGGTGACGGTAAACATGCCAGTTGCATCGTCATAGCGCACATCGCGGACATAATGATTGAACTTGATCTTGTCACGAACACCCGCTTTCTTCACCCGACCTTCGATATAGTCCATCAGGACCGGTCGCGGAGGATAAGAGGCGATCTGCTTGCCGAAATGTTCTTCAAACGAATAGTCGGCAAATTCCAGCCCTTCCTTTGGGCCGTTTGACCAAAGGTATCTGTACATTGAAGCGTGCAGTGGATTGCCGTGTTGATCTACACCCGTCCGCCAAGTGTAATTCCAGAGCCCACCCCAGTTTTCCTGCTGTTCATAACAAACGATATCGGGAACTTCTGCGCCCTTGTTTACTGCTGATTGAAAAGCTCTTAGTTGCGCGAGTCCCGAAGGCCCCGCGCCGATAATGCATACGCGTATTGCCACTGATTTCTTCCCTCTTTATCAGTCGTATTATTCACACTCAGACTACAGATGCAGGCGAATTAGGCCCCACTGATTCTTAGTTGGTGGAAGAAGAATTATCCCAATTCGGCTCAAATCCCAATACGACAGTGTCATCGGGGATACCCGGGTTGAACAGGCGGTTGTGGGCGAGGGTTGCCTCATGCAGAGGGTTATGCGGTGCAAGTCGCCAGACTTTGCAGTCCAGATCGAACCTTTGGCCATAGGCTTCGAACACCAAAGTACACCGATCGGCATCGCGAATTTTTGCCGCCCCGGCAGATCCCGGAGGGAAAGTCGCGGTCAGGATATCTGAAAACTCTTTGTGTTTCTGATAGTAAGTGGCCGAAAAGAACTGCAAAGCCTGATTTCGACGCTGCATCGGATCCATGTTCTTCTTGGCCAGATGCCGCAGCTCTGGCCCCAAGGATGCCGTCGGCGATTTGTTCAGGATCGTAATGATATGCCCCAGAGGCTCGTCTTCACCAGCGAGAATGACGGCAGGCATGATCGAGTCATCAGGCCGCCCACCATTATCACGCATCATGATCTGCCGAACGAGGCATTGCCACTTGAGAAACGTGTTCTTCAACGGGTGGTCGGCAAAGCTCTCACCCAGGACGGCGGAAACGGAATTCATGCGACACTCCTGTTATTTTTGTTGATGCCGGTATAAGGGCGGTCATGGCTCAGGCTTGGAATGCGGGCGCGCGTTGCTTCCACTTTGTCCAGATCAATACTGGCCCGAACAACCCCCGCGAGATTGCCGCCATCAGCGATGATATCACCCCAGGGGCCGACCACCAGACTGTGACCATAGCTTTCGCCGCCACCGGGAATGGCGCCAATGGCGCAAGGTGAAATGATGAAAACGCCGTTTTCGATCGCGCGGGCGCGGTTCAGAACATGCCAGTGCGCTTCACCCGTCTTTTTAACGAATGCCGCGGGAACCGCTATTATCTCGGCACCGGCCTGCGCCAGTTCACGATAAAGACGCGGGAACCTCAGATCGTAGCAAATCGTATGGCCGATACGCCCGAAAGGCGTGTCAATCAACACGGCCTGACCGCCAGCCAGCACGCGTGTGCTTTCGCGGTAAACTTCGTCTTTCGATATCTGCACATCAAACAAATGGATTTTATCGTATCGGCTGGCGATATTGCCTTCTCCGTCAATCACGTAACCGCGGTTGATGATTTTTTCGCCATTCGCCCTTATCGCAATTGAGCCAAGCATGACCCATACAGCATGGTCGCGGGCGAAATCGCGAAAGGCCTTTAGAAAGGGATGGGCGTCCTCGGTTTCCGCCGGTGGCGCCAATGCGGACCCTTCGCTTTTCAGGCCGCCACAATATTCGGGCAGAAAAATGAAAACCGCGCCCGCTTGAACTGCTGCTTCGGCCATTGGCAGGGCCTCTTCCAGAGCGGAGGTAAAATCCGCCATTGGTCGTGTTTGCAGACAGGCAATTTCAAGCGGGCGCGGCATTTTTTCAGAACTTCATATAAGCTTTCCTGAGCGCGACCAGCGGGTGCCGGTCCGACATCTGGAATTTAAGCAGAAGTTCGCGCGCAATCATATCACGATCTTGCTGATTATCCGGAAGTTCAATGGATTCAGGGATAGATACCCAGCCGTTGTTATTCCGGTCAAACACCGCAGGGGCACCATCTTCGTAACCCATGTGGATGTCCTCCAGCCAGTTGAGATCATCCCAACCCATGACTTCCATGTATTTCGTCAGAAACGGCGTGATGCGGGCATAGTCCGGCACAAGGTTAACGTCGTAACGATACCCGATGTGCTGGCCGATTTCCTTTTCACGTTCTGATTCAAGCCCGGCGCTGTCGTTGATGAACTGATCAACATCCGTAATTTCCGAGCCTCTGTACTGTGTTCCAGCCATTTTCCTTGCTCCTTACAGGTGATGATAGTCTTCGACGCCAACCGTATGGTTGGTGCCGGCCAATGGAACGCCTGCCATAGCAGAAGCTTCCATTGTCAGGGCTGCCAGATCTTCCGGCTCAAGACTATGAACATGGGTTTTACCACAAGCGCGTGCAAACAGCTGAGCCTCGATGGTCAGCGTATGCAAGAAGTTGTAAACGCGTTCTGCAGCTTCATCCGGGTCAAGACGCTGGCGAAGTACCGGGTCTTGCGTGGCAACGCCAACCGGGCAACGACCGGTATGACAGTTGTAGCAATAGCCAGCCGGTTGCCCGACTTCTTCCTCGTAGTTGGCTTCCGGAATATCCTTGTTGCAGTTCAGCGCCATCATCACAGAGTGACCGATGGCAATTGCGTCTGCACCCAAAGCGATGGCTTTGGCAACATCGGCACCGTTGCGGATACCGCCTGCATAAACAAGGCTGATCTCGCCGCGCTTGCCAAGATCATCAATCGCTTTACGCGCCTGACGGATACCGGCCATGCCTGGGATACCGGTATCTTCGGTTGCAAGGTGCGGACCAGCGCCGGTCGAACCTTCCATACCGTCGATATAAATCGAATCCGGATCACATTTCACCGCCATGCGAACGTCGTCATAGACACGTGCCGCACCCAGTTTCAGCTGGATCGGAATCTGCCAGTCGGTGGCTTCGCGGATTTCCTGGATCTTCAGCGCCAGATCGTCCGGTCCCAGCCAGTCGGGGTGACGGGCAGGTGACCGCTGGTCGATACCGGCAGGAAGCGAGCGCATTTCAGCAACCTGGTCGGTCACTTTCTGACCCATCAGGTGGCCGCCAAGGCCAACTTTACAACCCTGGCCGATGAAGAATTCAACACCGTCAGCCAGAACCAGATGGTTCGGGTTAAAGCCATAGCGTGACTGAATGCACTGGTAGAACCATTTCGAGGAATACCGGCGCTCATCCGGGATCATCCCACCTTCACCGGAACAGGTTGCTGTTCCCGCCATGGTCGCGCCACGTGCAAGTGCTGTTTTTGCCTCATAAGACAGAGCGCCAAAGCTCATCCCGGTCACGTAGATCGGAATATCGAGCTCCAGCGGTCGCTTGGCACGCGGGCCAATGATCGTCTTGGTTTCGCATTTCTCACGATAGCCTTCGATCACGAACCGGGTCAGTGTGCCGGGCATGAATGTCAGATCATCCCAATGCGGGATTTTCTTGAAAAGCGAGAAACCCCGCATCCGGTAACGCCCGAGTTCCGATTTGATATGGATGTCGTCCATAACATGGGGGGGGAAGATGAAGCTGTTCCCCATCCGCGTCGTATCACGATCGAGCGGCTTCTTTGTTTTGATGTCACCATCAGCCATTTTACTTTTCCTTTCCGCTCGTCAGAGAACGATTTTCTTCTCAGAAGGTTCAAGATTGTCGTAGTTCCAGAGTTGGCGACCAGCGACGATCTTTTTGAAATGATCCACGCCATTTTCCGGCAGAAGACCATATTGCGTCAGCTTGCGGGTCAGCCAGGCCTTGTCGGTGTCAGTCAGTTCACCGGGAACCGCATCAACACCGCAAGACTGGATCTCACCGCCAACATAGATGGTGCCGTCATACATCGAGTCACCAAGGTTCTTGCCAGCATTACCGCAGATGATCATGCGGCCACGCTGCATCATGAACCCGGTCAAGGCGCCGGTGTCACCACCAACGATGATCGTGCCACCCTTCTGGTCGATACCTGTCCGAGAGCCAACCGAGCCCTTGGAAACCAGATCACCGCCACGGATCGCAGCGCCAAATGTTGAACCGGCGTTTTTTTGGACAACAACGGTCCCTGCCAGCATGTTTTCACCGCAAGACCAGCCGACCCGACCGTTGATGGTCACGTTCGGCCCGTCGATCAGGCCGACGCCGAAATATCCCAGAGAGCCTTCGATGATCAGGTTCAGACGTGTCAGGATACCAACGCCCAGCGAGTGCTTGCCGCGCGGGTTCTTGATCACGATTGTGCCATACCCTTCTGCCATCAGCTCGCGAATGCGGGTGTTGGCTTCGGTTGTGGTCAGATCGTCAACATCCAGTTCGGTGCGTTTGTTGAAATCCACCGTCGGTGCCCAGGGATATTCAAACCGTTCCTCTTCGTCCGGGTTGAATTCGATGCGCATTGCCCGGCCAGTCAGCTGGTCGGTGCGCATTCCGAGCGCGGTCACGCGCTCTTCCTGGGTCATTTGCTTGAGTTCAGCGTCACTTACGCTTGCCATACCCGGACCTCCTCGTCGTAGGGATCTGTTGTGTCAATTTCTTGTGGAAGGATCGCGCGAATGGCGACTTCTTCGCTGGCCATGGCGATCAGATCATCGCTTTCGTAAAGCACGAGCGGCTTGGCAGCCATCGTGTCCTTGGCCATACCCAACTGGTCTTTAGTGGCAACCAGATAGGTGAACACGCCGTCGATTTCCTCTATCGAGTTTTTGAGGCTGTCTTCCAGAGCCATGCCATTTGACAAGTTGTGCGCGGTATAAACAGCCAGCAACTCGGAATCACAGTTCGACATGAAACGATGACCCTTGCGTTCCATCTGGCGGCGCATGATCCAATAGTTTGTGATCTGGCCGTTATGGACAACACTGACGTCGTTGTAGGGAAACGCCCAGTAGGGGTGGGCCGAACGGATATCAACATCCGATTCTGTTGCCATACGGGTGTGGCCGATGCCGTGCGTGCCGGTAAAGTCGTTCAGGCCGTAAAGCTCGGCAACATCAGCGGCATCACCAAGGTCTTTGATCAGTTCAAGGCCATTGCCCATCGACATGATCTCAACCCCATCGGCTTCTTCGATCTGAGCGGCCATCGTAGACGTATCGCCGTCGTGGCTCAGAACGTAGCGAAGCGCGTATTCTGTTGCGGATTCCTTGGATTTAACCTTGGCTCCGTTTTCTTCCAGAATAGTATCAATCAGGGCAATACGGTCTTCGATCACCTTGTGAATACCGCGGCCTTTGTCCATATCCTCGGCTTCGGCGACGTTGACGCGCATGATATAATCGCCCTTGGTCGGCTCGCCATATACCGCATAGCCGGTGCTATCCGGCCCACGGTGCTTGAGGGCCTGCAACATCGCGGTCATTTCACCACCGACGTTGGAGCTTTTGCCCTTGTGAATTAGTCCTGCAATTCCGCACATTTTGAGATGCGCCTCCTTTTGTTAGCGTGGTGGAGTTGGCGGGCTTTTTCAGCCCGCCGATGCATTATGAAAGGCCTTAAGGCAGGCATTCCATGTAAGTGTCTTTGTCCCACTCGGTCACGGTGGCCATGAAGCGAGCGTATTCATCCGACTTGTACTCGTGGAACAGGCGATACATTTCACCCGGCAAGCCGCGCTGAACAACTTCGCTGTTTTCAAGATGTTCAAGAGCTTCACCAAGCGACATCGGCAGCTTCTTGACCTGCTTGCCGGCCTTGATTGCCTCATAGATGTTACGCTCTTCCGGCTCGCCCGGATCAAGCTGATTGTCGATGCCGTCATCCATGGCCGCCAACAAGGTCGATCCCATCAGATACGGGTTAACCATCGAGTCAACCGAACGGTATTCGAACCGGCCTGGTGCCGAAACGCGAAGACCTGTTGTGCGGTTCTGGAAGCCCCAGTCAGCGAAAACAGGTGCCCAGAAGCCCGTGTCCCACAGGCGACGGTAGGAGTTCACGGTCGAAGAACCGATCGCAGTCAGCGCCTGAAGGTGATGAACCACCCCGCCGATTGCTTCCAGACCTTCTTTGCCTGGCATCTGCGGGTCGTCATCATCAGGCATGAAGGTGTTCTCGCCGCCTTTGACGTACATGTAGTTGTCAGGCATGCCCGGCAGGTTGTCGACATCGTTGCCGCACCGAACCAGCTCGTCCTCACCGCCGCGCCACAGGCTCATGTTGTGGTGGCAACCCGAGGCGGAAACGCCTTCAAACGGCTTGGTCATGAAACAGGCGAAAATGCCATGCTCACGCGCAACCTGCGCACAAATCTGGCGATAGGTTGTCAGACGGTCTGCATTGCGCAGAACGTCATCGAACATCCAGTTGAGCTCCAGCTGGCCCGGCGCATCCTCGTGGTCGCCCTGGATCATATCCAGCCCCATCTTGCGGGCGTAACGGATCACCTGCATCGACACGGGGCGCAGTGATTCAAACTGATCGATGTGATAACAGTATGGCTTGGAGAAGCCATCATTCGGCTTGCCGTTCTCGTCGTATTTCAGCCACATCATTTCCGGCTCGGTGCCGATCCTGAGCTTACGGCCATGCTTTTTCTCAAATTCTTCGTGCATCCGGCGCAGGTTGCCGCGCCCGTCCGAGGTCAGATAACCGCCCGGGTTTTCCTTTTCCTCGCGGTTGCGAAACAGGGTGGAGTACATCCGGCCAATAGTCGGTGCCCAGGGCAGTTGCATGAAGGTTTCCGGCTCGGGAATACCGACCAGCTCTGCAGCTTCCGGGCCATAACCCAGATAATTGCCAGCACGGTCAGTGAACAGGTTGACAGTCGCGCCGTAAACCAACTGGAAGCCCTTTTTGGCAACAGCTTCCCAATGGTCTGACGGGATGCCCTTACCCATGATCTTGCCAGTGACCGACACGAATTGCAGATAGAGGTATTCGATCCCCATTGAATCGATCATCTCACGGACTTGTTTGATTTTCTCGTCACGCCCCGGCGCGTCTACAAATCTTTCCAGGTCAGTTAAGGCCAATTTCTTTCTCCCTTTTGGTATATCTACTTGAGGGCCGTCGCCCCGCTTTTGAGTAAACTCAGCTCCATGGGTATGGGCTGTTCGAAACGGGGTGAAGTTCCCCTTTTTCAAACCTGCTAAACCGGAATGGCTTCAACAGATCCTGCTCTTGCCCTAAAACTTCATCAGCAATCAGATGGCCGACACCCAGCATTTTCCAGCCGTGGTTTGAATCCGCGATCAGGGTGGCGTTTTCATGGAAATGGTCGAAAACCGGGAAACTGTCGGCGGTAAAGCAACCAATGCCGCCGGATGCTTCACGATGATATTTGGGCATCATGCCTTCGAACCGTTTGTGGCAATGAGCCAATGCCGACACCCACATATGGGCAAAGTGATCCGATGCCACGAATTCGGGCGATGACGGGCCATAAGGATCAATCGCAACCTTATCGACCGGCGTTTCCACCTTGTATGGCGACGCACCGCCCTGAATGCCGCCAAAATGCCAGTCGGGCTTGTAGTAGATGCCCCACATTTCGTCGGTGATTAGCGAACCGTCCACATCCGACATCAGCGGCGCGTCGGTATCAACGTGGATCACCGGCGGCACTTTGCCGTCATTGGTTTGCAGCATTTCAGGTTCAACCTGAAGAACGCCCTCCTCCAGTTGCCAGAATCGCCACATGTCGACATCGTTGTGAACATTGCCGTCCAGATCCTTGACCGTGATCTGCTTGGGCATTCCCAGCATATCCCAGAAATCACGCGCCCAGGGGCCGGGAGCGATGATCAGACGTTCGCAGCTGATCGTGCCTTTGTTCGTGTCAACGGACTGGATAGAGCTTGAGCCGCTCTCCTGATTGAGGCTTTTGACCTCGACCCCGGAAATGATCCGCACGCCAAGGGATTCAACCTTGTTGGCAATCCCGTACATGGATTTGGTGTTGTTGGAATAGCCGCCGCGCTTTTCATGCAGGACCGAGGTAATGCCCTGCGCCTGCCAGTCGCTGAACAGGTTTTTCATGTAGGCGTCGGAAGCCTCGGCACCTTCGATGAATTCGCTTTCATAGCCGATGGCCTGCTGCTGTTCATAAATCGTATGCACATCATCACGCATCGATTCTGAAGAAATCTGCATGTAGCCAACCGGATGGTAGCTCAGCATTTCCGGGTCGCTTTCCCAGATTCCGACCGAATGCGCCATCAGTTTGCGCATGGCCGGCTGGAAGTAATTGTTGCGCACAACACCGCACGCAATTCCCGACGCGCCGGATGCGATCCCGCTTTTTTCAATTACAACGATCCGCCCTTCAACGCTCTCGCCCCTTTCAGCGAGACGTTCTGCCAGCTTCCAAGCCGTCGACAAACCGTGTATTCCGGCGCCGATGATCAGGTACTGAGCATGTTCAGGAAATGCCATTCAATAAGTCCCCTTTTACCCGAGATCGCGCAGCTTTGCCGACCCTTGAATCCTCTGTCCTCCGGTATACTTCCAAAGCCCGTGCCAAAAATCAACCACTTCTGATCCAAATAACACATTTTTCTTGTAAGAAATCTATTATTGGTATAACATTGGTACATTAATGGAGATTATCTAACGTGAATGACGACAATTCAAAGAAATTGGGCTCTGTCGAAATTGCCACCCTTCTCAGGCGGGAAATATCGAAGGGAAACCTACAGTTACATGATAGATTGCCAGCTGAGCGCAGCCTTGCTGAGGCCTATCATGTTTCGCGTGGAACCATCCGCGAAGCGCTAAGTCGCCTGGAACGGGATGAATATATTGAAGTGCGGCCCGGTAGCGGGGCTTATGTGATTCACCAGCCTGCCGAGGCCAGTGTTTCACCAATTTCAAACGCGAATCCCCTGGAACTGATCGACGCGCGATTCGCGCTTGAACCGCATATGTGCAGGCTGGCTGTTCTGCATGGCCGGCGGTCCAGTTTCGACCAACTGGAACGACTTGTGTCCTCGATGGAAGAGAACGCGTCCGATCCCGTCTCCTTTGCCGAGGCCGATACGGAATTCCACCGTGTTCTTGCGGAATGCACAAACAACAATCTTTTGATCTGGATGATCGGGCAAATTACCTCAGTCCGTGCACAGGATGAATGGACACGAATGCGGCATCTGACGCTGAACGAGGATATTATTGCGCAATACAATTCGCAGCACCGGCAAATCCTGAATGCGATCCGCCTGCGCGAACCTGAACGCGCCGCAAACCTGATGAAAGAACATCTGGAGACAGCGCGTCTGTCGCTTACCAGAGCTGCGGAAACCTAAAACCACATTCAGGTGCGGGCAGAGGTTTGCATCCAGTTGATGTAAACCCGCTCGGCCATGGTCTTAAAAATATCGGCTTCCGCGTCGCAGGCGTTTTTCAGTTGATCGACACCATCAGGCCCCAGCGCTTCTTTCAGTGCATTTGCATAGGCCGGAATGTCGGCCCAGTTTTCCACCGTGTCCGGCTCGACCTCAAGATGAAACTGAACCGAAAACGCCCGCGTTCCCCAGCGCATCGCCTGTACGGCACAATCAGGCGAGGTCGCCAGGCATTGCGCCCCGGCTGGCATTTTGCTGACTTCAGCACCGTGCCATTGCAGACAACTGAACCGCTCGGGCAAGCCGTCAAAAAACACGCCGGTTGCACCGGCTTCGGTCAATTGCACATCCAAGACACCAATCTCAGAGCGCTCGGCTTTACAAACCTCGCCACCCAATGCTTCGGCCAGCAATTGGTGACCAAGGCACAAGCCCAGATAAGGCATCCCTCTGACCTCAACTGCTTCGCGGATGAGTTTTTTCTCTTCAATCAGCCACGGATATTTGTCTTCTTCCCACACATCCATGGGCCCGCCGAGAACCCAAAGCGCGTCAAACCCGTCAAGCGAAGGCAGGGCCTCTCCTTCGTCCAGTTCCACCGGAACCCATGTATGGCCATCCTCGTTCAGAAACTCCCGGAATGTGCCGGGATGTTCGACGCTTGCGTGTTGTAAAACCAGAATATGCATTGGTGTCCTTTCAGTCAGTTCGGTGCGCCTTTGGGCGTACACAGATCAGTTTCGTATTTTAGAAGGAGGCACGCCGAAGCTGTCAGTATGTGCCTTTGAAAAATGTGACGAGCTGGAAAAGCCGGTCGCTAGGGCGATTTCTGTCAGTGTCAGGGGCGAATTTCTAAGCAGGTTCTGCGCTTTGTCCAGCCGCAAATCGCGGTAATAGGCCATCGTGGTTTTCCCCATGATTCGGCGGAACAGGCGGTTGAGCTGGCGCGACGAGACCCCGGCGAACTGGGCAAGGTGTTCCAGCGCCAGCGGATCAGCGATATGGGATTCCATGGATTCGACGACATCCAGAATGGCCGCATTGGTCGTGCCAACACGTTCGACCAGGCCACCGCGCTGCGGATCACCCGAGGGTCTGATCGTCGTGTGCAAAAACCAGTCACTGACAAGCCGCGCAAATACCGGCCCGTGATGTTGCGCAATGATCGCGTGCGCAAGATCCATCGGGGCCGTACCCCCAGCGCAAGTAACCCGGTCGCGGTCCATCACATAAAGGCTGCGCTCGATCATCAGCGTTGGCGAGATTTCCGCCAGCGCTTCGGCGTGCTCCCAGTGAACGGTCATCCGCCGCCCTTCCATCAGACCCGCGCGTGCCAAAATAACCGGCCCGCCTGAAACCCCACCCAGCGTCAAGCCGGTGCGTGCCATCCGACCGAGCCAGCGGAATGTGTCATTGTCTTCGAATGATGCCGGGTCACCACCCGCAAGTACAAGCAGAAGATCGAGCTTGAGATCATCCCCGACCTGGGCAATTCCCTCAACCTTGGCAGCACCCGACGAGTGGGCTTCACCTCCGGCCAAAGTAATGTTGCTGACATCATAAAGCTTGCGCCGACTCAGCAGGTTCGCTGCCCGGAAAGGTTCGGTCACCGAGGCGTAAGACATCAGGGCAAACCCATCGATCAGCAGCACTCCGATACGGTATTGAGACGATTCTGTACCAATCATGTCCATATTGTGTATATTTCCGACTTTTATCTAATAGTCCAGAACCACATTAACGGAAAAAGATGGAGTGCTAGCAAGAGGGGCGAGATTTTATGCGTTATTCAGCAATGAAAGTCCTGTGGCAGGGCCTGACCGGCAATAAAGGCTGGACGCCTGCATGGCGCGATCCGGAGCCCAAGTCTGAATATGATGTAATCGTTGTCGGTGGCGGTGGTCACGGACTGGCGACAGCCTATTATCTGGCCAAGGAATTCGGCATCAGGAATGTCGCTGTTCTTGAAAAGGGCTGGATCGGGTCCGGCAATGTCGGGCGTAACACCACAATCATCCGCTCAAACTATCTTTTGCCCGGCAACGAGCCGTTTTACGAGTTTTCGCTAAAGCTCTGGGAAGGGCTTGAGCAGGATTTCAACTATAATGCCATGATCTCACAGCGGTCGATCCTGAACCTCATTCACAGCGATCCGCAGCGCGACGCGTTCATGCGCCGGGGCAACTCGATGATGCTGGCCGGGGCTGATGCCGATTTCATGACCCGTGAACAATTGCAGGAGATGCTGCCGTTTCTTGATTTTGACAATGCGCGGTTCCCGATCAAGGGCGGGCTCAGGCAGAAACGCGGCGGCACGGTTCGCCACGATGCTGTGGCGTGGGGCTATGCCAGGGGGGCAGATATGCGCGGCGTTGACATTATTCAGAATTGCGAAGTCGAAGGGTTTTTGATCGAAGACGGCGTGTGCAGAGGGGTGCAAACCTCGCGCGGAACGATCAAGGCTAAAAAAGTCGGCGTCGCAGTAGCCGGGTCATCAGGCCGGGTTATGGCCAAGGCAGGGATGCGCCTGCCGATCGAAAGCCACGTTCTCCAGGCTTTCGTCTCCGAAGGTTTGAAACCTGTACTCCCGGGGGTGATAACCTTCGGAGCTGGCCACTTTTATGTCAGCCAGTCCGATAAAGGCGGTCTGGTTTTCGGTGGGGATATCGACGGTTATAATACCTATGCCCAGCGCGGCAATCTGCCGGTGGTCGAGGATGTCTGCGAAGGCGGCATGGCGATCATGCCAATGATCGGTCGTGCGCGCCTGCTGCGCAGCTGGGGTGGTATCATGGACATGTCGATGGATGGTACGCCCTTTATCGACAAGACCCATATCGATGGCCTCTATTTCAACGGCGGCTGGTGTTACGGCGGGTTCAAGGCAACACCGGCATCTGGCTGGTGCTACGCGCACCTGCTGGCCAAGGATGAGCCACATCCGACAGCGACTGAAATGCGGCTTGACCGGTTCAAGCGCGGCAGAATGATCGACGAAAAGGGCATGGGCGCCCAACCGAACCTGCATTGATCGAAAGGACGAGACGATGATCATCAACCATCCCCTTCTCGGCCCGCGTGATGCAGCCGAATTCGTTTATAAAGGTGACGCCAGCCTCATCGACCGCCCTGACTGGCAGGCCGAAGATGCTGCCGAACAATTCTATGAATACATGTATCTGCGCGACAATCCCGCAGGTGAGCATGCCGAGCTTTGGTATCACGAGCAGGGTGACAGATCGTGGCTGGTGGTTACGCGCAATACGCTGACCCATGAAATCACCAAGGTAGAACTGGCCCGCGACGTGGCCCGCCAGAGAGGGCGCAGCAGATGAGCCAGACAAACCGGATAAATGGCGGCCTGATCGACCGCAGCAAAACCCTCAAGTTTTCGTTCAATGGCAAGGCGATGTCAGGCCATCCCGGCGACACGCTGGCCTCGGCCCTGTTGGCCAACGGTCAGCGGCTGGTCGGCAGGTCGTTCAAATACCACCGCCCGCGCGGAATTTTCTCTGCCGGATCGGAAGAACCCAACGCACTGGTTCAACTGCGCAGTGGTGCCGCGCAGGAACCCAACACCCGCGCTACTGTAGCCGAGCTGTTTGACGGGTTGACGGCGACAAGCCAGAACCACCGAGGGTCACTTGAAAACGACCTGATGGCGGTGACCGACCTGTTTTCGCCGTTTTTGTCGGCCGGGTTCTACTACAAGACCTTCATGTGGCCGAAAGCGTTCTGGGAAAAAATCTACGAGCCGATGATCCGAAGTTCAGCCGGTCTTGGCAGGCTTTCGATGCAGCCGGATCCCGATAGCTACGACAAAGGCTTCCTACATTGTGATGTTCTTGTCATCGGTGCCGGTCCTGCCGGGTTAGCAGCGGCCCTTGCTGCGGGGCGCTGTGGGGCGCGGGTCATTCTGGCAGACGAGGATTTTGCCTTTGGCGGGCGGCTCAACTCCGAAACGCTGGAAGTTGACGGCATGGCCGGCCATGAATGGGCCGCCTCTGCCGTAGCTGAACTGGCCGCTATGGATAATGTTCGCCTGATGAGCCGGACCAGCGTTTACGGCTCTTATGATCACGGCATCTTCGGGGCACTTGAGCGCAAGACCGACCATCTCGCCAGTTCGGATGGCAAACCGCGGCAGATCCTGTGGCGTATCTATTCCAAACGTGCGGTTCTTTGTGCCGGTGCTACCGAACGTTCGGTTGCCTTTGGTAATAATGACCGTTCCGGCATCATGCTTGCCGGTGCTGTGCGCAGCTATGTCAACCGCTGGGGAGTTGCCCCGGGTAAGCGGGTCGCTGTCTTTACCAACAATGATGACGGTTGGCGTACTGCGCAAGATCTGCAGGCGCAAGGGGTTGATATTTCGGCAGTAATTGACAGCCGGAACACCGAACACATGTCTGTTGCGGGTGCCATGGTCGCAACAGGTGCTGCCGTTGTAGATACCTCGGGTCGCAAGGGCCTGCACTCCATCACCCTGACCAATGGTCAAACGATCACAGCCGATTGCCTTGCGGTTGCCGGCGGTTGGAACCCCAACGTACACCTGACCTGCCACCAGCGAGGTCGCCCGACCTGGCGTGACGATATTGCGGCTTTTGTTCCGGGTGGCGATCTGCCGGTCGGCATGTCTGTTGCCGGGGCCGCCAACGGTGCCCTGACCCTTGCCGCGGCTTTGGGCGAAGGGCGCAATGCGGCCAATGGGGTGGTCAAGGATCTTGGCTTTACCGCATCACGCAAGGCCGCTCCAAAGGCTGAGGACGAGGCGTTTGAAATCACCCCATTCTGGCACGTCAAGGAAAGCACGAAACGCGCCTGGATCGATTTGCAGAACGACGTGACCTCAAAGGACGTCAAGCAAAGCCATCGCGAGGGTTATCGCTCGGTCGAACTGCTGAAACGCTATACAACGCTCGGCATGGCAACCGATCAGGGCAAAACAGCCAATGTTCTTGGCCTTGCCGTGTTGGCAGAAGCCGCAGGAAAATCGATCCCGGATACCGGAACCACAATCTTCCGCCCCCCCTATTCGCCTGTTCCCATCGGGGCACTGGCGGGGCGTGCGCGCGGCAAGGATTTCCGCCCCTATCGCCTGACCCCCAGCCATAAATGGGCCGAGGAGCAGGGTGCGACCTTTGTCGAGGTCGGCATGTGGTTGCGGGCCCAGTGGTTTGCGCGCCAAGGTGAAAAGGGCTGGCGCGATTCTGTTGACCGCGAGGTTGAAATGACCCGGGGCTCGGTTGGCATCTGCGATGTGACCACACTTGGCAAGATCGACATTCAGGGGCGAGATGCGGCTGAATTCCTCAACAAGGTCTATTCAAACGGGTTTGCCAAGCTTGCTGTTGGAAAAGTGCGTTACGGCCTGATGCTGCGCGAAGACGGCATTGCCTATGACGATGGCACCACCGCGCGCATGAGCGAAAACCACTTTGTGATGACCACCACCACGGCCAATGCGGTGACCGTATTCCGCAACATGGAGTTTGCCCGTCAATGCCTGTGGCCGGATCTTGACGTTCACCTGATCTCGACAACCGACGGATGGGCGCAATACGCAGTCGCGGGTCCAAATGCGCGGGCGCTGTTGCAGAAGGTCATCGACAAGGATCATGACATTTCCAACGAGGCGTTTCCGTTCATGGCCTGTGGCGAGGTCACCGTCTGTGGCGGCACCCCGGCCCGATTGTTCCGCATCTCCTTCTCGGGCGAACTGGCCTACGAAATCGCGGTTCCGGCGCGCTATGGCGACGGGATGATGCGGGCGTTGATGGAAGCGGGTGAAGAGTTTGATGCTGTACCCTACGGAACCGAAGCGCTGGGCGTGATGCGGATCGAAAAAGGCCACGCTGCGGGGAACGAACTGACCGGCCAGACTTCTGCCCGCGATCTGGGGCTGGGACGGATGGTTTCAAAAGCCAAAGACAGCATGGGCAGCACACTGTCCGAGCGCGAGGGCCTGAATGAAGAAGACGGGCTGCGCCTCATGGGCTTCCGGCCCGTTGACCGAACGGCCCTGCTTGGTGCCGGTGCGCATTTTATTACTAAGGGTGAAAAGGCCAATATGGCCAACGATCAGGGTTGGATGACCTCTGTCGCCTATTCACCTTCGCTTGGCCATTCGATCGGGCTGGGTTTCATCAAACGCGGTGAACACCGCGTCGGTGAGGTCGTGACGGCGGTCGATATGGTGCGCCAGAAAGATATCGAGGTCGAGATCGTCTCGCCCCATTTCCTTGATCCGGAAGGAGAGCGTCTCCGTGCCTGATATGACATTGACAGCCATGCCCGTGCTGGGCGGATACAAGCAAAGCTTCGACGGGATCGACCTTGCCGAAGCGATCGACCTGGCCATTGTATCGGTCGCCCTGCCCCTGGGCGGCGAAGATGCCGTGCGCGAGGCAGTCAAGAAAGCCTATGGCACTAAATTGCCAGCGGTCGGCCAGTCGGTCTTGTCCAAAGACGACAAATCACGGCTGGTGGTGCTGGGGCAAGACCTGGCCTTTGTGATATTCAACCATGGCGGCCCGGATGCCCGCGACATTGTTGCCGGGAAAATCAAGGATACCGGGTACACGACGGACCAGACCGATGTCTGGGTCGGGCTGGAAATCTCTGGGGCGAATGCGCGCACTGCGCTTGAGCGGATTTGCCCGATTGATCTTGACCCGGGTGTATTTGCCGAAAATCAGGCCGCCCGGACGACGATGGAGCATCTCGGTACGCTGATCATCAGGACAGGTGCGGATGCCTTCCTTATTATGTCGGCAAGCTCCTCAGCCGGGTCGTTTCTGCACGCGGTGGAAACTTCGGTTAAGAATGTAAGCTGAGAATTAGGTTTACGGCGTTGGTTTTCAACAGATCCCAATTCGAGAAATACTAACCTTGGGCTGGGTTTGGGGCTAAAGCCGTCTCGTGACGTCCAGCCTCCTCTGAACTTATTTTCTGGATTTGGTAAATGTTCGTTGTCCGGTTTCGGAGCCATCCAATCAACTCGTAAAAAAAATCTATTGAGTAAAGACCCGGAAACTGCCTGTACCTGATATTCTGCCCTTGGATAATTCGATGACGTGACCTCCAATCCGTGGAAACTCTTGGTTGCCTAAAGTTGCATCTGCCGTCATATGGAGCATAGCTTCGTGACTGCAATCGATCTCTCCGGGACGGCCGCTATTTCAATCCTGAAACGGAGTCTGCGATATACTCGCAATACCAGAACACCAGGACGAAGAAATGTCATCCAAAGCCCAACTAGCAAAAAAGAAAGTGCTTTTTGTTTCGCCATGCACTCCCAATCCCAGAGGAGTTGGTCGCGAACAGAGGACCTATTCCGTATTAAGCGCGTATTCAAAGTTTGCTGATGTCAATCTTTGGTATATCCCAACTGCGACCAACCCTGCGCTCGACCGAATTATGGATGCTTTTGAGTTATGTGAATCTGTAGTTCCTTTCTTCGGGCGTCAATTCCGTAATCATCAGCGAACTCAAATTATCTGGAACAGCTATTCATCGAACGCTGATCTTGTTCACGTATGCGATTGCCGCGACCTCATGCCGAAAATCAATCACAGGAATCTGATTTGGGATTTGGATGGGAATCTTTCTGATCCATTGAACAAAGGCAGTCTGGACGGAAGAGTCGCCCAGACCCAATCAGAGTATGATGAGTTTATCCGATCCATTAGTGCAAGTGTTTCAAAATGCAAAACTGTGTTTGTTAGCTCGGAAATCGGCATTGATCTGTTGGATTGTCCAGCGACCCTGTTAAGAAACAGCATAGCAGAACCCAGAGTAGTTGGCAGAGATACTTCCACTGTGGGAAAGTCTCTACTGTTTATCGGAGGCCTGAATTATCCGCCTAATATTCAGGCGTTGACTCATTTCAGTAGTGAAATCTACCCAATCCTCAATCGCAATCACCCTGGCGTCGAGATTCACATTGTGGGCATATCCCCCAAGATTCGACTGGGTATTGAATGTGTCTCTTTGTTAGAGAAAAATCCTTCCTTCGCATTTCATTTTGACGTTCCGGATTGCACTCCGTTTCTAAATAAATGCTCGGTTTCAATTGCACCAATCCTAAGCGGTGACGGAACGCGTATTAAGATCATTGAAGCCTTCGCGAACAATAGCCCTGTTGTTTCAACTTCTAAGGGCTGCGAGGGTTTGGGAGTGACGGATGGGCAGGAACTGTTGATAGCCGATGATCCGAAGGCATTCGCTGACGCATGTAGTCGATTGCTCAATGACCAATCCCTCGCGCAGCGATTGACACAAAATGGCTATTCCTTTTACAGAAAATACCACTCTCAAGACGCGATGGATCAAACCTTAAAGAACGAAATCTCACCTTTATTGTATTCAGCGCTTTGAGTGGCTGCTGGCGGCAATAGTCAAATGCCAGATCAATCAACTTCCCCGGTCACGTCTGAGTATCCGCACTTTCCACTCTGTAAGCGCGCACAGGCAGACGTATCGGGCTGGTATTGCCGCTATCAGGCAACCATTCAGGTTCGCCTGTATAATCCCAGCGCTCAACCAAGCTTGACAGAGCTGCAAGCGCCGCCGACATATCCGTGCGGGCGACCATCTGGCCAAGGCAGTGATGTGCGCCACCCCCAAAGCCGAAATGCATCTTGCGCCGGGCCGTTATATCAAAAGCAGGATCATCGCAGACCGCTGGGTCGGTGGCCGAAGCATTGACGAGCATGTGAAGAGTTTCACCTTGAGGGATACGAACGCCCTTGAAATGAAAATCTTCCATGGCCTCGCGGGTGCTCCAGGTCGTCGTTGGATGGGTTCGGATGATCTCTTCTATTGCAGGTGGAATCAGGCTGGGATTGGCGCATAGAAGCTGCCACTGGTCGGGGTGATTGATGAACATATCGACCGCAAAGCCAAGCTGGGCACGGGTGGTATCGACCCCGCCAAAAACGGAGATGACGATCATGTCGCGCAGAGCCTGCTCATCCAGCGCCTCGCAGTTATCGAAACGTTCAACAAGCCGTGCAACATATGAGTCCCGGTTCCGCCCTTCGCGTACTTGACCAATCAGTTCGTCGGCAAGATGCATCAACTGATCACAGGCCGCGTTGAACTCAGGCTCATGGATTTTACAGTCAACCCCCATGGCAAAGCCAAGGGCAATGGCATTCTCCGCAACCTCGAGCCAGCGATCATCTGGCAACCCCAGCAGGATGCAGATTGCCTGCCCGGCAAAGGGTGTGCTGAATTCTGCCATGAACTCCCCCTGGCCACGCGAAACAAACCTCCGCGCCAGCCGGTCTGCGATACGGTCAAATTCGGGTCTGAGAGATTCAACGAAATCTTGCGACAATGAGGGAACCGCCAGCGACCGCAGCGTCTTGTGAACCTTACCCTCCCGGCTGATGATGCTGCGTTTCCAGAATTCCGCAAAGCTTCCCCTCAAACCGTTGATGTCAGGCCAGGCATAGCTGCCCTGCCGCAAGCGCCGATCACACAGCAACTGGCCAACCTCGCGGTGCCGCAGCACCGCCAGCCCATAAGGCGTGCGGGCACACCAGCTTTTTGCCCGCGCGTCATATACGGCCTGCGACCGGGTGGAAAACCCGGGTTCGGCCATGTCCAGGAAGGGAAGGTCGGGCTTATCAGTCAAAGGCGGTATCGTGCTCCTATCTCGACCGACATCAATTTATGTATTGCTTCTCTCACCAACCTTATGTCGCCTTTCATCAACTGCAAAGCAAAAGGGCCACCATAAGGCGGCCCTTTTGGTTCACATCGTTTATAAAGCTTTACTTGTAGTCATCGTAGAGCTTGTGCTCCATTCGGTTTCCCAACCAAAGTGCTCCGACCATCACGGCGACCGAAAGCCAGGTGTAGAGCGCCGGAGCGCCGCCATTGGCGCCCATGTACATGGCCCCTTCGACGACTGACCAGTCTGCTGTATCAAACGGAAATCCCATCTTCTTTTCCTTTCAAGTGTTAGGTTAGCCCAGAGCCGCAGGATGCGAAATCGGGATGCCTTCAGGATAGGCCTGAGCAGCAACTTTGACCGGGTCGAGACCGTGCTCTTCCGCATTGGCCGGTACGCGCAACATTCCAACCGATTTCAGGATGAAAGCAGTGATCCAGCCTGGAACAAAACCGATCAGCGCGAAGACAATTGCACCAAGAACTTGGCCCCAAAGGGTGATGACGGGCGCCCCTTCGCCCTGAAGCGCCGGGAATCCGCTGGCAAATATGCCAAGCATGACTACCCCGTAGACCCCGATGGTGCCGTGCACGGTGACCGCGCCGACCGCATCGTCGATCTTGAACCTCTCAAGGATGGCGGCTGCCGGTTGCAGGATTACACCAGCACCGAACGATACCAGAAGGGTCAGACCCGGCCAGTAGATGTCAAGACCAGAAGCAGCAGAGATGATCCCGGCCAGCATACCAGACATCATCCAGAACGGATCGCGGGTCATCAGCCATGCACCAATGGTACCGCCTGCCATAGCCATCAGGATGTTGAAGGAAAGTGCAGAAAGTGTAATCGGTGTGCCGTAGATGGTGGCAAACTTATCCGGGAACCAAGACCAGGCTTCACCCGGAACGATCACACAAGCCATAAGGAAACCCCAGAAACCGGCGATGATGAGCATAAGACCGACACAGGTCAGTGGCATGTTATGGCCTGCGATATGGTTGGCAGTGCCATCGTCATTGAACTTGCCGATACGCGGACCAAGGTTCATCAAAACGCCTAGCGCAAAGAAGCCGGCGACAGCGTGAACCAGACCGGCAGCGCCGAAGTCATGAACGCCCCATTTCTGAACCATCCAGCCGTCAGCATGCCAGCCCCAGGCGGCTGCCACGACCCAGGCAAACGAGCCCAGAACAATAGCGCAGATGACGAAACCGACCGTCTGAATGCGCTCGATCACGGCACCTGACATGATCGAAGCAGTCGTCGCCGCAAACATGGCAAAAGCGCCCCAGAACACACCGGACGCGTTGTCGGCGATATTCGGGCCCATATACTCGACCCACGGCAGTGCGATTGCACTGGCGTATTCCGAACCCGAAATACCATTCGGACCCGCAGCACCCGGCAGACCGGTCGGGAAGCCCCAGTAGACCCACCAGCCGAAATACCAGAAAGTCGGCAGCATGAAGGCAAAGGCCAGGATGTTTTTCACGCCCGAAGACAGCACGTTCTTGTGCCGTGAGGCGCCCATCTCGTAGGCCAGAAAACCCGCGTGAATCAGGATCATCAGCGGGATGGTTAAATAATAGTATGTTTCCGCGAAAACGGTATTGGTGGTACCAGCGCTGGCTTTAAGCGCCGCAACCTGTTCCGCCAATTGTGCGAGTTGTTCCTCCATGAGGCCCCCCTTTTTCGAGTTGTTTTGCACGCCGCTTGAGCGCGGATGTACTTTGTTTATCAGGCCACTTTACACTAAACCGAATTAAAACCAAACCTTTATTTTTCTATACCAAATATATACCAATATGGGAAAAATGAGGGTTTTCTCTTATGAGACTCTTTGAATATGCGGGAAAATGTATATGCCCTTTTTGATAAAAAAACCCGCATGTTCGACCGGATACTCAACTGATAGGTTGAAGCCACACAGTGTCGCGGAAAGCCCTTAAGCCCGGCCAATCGGTCTGGTCGGCAGCTTGAAAGTTTTAAGCCGAAACACCACCAACCACCCTCAATACCATTCTCTACCTATCTGAATCGCTTCAGGATCATTTGTGATCCTTTAGGTCCGCACTGCCAGTACAATATGCCGCAACGTCAATTCTGACATGCCCGAGGATTCTTCCGCATTGCCTTGTGCTGCAAGCGACAATTATCTTTGATGAAACCGTATAGGTTTCGCGGCACCGGGATATGAAGGATTCTATCAAAATCGGAGGGGCCAGTGGGTTTTGGGGCGATGCACCCGTCGCCACCGCGCAGCTTCTGGCGGGCGGAGGGCTGGATTATATCGTCTACGACTACCTTGCCGAGATCACGATGGCGATTTTGGCGCGGATGCGTGCCAAGGATGGAAACCTCGGATACGCAGGTGATTTTATCACCGGTGCGATGGCCCCTAACCTGACTTCGATTGCCCAGCAACAGGTGAAAGTGATTTCAAATGCCGGGGGGGTAAACCCCGATGCCTGCGCAGCGGCACTCAGAATCCTGATCGAACAAGAGGGCCTGGATCTCAAGGTTGCCGTTGTTAAAGGCGATGATCTGATGCCGCAATTGCCCACGCTGGCAAAGGCCGGTTACAGGGAAATGTTCACGGGTGCCGCATTTCCTGAAACCCGGCTGGTCGGCAGCGTAAACGCCTATCTCGGTGCCTTCCCGATTGCAGCGGCACTGGCCAGTGGGGCCGATATTGTCATCACCGGTCGCTGTGTCGACAGTGCTGTCACGCTGGGGGCCTGTATTCATGCTTTCGGCTGGTCCGAAACCGATCTGGACTTGCTGGCTGCCGGTTCACTGGCCGGTCATATCATTGAGTGTGGGACGCAAACGACCGGAGGGAATTTCACCGATTGGGAGAGCGTCGCCGATAGTTTGGGCACGATTGGCTATCCGATTGTCAATGTGCGGTCTGACGGGAAATTCACCGTTGGCAAACCGCAGGGCTCGGGT
Source organism: uncultured Rhodobacter sp. (assembly GCA_964567685.1). GTDB lineage: Bacteria > Pseudomonadota > Alphaproteobacteria > Rhodobacterales > Rhodobacteraceae > UBA5972. The sequence continues at coordinate 74,343 of CAZMNO010000004.1, read as the reverse complement.
GGAAAGGTCAGCATCGGCACCGTGGCTGAACAGCTGGTCTATGAAATCGGGGATCCACAAAACTACACCCTGCCCGACGTGGTTTGCGATTTCTCAGAGGTGCGGTTGACGGAAACCGGACCGGATATTGTGGAGGTGGAAGGGGCCATTGGGCGCCCGACTTCTGACACATACAAGACCTGCCTGACCTGGCATGATGGTTTTCGCGGCGGACATCTCTTTGGCTATTACGGGATCGATGCCGAACGCAAAGCCGAACTCTTTGCAAAAACGGCACTGGCGCGGGTAAGCGCGATGCTGGCCCAGCAGAATGCACCGGATTTCAGCGAGACAAGCGTTGAAATTCTCGGGGCCGAAAGCCAGTTCGGTGCTGCCCGCCAGTCTGGCCCGGCTCGCGAGGTAAACGCCAAAATCGCGGTCAGGCATCCGCAAGCGGCGGGTGTCGGACTTTTTCTGAAAGAGGCCACGGGGCTGGCCCTGTCGGCCCCACCGGGCCTTTCAGGTTTTGCCGGTGCGCGCCCGAAACCTTCGCCAGTGATGGCATTGTATTCGTTTCTGCTGCCCAAAAGCGATGTTTCGATTACCATTGCAGACCAGTCGGGTGAAACGAAGTTTACACCACCTCTGGCGGCAACCTCGACATCTTCAATTGTTAAACCGCGTGCACCGGTTTCAGCAGCCACGGAAGAAGCCATGATCGAGGTCCCTTTGATCCGCCTTGCCTGGGCCCGCAGTGGGGATAAGGGTGATAGTGCCAATATTGGGGTGATCGCGCGCAGACCGGAATATCTGCCGCATATCTGGGCGGCACTTGACGAAACCGCCATCGCTGAGTTGTTTGCGCATTTCCTGAAAGGCGAGGTCAAGCGCTATCACCTCCGCGGCATTCACGCGATGAATATCGTCCTGACCCGCGTTCTAGGTGGCGGTGGCACCTCCAGCCTGCGCGCCGATCCTCAGGCAAAGGGCTATGCGCAACTCGTGCTTCAGCATAACGTGGGCATACCGCAATCCCTGATCGAAAGCTGATGATGGCCGTCTTCCAGTCCAATACAGACCCCGCCTCACCCGAGTTCAAGGCCAATCGCAGCGACATGCAGGCGTTGATAGACAAAATGCGGGATCTTGAAGCCCGCGCCGAGGCGCTTTCAGAAAGGCGCCGTGCCAGGTTTGAGGAACGTGGCCAGCTTTCGCCACGTGAAAGGCTGGCGACACTGCTCGACCCAGGAATGCCGTTTCTCGAGCTTTACAATATGGCGTCTTATCTGGTTGACGACACTGATCCAGAGACCAGCGTTCCGGGGGCTTCTGCCATCATCGGGGTCGGTTTTGTCTCTGGGGCACGCTGTCTGGTATTCGTTGACGACAGCGGCATCAATGCCGGTGCCGCCACCGCCAAAACCGTGGAAAAGGCATTGGGCGGGCTTGATATCGCAGCAAAGCAAAAGCTGCCTTTCATCCATCTTGTGGAAAGCGCCGGGGCCAATCTGATGGCCTATACGGTCGAGCTTTGGGCGTATGGCGGCGGCATGTTTGCAGGGCTTGCCCGTCTGAGCGCTGCAGGCATTCCGGTTATCACGGTATTGCACGGCCCCTCGACTGCTGGCGGGGCTTATCAGCCGGGGCTCAGCGACTATGTAATCGGCGTCAGGAAAAATGGCATGGCAATGCTGGGGGGGGCTGCACTGGTGCGTGCAGCCACTGGCGAGGTTGCCGACGATCAGGTGTTGGGTGGTGCCGAAATGCACGCCTCAACAACGGGACTGGTGGAGTATCTGGCGGAAAACGACGCCCATGGCATCGAAATCGCGCGTGACGTTGTAAAGAGGCTCGACTGGAACGGCGGGTTTGAGTTGAAACATCCCAGCAGTTTCAAGGGCCCTTCCTATCCGGCAGACGAAATAGCCGGTGTGGTCCCGATTGATTATCGCCGCCCTTACGACATGCGCGAAGTCGCAGCGCGGATTGTCGACGGGTCTGATTTCATCGATTTCAAACCGGACTACGGGCCCTCAACCGTATGCATTCAGGCCACGGTTTTCGGGAGGGCCTGTGGACTGATTGGCAATAACGGCCCGATTGATCCCAATGGTGCCGCCAAGGCGACCCATTTTCTGCAAGCCTGCGATCAGGCGGGGCATCCGGTGATTTTCCTGAATAACACCACCGGATACATGGTGGGCGCGGAATATGAGCATGCCGGCATGATCAAGCACGGGGCCAAGATGATCCAGGCAGTGACCAATCTCAGGGTGCCAAAGATATCATTTTATATCGGAGCCAGTTTCGGTGCCGGGAATTACGGCATGTGCGGCTATGCCTATGAAGCGGATTTTCTGTTTACCTGGCCCAATGCCGTCACCGGGGTGATGGGCGGCGAACAGGCGGCACTGACCATGGAGCAGGTCATGACAAATGCCGCAAAGCGCCGTGGCCTGCCGCTGGATGAAAAGCAAATGGCCGCACAGCGAGAGGCGATAACCCGGCATTTTGATCAGCAGTCCGATGCATTTTATACCTCCGGCCGATTACTTGATCACGGTATGATCGATCCGCGCGATACACGCGAAGTCATCGGGTTCTGCCTTGAAACCTGTGCCGAGGCACGTGTCAGAAAGCTTCGCCCGAATGCATTTGGTGTGGCGCGGATATGAGGAAATCAAAGTGAGTGACTCCCGACCTTTTTCCTCGGTCCTTGTGGCCAATCGGAGCGAAATCGCCCTTAGGATCATGCGAACGGCGCGCAAACTGGGGCTGCGCACAATCGCAGTTTACACCGAAGCAGATGCCGGTGCTGAATACGTTGAATTCGCTGATCAGGCTATCTTGATCGGGGAAGGGCCGGTGGCGGAGTCCTATCTGTCAATTCACAAGATCCTTGAGGCGGCGAAGCAATCAAAAGCGCAAGCGATCCACCCCGGCTATGGCTTTCTGTCAGAAAGCGCTGAATTCGCAAAAGCAGTCGCAAAGGCCGGGTTGGTCTTTGTTGGCCCCTCCGCCAGTGCCATTGCGGCGATGGGCAACAAGGCCGAAGCCAAACGTAGGATGATCAAGGCTGGTGTCCCCTGCGTGCCAGGTTACGAAGGGTCTGATCAATCCGACGATGCATTTGCCAAGGCCGCCAGCTCAATCGGCTATCCTGTCATGATCAAGGCGGCTGCAGGCGGCGGCGGGCGCGGCATGCGCATGATCACTGCGCCGGATGGGTTGACTGCGGGACTGGCACTTGCCAGGTCAGAGGCGGACAGCGCCTTTGGGTCAGGCGAGCTCATTCTTGAAAAGGCAATCGAACGATCACGCCATGTAGAGATACAGGTTTTTGCCGACCGGCAAGGGGATACACTTCACCTCGGCGAACGGGATTGTTCGGTTCAAAGGCGGCATCAGAAGGTGATTGAAGAGGCCCCCTCCCCAGCCGTTTCTGAGGAGTTGCGCACCCAAATGGGACAAGCTGCAATCAAGGCGGCACAGGCCATCGATTATGAAGGCGCGGGAACGGTTGAGTTTCTGCTTGGTGAGGATGGAGCGTTTTACTTTCTGGAAATGAACACGCGCCTTCAGGTCGAGCACCCCGTCACCGAAATGGTCACCGGGCTTGATCTGGTGGCGATGCAGTTTGATATAGCTCAAGAGCAACCATTGCCACTTACCCAGGACGAGGTCACACTGACCGGTCACGCGATTGAAGTGCGCCTTTATGCCGAAGACCCCGCACATGATTTCCTGCCTGACAGTGGCCGGGTTGAACTGTGGCAGCCTGCGACCGGGCCAATGCTGCGCATTGATAGCGGTGTTCACTCAACTCAGGTGGTATCCCCCTATTACGATTCGATGCTGGCCAAGGTGATAGCACATGGCACCACGCGCGACGCGGCAAGGAAAACCTTGATCGACGGTCTCAAGTCCTGCGCGGTTTTTGGTTTGAAAACCAATCGAGATTTCCTGATAGAGCTGTTGGAAGAAGAAGGATTTGCCAACGGCAAAGCAACCACCGCTTTCATAGCCGAAACCTACGGCGATGCGGGGCCGCGAACTGGATCAGCCGGATTCGACATAATCGCCACCGCGGCCGTGCTGGCCTATCGCGAACTGCAGCAACGGGCTTTTGCCCGCTCACCAATGTCAGGGCAGGACTTGTTGGGCTGGTCGAGTACTGGCCAGTTGAAAAGCCGTATGAAACTCGGGTTGGATGACCGGGTTTTTGATCTTCACCTCACACAATCCCGCGATGGCCGGATTGTTGTCAGCGAGGGCGAGGAACAGATCGCCGCTGTTTTTGAGAGCGGCACGCTTCGCATCGATGATCAGCGGTGCGAAGTTGCAGCGTTTCTGCTGACCGACGGTAAAATCTATCTGGCGACGGGGGGAACTACACTAGCTCTCAACCGGATCAGTGCGGCTGATATTGCGGATGAAGTGAACTGTGGAAACCAGCTGCTGGCGCCGATGCCCGGCAATCTGACTGAGGTTTTTGTCAAACCGGGGCAGGCGATCGTCAAGGGCGACAGGCTGGCGGTTCTGGAGGCCATGAAGATGCAGCACGAGCTTTTAGCCGAGGCTGACGGTATTGTCAGCAATATTAGCGTTTCCGCCGGCCAACAGGTGCGTGCCGGAGAAGTGTTGATTGAAATTGAACTTCCAGTTGACCGGAAAGACAGATAGCCCCGAGCCAATAGGGGTAGAAACAAAGGAGGCACGATGCAGCAGGCAGAGGATTTTCGACTGGAATCGCACGGTTTGGCCGCATTGCTCGACCCGCTGGCGGAACGTGATTTCGCCTCCGAAACCCAGTTCAAAAGCTGGACAATCAACGATGCCCTTGGGCATTTGCACATGTTCAACATCGCCGCCGATCTGGCGCTTGCGAATGTCGAGGATTTCAACGCCTTTATCGCACCTATAATTCAGGGGCTTGCACAAGGAAAAACCCTTTTACAAACACAGATTGTATTTCTGGATGGACTGGAGGGCAGAGAGCTCTTGCAGCAATGGCGTGACCGGGCCGAGCGGCTGGCTGACAATTATGCAACGGCTGATCCGAAAGCCCGGATAAAATGGATCGGGCCCGATATGAGCGCCCGCTCATCCATCACCGCGCGCCAGATGGAAACCTGGGCACATGGGCAGGAAGTGTTTGATCTGCTTGGGGTCAAACGGCAGGAACATGACCGGATCAAAAACATCGTTCATCTGGGGGTCAGCACCTATGGCTGGGCGTTCATCAACCGGGGGCTGCCCGTGCCGGACCCGGCCCCTTATCTGTGCCTGACTGCGCCTTCGGGCGAAGTCTGGGAATGGAATGAGCCGCAGGCGAATAATGCGATATCCGGGTTGGCAGTTGAGTTCGCGCAAGTTGTGACTCAGGTCAGGAATATCGCAGACACATCACTTGCAACCATAGGCGAAACCGCTTCAGCCTGGATGGAAATCGCCCAGTGCTTTGCCGGCCCGCCCGAGACACCACCGGCGAAAGGTACGCGTGGTTGCATGACAAGCTGAGAGTCTGAGCAGCAATCGCGTGCATTGGTTTTGGGAGTGTTTTTCACTCTGGCAATCGCCTAGAGTGGCGGCGATTCATTGACAGACGGACCTAGGTTTTCATGGCTGCTATTTTCCTCGATCTGGACGGAACCCTGATTGATCCAAAGGTCGGGATCACATCATCAATCCAGCACGCATTGCGTGAACTCAATGCAGAGGTTCCGACCAGTAATGAACTAACCTGGTGCATCGGCCCGCCTCTCTGGGACAGTTTTCGCGTGTTGATCGGGGAACGCGCAGATGTGGATGAGGCGGTAGCGCGTTATCGCGAGCATTATACCGGGCAGGGCATGTATGAGGCCGATGTCTATGACGGCATTGGTGAGATGTTGATGGATCTACGCGAAACCGGCCTGCCTTTATTCATCGCCACGTCAAAACCTCATGCCTATGCCAACACGATAGTCGAACATTTTGGCATCTCCCATTTTATCGACGGCCTTTTCGGCTCGGAACTTGACGGCACAAACTCCGACAAGACTGACCTTCTGGCCCATGCTCTGGCAGAAACCGGGGCTGATCCGATGAAATCTGTCATGATCGGTGACCGTAGACACGACATTGAGGGGGCTCAAAATAACGACATCAGGTCTTTGGGTGTTTTGTGGGGCTACTCCGATGAGGGGGAGCTTCATATGGCCGAAGCTGATGCGCTCGCCGGTTCACCGGAAGAGGTTGCAGAAATAGCGGCTGAACTGATCGGAATTGAATAGACGCGTCTGATCAAGGACTCCCTGATTTGAAAGGCTTTTTTAGGCGGGCCTGCGTTAGAGGGTCCGGTATGGCGGTATTTTAGCTCAAAACACAACCGGGCCCCGTGATCAATGGATCGGCAGGCTGCGGCATCTTTGCATTTACTGTTAAGTCTTTGTTTTTTAACAATAAATAATTTTCAGAATTTGCCTTATGTCAAGGACAGCAAAGGCGACTTCTGCGGAAGCTTCAGTTGGTGGCATAAAGCCGCCGATTAATCCGAACAGGAGAAATCGCAATGTCGACATTCAAGAAGACAATAAGGAAACTAGTTTCCCTCGCGGTGGTTGGGGGGGTGCTGTTGATCAGCCCTCCGTTAGCTCCGACAATCGCGAATGCCGAGGAAATGGATTCTTCGATCGCCCGTGGTGGGCGGCTCTATGACAAATGGTACAAAGTGATCAACGCACCCAAGCCGGAAGAAACCCACCCGGCCTGGCCAGCCGCCAATACCAAGAAAAAAGGTGCCGCAACACAGCGTTGTAAGGCCTGTCATGGCTGGGATCTCATGGGGGCCGACGGAGCTTACGCATCAGGGCCGTATAAAACCGGGATCAAGGGGCTGACGGCCATGGCCGGTCAACCAAATGAAGTAATAATTGGCTTCATCAAAGATGATCTTCACGGCTTTGCCGGTTTGATGGACGAGCAGGACTATACTGATCTCGCCAACTTTGTCTCCAAGGGGCGGTTCGATATCGATGCTCTGATCGCGCGGGCCGATAAATCGATCAGCGGGGATCCGGCGCAGGGTGAAAGATACTACAATACTCTCTGTGTCCAGTGCCACGGATTTGAAGGAAGGCTTCCCAAGGATCTGCCGAAAACTCTTGGCAAAATCGCCTCGGGCAACCCCTGGGAAACCATCCAGAAAATCCTGAATGGGCAGCCCGCCGAACAAATGCCTGCCCTTAGGGCGCTTGATCCGGCGGTATCTGCTGACATTCTGGCGTATATGGTAACTATGCCGCAGGAATAGCAAACACCTTTCCCCACTCCAGATTTTGGGGTGGGGACTCTCTGCTTTGACGAGGGATGCGGCAATGCGCAAACTTATCAAAAGAATTTGGCACTGGTTCTGGGGTCCAACCGCAAGATTTGCCTGGGGAACTATCATTATCGTCGGCTTTGCTGGCGGAATAGTCTTCTGGGGCGGGTTTCATACCGCGATGGAGGCGACCAACACGCTGAAGTTTTGCACATCGTGCCATGAAATGGAGCAGTTTGCTTATCAGGAGTATAAAGAGTCGGTTCACTACAAGAACGCGTCCGGTGTCAGGGCGATCTGTTCAGACTGCCATGTCCCGCATGCCTGGGGTCCAAAGGTAATTCGCAAAATCCAGGCTACAGGCGAGCTTTGGGCCAAACTCACCGGCAAAATTAATACCAAAGAGAAATTTGAAGCGCATCGGCTGGAAATGGCACAGCGCGTCTGGGCCGCCATGCTGGCAACCGACAGTCGGGAATGCCGGAACTGCCATTCGTATGACGCGATGGATTTTCACAAACAGGGGCGTCGTGCACAGGAAAAGATGAAAGCGGGTATTGAAGAAGGCAAAACCTGCATTGAGTGCCACAAGGGCATCGCGCATAGACTGCCTGTTGATCCAGACGATGATGATGACTGAGCGCTGCCTGTCAGGACAATTACCGGAATAAAACGTCAGGACCGGATCAGGGGTACTGACAAATAGACCCCGAACTCCTGCCCGATATCGCAGCTGACACGGGCGTGCACCCGGCCTTGCCGGTCAAGAAAACGCTGGCTGTCTGCAACCGGGAAAATACCCTCATGCCAGATGTTCGGGTGGATATAGAGGCCCTTGCTGCCATCACACCAGAACGCCACCACCTTTTTGGGTGTCAGATCATCCCCCGGCAGAGCCGCCGGTATGACAAAGGGTTTCCTGTCGAGCGGATAGAACATCTGCCCGCCATCCGGGTGGTAGTTCATGTGCCACAGTAAAACCTGATCGCGCGGCACACTGGGCGCACCGGTTCTGGCACTTTGCGGATCAGTGGACCAGCCCAGAACGTAATGCCCGTCCACCGCCTCGTTCCGTCCCATCAGAATGTCGCCATCCCAGTTGCCGTGAAACACGCCCTCGACCGTGCCGCCCTCGTCACCGGTTCCCTCATCCACCGGACGCCATCCCTGAGCAGGCCAGCGTGTGATCTCGATCTCAAAAGCATCCGGGTCGTTCACGAGCTTGCCATAACCCTCGACACTTTCCTCGGTCGCTTCGATCAGTGGCACATCATGAAGCGGCAGCGAGGGCTTGTCGCTGGGGTTGAAAATATAAACAGGTGCGGATGGTTCCATGGTTTTTGTTCCTTGCGGATACAGGGCAGTAGGCTGGCCGAAGCACGCCGGATTGGCAAGACGCAAACGCTACTTCCTGTCTTCAAAAAACGGGGTCATCTGGGCGATAATAACAGCGTTTTCCGCCTTTGCGCGATCCATCAATGCACGCTCTTCGTCAGAGATATCGTGGCCATCAGCCAGACGCTCCTCAACGGTTCCGTAACCGGTTACATCAAGGGGCGCCAGATCGGCCTGTTTCAGAACCGCCACGGTTTCCCTCACCGCTTCGGCTTCATCAACGCCCGACGCATAGCACATCAATGCCGCCCCGCTGGCCCCTTCCGGCAAACCGTCGTCGGGGTTGCGGCCTACTTCAACAAGCAAGGTATAAATGTCTGCTTTTCGCGCCATCTTCCCACAGTTTCTTCTTGGTGCAAATACTCCCGCCGGAGGCGCGACAAACTCAATCCCTGAGCAATTCGTTGATCGAAGTCTTCGACCGCGTCCTTGCGTCGACCTTCTTCACGATCACAGCACAATAAAGGTTGATCCCGTTTTTCGACGGCATCGACCCGGCAACGACAACCGAACCCGCTGGCACTTCACCATAACTTACCTCACCGGTTTCACGGTCGACGATCTTGGTCGACTGGCCGATGAATACCCCCATGCCCAGAACCGAGCCTTCGCGTACGATACAGCCTTCGACAACTTCGGACCGTGCGCCGATAAAGCAATCATCCTCGATGATGGTCGGGCCTGCCTGCATCGGTTCCAGCACACCGCCAATCCCGACACCGCCCGACAGGTGCACGTTTTTTCCGATCTGAGCACAGGACCCGACGGTCACCCAGGTATCAACCATGGTACCACTATCGACATAAGCGCCAAGATTGACGAAGGAGGGCATCAGAACCGCGCCCGGTGCGATATAGGCCGACTTCCTGACGATGCAGTGCGGCACGGCGCGAAAGCCTGCAGCCTGCCACTGGTTATCGCCCCAGCCCTTGAACTTGCTGTCGACCTTGTCCCACCAGCCGCCGCCTTGCGGACCACCGTCATGCTGCTCCATATCCTTCAGCCGGAACCCCAGCAAAACCGCTTTCTTGGCCCATTGGTTCACATGCCACTCGCCGCCTTCACGCGGCTCCGCCACGCGCAGCGACCCGCTGTCCAGCGCGTTCAGTGTATCTTCGATGGCTTCACGATATTCGCCACTTGTGGTCGGCGAAATTGAGTCGCGATCTTCCCAGGCGGCTTCGATCGTGGTTTCCATAGCGGTGTTTGACATTTAGTCGTCTCCAACAAGTGACTGGTCAGGTTAGCAGAGAGCCTATAGAGCGTTCCAAGTGACCGTGCAATGCACAACGACACGCAAATAATTCGATGGGGGAGAGGGCGATGAACAAGCAGATCAGACAAAGGCGGTTTCCAGATGCGCGCGAGGATATCCAGAAGGCAAAAGAAACGCCGGATACACCACAGACCCGTTCACCGACCTATCGTCTGGCCTTCAATGATCCGGATTTTCTGTGCCGCGATGAGTTGCGTCCGGTGCGATTGCAGCTTGAGCTCTTGAAGCCACAGATGGCGCTGGAAGAGCTGGGGATTGAAAGCACCATCGTTCTGTTTGGCGGCGCCCGTATTCCCGATCCGGCCAATCGGGAGAAAACGGCAACCGAAACACTGGCCGACCTTTCAAAATACTATGACGAAGCACGCGAATTCGCCCGCCTTTGCACCCTCAGAAGCCTTGAGAGCGATGGCTGTCAGGATGTCATTGTCACAGGTGGTGGTCCAGGTGTGATGGAGGCTGGAAATCGCGGAGCGTATGATGCCGGTGGTCGGTCAATATCCCTCAACATCGTTTTACCGCATGAGCAGGCACCGAATGAATATGCCACGCCTGAGCTTTGCTTCAACTTTCACTATTTCGGCATTCGCAAAATGCACTTCCTTCTGCGCGCCAAAGCGATTGTTGTCTTCCCCGGGGGTTTTGGCACGATGGACGAACTATTTGAAAGCCTCACGCTTATTCAGACCCAGAGAATGGACAAGATACCGGTGATCCTTTTTGGCAAGGAGTTCTGGCAAAAAATGATCAACTGGGACGCCCTGGCCGATGCCGGAACAATCGCTCGCGGCGACCTTGATCTGATCACTTTCGTTGAAACCGCTGATGAGGCCATAGAAGAGCTCATCCTTTGCGAATGAACTCTGTCGGGGCAGAGCCAGCGGAAGCTAATGTTGCTCTTCCCTAATCAGCCTGCTCTTCGCTTATCGCGTATTCAACAAATTGCGTTGCCAGAAATCCGCTGAAATTATCGTCCGTTATCATCGTCAGATGTATCCTGCCCGCATCATCCGCCCACAAAGACATGCCTTCAAGATTGTCATGGGTGCCGAAAGACGTCGTCAACAGGACCTCTTCATTGATGAAACCGTTCGATGACAGGTCAAACCGTCGTATCCGATTGGCAAAACCCCGATACCAGACGAAATCCCGCTCCAGCAGGTAAAACCTGCCATCCGGCCCAAAATCCGCGGCAACCGGAAGGAATTTGTCCCGACGCGGGATTTTTAGCCTGCTGTCCCATTTTCCCGCTCGATACCGATAGACCGGAAAGGGCCGCTCCCATTTGCCGGATCGCTCTGGCATTGTGTAGATCGTGCCGTGATCATCAACAGCGAGCGCTTCCAGAGATGAGTTGTCTTGCAGCGTCTTGAAATCGCTGTGTGTACCCAGGCCATTGGCACTTTGGCCAAAACCATCATATCTCCAGACGCGATGATTGGACTCAAACGAAACAAAAATACGACCTCGCCCATCGATTGCCAGTCCTTCGGAATCGATATCATACTTTTTCACTGCCTGCCCCTGCCGGTCGAGAAGGGGAATCAGAGTTGACGCGGCGACCCCCGCAATCTTGCCCCCTTGCCGAGAAAACACGCCTCTGGTGATTTTACCCTTGTCGGTTATTGCCATAAAAGCGACCCCGTCGGATGAAACTTCCAGGCCGGAAAAACCGCCAAAATTGTCCTGTTGATCATACCAGGTATAGCTGCCCGCAAAGACCAGTTCGGCGGCTGCAACGGGAACGCTGAGCAAGGTAAAGAGGCCTGCCAGTATAGCTTTCAATTTGAATTCAGAACGCCAACACATTGTTTTGGTAAATCCGCCATAATCATTTCCCGCGCCCGTCTCGGCTTGGGTTTCTGCTTGGTCTTCTTTTTCTTCTTTTTCTTCTTCTTTTTGGGTTTAGGGTCAGGTGGAGTCAAATAGTCGGTCACCCACCACATGAGGGTCTTATCACACCCGTCACCTTTCGAAATCTTCGAAACCGGTGTTTGTTTGACGCAGCGGGGTGAACCGCGCGGGCATCTTAGCCGGACATGAAAATGGTAATTGTGGCCAGAGAGCGGTCTGATCTTGGCCAGCCATCTCCGGTCTTTTCCCGCATGTTTGCACATGTATATCTTGACCGCTGCTGCAACAAAAATTCGCTCGACCTCTTTGTCTTTTGCTGCTGCTTTCAAGATCGCCATATGCGCCGGGGTCCAGTTTGCGTTGACGCTTTTCTGGTCATCCGTGCGAACTGATATCGATGACAGGTTTTCCCTTTCCCGTCGGCTCAGATTCAGGCGTTTCGGCGGCAACATCCAGATATCGGCATCCAACCCCAGCTGGTGTGACTGATGACCAGACGTCATCGGCCCGCCGCGCGGCTGCGAAATGTCACCGACATAAAGACCGGCCCAACCGTGTTTTGTTGCCTCAACACTTAAGCGCTGGATGAAGGCAATCATTGTCGGGTGGCCCCAGTTGCGATTGCGGCTGAGCCGCATGGCTTGCCAGGTCGGGCCGGTTTCCGGCAATTGGACAGCACCGGCTAGGCAGCCTTTGGCATAATAGCCAATGACCTGTGCTGGTTGTTGCGATCCCTTTTTATGCGCCCCGAAAAGCTGGTTGGCCAGCGGATCGCTCGGTTTCTTTTTGACATGCGACGTGCCTGCCAGAAAGACCGTACAAATGACCGCCAGCAGCAAAAAACCAATTGACCGTCTTGCCTTCATTCAGACGCTGTATCCCCTTCTGGTTTGACCCAGATCAGCAGGATCAGGCTGATGACAAATAGGCCAACCAGTGGCGACACGCCCAACCGCGCCGATCCTGTAGCCTGGGTTGCCATTGCGATCAGCATGGGTGCCAGAAACGCCGTTGATTTGCCCGACAATGCATAAAGCCCGAACGCCTCGGCCGGTCGTTCAGGATTGGAGTGGCGCACCATCATGGAACGGGAACTTGCCTGCAACGCACCGCCTGCTGCACCGATCACAGCACCGCAAACGAAGAACACCTGTGTGGACAGGTTTGAGCCTTCGGCCAGTTGCATTCCGAAAATGGTGGTCGGCGTCATGTTCAGGATCGTCATACAAACGGCGATCAGGATCAGCACACAAACCACGATCACCGGCTTCGGCCCGAAACGCCGGTCGGCAAACCCGCCAATCCACGAAAATACTGCTGCCGAAATCGCGCCGATGATACCGAATATGCCGATCATGGTCAGTTGCCATTCCAGAACGAACGTCGCGTATATCCCGCCAAAGGTATAAACCCCGTTCAGTGCGTCACGGTAAAACAGCGATGAACCGAGATAGGCAAAAAGGCTTGATCGCGAGGGCAGGGACCGCAGCGTTGATCCAAGGTTGCTCAGCGCTTCGCCAACAGAAAACCGCCCTTCCTTGATTGGCGTTTCCTTGACCCACAAAAAGAAGAACACCATCGAAACGATATACCAGATAGCGGTGAACGGCCCGACGAAACGAGTACCCTCACGCTGTTCGGCATCAAATACTCCAAAGAGCGGATCCAGCCCGATCAGCGTTTTGCCGGTGCTTGCATCATCAGCGATCAGCAATAGCATCAGGAACAGAGCGAGGACGCCGCCCCAGTATCCCATTGCGAAGCCTGAACCTGAGATTTTTCCGACCTCTTCCTCGTCAGCCAGATCAGGTAACAATGCGTTGGTGAAAATCGTAGCGAACTCCATCCCGATAAAGCCAACGGCAAAAACCACCAGAACAAAGACATAATTCGTGCCATCCGGCAGTGCCTTCCATAATAGGAACGACCCCACGACATACAGAAGCGAGAAAAACCAGATCCACGGCATCCGCCTGCCGGTGGCATCAGCCATGGCACCCAGAACTGGAGCGGAAAAGGCGATGATCAGCCCCGAAACGGTCAGGCCCAGCGCCCAGAGACTTTGGGTATGCGCTTTCGCAGCCTCGCCTTCCATGCCTTGCCCAATAAACATGTCGCTTACCGTCTGGGCAAAGAAAGGGCCGAAAATGAAGGTCAGCAGCAAAGTGTTGTACGGCTGGCTGGCCCAGTCGAACGTCATCCAGCCCCAAATACGCTTTTTCTGAGAAACCTCACTCATTTTACCAAACCCCGTCCCTGTTTTTATAATTGGAATAAGACAGGTTTAAATCACACAGAGCAAGGAATTTCCCGTCAGATCTCGGGTGGCCAGGGGCGTTGTGCCTCGGCTTCGATCCAGGCAAGCACGTATTTCGGCAAGGTCGGCGAGTTTTCAGGCCAGTTCAAAGCACGTGCCATTTTGGCCGGGGTCAATATACCAGAGTCGTCAGTTGCAGCCATACGCAAGAGTATTGACGAGGTTGCCTCCCCATTGCGCCACATGGTTTGCTGGAAATAGAGAAACCGGTCATCCCATCCCAGAACAGCGCTGCGCATCGTGAATTTCTGAAACATCCGCACACGGCGGCGATAGCGGATCGATGCCCCAGCAACCGCCATGTTCCAGCGATTGCGCTGCATGACCGGAACCAGACCCATTCGCTGGACCATCGGCAGACGGCCCAGATCGTAAAGCGTAAGCGTGCGCCCGTTATTAAGCTCCATCCACGGGTCCACATCCCAAGGCCAGCAGATATGCCTTGAGCGGTGTACTTCACCAAGGGCCAGTTTTTTGGCACGTGCGAAGCGCACCATCTCTTTGGCAAAGCGAAATATCGGATACATGACCTGCAGCTCCTGAATACGTCAGGACTCCATTGCGCAAGTCACCGCAGAAATTCAAGCAAGACGTCACGAAACGCAGGTTGGCCTTGCGAAAATTGCCTAGGCTGACTAGGTCTTGTCGGAATTAAAAAAGCAAGCGCAAGGCGACTGATATGCTCTCTCTGATCCAAATCCTGTTGATGATCGTCAACATCGCATGGTTCATCGTAATCGCGCACATCATCATGAGTTGGCTGATTAACTTTCAGGTGCTGAATTTGCGACAGCCGCTTGTGGCCCAACTGTGGTATGGTCTTAATCGCCTGCTTGAGCCGATCTATTCACGTATTCGCCAGTTTCTGCCCGATCTCGGCGGGATCGACATTGCGCCTCTGGTTTTTTTGGTGGGGCTTTATGCGCTGCAGCGCGTTCTGGTCAACAACGCCTATTCGTTCATGTAGGCCTAAAGCCCAGCAAACGGTGCCTCATCGCCCCAGATTTCCCTGACACGCTTATCGCGCCCGCACGCCTTGCGGTAGTTCTTGTAGGCTTTTGATTGCCGGATCACACCAAAACGGGTCAGCACGCGCTGCGTGCCCTTATAGTAATTCTGGTGGCGCGCCTCGGCCGGATAAAACGCACCGGCATTCAGGATTGGGGTCACGATCCGGCCTTTCAGGGCTGCGTCTGCCGCGGCTTTTGAGGCTTCGGCGCTTTCTCTCTGCAAGGTGTTTTTCACAAAAACCGCCGTGCGATAAGAGGCCCCCCGGTCGCAGAATTGCCCACCGGCATCAAGTGGATCAACCGTGCGCCAAAAAATATCGACCAGCGCGCGATATGACACGACATCGGCATCGAATTTGACCAGCACCGCCTCGTAATGCCCGGTACCGCCTTTGACCACTTGCTTGTAGGTCGGGTTTTCAACCGTCCCGCCGGTAAAGCCCGATGTGGTCTCCAATACCCCCTTTACCTTGTCAAAATCGGCCTCAACGCACCAAAAGCAGCCACCGGCAAACACCGCTGTCTGAACATCCCGAGCCTGCACAGGCCCAAGTTGCAGCATCAGGCCAAAAAGAATGGCGATCATCAATATATAGGGCCGCAAGCGTTGCATGATCTGCACCTTTCAATTTATCTGCAAGTCTCGGGCTGTGAATGGTGAAATACAATTAACATGGGCGTGAGATCACGGACGGGTGATGGACTGAAACCTCTTGGCCCCGGCAGTTCATTTGCCTATCGTCAACCGAAATCGAAAGGCAACAGATGGCACGCGAAGTTACAACCCATCAGGCAGAGGAGGATGCGCGGAACGAGGCGATCCTGATCTATGTGAACGGCAGGATCCTACCCCGCAGCGAAGCTGTGGTGTCCGTCTATGACAGTGGGTTCATGCTGGGGGATGGTATCTGGGAGGGGTTGCGGCTCTATAACGGCAAGTGGGCGTTTCTGGACGAACATATGGACCGGTTGTTCGAAGCCGCCAAGGCGATTGACCTTGATCTTGGCCTCAACCGGGAACAGGTCACTGAGGCGCTGGAGGAAACCCGGGCGGCAAATGGCATGGAAACAGCCGTACATGCCCGGTTGATGGTGACCCGTGGCGTGAAGGTAAAACCGTTCCAACACCCGTCGTTATCTCAGTCAGGCCCGACCATCGTCATTATCTTGGAGCATTCCGAACCTTCGATCCCACGCCCGATCAGGCTTGCCACTGTGCCCCACATCAGGGGCCTGCCAATGACGCAGGACCCCAAGCTGAACTCGCATTCCAAACTCAACTGCATTCTGGCCTGTATCGCTGCCGAAAAAGCCGGTGCAGACGAGGCCTTGATGCTGGATGTCAACGGGTTCGTAAACACGACCAACGCCTGCAACTTCTTTATCGTGCGCAAAGGCGCTGTCTGGACCTCGACCGGGGACCATTGCATGAACGGGATCACCCGGCAAAAGGTGATCGATCTTTGCCACGACAACGGGATCGAGGTTGCTGAGCGCAACTATTCTCTGGTCGATACCTATGGCGCGGACGAGGCTTTTCTGACCGGGACTTTCGGCGCACAGACGCCTGTTTCCGAGATTGACGGGCGAATGATCGGCAATGGCGAGCCTGGCCTGGTCACATCACGCCTGCGCGCGCTTTATGCCGATCTCGTCGCAAAGGAAACCGCATGAGACTCGCCATGTGGTCGGGGCCCCGCAACCTGTCGACTGCAATGATGTACGCCTTTGGTGCAAGGAATGATTGCGCCGTCTGGGATGAACCATTTTATGCCGCCTATCTGAAGGAAACCGGCCTTTTCCATCCTGCGAGGCAGGAGATTCTGGAAACCGGTCTGACCAGTGCCGATGATGTCATCAAATCCTGTCTCGGGCCCACGCCGGAAGACAAAGGCATCTTCTACCTGAAGCTCATGGCGCAACATATGGTGCCGGGATTTGACCGCGACTGGATCAGCAATTGCACCAATGTCTTTCTGATCCGTGACCCGGCACGGGTGATTGCCAGCTATGCTGCCAAAAGGGAAAACCCGACACTTGACGATATCGGCTTTCGCCAGCAGGCAGAGCTATTCGATCAACTGTGCCAATACCATGGGGATGCCCCGCCGGTGATAGACAGCTTTGATATCCGCGCCAATCCCGAAACCAGTCTTCGGAATTTATGCGCTCTACTTGATTTGACCTTTCAGCCCTCAATGCTGAACTGGCCAAAAGGCGGGCATAAAAGTGATGGTATATGGGCTGATCACTGGTACGGCGCGGTGAGAAACTCTACAGGGTTTGCTGCGGCCGAAGGACCAGTACCTGAGGTGGTTAATTCACTGATGTGGGTTTGGGAAGCGGCCCTGCCATACTACCAGATGATGGCCAAATATCGGATTTGACCGGCGTATCAGGCGACCGGAGCGCTCAAAACTGAAACTTCAAAACTTTTCAGGATCGGGCGCGCTGGTATAGTCGCCTTGCTTTGATCTTCCTTGGCAAGTTCCGGAAAAAGTTCAAGTATTTCATCCAATTGGGCCTGTTCCATCCCGTCTTTGATGGTTTCGCCGACAAGAAAGCTTTCGGTTGGCAGGCCTTCACTGAATACCACTTCATGCTGGTCAAACATGATGTGGTAATAGACCACCTGCTGGCATTTGGTATCAACGGAGATACCAGCCCGCCCAACCAGGGATTTTGCCGGAGCCAGTACCTGCTCAAGGCCAAAATTAATTTCAACTTCCCACCCTCCGAGTAACACCCGGTGCTGTGGTGAAACTGTCAGGGCGCGCGCAGGCAGAAAATCACCGAATGCGCTTGCCTGAATTTTGATCGGGCGCAAATGCGGGCTGGCAACAAGGTCTCTCGGTAGCAGAGTTGTGCTGCCAATCCAGCGGATCGGCTGAAGCCCGTTATCAATCGTGTGCACCAGATCACCGGGCTCAAGTGCCTCGATAGGCCTGCTGCCGGCCTGGGTTGCAATCATTGTGCCTTTGGCAAAACAAGGCAGGCTGGTGTAGGTCAGAGATGTGAAGTTGGCCCAGCTTGTTATCTCGACCAGATCACCTATGCCTGCGCCAGCAATTCATCATCATTGTCACTCATGATGAAATAGCGGTCAACTCCGCCGATGGTCACCCCAAACGTCTTTACGGTTTCTGCACCGCCGTTTATGTCGACCGAATCGTCATAGAAAAAGTAATAGTCAGTCGCAAGAACACCATCGACGTTAAAGGTTTGATCGGTTCCGGAATCCGCTGAAGTTTGTTGCTCCAGCAGGCTATCGTCATCGGTAATGATCATGGTTGATACACCAATGATCGTCGAGTCGGTGCCCGCTACATAATCTACCGGAACTTCATAAATGGTTACGGTTCTTGTTGGCAAAACCCACTCCCAAAGATGATTAGCTACCTCAAATCGACAATCTCATTTTTTTGACCGGATTGCCTGACTATCAGAAACAATAAGCGGTTAGACGACCAATTTGCCTAAAATGTGGCGCTATACGCGTGATCTTCCGGAAATGTTGCAATTCTGTTGGTGTTTTCCGCGTTCAGCGCTGATTTCGCATTGCCAGCAAACGCAACCGCAGCGCGTTGATTTTGATAAATCCGGCAGCGTCCTTTTGGTCATAGGCGCCCTGATCGTCTTCAAATGTGACGTGCTGCTCGGAATATAGTGAATCCTCGGACCAGCGGCCAACGGTTTGAACCGATCCTTTGAAAAGTTTCAGGCGAACAGTGCCGTTCACATGCGTTTGCGAGTGATCAATCAGCGCCTGCAGCATTTCGCGTTCGGGGCTGAACCAGAAACCGTTGTAGATCAGCTCGGCATATTTGGGCATCAACTCGTCTTTCAGATGCGCCGCACCGCGATCAAGGGTGATCGATTCAATACCCCTGTGCGCTTCCAGCATGATGGTTCCGCCGGGGGTTTCGTATATGCCACGGGACTTCATGCCAACGAACCGCCCTTCGACCAGATCAAGCCGCCCGATACCGTGTTTTCCACCATATTCATTCAGCGCGGTCAGCATTTCTGCGGGTGACAGCATCTTGCCGTCAATCGCCACTGGATCACCCTTTTCATAAGTGATTTCAATATATTCCGGCGTATCTGGCGCATCTTCCGGATGCACGGTCCGCTGGTAAACATAGTCCGGTGCCGAGTCGGCCGGGTCTTCCAGGACTTTCCCTTCTGAAGACGTGTGTAACAGGTTGGCATCAACCGAAAACGGCGCTTCACCACGCTTGTCCTTAGCAATCGGGATCTGGTTCTTTTCGGCAAAATCCAAAAGGCGCGTGCGCGAGGTCAGATCCCATTCGCGCCACGGCGCAATGACCCTGATATCGGGATTGAGCGCATAGGCCGCCAGTTCAAACCGTACCTGATCATTGCCTTTGCCGGTCGCCCCATGCGCCACAGCATCCGCCCCGGTTTCGCGGGCGATCTCGACCAGTCGCTTGGATATCAGAGGTCGCGCGATCGAGGTGCCCAGCAGATAAAGCCCCTCATAGACCGCATTTGCCCGGAACATGGGAAAAACGAAATCACGCACGAATTCCTCGCGCACGTCCTCGATAAAGATATTACTGGGATCAATCCCTAAAAGCTCGGCCTTTTGCCGCGCCGGTTCCAGTTCCTCTCCCTGACCGAGATCGGCGGTGAAGGTCACAACCTCGCAGCCATATTCAGATTGCAGCCATTTGAGAATGATCGAGGTATCCAGACCGCCGGAATAGGCAAGGACAACTTTTTTGGGCGCAGACATAGGGTGATCGCTCCGACGAGGTTACTATCTGGCGGGCGGTCTATTGCGTTTTATGGACCTCTGCAACGGGCAAGCGTGCAAAAGCCGGTCAGAGGATTGGGGAAATGGCAAGTGTTGCCCACATCCTGTTCACAAGATCAAGGATAAACTGCTGTGACCAGCCTCGCCGGAGATCAGAATTGCGCGTGGAGTCCATTATTTAGGTAACAGCCCGATCCAGAAACTCCATCTTGGACGCATCATAGGCGGTCAAAATCTGCCGCACCGGAACGTCACTGAACTGACCCTTTGCCGCCAGTTTTTCGCCGGCCGAGCACAAATGCCCCAATGTATCAAACCCAAGATTGAGGGCGCTACCCTTCAGAAAATGCATATCTTCCTGCAGGTTACGCCCAACATCGCCCCGGCGCAGATCACCAATGATCTCTTCCACTTCGTCAAGAAAAAGTTCGATAATCTCGTTGATATCGTCCGATCCAATGTCTTCCTTTAGCTCATTCACCCTTGCCCAATTGATCATGCCACACCTCTATTTTGCCGGTGGTGCCCCCATCGGCATAAGCTAGACAACGTCGGTTAACAATTTCCTTTCAGGTTTGGTTGAATAGATCGGATTGTCACTTTCACCAGACTTTAAGCCATGCCCTTCAGACTGCGCCAGGTGACAGGTTCAATCAGAGAGGGCGTCTTGCGGAAATCAGCTTCAGTTCAAATGCCGACGGTGCCAGACACTACCGGCTCTCGACTATTGACCGTGCTTGTTGTCGATGACAGCCGGCTGCAACGACACTTGCTGGCGGAAAGTCTTGATAGCTGGGGCTACGAGGTTTTTGAGGCGCAATCGGGCAAGGACGCGCTTGAAATATGCAAAGCAACCCGTGTTGACCTCATATTAAGCGATTGGATGATGCCCGAGATGGACGGGTTGACTTTTTGCCGCGAGTTCCGGGCACTTGAGCAGGAAAATTACAGTTATTTCATACTGTTGACGTCGAAAGACACGAAGAATGAAATTGCCCGCGGACTGGATGTCGGAGCGGATGATTTTTTGACCAAACCGGTCAATTCTGTCGAGTTGAAGGCGCGCCTTCAGGCAGGTGAACGGGTTCTGGCCATGCAGCACGAACTTGTGGAAAAGAACAGATCGATCTCAAGCACACTCAACGAACTTCAGGAACTCTATCAAACTATCGACCGTGATCTTGTCGAAGCGCAAAAACTGCAGAAATCCCTGCTGCCCGAAACTTTCCTTACCTTTGAGAAAGCACAGCTTTCACTGATGCTGCGCTCAACAGGACATATTGGCGGGGATATGGTCGGGCTTTACAACAATACACCCGAGCGGATTGGCCTTTTTGCCTTTGACGTATCCGGGCATGGGGTCAGTTCAGCTTTGATGACAGCCAGACTGGCAGGATATCTGAGTACGAGCGATCCATCCAACAGCATCGCCATGAAAGCCAGGCCCGACGGTTCATTTTCCCCCCGTTCCCCAGGTGAGATTGCTTCTATGCTGAATGACCGGATGTTGCAGGAGCTTGATTCCGATCTATACCTGACGCTTCTTCTGGCAGATGTTAACCTTGTGAACCGCTCTGTTGAGTTCGTTCAGGCCGGGCATCCGCATCCCGCACACCTGCGTAAGAACGGCTCGCCCGAATTCCTCGGTGCGGGCGGTTTACCGATCGGGTTGATACCCGGGGCAGGCTTTGGGCCTGTTCACTGCCAGCTATCACCCGGTGACAGTCTCCTGATCTATTCCGACGGTTTCACAGAAGCGGAAAATGCCTCAGGCGATTTGTTGGGCGAGGATGGGTTGGTTGACATATTGGGTGGCCTTCAAGCCTCCGGCGGGCCTGAGCTTTTGGCCGATATAGTCTGGGAAACACAGGCATTTTCCGGCGGAGGCGAGGTTTCCGATGATCTGTCGGCAATTTTACTGGAGTTCAGCGACTAAAGCATCGCCCTGACAAAATGCCTGTCCCCGCCGTTTGCCAGAATTTCAGCGGCCTCTTTCAGTGGCATCCACAAGATAGAATGGTGAGGCTCAAGTATAGGGCCTTTGGGGCGGATGGGGGTGCACAGATATATGTGGCAAACCTTGCGAATCCACACTCCGTTGTCACGGTTGAGTGTGTATCTTTGAAACGCCCCCAGCCGCCGCTCAATCTGTATTGCCCAGCCGGTTTCTTCGCGCACCTCGCGATGAAGCGCTGCCATTGGGGATTCACCAGGGTCAATGCCGCCTCCGGGTAACTGAAACTCAGGATCGGGATGCGATTGAAAGGTAATCAGTGCATCCTCCCCGCGCCGTAAAATACCATAGGCGCCGGGACGGGGGCGATATTTGATATCCAATCTGATCGGTTCATCAAATCGCCTGATCATCGCTGATACTTTTCCTGCCAAAGAGGGGTTGAATTGCCTTATCCGAATAACTTGTCTATGGGAACGCCGCGAACGTCAAGGAAAGCCAACCTGCCATGAACCTGCCGAATAAAATCGCCTGGGACGACAATGTTCTGCCCTTTCAACTGGACCAGTCCGATATTCGCGGGCGGGTTGCGCGGCTTGACGGGGTGCTTGATACGATCCTGAGCCAACACAACTATCCCGCCCCGGTTGAAGCGATGGTGGCCGAGGCGGCGGTGCTGACCGCATTGATCGGGCAAACAATTGATTTGCGCTGGAAACTCTCGCTGCAGATCCGGGGGGATGGCCCCTTGCGGATCATTGCGACAGATTACTACGGGCCTTCAGACGACGGCTCACCTGCGAAAATGCGCGCCTATGCCAGTTTTGATGCGGATCGGCTGGCAGAAGAAACCGGATCGCCATTTTCAATGATCGGCAGCGGTATGCTGGCCTTACTGATAGATCAGGGTAGCGACATGAAACCCTATCAGGGCATCACACCGCTGGCCGGGCAGTCGCTTGCAACCTGCGCTGAAACCTATTTTGCCCAATCCGAACAACTGCCAACACGGTTTTCCGTGGCACTTGGCAAATCACGCGAACCAGGTGATCAGGAAGTCTGGCGCGCGGGCGGGATCATGATCCAACATATGCCCAAAGCTTCGCCCGATGCCCAAGATGCAACCGATGAAGGCCAGTTGCTTTCGGCAGGCGATCTGGTTGATGGCGAGGATGAGGAAAACTGGAACCGGGTTAACCTGCATCTCGATACCGTCGAGGAAATGGAGCTGGTGGGCCCGCATGTCGCCCCGACCGAATTGCTCCATCGATTGTTCCATGAAGAGACGCCCCGCGTCTTTGCCTCGCAACCTCTGAGTTTTGGCTGTTCCTGCGGGGCGGATAAAGTCGTTCAGACGATGTCGATCTATTCGGCCAAGGACATCAGCAAAATGACTGATGATCAGGGCAGGGTAACGGCGGATTGCCAATTCTGTGGCGCGCATTACGAGTTTGATCCCGCTGAGCTGGGATTTGAGGCGACGAAAGCGCCTTAAGCCAAGCTAGACCTTGCCGAAGGGTGATTGCTGCGCCATTTAGATAAGATGGATCACCCGATTGACAGTCTTGAAAACGTCGTGCGCGTTCTGGCCGGAAAGTTCAGCGAAAGCTCATCTGACTTCGATCTTAATCCCGATGTCCGCAATACCTGGCCACAGGCGGCCAAACTCAGACCTGCTGCGGTTCTTGTGCCGCTGGTAGAGACTGCAAACGGTCTGAACATGATCCTGACCAAACGCGCCTCGCATTTGAAACACCATCCCGGGCAAATCGCCTTTCCCGGTGGCAAAGTTGACTCGGTGGACAAGAACCAGACAGACGCAGCCCTGCGCGAGGCGGAAGAAGAAATCGGCCTTACCAGAGCCAATGTCGACGTTCTGGGAGAGATGCCTTTTCACGAGACCGTCACCAGTTTTCGCGTCACCCCAGTTGTCGGGCGGGTGAAATCCGCCTTTGATCCGGTGCCCGAACCCGGTGAGGTTGAAGAGGTCTTTGAAGTGCCGCTTGCCTATCTGGCGGAGCCAGGCAACTATTTGATCGAGGGCCGGTTCTGGGGTGGCGTCCGGCGGCAATATTACACGATTCCCTATGGTCCTTACTACATCTGGGGTGCAACAGCGCGGATCTTGCGCGGGTTCGCAGAACGGTTGTCACGATGAGCAGGATCAAAGGCGACTGGCTGAAAAACGACGCCGCGCAGGTGATCTTTGCCATGTTGGAGAATGCCGGATATCAGGCATATGCAGTTGGTGGTTGCATTCGCAATGCGCTACTGGAGATCGCAGTAAATGATATCGACATTACCACCGACGCGCATCCTGAAACCGTTGCTAAGCTTGCCCGAAAGGCCGGTCTTAACCCGGTGCCGACCGGGATTGAACACGGAACGATTACGGTTGTTTCGTCTGGCACCGGATATGAGGTAACCACATTTCGCAAAGATGTTGAAACCGACGGCCGGCGCGCTGTGGTCGCGTTTGCGTCCACGCTGGAAGAAGACGCACATCGCCGGGATTTTACCATGAACGCGCTTTATGCCACGGCAGATGGGACGATCATCGATCCACTGGACGGGCTTGCCGATCTTACTGCCCGAAAAGTCCGCTTTATCGACAACGCGCATGACCGGATTCGCGAGGATTATTTGCGCATACTCCGGTTTTTCCGATTTCATGCGTGGTTCGGTGATCCGGCAAATGGGATAGATCCAGATGCGCTGGCGGCCTGTGCAGCTCTGGCCGATGGGTTGACCTCCCTGTCCAAAGAAAGAATTGGCGCAGAAATGCACCGGTTGCTGGCAGCACCCGATCCGGCCCCCAGTGTCGCAGCAATGGAGGCGAGCGGAATTCTGACACGCATCCTGCCGGGTGCAACCGGCGTTGCGCTGGCACCGCTCGTGCATCACGAAGAAGCCAGTGACATTAATCCTAACTGGATACGCCGACTTGCCTGTCTTGGCGGGCAAGACCACAAAGAGTGCCTGCGGTTAAGCAAGGCCGAGAACAAAAGGCTCCTGCTATATCTGGCGCAGTTTGGTGAAGGTAGCACGCCCGCAGAACTGGCGTATCGCCATGGCGCTGAGGCTGCGTATGATATTGCCCTATTGCGGGCCGCATCGCTGGCCGGCCCGCTGCCGGAAGACCTTGGCGCGACGGTGGAATACGCGGCGAAACAGGTTTTTCCGATCCGGGCACGCGATTTTGGAGACGAAATCAAAGGCCCAGCAATCAGTGCCCGTCTGAACGAGCTTGAAACGCGCTGGATCAGCTCTGGGTTCACGCTGAGCAAGCAACAATTACTGACTTGACGGAGGTTCATTGCTGCACCACGTTAGGTCAGCAATATAGACCTATCGGAATTTCCTGTGACCGCGGATACGCTCATTTCTTTGATCGGCATTGCCTTTGCAGCGTCCTGGACCCCTGGGCCAAACAACTCGATGCTGGCAAGTTCTGGTGCAACTTACGGCCTTAGGGCGACTCTTCCACACATGGCGGGGGTCACGCTGGGTTTTCCGGTCATGATCTTTCTGGTTGGGTTCGGGCTGGGGGAGATTTTTCGCCAAAGCCCGTTGATACAGGAAATCGCCAGATACACGGGTGCCGGTTTGATTCTCTGGATTGCGTGGAAAATTGCCAACGCACAGCCACCCGGGCAATCGAACAAAACAACCCGCCCGTTCAGATTTATTGAAGCCGTGGGATTTCAATGGATCAACCCGAAAGGGTGGGTTGCTGCAATTGCCATAACTACGCAGTTCGTAACCGCTGACCATCCGATTTCAACTTCGCTGATCGTTGCGCTTGTTTTCATTGTGTCTGGCGCTTCATCGACATTTGCCTGGGCTGGATTTGGTCAGACAATTGGGCGGTTTCTTCACTCACATGAAAGGCTTAGAGCTTTCAATTTGGTGATGGCGGCTACTCTGGTCCTGTTTCTGGTGCTGCTGCTTTTGGAGCAATAACAACTTCGCAGGTCAAAGCAATAAATCGATCAAGCTTCGCTATTCCTTTGCTTGGCTGGTGCCATAGTTCGGCACGATTGAGCCTTTGGCGAAAATTGCAAGGGACCGACTAAAACCAAGAATGCTCTTGAACTGATTCAGGAATGGTGTTTTTCTGAGCGGCTTTGCAGTCCAACCGTGAATCGACAGACCATGTTTCGTTTTTTTGAAAATCTTGTGAATCCTTACGAGGCCTATAACGACGCCGATACCCCTCCGGCGCGGCTGTTTGCATTCCTGAATGATTACCTACGTCCGTTCCGGAAAGTGCTGACCGCGATTGTCATTCTGACGGTGATTGTTGGCGTCATAGAAATCGCCCTGATCTTCTTTTCAGGACGTATCGTTGATCTGCTGGCCGAAAGTGGGCCTTCGCGGCTGTTTGCAGACCATGGGTTCGAGTTGTTGCTGCTGGCTTTGTTCATTCTGATCCTGCGCCCGCTATTTCAGGTTGTCGATGCTGCTTTGCTCAATCAATCGCTGATGCCGAATTTCGGCACGCTGATCCGCTGGCGCAGCCACCGGCATGTGTTGCGGCAGTCCGTCGGCTGGTTTGAAAACGACTTTGCCGGCCGGATTGCCAACCGGATCATGCAAACGCCCCCCGCCGCTGGTGAAGCGATCTATCAGGTATTTGACGCGGTGGTTTATGCGATCATCTACCTGATCGGCGCTTTGTGGTTGCTGGCCGACATCGACCTGAGGCTGTCCATTCCGCTGATCGTCTGGCTGGGGCTTTATCTGTGGCTGGTGCGTTGGACCATTCCGCGTGTTGGCCGCGCGTCAAAAGAATTTTCAGATGCGCGGTCTGAAATCAACGGGCGGATCGTTGACAGCTATACGAATATCCAGTCGGTCAAACTGTTTGCCGACAACGAAACCGAAGAAGCCTATGCCCTTGAGGCCATTGATCTGGCGAGACAGGCGTTTGCGCGTCAGATGCGGCTGATCACACTGATGGAGTTGGGGTTGACGCTGATCAACGGCCTCCTGATCGTGTCGGTGATCGGCTGGGCGATACTGATGTGGCAGCAAGGGCTGACCTCTATCGGAACCGTTGCCGCCGCTTCGGCTCTGACGCTCAGACTCAACGCCATGACCGGCTGGATCATGTGGTCGCTATCCTCCCTCTTCCAGCAGTTGGGCGTGGTTTCCGAGGGTATGGAAACCATCGCTCAGCCAATTGCGCTGACTGATAAAACAAAGGCACCTGAGCTTAAGACCTCCGAGTGCGCAATCGCCATCAGCGATGTCAGCCACCATTACGGCAAGTCCACAGGTGGGCTTGACCGGGTGACGCTGGCCATCAGTGGAGGCGAGAAAGTGGGGCTTGTGGGCCGTTCCGGTGCCGGCAAATCGACTCTGGTCAACCTTCTCCTCAGATTCCACGATATCGAGAAGGGTGCGATAGAGATTGACGGACAGGATATTCGCGACGTGACGCAATTCTCGCTCAGAAGCCAGATCGGAATGGTGACGCAGGACAGCTCGCTTCTGCATCGCTCGGTTCGGGATAACATCCTTTACGGAAAACCCGATGCAACCGAGGATGAAATGGTGGAGGCCGCCAAGCGGGCGGAGGCGCATGAGTTCATTTGTGAATTGCAGGATCCGAAGGGTCGCACCGGTTATGACGCTTTTGTCGGCGAGCGCGGTGTCAAGCTTTCAGGTGGGCAGCGGCAGCGGATTGCGCTGGCGCGGGTAATCCTGAAAAACGCGCCAATTCTGGTGCTGGACGAGGCCACATCGGCGCTGGACAGCGAAATCGAAGCGGCGATTCAGGAAACGCTTTACGGTGTGATGGAAGGCAAGACCGTGATTGCCATTGCCCACCGCCTGTCGACCATCGCGCGGATGAATCTGATCGTGGTTTTGGACGAAGGCCGGGTGATCGAACAGGGTACACATAGCGAACTGCTTACCGCGAATGGCCTTTATGCGCGCTTCTGGGAACGGCAGTCGGGCGGGTTTATCGGCATTGATGAAGTGGCCTGATGCCTGAGTTTACCGTCAATAGATTGGGCCATCTCGGCGATGGCGTCATCGACAGCAACAATGGCCCGATCTTTGCGCCGTTCACCTTGCCCGGGGAAGTGATCAGCGGTGAACCCGAGGGCGATCGCATTGTGGCACCTCGCATCGTCACGCCGTCATCTGATCGTATTAAGCCTCCCTGCCCGCATTTCAAAACCTGCGGTGGATGCGCGTTGCAACACGCATCAGACGAGTTTCTTGCCAATTGGAAGACCGACATCGTTCGATCTGCCCTCAGTCAGCGTGGAATTGATCCAGAATTTCGCCCGATCATGGTGTCGCCCAGCGCATCGCGGCGGCGCGCAACACTTGCTGGGCAGCGAACCAAGAAAGGTGCAATGGTCGGTTTTCACGCAAGGGCCTCGCAATCCATCGTGGAAATCGCTTCCTGCACCCTGCTTGAACCTGCGATTCCGGCAAACCTTCCGGTCTTTGAAATCCTGACCCGTATGGGCGCCACGCGCAAAACGACCATTTCGATTTCCGTCACAACGTCCATCGCAGGACTCGACATTGTGGTTCTTGATGCCAAACCTGCCGATCACAATCTGCTTGCCGAATTAGGGCGGTTGACCGAACTGCATCAACTGGCAAGGCTCAGCTGGAATGGTGATGTTGTCGCTCTTCGTACCGATCCGGTGCAGCAATTCGGCAAGACCACCGTCACCCCGCCACCTGAGGCCTTTTTGCAAGCTACGATTGCAGGTCAGGCTGCGTTGATTTCTGCAGTGAAAAACGCGATTGGCGAAGCATCGCGTATCGCCGATCTGTTTGCGGGTTGCGGAACGTTCACGTTGCCGCTGGCTGAAAAGGTGGAGATGCTGGCAGTTGAGGCCGAGCCTGCCCAGCTCGCCGCACTGGATGCAGGATGGCGTAGGGGAACAGAGTTGCGGACGGTAAGAACCGAGGCTCGCGATCTTTTTCGACGTCCGCTGGATGCTGATGAGCTTGGCCGTTTTGACGCCATCGTCATCGACCCGCCGCGCGCCGGTGCATTGGAACAGGCCAGATACCTTGCAGCAAGCAAAGTCAAGCGTATCGCATTTGTTTCCTGCAACCCGATCACCTTTGCCCGTGATGCTGCCCTGCTGATTGAAGGGGGTTACACGCTTGAATGGGTTCAGGTCGTCGATCAGTTTCGCTGGTCAGCCCATGTGGAACTGGTCGGCTTTTTCCAGCGCCGTTAGGTCATCAGCTTATCCTGACCAGGATTTTCGATATCACCCAGCCAATACCCAAGAATACGATCGCCGTCCCTATGGTCGTGGCGTAAAACACCAGCCGGTCATTTGTCACCATGTCGTTGAGGAAAGGATATGGCAGCCCGTTGGTCACCTCGCCAACCGGAGTGGTATTTCGCGGCATGACCAGTAACTCTATCCAGGCAATATAGCTTAGGAAAATGGCCAACATGGTCGCCAGTGTCGCCCAAACCTGCGCAAACACTCCGAGAATGAGAAAGGCATCAATCATCAACAGCGCGGGGGCCAAACCATGCAAATAGTACTCAAGATACCAAGCAGACGGTCCACCTGAATTCACCAGACCGGGGTCGATGAAATACAGCTTCCAGTACATGAACACGACAATTCCACCCAAAACCACTGTGGCCGAAACCAAAGGGTTGAATGTGTTGTCGCTTCGACCAAGCGAGTGCCGCAGCATAAGCCAGGCAACCAACAGATAGAATGTCAGGCCCCAGTTTGTCAGAAACCGGAATTGCCAGCCGAATGCATCAAGCGATGTGATCGTGAAGAGATAAAACCAATAGCCCAGCGCCAAAAGGAAAACTGTCCAGCGGTAATAGATAGTCAATGCTGAAGATCTTTGCGGCACGATACACCCCATACTGCCCCTGAAACCGGAGGAAACCTAAGCATGGTCAAGCCAGTGGCGCAATCAAAACTCAGGCGCGGCGGCTGGTTACCGTAGCGACACCCAAGGCCTCAAGCACTTTGGTTTCGATCTGTGCGGCGTTAAGACCGGCTTCTTCATACATTGCGTCAGGTGAGTTGTGGCGAATAAAAGCATCCGGCAAGACCATCGAGCGGAACTTCAGGCCGTTGTCAAAACGCCCTTCGTCAGACAAAAGCTGTGCAACATGGCTGCCAAACCCGCCAACCGCACCCTCCTCGATGGTGATCAGTGCTTCATGGCCATCGGCAAGCTCAAGGATCATGTCGCGGTCCAGCGGTTTGGCAAAACGGGCATCGGCTATTGTCGGAGCAATACCTCTGGCTTCAAGGTTTTCCGCAGCTTTCTGCACTTCGCCAAGGCGCGTTCCCAATGACAGGATCGCCACCCGCTTACCAGCCTGAATGATCCGTCCTTTGCCAATTTCCAGAACTTCACCTTTTTCCTGCAGATCAACCCCAACCCCTTCACCACGTGGATAGCGAAAGGCTGAAGGCCGGTCATCGATTGAAGCAGCGGTCGCAATCATATGCTGAAGCTCAGCTTCATCCGCCGCTGCCATCACGACGAAATCAGGAAGGTTAGCAAGAAAAGCGATGTCAAAAGTCCCGGCATGAGTTGCCCCGTCAGCCCCAACCAGCCCGGCCCGGTCAATGGCAAAACGCACCGGCAGTTTCTGGATCGCAACGTCATGCACGACCTGATCATAGCCCCGTTGCAAAAACGTGGAATAGATCGCACAAAACGGCTTCAACCCCCCAGCGGCCAGCGCTGCACTAAACGTTACTGCGTGCTGTTCAGCGATACCGACATCAAAAAGACGATTAGGGAACCGGTTTGCAAACATATCCAGCCCGGTTCCATCCGGCATCGCTGCAGTCACCGCGACGATTTTGTCATCCTCTCCGGCTTGGGCAATCAGGCTTTCAGCAAAAACCTTTGTGTAACTCGGTGCATTTGACTGCGCCTTTTTCTGCACCCCGGACACAACGTCAAATTTTGAAACGCCATGATACTTATCAACCGAGGCCTCGGCAGGTGCGTAGCCTTTGCCCTTCTTGGTCAGAACATGGATCAGCATCGGACGATCTGCGCGTTCCTTCACGGTTCTGAGAACCGCCAGAAGTTGCTCCATGTCATGCCCATCAATCGGCCCGACATAGGAGAACCCGAGTTCCTCAAACAAGGTGCCACCGACGGTCATCGACTTGACCATTTCCTTGGCTCGCCTTGCACCCTCCTGAAATGGTTCAGGCAGCAGGCTGACCGCGCCCTTGGCGGCGGCTTTCAGCTCTTGAAAAGGTGCACCGGCATAGAGGCGCGACAGATAAGCCGACATCGCCCCAACCGGCGGGGCGATGGACATTTCGTTGTCGTTCAGAATAACAAACAGCCGCTTGCCAAGATGGCCCGCATTGTTCATCGCCTCAAATGCCATACCCGCCGACATCGAGCCGTCGCCAATCACGGCAATCGCATCGCCCAGGCCGTGCTCCGGCGCGCCGCCCAGATCGCGCGCAACCGCAAACCCGAGCGCGGCTGAAATCGAAGTTGAGCTATGCGCAGCGCCAAAGGGATCAAACGGGCTTTCGGCACGCTTGGTAAATCCCGATAACCCGTCGGGCTGGCGCAGCGAACGAATACGGTCGCGCCGTCCGGTCAGGATTTTATGCGGATAGCTCTGATGCCCAACGTCCCAGATCAGCCGGTCTTTTGGGGTGTCAAAAACCGCGTGCAGCGCGGTTGTCAGCTCGACAACGCCAAGTCCGGCCCCAAGATGGCCACCGGTTTCCGACACCGCTGAAATAGTTTCGGCACGCAACTCATCGGCCAGCAAACGCAGTTCGGCATCCGAAAACTGCTTCAGATCGGCAGGCAGCTTGACGCGGTCAAGCAAAGGGGTTTGCGGTCTGGTTTCGTTGCTCACTGACAAAATCCTTGTGATCGGCCCTGCCTATCACATTTCCCGGTCGATGATAAAGCGGGCCAACTGGCGAAGGTTATCGCCCGTGCAGCCGAATATTTCCAGACTGTCGCAGGCTTCTTCCACCAATTCCTCCGCCTTGGCCCTGGCCCCGTCAAGACCAAGCAGTGAAACGAAGGTGGCCTTGCCCGCGTCTTTATCCTTTTGCAGGCGTTTCCCTGCTTTGCCCGCATCCCCTTCGACATCCAGAATGTCGTCGGCGATCTGAAACGCCAACCCTATTGCATCTGCGTAGATGCGCATGGAATCAGTGTTGGAATTTCCCATAACCGGCCCGGCCTCGGCGGCCCATCTGAAGAGCGCACCGGTTTTGTTGGCCTGCAATTCAGTGATCTGTTCAAGGGAAAGGGGTGTCTCGGCGGTTTCCGCGGCAATATCCTGCGCCTGACCCAGAACCATCCCTCGCGCGCCTGCAGCTTCGGCCAATGAAGAAATAAGCCGCAATCTGATATTGGCATCCGCAGACGTTCGTTGCGAGGCCAGAATTTCAAACGCCATCGTCTGCAGCGCATCACCTGCCAAAACGGCCGTTGCGTCATCCCATTTGACATGCACCGTTGGTTTGCCCCGGCGCAATTCGTCATCATCCATTGCCGGCAGATCGTCGTGAACAAGCGAATAGGCGTGAATACATTCAACCGCCGCTGCCGCGCGATCTGCCTGCTGCGGCCGCACATTGTAAAGCTGCGAGCCTTCAAGAACCAGAAACGCTCTTAGACGTTTACCACCCGATAACACCGCATAGCGCATCGCATCGGTCAAAGTGCCCGAGTCAAGCTCGTCAAACAAAAGCGCCAGACAGGTATCGGTCCGTACCGCGTGGCCGGCCAAGACATCTTTGAACATGACTACTGGCCTTCAACCGGTTTCAGCCCCTCGGGCTGACCATCAGAACCCAGGGTGATCTGGGCCACCTTTTCCTCGGCCGATTTCAGTTTTTCCGCGCAGTGTTTTTTCAACTCTTCGCCGCGCTGGTAAAGCTTGATCGAATCTTCCAGCGCAACCTGGCTCCCTTCAAGCTGGCTGACAACGGCCTCCAGTTCGGCCATCGCATCCTCAAATGTCATTTCGGAAACCGGCTTGTCACTCATTTGCCCTGATCCATCAATACTTTTACATGTGCCGCAACCGACGCGGCCAGCGCACCAAGATCATATCCACCTTCAAGAGTCGAGACTACCTTGCCATTTGCTGTTCTTGCGGCAATGTCGCAAATCTGCTGCGTCGCCCAGGCAAAATCCTGTTCATCCAGATTGAGGTTGGCCAGCGGGTCATCTCGATGGGCATCAAATCCGGCAGAGATGAACACCATTTCCGGCGCGTGCGCCTTAACCGCCGGCAAAACCAACTGACTCATCTTCTGGCGAAATTCCTGCCCGCCGGAAAACGGTGTGAGAGGAACATTCAGAACATTGTCGTGGGCACCACGTTCCGATGCATCTCCGCTGCCAGGATAAAGCGGGATCTGGTGCGTCGAGGCAAAAAAGATGCGCGCATCATCCCAGACAAGGTTTTGGGTGCCATTGCCGTGATGTACATCGAAATCCACAATCGCGACACGGGACAAGCCGTGGTTTTCTAATGCATGTTTGGCCGCAATGGCAACATTTCCAAATAGGCAGAATCCCATCGGTGTGGTCTTTTCCGCATGGTGCCCCGGCGGGCGCATGGCGCAAAACGAGTTTTGCGCCTCCCCTGCCATCACGCGATCAACCGCCTCGATATTGGCCCCGACAGCGCGATAGGCGGCTTCAAGCGACCCTTCGGACATATGCGTATCGGCATCGAGCGCGCGAAATCCCGTTTTGGGAGCCGCCGCGCGAATCTGCGCCAGATGTTCGGGCGGATGGGCCAGCAGGATATGGCTGTCTTCGCACGAACGGGCTTTGATGCGATCAAGTGCTGCAAACTCGTCAGCAGCAAGGGCCGCTTCAATTGCCTGCAATCGTTCAACCCGCTCAGGATGGCCGGGCGGTGTGATGTGGTTGAGGCATGCAGGATGGGTAAAAAGAGCAGTTGTCATCGGGCGAGGGTATGAGATTGCTTTGGCTCAAACAACGGCTAATATCGTCCACAAGGAGGGTTGGATTTTGTATCGCAGCATTATCCCCGCTGGTTATCTCATTGCCGGAATTATGAATATCGGCGGGATATTACTGTTTTCCCAGTTCTTCACGTCGACAGCCCTCAATCAAGCTGACCCGGTGGTGATGTCAAATTTCGGATTGCTGATGATCATGGTCTGGGGGCTGGCCTATATCGCTGCATCGGGATTTGCCTTGCAGATGCGCTGGCTGGCGCTGGTGTTTGCATTAGAGAAACTGATCTATGTCGGCGTCTGGCTGCGTTGGCTCAATCAAAAGAGCGATACGCTTGCTGCAATATATCAGGAGGATTTCCTGGCAGGCGTTTTCTACTCCGTTTACGGCATCAACGACTTTGTCTTTATGGTCTTTTTCGTATTCGTGTTTTTCAGGGCGCGCGAGTTTGGCTGAACGCGCCCCGTGAACACCAAGCGTTCTTAGGCACTCGCAGCGACTTTGCGCTTTGACTTATGCCAGCGACGCCGGTTTGAGGGTCGCTTGCGCCGTGATGGGTTTTTGGCCGGTCTTTGAGTGTTTTCCGGCACGGTCGACCCTTCAACTGCCTCCGCCGGGATGGTCTGGCGGATCAGCTTTTCAATACCACGCAGGTTTTTGACCTCGTCCTCGGCACAGAACGAAACCGCCTTGCCCGAGGCACCAGCACGCGCGGTGCGGCCAATCCGGTGAACGTAGGATTCAGCCACATTTGGCAATTCATAGTTCACCACAAGCTCAATGCCCGGCACGTCAATGCCACGCGCAGCGATATCGGTGGCGATCAGTACCGGATGCGAGCCATCGCGAAAAGCTGCCAGTGCGCGCTGACGCTGGCCTTGTGACTTGTTGCCGTGGATTGCGCCAGCCCCTAACCCCTCGGCATTCAGTTTGCGACTGACCTTGTCGGCCCCACGCTTGGTGCGGGTGAAGACAATGATCCGCTTACCGGGATTGGTTTTCACCAGCTTGGCAATCGCACTGGGTTTATCACCGTGGTTCATGTGAACGACTGATTGATCAATCCGGTCAGCGGTTGCGGCCACCGGGGTTACAGCCACTTCAACAGGGTTTTTCAGATAGTCATTTGAAAGCGCCCTGATTTCTTTTGGCATAGTCGCGGAAAACAGCAGAGTCTGCCGTTCTTTCGGTAACAGGTTCAGAATACGCCTGATCGCTGGCATGAAACCGATATCGAGCATCTGATCGGCTTCGTCCAGAACGATGGTCTCCACCTTGTCCAGTCGAACCGCTTTTTGCGAGACCAGATCCTCAAGTCGACCGGGAGTGGCGACAAGAATATCAACACCATTCCTCAGCGCATTGATTTGTTTGCGCACCGGAACGCCACCTACCACGCAGGTCGACCAAAGCGATAGTTTCTTACCATATTCCTTGACCGATTTGTCGATCTGGGCTGCAAGCTCGCGGGTTGGAGAGAGGATCAGAATCCGCACATCCCTAAACTGCGTCCGCTTGCGCTGTTCGCTGAGACGCTGAAGCAAAGGCAGAGAGAAGGCCGCGGTTTTGCCGGTGCCTGTCTGAGCCAGCCCCACCACGTCATCGCCTTTCAGGATCACGGGGATGGCCTGGGTCTGGATTGGCGTCGCCGTTTCATAGCCCTGTTCGGTCAATGTGTTCAATAACGGCCTGATCAGGCCGAGGTCTTCAAAATTCACGTTGTTATCTTTCATTTGGATTGGCGCGGCTTTCCGGGCCACGCGCAGGGGTCACTTGTCGGGTGCGACAAGTTCCGCGCGCAAGTGTTGCCGGATCAGCCGCAGCATAAAACTGAACATCGGTTTTAAGGAAAGCTCAGATCATTCTGACCACGAGCCAGGATTGGCGGGTCAAATGCTGCAGCTGCATAATACGATTGGCATGATCACGTCAACTGAATTCGCAACCGGCAACCTTGCGACCTCAATCCGGTGACAGCATATACCCCGCCCCGCGCACCGTCTGCAGATAGCGGGGTGATTTGGGATCGCTTTCCAGTTTCCGGCGCAGACGCGTGATCTGCACATCCACTGCACGCTCCTGCGCCTGCCCCTTGTCCCTACCCAAATCCTCGACCAGCTTGCTGCGGCTGACCGGTTCATGGGGGCAGGATGAAAATATCCGCATCAGCGTGTTTTCGGTTGCCGTCAGACGCACGAGGTCAGAACCGTTCCACAATTCGCCACGGGTCAAATCATAGCGGATTGCACCCATATGCAGCGTCTTTGGCACTTCCTGCTCGATCTCAGGCTTCGGTACACGCCTGAGAATCGCGTTGATCCTGAGAAGCAGTTCCTTGGGTTCAAACGGTTTTGACAGATAATCGTCCGCCCCGGCCTCAAGCCCGGTGATCCGGTCACCGGCTTCGCCTTTCGCTGTCAAAAGTAAAATCGGCGTTTCCAGGTTTTCGCGCAGCGACCGTGTCAGGCTGAAACCGTCTTCGCCAGGCATCATCACATCCAGAACGATCAGATCAAATTCCAACCCCACGAGCAGCCGCCTTGCATGGGCTGCGTCACGTGCTGCGCTGACCCAGTAGCCCTTGCGATTCAAAAATTTCTGCAGCAAACCACGGATACGCTCGTCGTCATCTACGATCAGAATATGGGCATCAACCTGTTCGACCATCACTCACCCGCCATCGGACATAACTTTGAAAAAATTGCGCATCTGCGGATCCATGATCTGCTCGAGCACCCGCCGGAACCCCTGTACCGCGTCCGGCCCGGCGGCGCGATAAGCCGCGCGCATTCGTGTGCGCTGGGCTTCGGACAATTCCTGTTCCAGCGTGCGACCAGCCTCGGTCAGAAAGAGATGCCGTTCGCGTTTGTCCTTCTTCCCGATGCGGCTTTCCACCAGCCCTTCCTCGATCAGGGTCCGCAACACGCGGTTCAGCGACTGCTTGGTCACGCCGAGAATATCGAGAAGATTATTCACTGTTGTCCCCGGGCTGCGGTTGATGAAATGTAATGCGCGGTGATGGGCGCGCCCGTAAGCCGTGTTTTCCAGAATTCGATCAGGATCAGCAGTGAACCCGCGATAGGCAAAAAACATCGCCTCAATCCCTTTACGCAGCTGATCATCTGTTAGAAACAGAAGGCTTTCGCCACCAATTTGCTGCCCGTGAGGGCCTCTATCCTGCATGTTCCGGCGTTCCGATCACAATATGTGCTTTGCAAATGCATTTTATGTCAGTCTTGTTGACTTTCCAAGAATCAAATGATAGCAAACTTGCGAATTTGCGTAATATTATGTCCGTTTCGGACCTAATTGCGCAATAATTGCAAAGCGGCGGCGTGCCGACAGGAAAGGAGCTCGTCATGGCAGGAGCATATGATGATCGTGACGGACATATCTGGATGGACGGGGCTTTGGTCCCGTGGCGCGAGGCCAATGTTCATATTCTGACACATGCTTTGCACTATGCGTCTTCGGTCTTTGAGGGCGAGCGTGCCTATAACGGCAAGATTTTCAGATCGGTCGAGCATTCCGAGCGGTTGAAAGCGTCTGCAAACATGATCGATTTTGACATTCCCTGGACAGTCGAAGAGATCGAAAAGGCCAAATATGACGTGCTCAAGGCCAATGGCTGCGGTGATGCCTATGTCAGAGCCGTCGCCTGGCGCGGTGCTGGCGAAGATATGGGCGTCGCATCGGCCGCAAACCCGGTTCGCATGGCCATCGCATCCTGGGAGTGGGGCGCCTATTACGGCGACGCCAAGTTCAAGGGTGCAAAGCTTGATATCTCAAACTGGAAACGGCCCAGCCCTGAAACCATCCCCAGCCACGCCAAGGCGGCGGGGCTTTACATGATCTGCACCATGTCCAAACATGCTGCCGAGGCAAAGGGCTGTTCAGATGCCCTGATGTTCGACTATCGCGGCTATGTCGCTGAAGCAACAGGTGCCAATATTTTCTTTGTGAAGGACGGCGAGGTTCACACGCCCACACCTGATTGCTTTCTCAACGGGCTGACGCGCCAGACGGTTATTGGCATGCTGAAAGACCGCCAGATCAAGGTTCATGAACGCCATATCATGCCGCAAGAGCTTGAAAGTTTTGAACAATGTTGGTTGACAGGTACGGCAGCCGAAGTCACACCTGTTGGCGAGATTGGCGACTACAATTTCGAGGTTGGTGCGATTACACGCGACATTTCGGATGGCTATGAAAAGCTGGTACGCGAATAACCTGAGCGAAGCCCAAATCTTGAGAAACGGCCCCGACGGTGTTACCTTTGCACGAAGGCAGAGCGTCGGGGCCTTTCAATTTTGACGCAAAATAACGGAGGAAATCGTTCTGTCAGAACGTGTAAATGCGGCCAGAGATACGGCCGCCCCTGAGACGGCTCCCGTCTTCTCAGAAATTGACAAGCCAGGCGGTCAGCTGCTGCAGCTTGTTCTTGCTTCCCTTGAAAGTGACAAAGCCGAAGACGTTGTGCCGATTGCCCTCAGCGGTAAATCGGAGATGGCTGATTTCATGGTGATCGCCTCGGGCAGATCATCGCGTCAGGTTGTGGCGATG
Source organism: uncultured Rhodobacter sp. (assembly GCA_964567685.1). GTDB lineage: Bacteria > Pseudomonadota > Alphaproteobacteria > Rhodobacterales > Rhodobacteraceae > UBA5972. The sequence goes on along the minus strand of CAZMNO010000004.1, from coordinate 35,939 downwards.
TCGGAAAAACTGTCCGACAGGCTGAAGGCCGAACTGGGCCGGGGCTGTCGAATGGAGGGCAAGGAAAACGGTGACTGGGTGTTGCTCGATTGCGGGGATGTGGTTGTCCATATCTTCCGTCCTGAAGTGCGTGAGTTTTATCAGCTGGAAAAAATGTGGCTTCCTGCAACCGCCGCAGCCGCCAAGTCATAAATGCGGGTCCATATTTGCGCCATCGGCAGGCTGCGCCCCTCGCCTGAGTGTGAACTAATTGATGACTACCTCAGCCGGTTCGACAAAACAGGCAGGGGCATCGGGCTCGGGCCTGCAAACATCATCGAAACTGAAGACAAAAAGGGCGGAGGTATGGCCGCAGAGGCGGCATTGCTGGAGAGGGCAATTCCAAAGGGTTCACTGGTTTGCACTCTCGATGAACGCGGCAAGCTGATGTCATCGCCAGATTTTGCAGATCTCCTGGCAAACTGGCGCGATCAGGGGCAGCAGGACGCGGCCTTTGTCATCGGTGGCGCTGACGGGCTTACGCCGACTTTCCGTGCACAGGCGGATGTATCGATTTCCTTTGGCAAAATGGTCTGGCCGCATATGCTGGCCCGCGTCATGCTGGCCGAACAGCTTTACCGTGCCGCCTCGATCCTGTCTGGCACGCCTTACCATCGCGCCTGAGGTTGTCCTTTCTTCGCCCAGCGTCTAGAACGACTTAATTCCCGAATACGGACATCAAGATGGCCACCCCAAAACCTGTTATTTTGTGCATTCTCGATGGTTGGGGGTTGCGCGAAGCGACTGAAAACAATGCCGTTGCTTTGTCTAAAACCCCGACCTACGACCGACTGATGGCGACCTGCCCGAATGCAACGCTGAAGACCAGCGGTCGTGATGTCGGCCTACCTGAGGGGCAAATGGGCAATTCTGAGGTTGGGCATATGAATATCGGTGCCGGACGGGTTGTTTACATGGATCTTGGGCGAATTGACCGGGCGATCGAGACCGGCGAGTTTGCCAAGAATACCGCATTGAATCGCTTTATCGGATCGCTTAAATCATCAGGCGGAACTGCGCATCTTTTGGGGGTTGCGTCGGATGGTGGTGTTCATGGCCATATCGACCACATCAATGCAGCGGCCAATGTAATTGCAGAAGCTGGTGTTGCGGTTCAGGTGCACGCTCTGACTGATGGACGCGACGTGGCCCCGGGGACGGCTAAAGGATTTCTTCATTCTCTGGCTGAGACACTGCCGGAGGGCGCTTCGATCGCCACCGTCGGAGGTCGCTATTACGCCCTTGACCGCGATAAGCGATGGGAACGAGTTGAACGCGCTTATGATGCGATTGTGCGCGCCAAAGGGATCACGGCCACCGATGGTGTAGAAGCCGTTGAAAGCGCAGCAGAGCGGGGGGGAAGTGACGAGTTCATTACCCCGACAGTAATCGGGGATTACCGCGGTATTCAGGATAATGACGGAGTTTTCTGCCTGAATTTCCGGGCTGACCGGGCGCGCGAGATCATGGCCGCGATGGGGGCCCCCGATTTCAACGAGTTCGACGTCTCCGACCGCCCGCAATTCGCCGCAATGGCCCGTATGTCGAGCTATTCTGATCCGCTGGATCAGTTCGTTGACGTTCTTTTTCCCAAGCAGACGATCAGCAATACGCTCGGTCACTGGGTTTCCACCCACGGCCTGACCCAGTTCCGCCTTGCTGAGACCGAGAAATACCCGCATGTGACATTCTTCATGAATGGCGGTGTTGAACCGCCTGAAGATGGTGAAGACCGGATCATGCCGGCCAGCCCCAAAGTTGCAACCTATGATCTGCAACCCGAGATGTCGTCTGCCCAGGTAACCACACAGTTCCTGTCAGCGATTGAATCCGGCTATGATCTGATCATCGTGAACTACGCCAACCCCGATATGGTCGGTCATACCGGCGATCTTGATGCGGCAATTGCTGCCTGTGAAGCCGTTGACTACGGGCTTGGCCAAGCCGTTGACGCGGTGCAAAAAGCGGGCGGCGCCATGATCGTGACGGCAGATCACGGAAATTGCGAAACCATGGTCGATCCTGAAACCGGAAATCCCCATACGGCACATACCACAAATCCGGTTCCGGTCATTCTGCTTGGCGGCCCCGAGAGCGCAACATTGCGGCCGGGCGGACGTCTGGCTGATCTGGCGCCGACATTGCTTGAGCTTCTGAACCTGCCCAAACCACCGGAAATGACCGGCGAAAGCCTGATTGAACGGTGAAATTGCTGAAGATCATATGCCTTGTTGCCGGACTCGTGCTGGCCGCGCAGAGCGCAAAGGCAAATTCCGATCCGATCTTTGCGGCCCGTCAAGCTGCAGAAGACCTGCGGATCGCAACTGCGACCCTTGCAGAAGCGCGCGAGGCGCGTGACCGTGTCAAAGCCCTGAGCCAGGTGGTCAAGGCCTATGAAGACGGGCTGAAAGCCATGCGCGAAAGCCTGCGCAAGGCTGCCATTCGCGAGCGCGCGCTCAGGATGGAGTTTGACGCGCGCCGTGATCAGCTGTCGCGCCTGCTGGGGGTGCTACAAACGCTTGAACGTGCGTCTTCACCTTTGTTGCTGATTCACCCTTCTGGCCCGCTGGGCACTGCAAGGTCAGGTCAAATCCTGTCAGAGGTTACCCCGGCGCTACACGCCCAGGCTGAAGATCTCAAATTGCAGCTGGAAGAGCTGGTTTTACTGCAAGCATTGCAGTTTTCTGCCAAAGAAGACCTTCAGCGCGGCCTTAAAGGGGTTCAGGACGCCCGCGTTGCACTGACAGGGGCCATTGGCGAACGCACCAATTTACCGGTGCGATTTATTGCCGATCCCGAAAAACTCAAAACGCTGGCTGAAAACAGCGATACCCTGACCGGGTTTGCCAATGGCTTGGCCGATTTGCCATTTGACGAAGGTTCGGACGATCAGCCATCCTTTCAATCTGCCAAGGGCTCGATCCCGTTGCCCGTTTTCGGCACACTTTTACGCGGTTTTAACGAGGCTGATGCTGCCGGACTGCGCCGTCCTGGCATAATTTTGTCTGCCCCACCGGTTTCGCTGGTCTCAACCCCGTGGCCGGCGACAATCCGCTATCGGGGCCCCCTGCTAGACTACGGAAACGTGATTATCCTTGAGCCTGAAGCGGGTTACCTGATAGTTCTCGCCGGGTTAGGACAGGTATATGGCGAAGTAGGACAGATTCTTGCGGCGGGTGATCCTGTGGGCCTGCTTAGTGGTACAGACCCCGCAGTTGAGGATTTTTTAGTGGATGTATCGCAGGGAAGTGGCGAAATTCGTCTCGAAACGCTGTATGTAGAGATAAGGCAGGACCGGAATACAGTCGATCCGGGGGCGTGGTTCGCGCTTGAGCATAGGTAGGACAAGAAAATGAAAAAATATGTCATGGCCGCAATCGGGGGCACTGTTGCCGGTGTCCTGTTGACGTCACAAGTGGCCGGACCACTGATTGCTGACGAAGCGGACAGGAAGAAATCAACCTATGAACAGCTGGATCTGTTTGGCGATATTTTCGAACGCATCAGATCGCAATATGTCGAGGAAGTTGATGAAGCAGACCTGATCGAAAGCGCCATCAACGGGATGTTGACGTCGCTTGATCCTCATTCCAGCTATTTGCCACCACGCGATTTTGACTCGATGCAGATCCAGACTCGCGGCGAGTTTGGCGGCCTTGGCATCGAAGTGACGCAGGAAGACGGTTACGTCAAAGTGGTCTCACCGATCGATGGCACCCCGGCAGATGAAGCCGGTATTGAAGCGGGCGATCTGATCACCCATGTCGATGGCGAACCAGTACTTGGTCTGACATTGAACGATGCCGTTGAACTGATGCGCGGACCGGTCGGCTCCGAAATCGTCATCACGGTCTTCCGCGAGGGCGTCGATGAGCCCTTTGACGTTTCGATCATCCGCGACACGATTAAAATCGCTGCCGTGAAAACCCGCCTGGAGGGCAGCACGGTTGTTCTCAGGATCAGTTCGTTCACCGATCAGACTTTCCCCAATCTCAAAGACGGTTTGAAGAAATCAATCGAAGAAGCTGGCGGTATGGACAGCGTGAACGGATTTATTCTTGATCTCAGGAACAATCCCGGCGGCTTGCTCAATCAGGCAATTCTGGTATCCGATGCGTTTCTGGACAAGGGCGAGATTGTCTCAACGCGTGGTCGCAACCCACAGGATAGCGAGCGATACAACGCAACGTCAGGTGATCTGGCCGAAGGAAAACCGATTGTTGTGCTGATCAACGGCGGGTCTGCATCGGCTTCAGAAATCGTTTCGGGCGCTTTACAGGATCATCGCCGGGCGATCATTGTCGGCACGAAGAGCTTCGGCAAGGGGTCGGTTCAGACGATCATGCCGCTACAAGGTGATGGCGCGATGCGCCTGACCACGTCGCGCTATTACACGCCATCTGGGCGGTCGATTCAGGCACTTGGAGTTGCGCCTGACATTCTGGTTGAACAGCGCCCGCCACGCGAAACCAGCGAGGCCGACGCGGATACCCATCTCAGATCGGAAGCGGACCTCAGGGGTTCTCTGGAAAACGACAGCCTGACAGATGACGAGCGCAAACTGCTGGAAGAAGAACGCAAAATGCAGGAAGACGCGGCCAAGAAACGCGACGAAGATTACCAGCTTTCCTATGCTCTTGATATTCTGCGAGGTCTATCGGTTCTTAAAAGGGCCGACTAGTATCCCCATATAGATAGAAAGCCAGCCGGGTTCTTCCGGCGGCGTAGCGGTGCCTTGTCCGGATAAGCAAGGCGGACTGGAAGAATGCAATATGAACGCTGACGACATTTTTTCTCTGCCATACCGACCTTGCGTTGGGATCATGATCTGCAACATGCGCGGACAGGTCTTCGCAGGTCAGCGCATCGACAGCGCGCTTGATGCCTGGCAAATGCCGCAAGGCGGCGTTGAGCGGGACGAAGACCCACGAGATGCAGCCTTGCGCGAGCTTGAGGAAGAAACCGGCATTCCCGAACATGCTGTTGAGGTCATTGCAGAGACGGCCGACTGGATACCCTATGATCTGCCACATTATCTGGTCCCGAAACTGTGGAATGGCCGCTTTCGCGGGCAGAAGCAGCGCTGGTTTTTGATGCGTTTTATGGGCGATGACAGCCTCATCAACATCCAGACCAAACATCCTGAATTCAGCCGCTGGTGCTGGCTGCAACCCGAAGATCTGCTGACGCGCATTGTTCCGTTCAAACGCGATACGTACGAACAGGTGATCCGCGAGTTTCACGCTCAGGTCGGATAATTCTGACACCCCGCTATTCCCACGGCACCTGAGTTTAGGTATTGCTGCGAAAATCCAGTTTTCCATAGGTGGAAACCAAATATGGCGCGGCAAAAAAAGATCGACACGCGGGCGATCGGGCTTGATATCGGTCTGGCATTCTCAAGATTCCTTACTGGGCGCGAAAACCTGCATTACGGGCTGTGGGATCAGGACTTGCCCGTTTGTGCCGCTAATGTCGGGCAGGCGCAGGAAGCCTATACTGAAAAGCTGTTTGGCCTACTGCCTGCAGACAAATCTTTGTGCATTCTTGATATCGGCGGCGGCGCCGGTGAAACCGCAAAAAAGTTGGTGGCACTTGGTCATCAGGTGGACATCGTGATCCCGAGTGCGTTTCTAGCAGAGCGATGCCGGGAAAACGCCGGACCGTCCGCGAAGGTCCATGAAAGCACATTCGAAGATTTCACCACCGATCAGCGCTTTGATCTGTGCCTGTTTTCGGAAAGCTTTCAATATATCCCGGTGGAAACCGCACTTAACAAAGCGACTCAGTTACTGGCACCAGACGGCGTAATCATCGTCTCGGATTGCTTTCGAACCGAGGCATTTTACCAGAATAAAAAGGAAGGCGCGCGCGTCGGTGGAGGTCATTCGCTGGCGAATTTCCGCGAATTTCTGGAGGCGCACCCGCTTGATGTGGTGTTTGAGGAGGACGTAACCAAAGCCGTGGCCCCTACTGTCGTCGTTGAGCAGGAATTGTTCAACGTCATCGGTTACGCCATTCGCCGTGCCGATGAAGGCCTGACCGACTCACACCCCTTCCTGCGTGGCACCCTGCGCCGTATTCTTAACCTCTTTCTCAGCCCCCGCCGTCGCGAGCGGCTGGATCAGCGACTGAATGAAAAAACTCGCTCAGCCGAGAATTTCTGTCGTTTCAACACCTATCTGATGATGAAAATACAGCCGAGAAACTGAGATTTCGAGGGTAGATAACAATCGACTCCACATGAGAACAAAACGTGAATATAATAGGTTCATGACCTTCGCGGAACTCAGCATAACTTCAAATTTCAGCTTCCTCACCGGCAGTTCGCATGCCGAGGAATATGCCCAAAGTACGGCCCTGATGGGGATGCCCGCGCTGGCCATTGCGGATGAAAACTCGGTGGCGGGGATTGTGCGGGCGCATGTGGAACTGCGCGAGGTGGCGCGTATGGTCAAAGAGCGCTCCCGCATGGAAGAGGATGGCCCCATAGGGCCGCGCGCACCCGTTTGGGGCCCGACCTCGGAACCCGGCGGCCCCTCGGCAGCCATTCACAACATCCCCCGTTTGCTGGCAGCGGCCAGGCTGGTGATGGAAGACGGGCTTGCGGTGACGGTTCTGCCGCGCAACCGGGCGGCCTGGGGGCGGCTCTGTCGGATATTGTCGCTGGGGCGGCAACGGGTGGAAAAGGGGGCGTGCCTGCTCAGGCTCGGGGATCTGCTGGACTGGGGGGCGGGGATGGAGATGCTGCTGCATCCGCCGGATATCCTTCGCGCCGACGGCGCACGCGAAGGGGGGAAAGAGGCCCCGGATCAGGTCCGGGACTGGCACAAGCAGGTGCGCCGCCTGATCCGGCGGCATCCCGGCCAGTGCCACCTGCTGCTGGCCACCCATTACGACGGGCAGGATCATGCCCGCTTTCACCGCCTCTGCCGACTGGCGGCTGAACTGGGCATTCCCCCCGCCGCCTCTGCCGCGCCGATCATGCACGCCGCCCGGCGCCGCAAGCTTGCCGATGTTCTGACCGCCATCCGCACGGGCGTGCGCGTTGACTGGCTTGGCCGTGCTGCCCAAACCAATGCCGAACAGCGCCTGCGTTCGGAAAGCGAAATGCTGCGCCTGTTTCAGGGGTTTGAGGATGCGGTGCGACGCACCGGCGAAATCGCGGCCCGCTGCACATTTTCACTGGATGAACTCCGCTATGAATACCCGTCGGAAATCTCCCCCGGTGAAACCCCGGCTGAGCGATTGAACCGGCTGGCCCGGGCCGGGCTCAAATGGCGCTATCCGGCAGGTGCTCCGGAGCGGGTGAAAAAGATGCTGGAGCATGAACTGGCGCTGATCGCCAAGCTGAAATACGAACCCTATTTCCTGACCGTCAACGATGTCGTCGATTTCGCCCGCTCGCGCAGCATTCTGTGTCAAGGTCGTGGCTCTGCAGCCAATTCCGTGACCTGCTATTGCCTTGGCGTCACCTCGGTCAGCCCGGAAATCGGCACGATGGTGTTTGAGCGTTTCGTCTCGGAAGCGCGGGATGAGCCGCCCGACATCGACGTGGATTTTGAACATGAGCGCCGCGAAGAGGTGATCCAGCATATCTATGATCGCTACGGCCGCCACCGCGCCGGGCTTTGCGCCACGGTCGTGCATTATCGCGGCAAACGGGCAATCCGCGAGGTCGGCAAGGCGATGGGGCTCAGCGAGGATACGATCTCGGCGATATCCTCGCAGCTCTGGGGGTGGGGAAGTCGTGGGTTGCCTGAAGACCGTCTGAGGGAGATCGGGCTCGACCCGACAGACAAGCGCCTGATGCAGACTCTTGACCTTTGCCGACAGATCAGGGGGTTCCCGCGCCATCTCAGCCAGCATGTCGGCGGGTTCATCATGACCGAGGGGCGGCTGGATGAGCTGGTGCCGATCGAAAATGCCTCGATGGAAGACCGCACGGTGATCTGCTGGGACAAGGATGACATTGACGCGCTTGGAATCCTGAAGGTCGATGTCCTGAGCCTTGGCATGCTGACCTGTATCAGGAAGGCCTTTGACCTGATGCAAAAGCATCATGGGTTGAATTATGACCTCGCCACCCTGCCACCTGAAGACCCGGCGGTTTACGACATGCTGTGCGTGGCTGACTCCATCGGCGTCTTTCAGGTGGAAAGCCGGGCCCAGATGAACTTCCTGCCGCGCATGAAACCGCGCAATTTCTATGACCTGGTGATCGAGGTTGCCATCGTCCGCCCCGGCCCCATCCAGGGGGATATGGTGCACCCCTATATCCGGCGGCGCAACGGCGAAGAAAAGGTGATCTTTCCCTCAGACGAACTGGGCGCGGTGCTGGGCAAAACGCTGGGGGTGCCGCTGTTTCAGGAACAGGCGATGCAGATCGCCATCATCGGTGCCGGCTTCTCGGCCGAAGAATCCGACCGCCTGCGCCGGGCCCTGGCAACATTCAAGAAATCCGGCACGATCTATCTGTTCCGCGAGCGATTCATCAAGGGCATGCTCAAGAACGGCTATGAGCTTGAATTTGCCGAACGCTGTTTCAGTCAGATCGAGGGCTTTGGCGAATATGGGTTCCCCGAAAGCCACGCCGCCAGTTTTGCCCTGCTGGTCTATGCCTCGGCCTGGATCAAGAAGCACCATCCCGGCATTTTTGCCTGTGCTTTGCTCAACGCACAGCCGATGGGGTTCTACGCGCCTGCCCAGATCGTACGCGATGCCCGTGAACATAAGGTCGAGGTTCGCCCGGTCGCAATCAACACCTCGTTCTGGGACAATGTGATGGAACCCGACGGCAAGGGTGGGCTTGCCCTGCGCCTTGGCTTTCGCCAGATCAAGGCCATGCGCGAGGAAGAAGCAACCTGGATCACCGCTGCACGCGGCAACGGGTATCAAACGGTCGAGGATGTCTGGCGCCACGCCGGCACCTCGCCGCGGCTTTTGTACACGCTGGCCGAAGCGGATGCATTCGCCGCCCTCGGCCTTTCCCGCCGCGAGGCCCAGTGGCAGGCCCGCGCCATAACCGGCAAAGAGCCATTGCCACTTTTTGCCCGTGCATTGGAGGGGGAAGGACTTGTTGAGCCCCGTGTTGCCTTGCCCGAAATGACAGAAGGCGAACATGTGGTTGAAGACTATGTCACCATGCGCCTGACGCTCAGGTCACACCCGCTGGCGCTGCTCAGGAATAGGTTGACACCTTCTGCTTTTGCCGCGCCGCAACCATCGGCTCATTCCGCACAGCCAATCGCAAATGGACCGTGACTAGAGCGAGACCAAAACGCGCGATCAGTAACCCGCCAACCGATCGGTCATCGGGTCCAGAAATTCTTCATATTTTCGCCACGCCTCAGAGCTGCCCTTGTAAAGGCCCTGCCTTACCTGTCGAAGCGACACCGTGCGCACGCTTCGTTTTGTCTTGTGAAACTCAAGGCACTGATCCTCCCAATCCAGCCCGATATGCGCCAGCAATTTCCGCGTCTCTTCCTCCTGGTTTTCGGTCAGCTTTTCATAGTCAAGCTGGTATATCTTTCCCGGAAACTTCTCCTGCCAGAAATCCATCATTTCCACATAGAGTTTGTAATATTCGGCAACACTTTCAATTGAGTAGCTGAACGCGTGCTCGCCACCAAAATTATGCTTAAAGCAGGACCAGCAGGTCGCCATTGCACTTCGTTTTGTGTGGATGAATTTGGCATCAGGCATTGAAGCAATCAGAAACCCCAGATTCACAAAATTCTGAGGCATCTTGTCGGTCACAAATTGAGCGCCGGTGTTCATCTTTCCCAGAGCGGCAAGATAGCCCTCTCTGACAAATCTTAGGTTATCCTGATCGACCCTGGCTGCTTCACCACCAATGCTTTCAATGAGCGTTGAAACCGTCGAAAGCTCACCACCACCATATACGGCTGAATGGCTGGCCAATATCTGCTCAATCAGCGTTGTCCCCGAGCGCAGCATTCCCACAATGAAAATCGGCCTGACGGTCTGTTGGCTGGCGATCATGTCCTTGATCGGAAGTTGCGGCGGCGGTCCTGCAAAGTTTGATTTTACGCGGCGATAAACCTTTGAATAATCAATCTGGGATTTGATGCTGTGCGCTTTTCTCAGCTGGTTACCCTCAACCAAATGAGCAAAAGCTTCGGCGTAGTTTCCGGCGTTCTCACTCACCTGCGCCAGGAAAAAGTGAATTCGCGATTTTTCAGCAGTTGAAATGTCGGGCTTACGCAGCGCTCTTTCGGCAATTACCACTTCCCGGTCTGAGCCCGTGAACCGTTTAATGCCCCCCAAATGAGCGAGAGCGACGAAATGTTCGGGGTTCTTTTTAAGCGCGATGCCCAGTGAATCCGCGGCTTCCTCAGTCTTGCCAAGCTCAAGCAGGATCAATCCGTGGGTTGCGTAGACATCGGCATTGTCCGGGTCAATTTTCTGCGCCTTTGCAACTTCGGCCAGAGCCTGCTCGCCCTGATCCAACCCATGTAGTACCTCGGCAAGCAAAAGATGCGCTTTCATGAAATCAGGAGCCAGCTGAATCGCCTTGCCGAGATCGGATACGGCCCTTTCAAATTGCCCCAAAGATTTGGCGCTTATACCGCTTTCAAAATACGTCTCCGCGGAATTCGGCTTCAACTGGATGGCCTTAGCAATGCTGGCCAGCGCCTCACCATGCAGCCCCAGCAAGTTCAAGGCGCTCCCACGCAGCAAATGGGCATCAGCGAGTTCGGGATTTAAGCGAGCAGCCTTGGAGAAGCCTTCAAGTGCGGATTCAAAGCGACCTCGCTCAAGCTGTTCCAGACCCTTGTTAACCTGATCCAGAGCGTCTTTCTGGTCGGCCAGATTTGACTTCTGGTAACCCCCGCTTGAAGCCGACAGCATATCAGACCCGTGCGATGGCGCAGGCGGCGTGCGTGACTTGATTGTTTTAAGATCCAGTGGATCGGCGAAAGGCGACAGATCGCCAAGGGATCGCGGCATTGGTTTTGCCGTCAGATTTTCAGCGCCGTCTGCGTCGTTCTCCGGCTCCTTCTTTGCTAATTCCGGTTGAAGGGATCGAAGAGCCCTTTTCGCCTTCACGTTATTTGGGAAGCCTTCCAGAATGGTCGAATAAACCTTTGCCGCCTGTGCGATTTCGCCCTTCTTTGCCAGCGCATCACCTTTGCGCAGCGCCCGAGCGATGTTCAGAGTTTTACCCATAAGGTTATTCCGCATTCATTCGTCTGTGTTTTGCCGACACCCGGTCAAAACTCATGCATATTAGCGCAACTGCAAAAACCGGCGCAACCGCGTGTTGGGGATCACCGTCGCAGCGTGACCAGAATCCGGCTGCCGGAAAACCGGATTCCGCACCGTTATGCGCCAAGTGAACCCGTACGGGCCGTTTTAGATCACTTCCACAGCACCCGGCGCTGCATTTTGTTCAAGGATAAACTTGTCCCCTGCCGCAACAACTTCGGTAATCTCGCGGCGCTGATCCTCGGACAAAACCCCCTCCTCCGGGGCGGCCTCTATCAATTCAAGCGACTTCTCTCGAGCGGTATCAAAGGCAGTGCGACGACCGGATTTCTCATAGTCATCCCGCCCTTCGCGCAGAAACACATCGGGCGTATGCTGGTTGCGGCACAATTCCAGAGTATGCGCACTGTCAAGGAAATGCCCGCCGGTTCTGATCGAAGACACCTCTTCCCAGTTCAGACTGGTGTCACTGATTTCAGGCGGCTCGATGAAACGGCGCAGCATCGCGCCAACCTCATTGTCCAGAACGGCCTGCACCGGGCTGAAAACCGTCGCACATTCAAGCTGCCCGATACCACCCAATACATCGGCCCCTGACAAAACGACCGTCTGACTCAACAGCGCGCGTTCTGCCATTGACTGGTGGCACACATCCGGTGTGTCAGAGCCCGACCCATAGGTATGTGCGGGCAAGCCAAACCCTTGTTTCATCATCTGAATGGCCATGCTGGCCGCCTGCAGCGATTCCGGGCAGGATTGCAGGGCTGATCCGGTGCGCATGTCCAGAGTGAACATCAAAGGTGTCGCAATGACCGGTGTGCCTGGGGCCAGAACATGGGCGATCGTCACCATCGATACGATTTCAGCCGCCGCCATCAGCACCATTCCGGCTGTCGTCAGCGGGGCCGTACCCCCAGCTGAAGGCAGCGAACAAAGGTGAAGCGGGATGTTGTTTCGACCCGCCTGAATGATCACCTCGGTATCCATGTATTTGAACTCGAGCGGCGAGAAAGAACAGGTGATCATCGAGGTCAGAGGCCGAGCGCGCAAAGCGTCTTCCCCCCCGGCAGCAATGGCCGCAATTCTGATCAGGTATTCGACATTATCTTTGCCATAAGGCTGAATCCAGCAATGCTTGTTCGCGTGACTGACCATCGTGGAAAACGAGTGGATGTCCGCCGTAATCTCGGGAACCCCGGCAACAAACGGATGGGCGAGAAAACCAACCTGATTGAGCCCTGACCCAACCGCAGCTATTTCGCGCACAGCCTTCAGATCGAGGTCTCGGTATTTGGCATCACGGGGATCGACATAGCCATGTGCGCCGGTCCCGGTGCGCATCACGAATCCGGCGTCTTTGCGCGGCAAATGCACATCAAACCGGGATTGCTTACCGTAAAGAGAAACCGATTTCGGCACCTCGGCTAGCGCCTGCTGAACCAGCTCTTTGGGCAGTTTCAAACGATCCGAATCGTTCCCTTCTTTTGCCCCGGCCTGCTTAAGCGCCTTTTGCGCTTCCGGATGGATGACGACGACGCCGTAATCCTGCAACAAATCAAAAACACGATCTTTGAGTTCAGCGATCTGGCCTTCGCTAAGAAAGCCGAAAGAGGGGCGCGGTGGCCGCGCTGCGGAAAGGGTAAACGCATCGGGTGTTGCGGCAACTGGTTTCGGCGTGCCTCGGCCACGCCTGCGGGGGGTCACTTGATGACTGGTTTCCATAACGGCCTCCTTTATCGACGGAAACGAGGGGATGTCATGGCACACACCGATTAAAGCTCACTGCCTGCCGACTTGAGCTGCCCGGACGTTATCTACTGATTTCAGAAGGGTCAATCCCGACCGTGAGGCTCCGACCAATCCGTCACGGGGCCAACCGGTATGATCCCGAGCGGGTTTCGCAATTCGGACGGTGAAAAATACCCCTGTTTGTAGATGTCAAATTCCACCGTACCCGCAATGCCAGGCATCTGATAAATCGAGCGCGCATAGGCCCAGAGGTTGGGATAGTCGACAAGCCGGTGAAGATTGCACTTGAACGCATAGTGATAGGCAACGTCAAACCGAACCAGTGTCGGAAACAGGCGCAAATCAGCTTCGGTCAAGTGTTCGCCGGTTAGATATCTTGAAGTGGCGAGCCGGGTTTCGATCTTTTCAAGCGTTGCAAAAACCTCAGCAACGGCCTCGTCATAGGCTGGCTGGGTGCGGGCAAACCCGGCGCGGTAGACCCCATTGTTGAGGGTCGGATAAATCAAGGCGTTCCACGCATCGATCTGTTGCTTTAGTGAAGCCGGGTAAAGGTCGATCACTTGATCCCCCATCTCATTTAACATGCGCACAATATCAGCGGATTCATTGCTGACCGGGCGTCCGGATTGCTTGTCAAACAAAACAGGCACAGTGATCCGCCCGGTATAGACCGGATCGGCAAGAGCATATATTTCATGGACGGCGCGAACACCCAGCAATGTATCAGCGTGTGCCCCGGTTTCATCAAAAACCCACCCCTGCCCGGTCCGTCTGGGGCAGGCATATGAAACTGATATGTCCTCTTCCAGCCCTTTAATAACCCGCGCCAGCAAGGCCCGATGTGCCCACGGGCAGTTCCAGGCAACAAACAGATGGTAGCGCCCGCTTTCCATGGGAAACCCCGATTTGCCGGTCGGCCCCGCGGACCCATCCCGGGTAATCCAGTTGCGAATCGTACTTGCGCTTCGCTTGTAGGTGCCCGAGGCTTCAGTGTCAGGTTCTGGATCATCAACCTGATAGACCCCCTTGATCATCACACCCATCCACCACCCTCCTTGCGAGGCCACTATTCGTTACAAAGGTAAATTGGGCAATCCTTCGTGCATGGGCAAGTCTGGCAAGCCTCTGTGGGCGTGTTTGTGATCATGGCCGGGTTGCCGGTCGCCGGATTTCTGCGCCGCTGAAACCTTGCTGTGTCAGTATGGTTATGCCAGTCTCCGCTGACCCATCATTTTCCGAGGATCCCATGACCCAGGTTAACCTCACACTTTCCCAGGCGCACGATCTGGCGCTTTCATGCCTTTTGGCCAACGGCTGCGATGAAGCAAACGCCCGCGCAGCAGCCGACAGGATGATCGAAGCCGAGCGGGATATCTGCCAGTCGCACGGCCTGTTTCGCCTGCCTTGGTATGTGTCCGGAGTCCGCTCCGGTCGTGTTAACGGCAAGGCAGAACCCAAGCTGGAACCCCTGGCCCCTGCGGTGATCCGGGTTGATGGCGACGCCGGTTTTGCCCCGCTGGGCCAGCAGATCGCGCATGGGCCAATGGTTGATTGCGCGCGGCAAAACGGCATTGCTGCGCTGGCATTCACAAACATGTTCCACATCGCTGCGATGTGGCCCGAAGTGGAGGCACTGGCGATGGACGGCCTCTGTGCCATCGCGGTCACAGCGTCCTATCCTTATGTCGCGCCTGCGGGTGGTATCAAAGCGCTGTTTGGAACAAACCCGATGGGCTTTGCATGGCCGCGCAGGGACGCACCTCCTCTGGTGTTTGATCAGGCGTCGTCAGCGATGGCGCGGGGTGAAATTCAGATCGCTGCACGAGATGGTCACAGCGTTCCGGAAACCGCCGGTATCGGCCCGAAAGGGGAAGGAACGACTGATCCGAATGTCGTGCTGAAAGGCGCACAACTTGGATTTGGCGGATATAAGGGCGCCTCACTTGCGATGATGGTTGAACTGCTGGCAGGCCCTCTGATCGGGGAGTTCCTGAGCCTGGAATCGGCGGAAGACGACGCCGGCAAAGGCGGACCACCAAAGGGTGGTGAACTTATCATCGCCCTTGATCCTGCAAAATTCGGCGATCCTGACGGATTTCTTGCACATGGTGAAAAACTGTTCACGGAAATACTGGCACAGGACGGGACTAGACTGCCGGGTGAACGCAGGTTTAACAGTCGCAAAAAAACGGCTGACGAGGGGATATTCATTCCCGAAAGCCTTCATCAGGAGATTCTCGGCCTTTTGCCGTGAGCCATCTGACTCTCTTCAGAATTATCAGGCCTCCCGGGCGCGCTTATGCGCGGGTCGTGAAATCACCCGGTCGATATAGTCGCTGACCACCGGTTGATCAAACTCAAACCCGGCATTGCGTGCCCAGGTTCCGCAATGGGCCGTCACGATATCAGCGACCGTAAATTCATCCCCCATCAGGAACTCCCTATCGCTCAGCCGATCAGCCAGAATCTTCATTGAGCGGGCGTATTCCCAGCGCAGGGTCGGTTTGACTTCCGCGACTCGCTTTTCCTCTGGCAACACAAATGTGTTGCGTGCAGCGGTCCACAATACCCCGTCCATTTCATCACAGGCGAATTGCATGAACCCGTCCTGATGAGCCCGTTCGATAGTTCCGGCAGGATAGGTAAGCTTGCCATGCTTGTCGGCCAGATACTGCACAATCGCCACACTGTCCAAAATGACGTCATCACCATCGAGAAACACCGGAATCTTACCCGATGGATTATAGGCCCGAACCTCATCCGACCGAGGGGATACCGACACGAACTCATAAGGGAGCTCCATTTCCTCCAGCGCCCACAAGACCCTGAACCCGCGGCTCTTTTTGTTTCCCAGCAGTTTGTACATGGTCAATCCTTTGACTATCTGGCCAGCATGGCAATTTTGATGAACGCGCGTTCCAGCATGGCACGGGCCGGAACAGGGCGCGAGCTGCGCAGGTCAAGATCCGTGTCGGTGAGGATCATCAGCGCATTCTCAATCCGCCGTGTTCCTAGCGTTCGTGCCTGACGGGCCATGCGGTCACGGCGCGGCCCAAAAACCGGTGGGCGCGTGGCCGCAAGACCAGCCTCAACGCCTTTGGGATGGCTTGCCGCCACGTGAAGTGCCCGAAAATGCCGGGTTGCGCCGATACAGATCGTTGTCGGATTCATTCCCTGACCCTCAAGCCGGTGCATGATCGGCCCGACCTCACCAAAACGGGCCTCAGCAATCAGGTGCAGAGCATCATCCAGTGCAGCCTCGCTTGAAAGCGGCGCAACAGCGGCAATGTCAGCGCTACTGATCGGTGCGTCGGCTGCCAGCGTATAAAGCCCAAGTTTTTCGATCGTTTGCTGAAAATCACCAGGATCAAGCTCGCGCGATAAGGTGATAAGGTCATTCATGGCGCCAGAGTCCACCGCCTTTATTCCCGCCTTTGCTACCATCACTTCGATTTCACTGCGCGAAGGTGGGTCGGTGTAGACAGCCGCCGCATAGGCATTCGAATGCCCTTCAAACAACTTGCGCAGACTTGCCCGCGCTTTCAGTTGCCCTGCCGTGACAACAAAGAAGGCATCGCCATCCTGCCAATCGTCAAGACCGGCGCTGATCGTTTTGCTCAGACTGTCCGTTGCGTCTTCAACAAACACCACCCGCGGCCCGGGAAAAAATCCCTGCGCTTTCATTCCATCTGACAAAAGAGAGCTGTCTTTGCGCAGGTCAGCCCCAGTGAGCCGCGTGAGGCGCATCTCTTTCTCACCCTCAGGACCAATCAGAGCAGCGATCATCTGCTGGCGTCTGAGCGCCACCCGCATCGGATCCGGGCCATAGATCAACATTCCAGCACGCCCGGTTTCAGGTTTTTCGAAAAACCTGACCGCCTCGCGCCCAGAGAGCTTCATGTTGCCCAGCTATTGGCGGTCGAACTGAGGCGTGAAACGATTTTATCCGCAAGCGAAAGCACCAGACGTTCATGCGCATCGCGTTTCACAGAAACGCTGACGGCGGTTTCGGAACTGCTGGAATAGCCAGTGGTCTCGCGCAGCTTGTCAGAAAACACCTCTTCGCCGGTTGCGATATCTTTCACCTTTAGCGTTGCGGTGCCATTCACGGTAATTCGCTCAAGCGAAGTGGCTGCGGTCAACGTCAGGACTACTTCTTCAATCTCAAGGACAATCTCAGCAGCATAGCGACTGTTTGCTGAAGGAGCGCCAAGCCGGTTCTCCAGACGCTCAAGCATCAGAAAGCCTTCGCGCGATTCAATCAGGTTGAACCGGATTTGGCCCATAAGGCCCCGCGCAGCAGCGCCTTCTTTGTAAACAGGCGTAAATCCGCAGGCTGCCAGTGGCAACACCCCGAGGGTAATTAAGAACTTTCGGCGATCAGATGACAACATTGACGATCCGGCCCGGTACAACGATCAGCTTCTTCACAGGATTGCCTGCCAGAAACCTGACCACAGCATCATCGGCCAGAACCAGTTTTTCAACCTCTTCTTTTGCCAAAGTCTTGGCGACCGTGATTTCAGAGCGGCGTTTGCCATTGATCTGGATCGGCAGAACGACCGTATCATCGACCAGCATTGCTGGATCGGCCTTGGGCCAAGCGGCCTTTGCAACTAGCCCCTCACCGCCCAGAGCCTGCCAGACCTCTTCGGCCAGATGCGGCGTCATCGGCTGCATCATCTGCGCCATGACCATCATGGCCTTGCGCTTGGCGGTGGCCCCTGCCGATGATTTCGCCAGTGTGTTGGTAAACTCGTATAACTTGGCGACAGATTTGTTGAAGGCAAACCCCTCTATTCCCTTGGTGACTTCATCAACCGCTCTGTGCGTGGCTTTTTCCAGCGCCTCGTCGGCTGTGCCATCTTCCGGTGCTTCGCCAATTTCCTCGGTCAAACGCCAAATACGCTGCAGGTGTTTCCACGCTGCCTCAGCGCCTGCAGCTGTCCATTCCACATCGCGCTCGGGCGGGCTGTCGGACATCACGAACCACCGTGCGGTGTCGGCACCGTATTGATCAATGATATCTTCGGGATCGACAACGTTCTTCTTTGACTTAGACATCTTGATGATTGGGCCGATATCGACGGATTGACCGGTATCGCGCAATGTCGCGCCCTCTTCGGACAAAGTCACCTCATCCGGCGTATGCCAGACCGGGCGGCCATCCTTGCCCGGAGTCGAATAGGTCTCATGGGTCACCATTCCTTGCGTGAACAGCGCATTGAACGGCTCAATCGCAGATTTCGGCAAATGACCGGTCAGATTCATCGCCCGGGCAAAGAAGCGGGAATACAGCAGGTGCAGGATCGCGTGTTCGATACCACCGATATACTGGTCGACATTCATCCAGTATTCCGCATCCTCGGCCACGGTCGGCGTTGTCGCGCGGGGTGCAGTGAAGCGGGCGAAGTACCACGAGGAATCAACAAACGTGTCCATCGTATCAGTTTCACGCCGTGCCGGTTTACCGCAGGAGGGGCAGGATACGTCGCGCCAGGTCGGATGCCAGTCAAGCGGATTTCCGGGTTTGTCAAAAGTGACATCATCCGGCAGTTTTACCGGCAGGTTTTCTTTCTTTTCGGCAACCACTCCGCACGAATCACAATGCACGACCGGAATCGGGCATCCCCAATAGCGCTGGCGTGATGCCCCCCAGTCGCGCAGGCGGTAGTTGATCACGCCTTTGCCCCAGCCTGCCTCTTCTGCAAAATCGATTGTCGCGTCGATGGCTTCCTGACCCGCTGCCTTGTCCAACCCGGTAAAATGATCGACCCACTGCACAGTTTCGGTTTTGGGTGGCACGAAAGCCTCGGTAGCAACCGGCTCGGCGTGGTCCAGCGCAAAGAACGTGTCGATCACCGGCAAATCGTATTTGCGGCAAAAATCCAGATCACGTTGATCATGGGCCGGACAGGCAAAGATCGCGCCGGTGCCGTAATCCATCAGAATGAAGTTGGCCACCCAGACCGGGAGTTCCCATTTGGGATCAAGCGGGTGCCTGACCCTGAGCCCGGTATCAAACCCCTTTTTCTCTGCTGTTTCCAGTTCGGCGGTCGAAGTTCCGGTGCGACGGCACTCGCGATTGAACTCAGCCAGCGCCGGATTCGCGTCTTCCAGCTCTTTGGCAAGTGGATGATCGGGGGAAATACCGATAAAGCTTGCACCCAGCAACGTATCGGGACGAGTCGTATAAACTTCGATCGCATCGGGGCGATCGACCAGATCAAAGCTGAATTCCAGCCCACGGGATTTGCCGATCCAGTTCTGCTGCATCAGGCGGACCTTGTCCGGCCAGCCGTCCAACCCATCCAGCGCCACCAGCAATTCGGCGGAAAAGTCGGATATGCGGAAAAACCACTGGGTCAGTTCCTTGCGTTCGACAACCGCGCCCGACCGCCAGCCTTTGCCATCGATAACCTGTTCATTTGCCAGAACCGTCATATCGACGGGATCCCAGTTCACAACCGCGTTCTTGCGGTAAACCAGGCCACTTTCCATCATATCGATGAACATTGACTGCTGCTGGCCGTAATATTCAGGGTCGCAGGTCGCCAATTCACGCGACCAGTCAATGCTCAATCCCATGGGTTTGAGCTGGGTGCGCATGTCTTTGATGTTCTGATAGGTCCACTCGCCGGGGTGCGCCCCCTTATCCATCGCCGCGTTTTCTGCGGGCATCCCGAAGGCATCCCAGCCCATCGGATGCAGCACGTTAAAACCTGTTGCAGATTTGTAACGGGCGACGACATCTCCCATCGTATAGTTGCGCACATGCCCCATATGAATGCGCCCGGAGGGATAGGGAAACATTTCAAGGACATAGTATTTTTGCCGCAACGGATCGCGCACAGCTTTGAATAGTTCAGCCTCGTCCCAGGCTTCTTGCCACTTGGGTTCGACCACACGTGCGTTGTAGCGAGACATCACTTTATTCCTTGTCAAAGCTCAGCAGGATAGCCCGGATTCCTAGGCCCTGCAACGTTCATAATTCGAATTCGTGGGGAAGGTCTATAGCTTGCCGTCAGCGATGCGAATCTGCCGCGCTCTGGTAAGGATTGCGTCTTCAATGGCGCGGATTGTGTCGCGATTGGCAGGGCCTGATTTGGTGACCAGCGCCACCCGCAATGACCGGGCGTCCAATGCCGGATCCTGAATGTACACGGTTGCACGATAGCTGCGATTCGATCCTTTAGGACGCCCCCAACCCATTACAATTACACCAGAAAATGGATCTGCCGCTTCGACAGGAAGAAACGAGAGAACGTCCAGAGTGGCATTCCAGATATATTTGTTGACGCCTATGGTGACGTTCGGGTCGTCATTATTGTTGAAGATATCCCAGATCTTGCCTCTATCGTTGTTCGCGATATCACGAGGATCACGCGCATCGTATCCATCACCGTCAGAGCCCTTGCCTTTGAGAAAGCCACTGCCTCCACAGGCACTCAGCAAGGCGGCCATGACGACAAGAACCAGAAATCGTGCAACTCGGGACAACGTAATGTCCTCCATAGGCATTGAAATACAACTTAGTTCGTTAGTATCGGCTTGACAGGAATCTAACAAGCGTTTTTGAAACATCGCTGATTGCAGGCCCCTCAGGTACTGTGGCAAGTCTGCACCATTGAGCGCAACATTGCCGAAATACATTTCCACTTGCTTGACCAAAACGGCCCAAACTGGGATTGATCAATCCACTCAATTTGGATTCCCTGAATTGAGGTGCACCTTTAACTTTAACGAGGGAAAACAATGAAAAAAGTTCTTCTCACTACATCAGCACTCACCCTGCTCGCAGGCGCTGCAGCCGCTGACGTATCCCTTAGCGGCTATGGCCGCATGGGTATCATCTACACTGGCGGCGTTGGCGCTGCTACTTACTCTCGCTTCCGTCTGAGCATCACTGGCTCGACCGAAACCGATGGCGGTCTGTCATTCGGCGCATGGGCACGCATCCAGTCAACCCAGGTTGGGCCAACTGGTAGTGGTGTGTCAGCTGCTGTATCAGGTCACTCCGTTTGGGTTTCCAACGGCACCATGACCCTGACCATGGGTAACACTGGTGGTGCGGTTGCAGCAGCAGCGAACATCTGGGGTTGCGGCGTTGGCTTCGCTGGTTCCTGTGCTGACTTGGCAGACAACAGCTTTGGTAACCACACTTCGAACTCCTCGACTAGTGGCGGTATCAACCAAGTTCGCTTGGACTTCACGCTGGGTAGCGCGAATGTTTCTATTTCGGGCGGCAACGGTAACAACACTGAAATCGCAGCCAACTTCTCGATGGGTACAGCAACTGTTGGCGCTGGCTATGCGCTTGATGCGACAACGCCGACAACATGGCTCAACATCTCGTTTGACGCTGGCTCAGCAACACTCGGCCTTCGTACCGCGATGAACTCCACAGGTACCGGTTACATTGCACATGTAACTTACGGCACGGGTAACGGCTCTTTGTACGGCTACGCCGGCACAAATCTCTCCGGTGCTACTACCTATGGTGCTGAGTACAGCACAAGCTTGGGTGGCGGTGTGACTGCTTCTGTAGCTCTTTGGAGCCTTGGCGGAACTTCATTCGCTTCTGCAGGCGCACAATTCAACTTCTAATCCTTACGGATTTGTTGATCGGAAAGAGCGGGCTTAGGCCCGCTCTTTTCTTTTTTGGGGTTCCGTGTCGACCCCTGTCCGGCACATATACTAGGGCGGACAAGTATTGAGGTAAGGCATGTCTCTGACCGACATTCAGGAACGGGTGCACACGGCTGAAGAAAAGGCCGACAAACCAATTGGCTCAACCCATTTGATCGCAGTATCCAAAGTGCAGCCCATAGCGCGGATCGAATCAACGCTTGCAGAAGGGCATCGCATTTTTGGCGAGAACAGGGTGCAGGAGGCGGCCGGTAAGTGGCCTGAGTTTCGGGAACGCTTTGACGGCGTCGAGCTCCACCTGCTTGGCCCTCTGCAAACCAACAAACTGAGACAAGCCTTGGATCTGTTCGATGTCATCCATTCCATTGACCGCATCAAACTGGCCCGCAAATTGGCCAATGAAGTTCAAGCGCGCGGAGCCTGCCCAGAATTATTCATCCAGGTGAATACAGGTGAGGAACCGCAAAAAGCCGGCATCCTCCCATCCGATGCTGACGATTTCATCAAGGAATGCCGGGCCATGGATCTGCCGATTCTGGGGTTGATGGTTATCCCACCAATTGACGAAGAAGCATCATTGCATTTCGCCCTTTTGCGCAAGATCGCCGCCCGCAACGGGTTGACCAGTCTTTCCATGGGAATGAGCGCTGATTTTGAAAAGGCCATCGCCTTTGGCGCGACCCATGTGCGCGTTGGATCGGCAATATTCGGCGCGCGCGAATACGGTTAAGACGCGCCCCTTTTCTAAACGGTTTGAGCAAACACCCTACCTGATCACGACCCGCGAAACAGGGGTCCAGGTTGATAGAATGTAACTCAGAACCTCCGGAGCAAAAGCCACACAACCTTCCGTTGGGTGCCTGGGTTTTCTCCATCGATGCAGGAAGATTGCCGAACCTCTTCCCGGCACGGCTTTCGGCCAGTTGAAATCAAGAATCGCAAAGACATCATAAAGAGGGTCCGCCCGCCACAAGGCTTCATGCGAAAACGGGTGGTTTCTGGCAGAATACCCGTGGTTATAGGCGGGATCTTCCGGATCATCGGACCAAATATCTGTGATTCTGATCGGGCGGGAACCTAAATGCGGTGCCGCGAGTGAAACCCGGTCGGCTCTGAACCCACATCCAACGATGCGCCATGTGCCAATGGGGGTGATTCCATCCCCCTCCCCAAATTTTTTACCAATTCCACCGCGCCCCACAGAACAAGGGAAGAAATCTCCGCGATATCTGGCACCCCACCGTGTGATGACCAGATCATGCGCACGGGGAATCACAGCAAATGCCCACTCTTTTTTGCCTTGGTGTCGAGATAGTCTTCATTATGGGCATTTCTTCCAACCTGAAGAGGCACCCGTTCAACCACTTCAATCCCGGCGGCGCTCATCATTGCTATCTTTTTAGGATTATTGGTCATCAGCCTGACAGAAGAAAACCCAAGACTTGCCAATATTTCTGCGCCAAGGCGAAAATCGCGCTCGTCATCCTCAAACCCAAGCCGGTGATTGGCCTCCACCGTATCAAAACCCTGATCCTGCAACGAATAGGCACGCATCTTGTTGGCAAGACCAATCCCGCGGCCTTCCTGATTGAGATAAAGCAGCACGCCGTTCCCTTCTTCTCCAATCTGAGACAGCGCAGCCCTTAGTTGAGGGCCACAGTCGCATTTTAACGACCCAAGCAGGTCTCCTGTAAAACAGGCTGAATGCAATCGTGCCAAAACCGCTTCAGCTCGGTCAGGTCGGCCAATTTCAACCGCGATATGCTCTTCTCCGCCATCTTTTGGGCGAAAAATATGGAGCCTTCCTGCCTCTGAAACCGCCAACGGCAGGCGGGCGGCGGTAACTTCGTCTAGCGGGCTGCTGTCGGCCAACTCGTCACCAGCTTCTCCAATATCAAATGTGCTGAGATCAAATTCGGCGGCAAAAGACGCGCCATCCTCAAGTGGCATGCTGAGGGCAGATGGCAACAATCGCCCGCGCTTGCAAAGAGCGATTGCGGCGCGGTCAATATCCGCCTCACCATTCCGGCGGCTGTGGCAAGGCCCCTTCATTGGGTTCATCAGATCTCCAGATGGATCGGCAATACCGGAAATCCACAAAATATCCGCTTCCTTGGGCACCAAAAGCCGTGCAATATCACCATCATAGGCCCTTGCCCGCAACGTTTCGGCCCGGCGGGCGGTTATCGACAGGGTTAAATCCAATTCCAGATTTCGCACCTCGGCCAGGCGATCTGCTGTCATGGTTTCCGCAGCAAAAACAAGGGATGCACGATCCCCTGACATCAGAACAACCCCAACACCCATGCGCAGATCCGCCCTGACGCGGGCGATCTTTTCTGTAATGCTTAGCCTTAGCGCCATTGGGGCGGCCTCATTGTTACAATTCAGAACTTTCCTATATCCCGCTCCCGGCGAATATGAAACATTTCCCTCAAATTTGACACGAGCCTGTGAGAGGGCGTGGCAAAAACTTGTCGAAAGACGGTTCTGCCCACATCTCTAGGATCAGGAAAATGCGAAAGAGGTGTTGCTGTGGCCAATGTCAAGAAAATCCTGATGGTGGACGATGATGAAGACCTGCGCGAAGCTTTGGCTGACCAGCTGGTGCTGACCGAAGATTTCGATGTGTTCGAGGCTGAAGACGGGGCGCGAGGGCTCGAAAAAGCCAAGGAGGCGATTTACGATCTGGTCATTCTCGACGTCGGTCTGCCCGATATGGATGGGCGCGAGCTTTGCCGTTTGATGCGCAAACAAGGTGTCAAATGCCCGATCGTGATGCTTACCGGGCACGACACCGATGCCGATACTATTCTCGGTCTTGATGCCGGGGCAAATGATTATGTTTCCAAACCGTTCAAGTTCCCGGTGCTTCTGGCGCGGATCAGGGCTCAGCTGCGCCAGCATGAACAGTCCGAAGACGCCGTTTTCCAGCTTGGCCCCTATACGTTCAAGCCAGCCACCAAAATGCTTGTGACCGAGGAAGACCGAAAAATCCGGCTGACCGAAAAGGAAACCAACATTCTGAAATTCCTCTACCGCGCCACCGATGGCGTGGTTGCACGCGATGTGCTTCTACACGAAGTCTGGGGGTATAACGCAGGCGTCACGACACACACGCTGGAAACCCATATTTACCGGCTGCGCCAGAAGATCGAACCCGATCCTTCAAATGCGCGGTTGCTGGTGACGGAAAGTGGCGGCTATCGGCTGGTGGCCTGACAGAACACACCTTTAGTACAGGGCTGGCCCGGACCGCACGTTCGGGCCAGCCATCATTGTTTCACAAATACTCAATCGCCACGATATGAGTATTTCTGAAACAATGAAGCCATGGTTGCCCCAACAGGAACCAGGCAATAAAGTCATTCAGCAAATTCGCGAAAACGAGGTTCAAAATGCCCTTCACCCTAGCCACCTGGAACATCAATTCGGTCCGCTTGCGTGAACCTATCGTATTGAAATTGCTAAAAGAACAAGGCCCGGATATCCTGTGCCTGCAAGAGTGCAAGTCGCCGGTGGAAAAAATTCCAACCGAAGGGTTTGCCTCCCTTGGCTACAACCACATGATCGCCAACGGGCAAAAAGGGTATAATGGCGTGATGATCCTTTCCAGACTGCCGATCAAAGAGGTCGCGCGGTTTGATTTTGTCTCGCTCGGGCACGCCCGTCATGTGGCAGGGGAACTGGAAAACGGGGTAGTCATCCACAATTTCTATGTCCCGGCAGGAGGGGATGTGCCTGACCGTGAAACAAACGTCAAATTCGGCCAGAAGCTGGATTACCTGACTGAGATGCGGGATCATTTTCGCGCCAACAAACCAAAAAACTCGATTCTGGTGGGTGACCTGAACATCGCTCCGCGCGAAGATGATGTCTGGTCGCATAAACAGCTATTGAAAGTCGTCAGTCACACACCGATTGAGGTGGAGCATCTGGCGGAAACTCAGGATGCCGGCGATTGGATGGATGTAACCCGCGCCGATATCCCCGAAGGGCAGCTCTATTCCTGGTGGTCTTACCGGGCACGCGACTGGGCCCTGGCTGACAAAGGCCGACGGCTGGATCATGTCTGGGCCAGTGGGGATATCGCCTCTGCCGGTCATTCCAGCCGAATTCTGCGCGATGTGCGCGGGTGGGAAAAACCCTCCGATCATGCACCCGTTTTTGCGGCATTTGATCTCTGACTTGCGATTGCCCTTGGGGCTTGGCAAAAGGCACCCTAAATAGAGGCCATTGGCGAAACGTGGAGAAAGCGCAATGCTTGAAATGGGTAATGGCGGCGATCAGCCCGCAGGCGATCTGATTGTCGATGGATCAGAAGCCACGTTCATGCAGGACGTGATCGAGGCAAGCAAGGACGTTCCGGTGATCGTTGATTTCTGGGCACCCTGGTGCGGGCCGTGCAAAAGCCTTGGCCCTGCGCTGGAAGCGGCCGTTCAGGCGGTCAATGGCAAGGTTCGCATGGTCAAGATCAATGTTGACGAGAATCAGGCGATTGCCCAGCAAATGCGTATTCAGTCCATCCCCGCTGTTTATGCCTTTTCCGATGGCCAGCCGGTTGACGGTTTCATGGGCAATCAAACACCTGCGCAGATCACCGAGTTTGTCGGCAAGCTTGCCGCGCTTTCGGGCAGTGACGGGCTGGCGGAGGCCCTGGTAGCGGCTGACGAAATGCTGGCCTCGGGCGCTGCGGTGGACGCGGCTGAAACCTATGCGGCTATTCTTGGTGAAGATGCCGGCAATGCTGCGGCCTATGCTGGTCTGGTGCGGGCGCATCTGGCGCTCGAAGATTCAGACAAGGCCAAGGCCCTACTGGAGAACGTACCCGAAAAGATCGCCGAAGCCCCCGAAATTGCAGCGATTAAGGCACAGATCGACCTTGCCGAAGCTGCTGCCGATGCCGGGCCGGTTGGAGAGCTGCGAGCGGTTGTCCAAGCGGAGCCCGACAATCATCAGGCGCGTTTTGATCTGGCAACAGCGCTTGCAGCAACAGGTGACAATGAAGCCGCAATCGATGAATTGCTGAACCTGTTTCGTCGCGACCGCGAGTGGAACGACGGCGCTGCAAAGGCCCAGCTGTTTAAGATTTTTGATGCGCTGAAACCTGAGGATCCGATTGTCCTTAACGGGCGGCGCAAGCTTTCATCGTTGATCTTTGCCTGACCCTGAAAACGAGCTAGTCTGGCAAGCATGTTCAACCCCGCTGATCTGCCGGATTCGATCCCGGTTTTTCCGTTGCCAGGGGCGCTTTTATTACCACGCGCCCGCCTGCCATTGAACATTTTTGAGCCGCGTTATCTGGCGATGCTCGAGGATGCGCTGAAAAGCTCGCACCGGCTGATTGGCATGGTGCAACCAATGGAAACCCCGTCTGACGAGGAAGAGCAGCACCTGCATTCCATCGGCTGTGCCGGGCGTGTTGTCGCTTTTTCTGAAACGGCTGACGGGCGCTACATGATTACGCTTGGTGGTGTTTCGCGGTTTCGCATCAAGGAGCTTCACAAGGGTTTTACACCCTATATGCGAGCTGACATCGACTGGGGAAGTTTTGAGCGGGATCTTGGAAAATCAGAAAAAGACCCCGGTTTTGATCGTAAAGAATTTCTTGACAGGCTCGGCAAGTTTTTTGAAGTTACGGGGCTCAATTCAGATTGGGAAAGCCTTGAAAAGGCTGATGAAGAACTGCTGATCAACTCGCTTTCAATGATGTGCCCCTTTGACATCGAAGACAAACAAGCTCTGCTTGAGGCCCCAACTTTGGCTGACCGGCGCGAAACACTGGTCACGCTGATAGAATTTGCAATGGCCAGCGGCGGTGAGGAAGGAACCTTGCAATGAGCGATACCAAACAGGCGGTTGACCCGAAAATGCTCCAAGCGCTGGTTTGTCCGGTGACGCATGGAATGCTCTTTTACGATGCCAAGGCGCAGGAATTGGTTTCCAAGAATGCAGGACTTGCTTTCCCGATCAGAGAGGGCATTCCGGTGATGTTGGTTGATGAGGCACGGGAGCTGGAATGACGCCTTCCCGAGCTATCATATCGCCCGGCCCTGCATCAGTCGCGGCAAATCACCGGTCAGCCCTGCTGCCTGTCTGATCAGGCCGCGGCGCAGACCAGGCATCGAATTGACCAGCCCAAGGCCAAGATCGCGCCCGGCCCTGAGCAGGGGATTATCGTTTGAAAACAGTTTGTTAATACCATCCGTCGCCATCGCCATCGTCGTGGTGTCAAACCGGCGCCATTGCTGATAGCGATCAAGAACCAAGGGCGAAGATATGTCTTCTCCGCGCCGTTTGGCCAGAACCAGAACCTCGGCCAGCGCGGCTACATCCCTGAGCCCCATGTTAAGCCCCTGCCCCGCCAGCGGGTGCATTCCATGCGCCGCATCGCCCACCAGTGCCAGTCGCGGCCCGACAAAGCTGTTGGCGATGGTGAGCTTCAGCGGATAGGAGAAGCGCTCCCCTTCCAGAGCGATCTTGCCAAGGAACTCACCGAATGCAGGGCGCAGTTCGGCCAGATAATCCGCATCCGACAATGTATTGATCCAGTTGGCGCGCTCGGTGGTTTCGGCCCAGACGATCGAGCTGCGATTGCCCGGAAGCGGCAGAATACCCAAAGGGCCTGACGGCATAAAAAACTGATAGGCCACTCCGTTATGAGGCAGTTCGTGCTGAATGACCCCGACAAGTGCCGTTTGCTCATACCCCCAGCCGGTGCGACTGATCCCGGCGCGACGCGCTGTTTCACTGTCACGCCCATCACAGCCGATCAACAACTGTCCGGTGAGGGTCTGCGCGTCATCCAGCGTGATTTCAACGTGATCCGCTTCAGCCCTCTGCGCGACAACGCGGCGTTGGTTGATCTGGGTAATCCTGGGATGCGCCGCGACCATCTCCAGCAGGGCACGGCGCAAATACCGGTCTTCCAGCATGAAACCCATCGGGCCTTCTTCGATTTCCTGGTGATCGAAATGCAAATACCAGGGCGCTGCCCCTTCGCCCGGGCGACCGTCGCTGGCGACAATATCAAGGATTGGCTGGCTGTATTCAGCAACGCGAGGCCAGACACCAATCGCACCAAGCATCTGTTTTGTTGCCAATGCCAGCGCATAGGCGCGCCCGTCAAAATCATCGGTTTCACGGTCTGACAAAGGCAATGCGTCAATAATCGTCACGCTGAAACCACCATTGGCAAGTGCCAATGCCAGTGCTGGGCCATTCAGACCACCGCCTGCAATCAGAATATCGGTTTGGGATATCATAAGGCTAAATATGATCTTTCAATCGGGATTGTCCATTGGCGAATGCACCGTTACCGTCCGGTTTGAACTTTGAATGGGGTGCATGATGTCAGAGGAATGGCTTTATCAATCCGCAAGCGAGCTTGGCAGGGGTATCGGAAAGGGCGAGATTGATCCCACCCGCCTGACCGAAGTTTATCTTGACGCAATCAATCTGCATCCTCTGCGTGACCGCATCTACTCTGCCGTGACTGCTGAACGGGCGCGAGCAGAAGCGTCCGCCGCCGCAGAAAGGGCGCAAACCGGGAACCGCCTGGGATTGCTCGACGGGGTGCCGATTTCATGGAAAGACCTGTTTGATTCTGCTGGAACATCTACCGAGGCAGGATCGGCCTACCTGAAAGGCCGGGTTCCGTCGCACGATGCCAGGGTGTTGGAAAATGCCACCAAGGCGGGGATGGTGTGCCTGGGCAAGACCCATATGTCAGAACTGGCGTTTTCGGGCCTTGGCTTTAACCCGGTAACCGCAACGCCTCCTTGCGTGAATGACGAAGAGGCGGTTTCAGGCGGCTCCTCATCGGGTGCCGCGACTTCGGTTGCTTTCGGTTTGGCAGCTATCGGGATCGGTTCCGATACCGGCGGGTCCGTGCGCATTCCCTCGGCCTGGAACGATCTGGTCGGCCTCAAGACCACGCACGGCCTCTTGTCACTTGAAGGGGTTGTTCCGCTTTGTGAAACATTTGACACCGTCGGCCCTTTGTGCCGGACGGTGGAAGATGCAGCCCGGATATTGGCCGTGATGTCAGGTGACTCAGCGGCCGATCTGAGCCATGCCTCGCTCAACGGGCGACGGTTCCTGATACCGGATACAGCGGCATTAGACGACTTGCGCGAAGAACCGCGCAGAGGGTTTGAAACCGCTGTGGAGGTCATAAAACAAGGCGGTGGCATCGTTGAGCACAAAGCGATCCCTGAGATCGCCGAAGCGCTGGACCTGTCAGCCTGTCTGTTTACGGTCGATGCTTATGCCCAGTGGCAGGATGTGATCGAAGCTGATCCCGACTTGATGTTCAATGAAATCCTGGAGCGGTTCCGCGCCGGGGCCGGCTTTTCCGGATTGGACTACGTCAAAGGCTGGATGCAGCTGCAAAAACTACGGCAAGCCTATCTTGAGAAAACCGCCGGATACGATGCGGTCATTGTGCCGACATCCCCCATCATGCCCCCCAATATCGAACGTCTTGCGATTGACCATGATTACTACGTCACCGAAAACCTGCTGGCGCTCAGAAACACCCGCATCGGCAACCTGATGGGGCTAACCGCGATCAGCTTGCCGACATTTGTTCCCTCAACCGGCATCATGCTGCTGAGCGCCCCGTTCAGCGAGCGGCATTTGCTGAGGTTTGCTGCTGCAGTTGAGACGGTAATGCGAGATTAGATCGGCAGGATAGCCACCGCAAAAAAATCGGAAAAAACTCAACCATTCCGGCTACTGGCATTCCCGCGCGAAATGAAAACCCAAAAGCCACATTTCTCTATCTGCAACAATTCGGGCAACGAGGCTCTGGACCGGGCAGCGCTTTCTGCGTATTGTTAAGCGAAACGGGGCACTTAGACCCTGGTGTACGAGGCAATAATGCGGTTTCCCGAGCGGTTTTCGAACCTGCCAGAATATGCTTTCCCGCGTTTGCGCGCGCTTTTGGCTGACCATCAGCCGGGCGGGCCGGAAATCGCTATGTCTATTGGCGAACCCAAACACGCCTTTCCCGAGTTTGTGAGTGACGTGCTGGCAGCCAACATGCACGAGTTTGCCAAATACCCCCCAAACGACGGTTCACCAGAGCTGCTGCAGGCCATTTCAGATTGGCTGAAACTCCGCTATGGCGTTGAAAAAAGGCCGGAAACTGAGATTATCGCCCTTAACGGCACAAGAGAGGGGCTGTTTAACGCCTGTATTGCACTTTGCCCGGAATCCAAGAATGCAAACCCTCCGAAGATCTTAATTCCAAACCCGTTTTACCAAGTCTACGCCGTGGCCAGCGCCGAAGTTGGTGCCGATCCGGTATTTTTACCCTGCCCGGCAGCACATGATTTCTTGCCGGATATCAATTCACTTTCCGCTGATTTATTGGATCAGACAGCCGTCTTCTACCTGTGCTCACCCTCTAATCCGCAAGGCGCGATTGCCTCTGAACAATACTGGACCGATCTGATTTCACTGGCTGAAAAGCACGATTTCCGTATTTTCGCCGATGAATGCTATTCTGAGATATATCGCGAAGACCCGCCGCCCGGGGCATTGCAGGTGGCACACGAATTGCGTGCAGACCCGGAACGGGTGGTGGCTTTTCATTCGCTTTCCAAGCGCTCAAACCTGCCGGGGCTGAGATCGGGATTTGCCGCCAGCGGACCAAAAGCTATTCGCGAACTCAAGCGCCTGCGGGCCTATTCAGGAGCGCCCCTGCCCCTGCCTTTGCAGCGGGTTGCCGAACGTGTCTGGGCAGATGAAACGCATGTTGAAGCGAACCGTGCGCTGTATCGGCAAAAATACAAGATCGCCGATCAGGTCTTTCAGGGCGTGCAGGGGTACATGCCACCTCAGGCCGGATTCTTTCTGTGGCTGCCGGTTGATGACAGTGAGACGGCAACAATCAAGATTTGGCGTGAAACCGGAGTCAAAGTTCTTCCCGGCGCCTATCTCAGCCGCGAGGTTGACGGCGTCAATCCCGGCAGCGGTTATATCAGGGTCGCAATGGTGGCCGAACAACAAGAAATGCAGCGCGGGTTGAACGCCATTCGCGACTGTATCTATTAACGAAGGCAGGAACAGATGGCATATCAGGTCAGACAGCGCGATCCATTGCTGGAAAGCCACATGTCCGAGGCAATTCAGAAGCGCGGAAAAGAGCTTCTGGGATTATTGATGTTTGCCGTTGGTGTCGTGGTCGCCCTGATGCTGGCGTCCTACGTCCCGGAAGACCCAAGCTGGCTGAGTGCGACTGACGCTCCGGTTCAGAATGCACTAGGAAAATTCGGTGCCTCGCTGGCCAGCCCGCTTTTCGTGACCATTGGCTGGGCCGCCTGGGGCATCGCCATCGTGATGCTGATCTGGGGTGCCCGGTTCTTCTTCCACATCGGTGACGACAGGTTCTTCAGCCGGATCATCTTCTCACCAATCGCTGTCGCGCTGGCCGCAATATTCGCGTCAACCCACGCGCCGATTGAAGGCTGGAGTCATTCATTCGGTCTGGGCGGGCTTTTTGGTGATACGTCCCTTGCAGCACTATTGTCAGTGGCCCCTATCGATTTATCGCTGGCGGTCAAACTGCTGAGCGCAGTTTTTGGTATGGTTCTGTTCCTGTCTGCCAGTTTTGTTCTGGGGTTCAACCGGCGCGAGCTTCATACGATTGGGCGGTTCCTGCTATTTGGATTTATTCTGACCTATGCATCACTGATCGGCCTTTTGGGATTCGTCGGCGGGTTGATGGCATCCGGCGTGCGATCAGGGCTTGCCCGTCGCCGGGCTGAAGACGAAGACAGTGGTTCATTCAGGGTCGCTGAAGAAAACAGACCGAAAGTTCACCATGCCGTTGCCTCAAAGCCTGCTCTCAATATCAAACCGCAACGGCTGGCATTCATTCGGCGTGTACCAGTTCTTTCAGGGGATCGGCAGGAAGAAGAGGTTGCCGATCCGTCAGATCAAAAAGCCGAGGATCGCATCAGGTCACGGATAGTCGACGCCATCCAGCATCGCAAATCAGGCACGCAAAAGTCAAAAACCCTGTTGCGCGCCGAACCACCGGTTGTCGCCTCGCCCGAAGAGGAACTGAGCGATCTTGAGCCTGCCCCGCTCGTGGCCGATCCCACTTCATATGTTGCGCCGACCCCGGAAAGCCATGCAGTGGTTCAGCATCGCACCAGCCAGATGGTCAAAACCAGCAAAAAGGCAGCCGCCGAGGCCCAACCTAAACTCGCGTTTGACGAATTCATCGAAGATTATGAAATCCCGCCCCTGAACCTGCTCTCCAACCCGGTGGATATCGTGCGCCATCATCTGTCAGACGAGGCACTGGAGGAAAACGCGCGGATGCTCGAAAACGTGCTGGATGACTACGGTGTGAAGGGCGAGATCGTTTCGGTTTCGCCCGGTCCGGTCGTCACCATGTATGAGCTGGAACCGGCACCGGGTCTGAAGGCCAGCCGCGTTATCGGACTTGCCGATGATATCGCACGCTCGATGTCTGCCTTGTCAGCCCGTGTCTCAACTGTACCAGGGCGCTCGGTCATTGGCATCGAACTGCCGAATGTCCATCGCGAAAAGGTGCTGCTGCGCGAGATCTTGTCAGCGCGGGATTTTGGCGATTCAAACCAGAAACTCCCCCTTGCCCTTGGCAAGAACATCGCTGGCGATCCGGTTGTCGCCAATCTGGCAAAGATGCCCCACCTGCTGATTGCCGGAACCACGGGATCCGGTAAATCCGTGGCGATCAACACGATGATTTTAAGTTTGCTTTACAAGCTTACGCCGGAAGAATGCCGGATGATCATGATCGACCCAAAGATGCTGGAACTCAGCGTCTATGACGGTATCCCGCATCTTCTGAGCCCGGTCGTGACTGACCCTAAAAAGGCGGTTGTGGCGCTGAAATGGGTCGTCGGCGAAATGGAAGAGCGCTATCGCAAGATGTCCAAGATGGGCGTTCGTAACATCGACGGCTACAACAGCCGGGTCAAGGAAGCGCTTTCCAAGGGCGAAAACTTCAGCCGCACTGTACAAACCGGGTTTGATGACGAAACCGGCGAACCGGTGTTTGAGACGGATGAGTTCACGCCAGAAGCGATTCCTTTCATCGTTGTCGTCGTTGATGAGATGGCCGATCTGATGATGGTCGCGGGCAAAGAGATCGAGGCCTGCATTCAGCGGCTGGCACAAATGGCGCGGGCAAGTGGTATTCACCTGATCATGGCGACCCAGCGCCCCTCGGTCGATGTCATTACCGGTACGATCAAGGCTAATTTTCCAACCCGGATATCGTTCCAGGTCACCTCAAAGGTCGACAGCCGGACGATTCTCGGCGAGATGGGGGCCGAGCAGCTTCTGGGTATGGGCGATATGCTTTACATGGCGGGCGGGGGCAAAATCACCCGCGTGCACGGACCTTTTGTCTCGGATGAAGAGGTTGAAGAGGTTGTTAACCATTTGAAAAGCTTTGGTGCGCCAGAATATCAATCCGGGATCGTCGACGGGCCGGATGATGATGCTGAAAGCGAGATTGATCTGGTTCTGGGCCTTGGCGGCAATACCACCGGTGAAAACGCATTATTCGATCAGGCCGTGGCGATTGTGCTGAAAGACCGGAAATGCTCGACCTCCTATATCCAGCGCAAGCTGGCGATTGGCTATAACAAGGCGGCGCGGCTGGTTGAGCAGATGGAAGATTCAGGGTTGGTCAGCCCGGCCAATCATGTGGGGAAACGCGAAATTCTGGTGCCCGAGTCGCAGTAATCCGCCACTTCGCCAGAAAGTGACCAAACTGTCGATGCGCTTTTGTTCAGGAACACATATATAACGCCCATGACGTTTCGCGGCCTGATAATTACCCCACTACTGGCCCTGCTACTGGCGGTGCCGGTAACCGCTGAGGACAAGATCCCTCTGTCAGAGATATCCGGTTTTCTCAATGATCTGGAAACGGCCAAAGGCAATTTCACCCAGATCAACCCCGATGGCACGATTTCAACCGGTACGCTGTTCATCAAGCGCCCGGGCCGGATGCGGTTTGAATATGACCCCCCCGATCCGGCCCTTGTCCTTGCAGGCGGTGGAACGGTTGCGATTTTTGATCGCAAGTCAAATGAGCCGCCGCAGCAGTTTCCGCTCAAACAAACACCCTTATCGGTCATTCTGGCCCGCGAGGTCGATCTCAGTCAGGAAGACATGATTACCGACCATCGTGCTGATGACCGATCAACAACCATCACCGCGCAAGACCCGGAGCGGCCTGATATCGGATACATCGAGCTGGTGTTCACGCCCGATCCCATCGAACTGCGCCAGTGGGTCATCACCGATGAAAGCGGCGGTCAGACCACAGTGATATTGCGGGATATGGAACGAGGTATTCCGCTCAAAGCATCATTGTTCAGTGTGCGGGCAGAAATTCTGGCCA
The DNA here is from genome assembly GCA_964567685.1 of uncultured Rhodobacter sp. Taxonomy (GTDB): domain Bacteria; phylum Pseudomonadota; class Alphaproteobacteria; order Rhodobacterales; family Rhodobacteraceae; genus UBA5972. Next base: position 853 of record CAZMNO010000004.1, on the reverse strand, counting down.
CGGATGAAAATCGCTGAAAATCAGGCTTTGGACCCACATTCGGCAAGTTGCTCGGAATACATTTCCGCGCGCGCCTGCACCTCTTTTGAAACGCGCATCAGCCAGCCCTTGCGGCGGTAGGTTCTGCGGCGATAGCCTGCATGACCATCGTGATAGGCCAGGTACTGGTTGCGCGCACTGGTCTTTGGAATTCCGAGCCGCTGAAAGCTCTGATCCATGTACCAACCCATGAAATCCACTGCATCGTCGAAATCATCACGTTTTGCCGACCGGTTTCCGGTTTCGCGCATGTACCATTTCCAGGTGCTGTCAATTGCCTGTGCAAATCCATAGGCCGATGAATTGCGACCCATCGGGATAACGTCGAGTTTAAATGCCAGCGGTGTACGGGCCTGACCCTTGAATTTGCTTTCCTGATAAATCGTGGCCATTTGTACAGCCACCGGGACATCCCATTTGCTTTGCGTTGCCAGCATCGCCTTATACCATTTCGGTCGCTCCTTTATGATCGCGCAGGCATCATTCAGGTTGTTTGGTGGCGGCTGAACCGAAGCACCACAGGCACACAGTATCAATAAAAGGGAAACACTGACCAAAGACTTCATAAGCTTCATCCGCCCCGATATTTTTGCAGTACAATAATCCAAAAATCTCAACCTGCGAAATTGTTTCCTTGCCCGCTACAATAAAAAAGCCAGTGTGACAGGAATTGTCAGGACTGAAACCAGAGTCGAAACCACAACCAGACCAGCCACAGAGTCGGCATTTGCGTTATATTTTTCCGCGATCAGGTATGACGTATACTCGGAGTCATGGGAAAGCCGAATTTGAAGGGTTGACGCGGGGCCTCGCT
>CAZMNO010000003.1:0-159344 GCA_964567685.1 uncultured Rhodobacter sp. | reverse complement strand
GAGCAGACCCTATGTGGCGAACTTTAGATTCGGGTGACTAGTTTAGTAGTTCATTTCGCGTTTTCAATTGGTTACAGTGCGCTCAAACTATCAGATTGGATTGTGCGAACTGCGGTGTTTTGCTGGTCGGCGAAGGTTCTGAGCCCGCTAGACAAGCGAATGCCATCCGCATCAGCCCTTTTTATCAACCGCCTTTGTTCACTCGCCCCAACCTTCGTATCTATCTCTACCCACGATCCTTTTCGCAGAGCATGCCGGGAAGGTTCGAACCTGTTTTCTCTTGTCTTGGGAATAAACCAGGCGCAAAAAGCCGTGCAGATGAGTAACCGGAACACCGATATCACACCGCCGTCCTCTATCCCCCTTCCGGGGCCGGGGCCCACAGCCGCGCCCTTTCCGCCGCCCCCTGTCAGGGACAATCTTCGCGGCATTCTCTGGGCGCTTGTGTCCATGATCGGGGCCAGCCTGATGGCCCTGGCAGTACGCGGTGTGGTTGACGAGATCGACAGCCGCATGGCTGTCATGTTTCGTGCCGGTGTGACCAGTTTCTTGATCGCCATGGGGCTGGTCATATTTTCACGCCTGCGTCGGCAATTGAGATTTTCGCGTCCTTGGTTGCATCTGATACGCGGCGCCCTGATCGGTGTTTCCACCAATCTTGGGTTTTACACAATCATGTTCATCCCGCTAACCACTGCCACGGTGCTGTTCTTCACCGCGCCGATCTTTGCCACCATCCTGGGAGTTATCCTGCATGGTGAACGCGTCGGTCCACGCAGGATTGCCGCAGTAACAGCAGGATTCATTGGCGCGTTGGTCATTCTTCGACCCGGGTTTGACGGCTTTCACCCGGCTATGCTGGCGGCATTGGGCTCATCGGCCCTTTTTGCAGTTGCCCTTAATCTTTCGCGAAATCTGGCGAATGCCGATGGGGCATTGTCGACCTATTTCTCGTCGGTTGTGATCACCGTTCTCATCACCCTGCCGGTTGCCCTGCCGGTCTGGGAAATGCCCGATAGCCCTATCCTGTGGTTTGCGGTTGCAGTCCTTGTGATCACCAGCGCCGTCAGGGGGTTTGCCGATATTCAGGCCTATCGCTATGCAGAAGCGGCACTTCTGGCACCCATTGCCTATCTGCGGCTGGTCATCATTGGCATCGGGGCGTATTTCCTGTTTGCCGAGACCAGCGATACACCAACCTGGATCGGTGCTGCGATCATCATCTTTGCCACCCTCTACATCGCCCGGCGCGAGGCGGCGCTGCGGCGGAAATCCGGCGAGGGCTGACTGACGTGACTTCTGGGAGCACGAATTCTTTGCCTGCACATCATTTGCGAAGCATTGGTCGCAAACTGACAGTATCGGCTGTGTTCAGGCGCTATTGTCTGATCGGTGTTTCCCTGCTGATCAAGGATGCTCACCGTGATTGAAGAGTTGAACTTTCCCTCAGGGTGTCGCCTGCTTTCCCGCTGGCAAGCCGGTGATCCCAGCGCAAAGGACCGGTTGCGGGAGGTTTTTGACGCGGCAATTCAGGGGCAGTTTGACCGAAGTTTCACCACCCCTCCACCGCCAGATAAAGTGCACGCTGGCGGGTCGCTCAACCTGATGACGCTTAGCATCATGCACGATCTTTTCGGGCATGATTCCGCTGAGTTTTACAAAGGCGATGCTGCTCGCTACGTGCGCACAACGCTTTTCTCGCGCCGCCTGCTGGGGATGGAAAAGCTTTATCTGAGCTGGCCGGTCTACGGCTTTACCGCCGAAGCTCTGGGACAGGCGATGATGTATCCCGACAAGTTTCCACCGGGATCGGACCCCGAAAAAGTGCTGGTCAATCGTGACACCTGGCAAGACATCAGAACCCCGGATCTCAACACTGGCATACCCAAGCTCATCGAGGAAATGTTGACGGTTTATCAACATCTTACGGGGATGGAACCCATCCTCCATCTATCAGCGCCCTATAGTCTTGCGGCTGATATATTCGGCCAGGAACCGCTGCTGGACGCACTGGTTAACGCACCTGATTTTGCCAATGAATTTCTTGACCATCTGGCAGATCACGTCCTGTTGCCGTGGATCGATCATTTCTTCACAAAATTTCCAAATGGCTGGGTGGAACTTTCCGATGCCTCCGGCTCGCCGTTCTTCATCGGCCCGCTGAACTGCAGGGATATGGCGATCCAATCGATCCAGCGAATAATTGAGGCCACCCCGAAGGGGCACCGGATTTACGACGCGAATTATCGCGGTGACTATGTCACGCAGGCTGAAAAACCGGTAGGGCGCCCTTCGCGTCGCCGGGCGCAGAAAACCCCTGACGCCGGGCAGATCGATCTGTTGCAGCTGACCGATCTCAAACATTCTGTCTGCCGGGATTTTGTCATCCGGCTGGATGACGACCGGGTTCCGGTATCCTTTTATCAGGAACAGGCGATTGCGCGGCAGGTGCCCCTGCTGACCGGCATCGGAGCCTCGCAGATCGATCGCAACAGCGTTGAAGATATGGCGCAGGCAAAGCTCACGATCCGCGACACTGCTGAGAATTATGTAAGCGCCATCAAGACCGTCGCCGAAACGCTGGCACAGAATGGAATTTCCAACCGTGCCCTACCCTGGCCGGGGGCGGTTTATTTTGAGGATATCAGCTCGGAATCCAGTTTTGAGATGATCGAGATCATCATCGGCACAGTACTTGAAAACGGCGCGCTGACGCTCTGAGCATACTTTTCAGAATGATTTACGCGCTTTCAGTGCCGCCGTAATCGTTCCGTCATCCAGATAATCAAGCTCGCCGCCGATGGGCACGCCCTGTGCCAGCGAGGTTACCGCGACCTCCGCGCCTTCAAGCTGATCGGCAATATAATGCGCCGTTGTCTGCCCATCGACCGTTGCGTTCAGTGCCAGGATCACCTCGCTGATGCTTTCATCCTGAACCCGGCGGCACAAAAGCGGGATGCGCAGATCATCCGGGCCGATATTGTCCAGAGCCGACAACACCCCGCCAAGCACATGATATCGCCCGGAAAAAACCCCGGCCCGTTCCATCGCCCAGAGATCGGCAACATCCTCGACCACGCAAATCTGCCCGTTGGCACGTTTCTCGGCCCGGCAGATCGCACAGGTTTCCTCGCTGCCGATATTGCCGCACGACACACATTCCCGCGCCGTCGTCGCCACCTGCCTGAGCGCATCTGAAAGCGGATCCATCAATACGCTGCGCTTCTTGATCATATGCAAAACCGCCCGCCGGGCCGAGCGCGGCCCCAGCCCCGGCAGCCGCGCCATAAGCGCGATCAGCGCTTCGATATCGCTGTCCGGGCCGGTCATCAAAGCGGCAAATTCATCCCCGGCGGCAGGTTCAGCCCCTCGGTCAGCTTGCTCATTTCCTCTTTATGCGCCTCAGCCGCCTTGGCCTGCGCATCCTTGATCGCCGCGACGATCAGATCCTCAACCACTTCCTTTTCATCGGGATTAAGCAGGGAGGCATCTATTTCCAGCGCCTTCAGCCCGCCCTTGGCCGTGGTCGTGGCCACCACCATTCCGGCCCCGGCCTGCCCGACCACATTGATCTTATCAAGGTTGGCCTGCACTTCGGCCATCTTACCCTGCATTTCCTGTGCCTGTTTCATGATCTTGGCCATATCGCCAAGTCCACCCAAACCCTTAATCATTCAATATCTCCTTTACTCAGGCCAACCGCCCCTCGCCCTGACATAGAGCAAGAAAACCCGTCACGAAAGCCCCCATCATTGTTTCAAAACTACTCCGGGGGGGTGAGCAATTGCGAGGGGGGCAGCGCCCCCTGCCCGGTCAAGCACGGGGTGTCCCCTCACACGTCTTCAAACGGATCCCAGTTTTCATCCAGCGCATCCGGGTCAATCGGCACCACATTGTTGGAAGGGTCGGTTTCAACCGACCGAACCTCACGAATAACCGCCTCTGGAAATGCCTTTTTTACTGCTTCGACCATTGGATGCACCAGCGCCCTGCCCTGCAGATCATCGCGATGCGCATCGCGAATTTCGGCAATGGTTTCACCACCGCCTTCGCTGACCACGCTGACCCCCCAACGCACCCCGGTCCAGCTCTGCAGGCGTGCGGCCAGACGTGCCGCCAAATCTTTCGGCGTCTTTTCGGTCATTTCAAATTCGATCCGACCAGGGCTGTAGCGGGCTAGTCGCAGCGTGTCCTCAACTTCGACCAGCAGTTTCACGTCGCGATTAGCACGAATAAGGTCAACCACCTGCTCAAACCGGGCAAAGCGCGCCAGTGCCGCGCCGGGCAGAGGTTCGGCTGAAGCAGTGGTGCCGCCACCGGCTATGGCGGAAACACCGGCCCCCGTCATTTCAGGCGCTGACGATTGCGGGCCGGATGCATCACTCGAAGGTGCGGTTGAAGAGGTGCGGGCTCCACCGCCTTTTGGCGGCTGTGGCGGATTTTTCGTCAGACTGCGCACCAGCTCTTCCGGGCTTGGCAGTTCAGCGACATGAGTCAGGCGGATAATCGCCATTTCAGCTGCCATCATCGCATTCGGCGCTACAGAGACTTCTTCCAGTGATTTCAACAACATCTGCCACATGCGGCTGAGCGCACGCATCGGCAAGCGCGCCGCCATGTCAACCCCGCGGGCGCGCTCATCCGGGCTGACCGTCGGGTCTTCGGCCGCTTCCGGTGTGATCTTGATCACCGAGGTCCAGTGGGTGATCTCTGCCAGATCGCGCAGAACCGCCATCGGATCGGCCCCATCCGCATATTGCGCCGACAATTCGCTGAGGGCCGCGGCAGCATCGCCCTTCATCACCAGATCAAACAGGTCAAACACCCGCCCACGATCTGCCAGCCCCAGCATCGCGCGCACTTCTTCAGCGCTGGTCTTGCCCGCCCCATGGGCAATCGCTTGATCCAGCAGCGAGATCGCATCGCGCATCGAGCCTTCGGCAGCGCGGGTAATCAGGGCCAGCGCATCCTCGGCGATATCAACCTTTTCAAGGCTGGCGAGTTTGCCGAGATAGGCAATGGTATCCTCGGGTTCCATCCGCCTGAGGTCAAAGCGCTGGCAGCGGGACAAAACGGTCACCGGGATCTTGCGAATCTCTGTCGTCGCAAAGATGAATTTCACATGTTCAGGTGGCTCTTCCAGCGTTTTCAAAAGCGCATTGAAGGCGTTGGTCGACAACATATGCACTTCGTCGATGATGTAGATCTTGTAACGCGCCGAAGCAGCCCGGTAATGCACCGAATCGATGATTTCACGGATATCGCCAACCCCGGTGCGCGAGGCCGCGTCCATCTCCATCACATCGACATGACGGCCCTCGGCGATGGCTTTGCAGGGTTCGCACTCCCCGCAAGGCTTGATCGTCGGACCGCCGTTGCCATCAGGCCCGACGCAGTTCATCCCCTTGGCAATAATCCGCGCCGCCGTTGTCTTACCAACACCACGAACCCCGGTCATGACAAAGGCATGGGCAATCCGGTCAGCCTTGAAGGCGTTTTCCAGCGTCCGCACCATCGCGTCCTGGCCGATCAGATCGGCAAATGTCGCCGGGCGGTATTTGCGCGCCAGAACCTGATATCCGGGTTTGCTCTTTGCCTGATCGCTCATTTGACTTGCCTGATCCTGTCCTGATCCTATTACCTATAGGCAGCGCTGAAAAAAGGCGAGTCCCGACAGAGGCTGAAACCATGGCTTTCACGATAGAAACGATCCTCCTGACCGATGGTGCCCGCCTTGGCATCAGCCCCTTGCCGGGGCGCTATGGCGATGGTTTGGCTGATCTGGCCGCTGCGGCGCGTTGGGGGGCCTCGCTGGTGATCTCGATGACCGAAATGCTGGAAATGGAGCGTCATAATATGGGGGATTTCGGTGCGTTGCTGGCACAGGCCGATATCGGCTGGGCACATTTTCCGATACCCGACTATGGCGCGCCCAAAGCTGCTTTGAACTGGCCCGCTCTGCGCGCTGAAGCGCATGGTTTGCTTGATCAGGGCGACGCTGTACTGGCCCATTGCTATGGCGGGCGTGGAAGATCCGGCATGGTGCTTTTGCGCCTGATGGCCGAGCGTGGCGAAGACCCTCAAGAAGCGGTAGCACGCCTGCGAACCGTCCGCCCCGGTGCCGTGGAAAGCGAGGCACAGTTCGCCTGGGGGGCGGAAGGGGCCGACAATCTCTGGAAAAGGTGAGAGGCTGGACAACGACCCAAACGGGACTCGTTACGGCTGCTTCCTTCCGGATCTGACCGGGTTGGCGAGGCGCTTGCCCGCGCCAACCTCTCAGAGTCGTATCTAAGCCGGTTTGCCGGCGGGTTCAAGGGTTTGTGAAACTGTGCCAATATCAGATTTTGGCAACTGGCCGCGCATTGACGACGCGTGCGGGGCGATCAAATGCCGGTGTTCTGGCACTTTACGCCAATCAAACGCGTGTGACATCTCAGTGTTGCGCATACCTAAGAGCCAGCAAATCGCGCAGTCTATTTAAGAGCACGTTTTTTCAGCGCCTGATATACCGGCTCCGCTTCCGCTCGCGTGCTTTCCGCGATCTCAACTGACTCATAGGCATGTGGCTTGTGCACGTGATCAGGAGGCTCAGGAGCCGGATCAAGACCAAGGAATGCGCCCAGCGCTTCCAGCCGCGCCGCGGGTTCCTCACAAAACGCATCATAGTCAAAGAATTGCACGCGTTCGCTCTCAATCGTCAGCAACTCCCGATAGACTGCGCTCCAGTAGCGCAGCAGGAAATCAGTCGTGACCTCTTCCGGGGCGGATACACCGGGGGCGGCGAAAGGTTTGAAATTCGGGCCAAATTCGGTATGGCCCAGCCAGGCCATATATTGCGCATCAAAGGGGTTTTTCTTGTGTGTTTCCAAAAACTTGTGGTGTTGAGAAAGCGTTGATCCGGCGAAATCCACCGGATTGCGGAAAGGTACGACTACTCGCGCGGTTTCAGCCGATTTGAGCAATGTAGGAATGCGTGTGGTGTTGTTGTTGTTTTTGGAGAGATAGCGCGGCGCAGCGCCCGATTTGACAACACTGGTCATGAAAAGCCGGAACTGCGCCAGATCATCGGCGCTGGCCTTTTTGTTCCACGCAATCGTTTCAGATCCTGCCGATGAAGGTGTAACTGCACGCCAGAAAACCTCTTCAAACGCTTCTTCGCTGTCAAAGCTGTGCAACATCCCGTCGCCATGTGCCCGCTCGGTGGCCGAGCTTGCTTTCCGATGCGCTTTGGAGGCCCCCGACCACATATTCGGGGCCAGAACGAACGGCATATGGCGATAGGTCGAGGTAGAGAAGGCGCTTGTGGCAGTGAGGCGGTTCAGTAAAAGTGTCGAACCAGAACGCGCCAATCCGCAGATGAAAACCGGGGCGATCACGCTTTCATCAAATTCCGTTTTCTTCCATTTGTTCTGTTCCATCTGCATGGTTGCCCTGAGAATGGCAGGGGAACCAAGCGCAACCCGGTGCAGAAGGCGGGAGAAAAATCCGTAATCAGCCGAAGACACGGCGGCGGATCCAGATATAGAGGATTGCAGTGATCACCGAAGCGATATGGAGATCACTTCGAATAATTGTTTCTGGCAGTGATGTATCGAGCCGAAACAGCGCAACGCCCGCGCTGATGGTCAAAACAAATCCGGCAAGCGCAAGAACGATGATGGCAAATAGTTTGAGCGACCCACCCAGCGTTGCGACCGAGGCTTTGGCCATGCGCGCCTGTTTTTCATCGTCACTCAGGCTTTTGTCGCCCATCAGGGAGGCCGACGTTCGCATCACGCCAAGCCAGGTGCCCAGTACCTGACGAAATCGCAGCCGGAAAACCAGCTCGACCGCGATCAGTGTTGCAGGCAGTGCCAGCAGCAACGCCGCGTCAGCTCTCATCCGCCGTCGCCTCGCCGGCATCGGCCTTGCCACGCGAAAGCATGCGTTTGACCGGCATCCAGACAAAAGCAAAAAACGCCAGCACCAGCGACAGGAACAGGCCTGCAATGACGCCAATCGCCCCAAGGCCAAGGCCGGGGCCGACATAGGGATAAGCCGGGCCGGCAAATGCGCTAACGGCAAGAACGGCGCTCAGAAGTCTTAGTTGCATGTTGGGAACTCCTCAAAATAGTCCACGGGAAGCGCGATGGCCTCGGACACCAACGCCCGCAACCCTTCGCTGTCGTCATAGGTATTGACGAAATCAAAAACCACCTGACCCGTCGGGTCGACCTCAAAGACGCGGCCCTGCTTTGACGAGGTGACGATCAGATCACCCTCATATTCCTGCGCCTTGCCGCGATTGATGGTGAAGAAATCATAGTCGCCACCATCAAGAACTGTGGTGACTTCATTGGTTGCCGGGTTGATCTTGATCAGCTTGGAGGGGGGATTATCCCACCGGTTGTCAAAGATCATGATCGTGCCATCAGCCATCCAGTCAGGATCGTGCTGTTGCTGGGATATCCCCTGACGCCACCATTTCACCTTGAGAGTATCCGGATCGAACACGAAAATCAGGTTAAGGGCGCGGAAACTGACCAGCATGTCGCCCACTTCAAACATCGGAAAGGCATCTGCCATTTCGGGCAGAAGTGGCTCCAGATCGTTGACATGAAAAGGATCACCCTGCCACTGGCGGCCTTGCGCGTAATGTTCGCTGCGAGGTGAAAAGATGCCGAGATCAGGATTGGCCCAGACCAGCTCTGCCATTGAGATCGATTGAATGACTTCCCCGCTAGCGGGATCAATCCTGTCAAACCAGTCCGGTGGGCCGGCGGGGGTCCAGATCATGCCCTCGGCATCCTGGGCCAGTGAGTGATTGAAATCGCGGTTGGCGGGATTCGACCAGATGTAATTGCTGCAGGCATCAACCTTGTTGATCGAGGTGCCAAAATCGAAAATGAAGATGACAGAGCCGTCGGGATACACCTGAACCCCATGCGGGTAGAGCCGGATATTTGGTTTGCTTTCAAGGTTGTCGGGGTTTTCCATCAACCGCCAGCGATGCGCCACCTTGCCGTTTTCATCGATCAGAATGGCGCCGTGCAGGCCATCGTCAAAATCAAAGACACCATAGATGAATGTCAGGCGCGGCTTGCGCTCGGGCGAGATGTAAAGATGCGGCGCGGCTCGACGCTCCATGGCGTGTGGGATCGTGATTTCCTTGAATCCTTCACCCTTGGGTGCGCCACCCGCATCGCGGGTCAGCAAGCGATATGGCGTGATGCCGAGATCATTGTAAACCCGCTCGCCGACCGTCTGAGTTTCCCAGCGGTTGTCAGCGACCTATAGATAAAGTTCCAGCAAAGCCGGAGCGGGCCAGATCTTGAATACCATCGACGCGGCACCCGCCACATAGAGGATGACCACCAGAATCCAGATTTTCAGCAGATTTTTCATGCCTGTTTATAGTTGTGTCTTGTGCTCGACGTTGTTTTATTGAGCCGACTTTTTGCGGCATTGACGGGGATGGTAGTGTGAAACGTGCAGGACATCAACAATTGTCTCCGCCCGAAGGGCACACAGGGGCGGGACTGTGAGAAACGCTGAAAGCGTCACCTTTGGCGGTTCGGGTTTTGATCGCGCCGCTGAACTGCGAAACAAACCTGAAAAACTGGCCGCGCTTCTGGCCGACCCCGCCGCAAGAATGCTGCCGGTCTGGCGCGCCAAACCATTGATCGAGGGTGAAGATAGCGACCGACTGGCGTTTTTACCGCCGGGGCATCCGGTTTTTGTCACGGCGGTTGATGCACCTGTCTTTCTGGGGCTGAAAGACGGGGCACCCGTATTTGCCTGCGATATCTCGGGCTGGCCCGGTCCTGAGGCGGATTTATCCCATCTCGGCAGTTTCGTTGATGTCAGCGAGCAGCTGCACCCCGATTTGCCGGATCACCAGCGTTTTGCCGAATTGCGGCGGATCATGGCGCGGCTGAGTGCCGAGGATGCCGAACTTGCGGCAATGTCCGTCGGGGTCTTTGCCTGGCATCGGACGCATGGGTTCTGTGCGCATTGCGGGGCCAAGACCGACCTGTCTGATGGTGGGTGGCAACGCAGTTGCCCGGCCTGCAACCGGCAGCATTTTCCGCGAACCGATCCCGTAGTGATCATGCTGATTACCCATGGCAACAAGGTTCTGGTCGGACGCTCCCCCGGCTGGCCCGATGGGATGTATTCGCTGCTGGCGGGATTCATGGAACCCGGCGAAACCATCGAAGCGGCGGTGCGGCGCGAAGTGTGGGAGGAAACGGCGATCAAGGTTGGCCCGGTCGGCTATCTTGCCAGCCAGCCCTGGCCGTTCCCGTCTTCTCTGATGATTGGTTGCTGGGGGCATGCTGTTAACGAAGAAATCACCATCGACCCGAACGAAATCGAAGACGCGCTCTGGTGCACCCGCGAAGAGATCGCCGAAGCCTGGGCGAACCGTACTTCCACCCTGATCGCTGCCAGAAAAGGCGCAATTGCGCATTTCCTGATAAAGAATTGGTTGTCAGACACGCTTTCTTAAGGCTAATGACGTCAAGCGGTTGGTTTTTGTGGTACGAGAGTAAATGAAGTTTTCTGGCAAGACTGAAATTCAGGCAAGCCTGAACGATATCTTTGCCGCATTTGCGGATTTTGACGCGTTCGAGAAATACGCCACAAAATCCGGAGCCGAAGTTTCAAGGATCGACGATCTGATCTCGCCCGGGCCGGGAATGATCTGGGATTCGCGCTTTGAGTATCGCGGCAAGCGGCGCAAGGCGACGATCGAACTGATTGATTACAATCCGCCGGAAAGCCTGAATTTCAGTGCAGTCGCCGATGGATTTGACGCTGTCATGCGCATTGAACTGATCAGGCTGTCCGCCAAGGAAACCCGAGCGCGGATCACTTTTGAAGTGCAGGCAAAATCCATCGCCGCGCGATTGGTGCTGCAGTCAGCACGGCTGACCAAGAACCGGCTCAACAAGCGCTTTCGCGAGCGGCTGCATAGATTTGGTCACGATCTTGAGCAACGGATTCAATCAGCCTGAGCAGCCTGAGCCGCCAGTATCTTCCGATTGGGGTCAGCCGGATATACGCCAAGAATCTCCATCCGCGAAGTGAAATATTCAAGCTCTTCAAGCGCCAGCTTCACATGTGGATCATCCGGGTGGCCTTCGATATCGGCATAAAACTGGGTGGCGGCAAATGATCCGCCGACCATATAACTTTCCAGTTTGACCATGTTGACGCCGTTCGTGGCGAACCCGCCCATGGCCTTGTAAAGTGCTGCCGGAATGTTGCGCACGCGAAAGACGAAGGTCGTCATCATGTCGTCGGCACGACGGTCGTGATTGGCATCGCGCGACATGATCAGAAAGCGCGTCGTGTTGTTGGAATAATCCTCAATATGGCGGGCCAGCACATCAAGCCCGTAAATCTCGCCCGCCAGTTCGCTGGCCAGAGCGGCCTGTGAAACATCGCCAAATTCGGCGATATGCTTGGCAGAACCCGCTGTATCGGCACCGGTCACCGATTTGATCTTGTGTTCATTCAGAAAATCACGGCACTGGCCCAGCAATACGGTATGGCTCATCGCCGAGCGGACATCTTCCATGGCTGCCCCTTTCACCGCCAGAAGATTGATATGCACCCGCACGAAGGCTTCACCGATGATGTGAATACCGGATTCCGGCAGTAAGTGGTGAATGTCGGCAACCCGCCCATAGGTCGAGTTTTCAACCGGCAGCATGGCGAGGTCGGTCACACCGTTTTTCAAGGCCGCAATCGCGTCTTCAAAAGTAGCGCAGGGCACGGCAACATGATCGGGCATGGCTTCGTGGCAGGCCTGATGCGAATAGGCCCCTGGCTCGCCCTGGAACGAGATTTTACCCTTGCCGATGCTCATTTGTACTTCCCTGTTCATTTAGTCGTTTGGTCGCGGCTTCTACACCTTGCAACTGTCAAGGGGAAGCGTTTAGAAAGGCGCAGTTTAAAGAGGGATGGCGGGGAAAACCCGCCCAACAAAGTAGGGAAGCCATGTTCGACACCATGACCATGACAAAAGTTGGCGGCGCGCTCTGCGGTGCATTATTGATCTTTCTGCTGATCAATATGGCCGGCGACGCAATCTATTCAACCGAAACCGGGCATGGCGAGCACGCTGAGGCAACCCATGCGTCTGAGACCGAAACGGAAAGCCATGCCGAAACCGATGAGGCTGAAGCGCCGGCGGTTGCCGAACTGGTTGCAGCAGCAGATACGGAAAAAGGCGCAAAGGCCTTCTCCAAATGCAAAGCCTGCCACAAGCTGGAAGAAGGCAAAAACGGTGTAGGCCCGTCGCTCTTTGCGATTGTCGACAGCGATATCGCCGCGGTTGCCGGATTTAAATACACCGGGTCGTTGACCGGGCTGGAAGGAAACTGGACGATCGAGGCGCTTGATGCGTTTCTAACCTCACCAAAAAAATACGCGCCGGGCACCAAGATGACCTTCAAGGGTTTGAAGAAACCGACCGACCGCGCCAATCTGATTGCCTATCTGCAGACAATCAGCAACTGACGGTTCTCAGCCTGACTGAATTCAAAGCCGTCCGCCACGCGGGCGGCTTTTTTGTTGCCAGGTGCTGATCACTTCGTGAAATAAATTTAACACAAATGCGTCTTGCATGTTAACGACCGGCACTTTTACCTTAATATTAATCAAATTGTGCTTAACGGTGCGCAGCAATGTGTACCGGGGGAGGTTTTCAATGCAAGCTGCAGCCACACGATCAAAGACCCGAACTGCCACCTGGTCACACTCACTATTCTGGCGGCTCGCGCTGGCCTCTTCCTTGCTTCTGATCGCATTGTTTGCGCCGGTTAAGGCCGTCATTGCCGAAGAGAAGATCATAAAATCTCATGGCATTTCGACTTTCGGCGATTTGAAATACGGCCCTGATTTCAAACACTTCGACTATGTGAACCCAAACGCCCCCAAAGGCGGAGAGTTTTCCACCTGGGCGTTTGGCACTTTTGACAGCATGAGCCCATACATCCTGAAGGGAAATGCAGCCGCTCTTTCCTCGGTCTTCTTTGAAAGCCTGATGACCGGCACATCTGACGAACCCGATTCCATGTACGGATTACTGGCGGAAAGCATCGAATATCCTGAAAACCGGCAATGGGCGATTTTCAACATGCGCCCTGAAGCGCGGTTTTCCGATGGCACACCAGTAACAGCGGAGGATGTGGTTTTTTCCTTCAACATCCTGATGGAAAAGGGTCTTCCGGCCTACAAAGTGACCTTCAGCGATTTTGAGAAAGTCGAGGCGCTTGATACGCACAGGGTGAAATTCACATTCCGTGAAGGATCAAATACCCGCGAACTGCCGATGTCGGCTGCTGGATTGCCGGTCTTTTCGCGAGCTTATTACGCAAATCGTGATTTTGCCGAAAGCACTCTTGAGCCGCCGGTCGGCTCGGGCCGCTACGTTCTGGACAAGGTGGATCCGGGCAAGACGGTTTCCTACATCCGGCGCGATGATTACTGGGGTGACCATCTGGCGGTTAATCAGGGGCGCGAGAATTTTGGCAGAATCACAATTGAATATTACGCCGATTACACCGCAGCCTTTGAAGGGTTCAAGGGCGGGTCTTACAATTACCGCGAGGAATACCTCTCCAAACTTTGGGGTACGGCTTATGATTTTCCGGCACTCATCGAGGGATATGTGGTGAAGGAACAGATCGCCGACGGCAACCCCTCGGGCACGCAAGGGTTCTGGTTCAACCTCAGACGCGACAAATTCAAGGATGCGCGTGTGCGCGAAGCGCTGGGCATGGCCTTTAATTTTGAATGGTCCAATGAAGCGCTGTTTTACGGCATCTACAAACGCACGGATTCGTTCTGGGAAAACTCCTATCTTCAGGCCAGCGGTCTGCCAACGGAAGAGGAACTGGCACTGCTTGAGCCATTGCGTGCCGATTTGCCCGACTCCGTCTTCACCGAACCTGCCTTTACCCCCGCCGTTTCCAAACCCAAGCAGCTTGACCGCTCGGTTCTGCGCAAAGCTGGCAAGTTGCTGGATGCAGCCGGTTGGAAAGTTGTGAACGGTGTGCGCCAGAACGACAAGGGCGAGAAGCTTGAGGTTGAGATTCTCAATGACAGCCCATCGTTTGAACGCATCATGAACCCCTATATCCAGAACCTCGAGCGGCTGGGCGTTGTCGCCTCGCTCAGAAATGTTGATGCGGCACAGCAGTCAGAGCGCGAAAAGAGCTTTGACTTTGACATCGTCGTGCGCCGCTATGTGATGTCGCTGACCCCGGGTCTGGAACTGCGGGGCATCTTCTCCAGCGCCACGGCCAATACGCAAGGGGCGAGCAACATCATGGGGCTGGCCAATCCGGCGATTGACGCGCTGATTGAACATGTCGAGCAGGCAACAACCCGAGAAGACCTGAACACGGCGGTCAAGGCGCTGGATCGGGCGCTGCGTGCTTTGCATATCTGGGTGCCGCAATGGCATAACTCGTTTCACAACATCGCCTATCTCGATGTTTTCGGCCGCCCCGAGAACCTGCCGCCCTTTGCTATGGGCGAAATGGATTTCTGGTGGTATGACGAAGCAAAAGCGGCGCGGCTGAGGGCGGCTGGCGCACTCTGAGAAGGGTTAACCCCCACATATGGGCGCATATATAATCCGTCGGGTGTTGTTGATGATCCCCACATTGCTGGGGATCATGATCATCAATTTCGCGCTGGTGCAGTTCGTGCCCGGCGGCCCGATTGAACAGATCCTCAGCCAGCTCGACGAACAAACCACAGCCACCGACCGCATTGCGGGTGGTGGTTCGGAAGTAGGCACCGGCACCAGCGAATATCAGGGAGCCAAGGGCCTGCCCGACGATTTCATCAAGGATCTGGAAAAGCAGTTCGGTTTTGACAAGCCGCCACTTGAGCGGTTCCTGCTGATGATGGGTAACTACATGCGGTTTGACTTCGGCGAGAGTTACTTCCGCTCGATCAGTGTCATCGACCTGGTGCTGGAGAAAATGCCGGTCAGCATCACGCTGGGGCTGTGGACGACCCTGCTGGCCTATCTGATCTCGATCCCGATGGGGATCAGGAAAGCGGTTCACGACGGTTCGCGCTTTGACACCTGGACCTCGGCTGTGATCATCATGGCCTATGCGATCCCTGGTTTTTTGTTTGCGATCCTCCTTTTGGTGGTGTTCGCCGGTGGTTCCTACCTCAAATGGTTCCCCCTGCGCGGCCTGACATCTGAGAATTTCAGCGAGCTATCCCTGCTTGGGCAGGTAAAAGACTACCTCTGGCACATCGTGTTACCGGTCACCGCCAATACTATCGCTGCCTTTGCGACCCTGACATTGCTGACCAAGAACTCGTTTCTGGACGAGATCAAAAAACAATATGTGATGACCGCACGTGCCAAGGGCCTGACCGAAGGGCGGGTATTTTATGGTCACGTCTTTCGCAACGCCATGCTGATCATCATCGCCGGTTTTCCCGGGGCATTCATTGCCATCTTCTTTGCCGGTTCCCTGATCATCGAGATCGTGTTTTCGCTGGATGGGCTGGGCCGGCTAGGCTTTGAGGCAGCCGTCAACCGAGATTACCCAGTGCTTTTCGGCACACTTTATGTATTTGGCATTCTGGGATTGTTCATCAACCTGATTTCAGACCTGACCTATGTCTGGGTTGATCCGCGTATCGATTTTGAAAGCCGCGAAACATGAAGATCTTTCGCAAAGGTTCGCTGGGCGAGCGCCGCTGGCAAAACTTCCACTCTAATCGCCGGGCGTTCTGGTCGTTATGGATTTTCCTGATCCTGTTCGTCACCTGCCTGTTTGCCGAACTCATCGCCAACGACAAACCACTGCTCGTGTCCTATCGCGGCAGCCTGTTCACGCCCGCATTCAAGTTTTACCCCGAAACCACATTCGGGGGGGATTTTCTGACCGAAGCAGATTATCGCGACCCGATTGTCCGCTGTCTGATGCGGGCGGGCGGGCATGAAGCATGCTTTGATGAACCTGAAGCGGTCATGACTGATGCCGATGACGGCGTGGTGGATGGCGAGGCCATAGAAAAAGGATGGGCCGTCTGGGCACCCGTACCCTACAGTTTCAACACGGTGAACCATGATGTGAAACCGGCTCCCGGCCCGCCCGATGACAAGCACTTGCTGGGCACCGATGATCAGACGCGCGATGTTCTTGCACGGATCATCTATGGGTTTCGCATCTCGACAATATTTGCCATTTTCGTGGTGGTGGTGTCATCGGTCATGGGAATTGCTGCCGGGGCCTCGATGGGCTATTTCGGCGGTTGGGTTGACCTGATTTTTCAAAGGATTGTCGAGATCTGGGGCAATATCCCGTCGCTTTACATCATTATCATCCTGTCAGCGATGTTCACCATGACATTCCAGTTGCTGGCCGTTCTGATCGCACTCTTTAGCTGGACAGCGCTGGTGGGTGTTGTGCGGGCTGAATTTCTGCGCGCCCGCAATTTTGAATACACCCGCGCCGCGCGAGCCCTTGGGGTGGGTGACTGGAAGATCATGTTCCGCCACATCCTGCCAAATGCAATGGTGGCGACATTGACGATGATGCCATTTCTGATCACCGGCTCAATCGGTGCCCTTGCCTCGCTCGATTTCCTTGGTTTTGGCCTGCCTGCCTCTTATCCGTCGCTTGGCGAGCTGGCGTTGCAGGCCAAGCAGAACCTCCATGCCCCCTGGTTGGCGTTTTCCGCTTTCACCACGTTTGCCGTCATGCTTTCCTTGCTCGTTTTCATCTTCGAAGGGGTGCGCGATGCGTTTGACCCCAGAAAGACATTCGGATGAAGAACGGGAGCAGCGAAACAATCCTCAATGTGGAAAATCTGTCGGTGGCCTTTGGCAGTGGTGATCCGGTGGTGCGCAATGTCTCGTTTGACATCAAAGCCGGGGAAACCGTGGCGCTGGTTGGGGAAAGCGGGTCGGGGAAATCGGTAACAGCGCTATCAACCGTCAAGCTGCTGCCCGCATCAGCCCGGATCAGCGGTTCGGCCCGGTATCGCGGCACCCAGATGATCGAGGCCGACAAGCAAACCCTGCAACAGGTGCGCGGCAACGATATCAGCTTCATCTTTCAGGAGCCGATGACCTCGCTCAACCCTTTGCATACGCTGGAAAAACAGATCGGCGAAAGCATTGCGCTGCATCAGGGGCTGGTCGGGGCCAAGGCGCGGGAGCGCATTGTCGACCTTCTGACCAAAGTCGGTATTCGTGACCCTGAAAGCCGTCTGAACAACTATCCCCACCAGTTTTCCGGCGGTCAGCGCCAGCGCATCATGATCGCGATGGCGCTGGCAAACGGTCCTGATCTGTTGATTGCGGATGAGCCGACCACGGCGGTTGATGTGACCATTCAGGCGCAAATCCTCGACCTCTTGGCGGATTTGCAGAAATCCGAAGGCATGGGTCTTTTGTTCATCACCCATGATCTGGCGATTGTGCGCAAAATCGCCAGCCGGGTGAATGTCATGCAGGGCGGCAAGATTGTCGAAGCAGGGCCGACGGAAGAGATTTTCAGCAATCCACAGCACGCCTATACGCAGAAGCTGCTTGCAGCCGAACCTTCGGGCAAGCCCGATCCGGTTCCCGCCAATTCAGCCGAGATCGTGCGTACCGAGAACCTGCGCGTCTGGTTCCCCATCAAGCGCGGCGTGATGCGCCGTACGGTCGGTCATATCAAGGCCGTCAATGACGCCAGTTTCGACATTCACGAAAGCGAGACCGTCGGCATTGTCGGGGAAAGCGGGTCGGGCAAGACGACGCTGGCGCTGGGGATCATGCGGCTTTTAAGCTCGGAAGGGAAAATCAGCTTTGTTGGGCGCGATGTGCAAGGGCTGCGCAACCGCCAGCTTCAGCCGCTGCGCAAAGACATGCAGATGGTGTTTCAGGATCCCTACGGCTCATTGTCACCGCGCCTGACGATCGAGCAGATCGTCGCCGAGGGGCTGGGAGTTCACGGGGTGGAAAGCGGGCACACCGAACGTGATGACGTCGCCGCAATTCTGACCGAGGTCGGGTTGTCGCCTGACATGATGAACCGTTACCCGCACGAGTTTTCCGGCGGCCAGCGCCAGCGTATCGCCATTGCGCGCGCCATGATCCTGCGCCCCAGACTGGTGGTGCTGGATGAACCGACCTCAGCACTGGATATGACGGTGCAGGTGCAGATTGTCGGCCTGTTGCGCGATCTGCAGAAGAAACACAAGCTGGCCTATCTGTTCATCAGCCACGACCTCAAGGTCGTGCGCGCCCTCAGCCATAAGGTTCTGGTGATGAAACAGGGCGATATCGTGGAACAGGGCGAGGGCGACCAGGTGTTTGACGCGCCGCAGACTGATTATACGAAAACCCTGATGGCGGCGGCTTTTGATCTGGCAGGCGGCAAAAACGGCGCTTATTCGTAGCTGCGCCTGTCCTTCAGGTAAGGCAATCGCGCGCGCGCATTGGCCACCCTCTCTTTGTTGATCACAGCCGTCAGCACTTCTTCGCGGGTTCCCGCAATCGAGTCCTCAACGCCATCCGGCCCGACGATACGGCTGCCCCCCAGAAACGCCCCCTCAGCATCCGACCCGGCCCAGTTCGCATAGGCCAGAAATACCCCGTTTTCCCAGGCCCGGGTCGGGATCATTTTCTCGGCCACAAAGCTCCACTGGGCCCCAAGCGCTGTTGGCACGATCAGAAACTCAGCCCCGGCAAGTGCGGCCTGACGGGCAGTTTCAGGAAACTCGATATCATAGCAAACCAAAAGCGCCACGCGCCAGCTGGCGTAATCAAACACCCGCAACTGATCCCCCGGCGTAAAGACTTCGGTTTCAAATCCGGGCGGAATATGGTTTTTGCGGTGGTTTGCAACAAGCCGGCCTTCGGGATCAACGAAAGCTGCCGCATTATAGATCTTGCCCTTATCCGCCTCAGGGTAGCCGTAAACGATCGCGATATCATGGAGAATGGCAATTTCCGCCACCCTCTCATGATACTCACCCAAAATCGGCCGGGCGCGATCCATCAGTCCACCGCTGGGACGATATCCGGTCAGCGAAAGTTCGGGACAGATCAGCAACCGGCTGCCCGATCCAGCGGCGCGGTTTGCGGCCATATCAAGCCAGTTCAGCTTGGTCGCTGTCAGGTCATCCCGTGCTTTTGGCTGGAAGATTGAAACGCATAAGTCACTCATGCGCCACAATATGAAAACGCATTTTCCAAAGTCAAACCCAATTCAAACCGAAGCTGCCCAAAAAACTCAGATCGCCAGAGAATGACCGCTTTCGTTCATGTGATAGGCATCAAACTCCCGCGCAATCATGCGCGTCAGCGACTGCCCTTCCTCGGTAATTTTCAAAACGGTGCCGTCAAGCGTGGTGAAGGGGGCAAATTTCTGCTGCACCCGCGCCAGCTCGAGCCTAAGATCAATGATGTCGGTGTCAAACTCATCCTCGACCGCTTTAAGATCCACGCGAAATGCGCACATCAGTTCCTCAATCACCCGCCCCCGCAGCAAATCGTCAGCCGTAAATTCATGCCCGCGCGCCGAGGCAAATTTGCCGTCGCGGATTTGTGCCAGATAGCTGGCCGTGGCGCTGACATTTTGCACATAGCCCTGGCGGAAGCGTGAAATGGCCGACGCCCCGACACCGATCAGGGTTTCGCAGGTGTCATCGGTATAGCCCTGAAAATTCCGCTTGAGCTTACCAGCCTCCGCTGCCTGATCCAGCCCATCGCCTTCGAGCGCGAAATGATCAATTCCAATCGCCCGATAACCGGCGGCCAGAAACAGCGCCCGTGCCCTATCGTAAAGCCCCAGCCTCGCAACCGAATCCGGCAGCTGATCTTCGGGGATCATCGTTTGCCGCTTGGCCATCCAGGGAACATGCGCATAGCCATAAAGCGCCACCCGGTCGGGCCTCAGGCTGATCAGTTTGTTGGTCGTGTCGGCAATGCTGTCCTGATCCTGATAGGGCAGTCCGTAAAGGATATCGGTGTTCAGGCTTTGAATGCCGCGGGCGCGCAGTTTGCCTGCAACCTCTTGCGTCAACTCAAAGCTTTGTTCGCGCCCGATGACCTCCTGTATCTTCGGGTCGAAATCCTGAATGCCGATACTGGCCCGGTTCATGCCCGCCGCGGCCAGCGCGTCAAGCCGCTCGTCGTCAACTTCATTGGGATCAACCTCAACCGAAAACTCCGCCCCCTGGGCAAACGGAAGCACGCCTGCGATCATCGCGGCCAGATCCTCCATCTGTGTGGCTGAAAGAATCGTTGGCGTACCGCCGCCCCAATGCAAATGCGACAGAGTCACACCTTCAGGCAAGGTTTCAGCAACATGCGCAACTTCGTCCTTCAGTGTGGTCAGATAGGACTGAACCGGATCACCAGAGCGGATCCCCTGGGTTCGGCAGGCGCAAAACCAGCAAAGCCGACGACAAAACGGAATATGAAGGTAAAGCGACACCGAATCGCCAGCGCCGACCGCCTGCAGCCAATTGCCAAACTGGCGGCTTTGGATGCCTGTGGCAAAGTGCGGCGCAGTTGGATAGCTGGTGTATCGCGGGACTTTCGCGTCAAAAAGTCCAAGTCGGGCGAGTTGCGTCTGGGTTGTCATTGGCATACTTAAGGGGGACCGCGAAGTTCGCACCTTGATCAAGATCAAATTGAAATTCAAATGCGCAAAACAGCATTATGTCCTGAAAAACCGGATTGTGACGATTGTCCGATCCGCCACAAGGCTGTCTGTTCGCGTTGCGAACCCGATGAGCTGATCAGGTTCGAAGAACTGAAGTCATTCAAAACATATGAGGCCGGATCGACCATTGTCTGGGCCGGTGATCAGCTGCAATTCGTCGGCTCGGTTGTGCAGGGTGTGGCGGCGCTGTCGCAAACCATGGAAGACGGTCGCAGGCAGATGGTCGGACTGCTGCTGCCAAGTGATTTCGTCGGCCGCCCGGGTTGCGAAATAGCCCCGTTTGACGTTGTCGCAGCAACCGAGGTTGTGCTCTGCCGGTTCCGCAAAGCGCCGTTTGAAAAGATGATGGCGGAAACGCCAACGGTCGCCAACCGACTGTTGGAAATGACGCTGGATGAACTTGATGCGGCGCGCGAGTGGATGTTGCTTTTGGGTCGCAAGACAGCACGCGAGAAAATTGCCAGCCTTCTGACCATCATCGCCCGTCGTGATGCCAGCCTGAGGCTTTCGGAAGTCGCCGGTAGGGTGCAGTTCGATCTGCCGCTGTCGCGCGAGGCGATGGCCGACTATCTGGGACTGACGCTGGAAACCGTCAGCCGCCAGATTTCAGCCCTGAAACGCGAAGGCTTTATCGAGCTCAAGGGCAAGCGCAATATCACCATACCGGATTTTGCCCATCTGATGAACGAAACCGGTGACGATACCGATGGCGGCATCCTGACCTGAACAGCCTGTTGCCCGGGCGCTCATCTGCTTTTAATTGAGAGCCTGCGCGTGATATACTTGTGCTCGACAAGACTGGTTGGAATGAGGATCTCATGAGCTCTGACTTCACCGTGAGCCGGCCGGATGACTATGATTTCGTGCCCAAAGGCTCTGCCAGTTTTGCTGTGGCCAAAGCAGGCACGCCCCGGGATTACCTGTTCGTTCTTCTGCCCAAGCTGACCATGCTGGCGTTAAGTTGCGCGATCGAACCTCTGAGGCTGGCCAATCAGGTCACCGGTCAGCGTCTTTATCGCTGGTATACGGCAACGCCGGACGGATTGCCTGTGCAATGCTCAAACGGCGTGCGGATAACGCCGGACATTGCCCTGCCAGATGATCCGAAAACCGCTTATACCTTCATCTGCTCCGGCGTTGAACCGGCAACGGTCTCCAACCCGACCTGTTTGAACTGGATCCGCAAGCAGCACCGGTTTGGCAAACCGATCGGTGGCATCTGCACGGGTGCTTTTCAACTGGCCCGGGCGGGAATTCTCGGCGGGCGGCGTTTCACCTTGCATTGGGACAATCAGGTTTCATTCAACGAGATGTATCCCGAACTGCATCCAAGTCAGAATCTGTTTGAACAGGATCAGCAGCTTTATACCTGCGGTGGCGGAACGGCAGCGACCGATATGATGCTAAAGATCATCGAGACAGATCACGGCAATGATCTGGCAGTGGTGGTGGCAGACATGTGCATTCACCGGCGGATCAAGAGCGAAAAACCGGTTCAAACGTCGGCAATTGCCGCCGTCATCGGCAGTCGCAACAAATATTTACTGTCGGCGATTGCGCAGATGCAAGCCCATATCGAAGAGCCGCTGGAGCTTGAGACCATTGCCCGGCAGGCCGGATGCTCCAAAAGGCAGCTGGAGCGATTGTTCAAGAAATATACGTTGATGACACCCAACCAATATTATATCGACATGCGCCTCAATTCAGCCCATGCTCTGTTGTCAGAGACCGATATGTCGATTGCCGAGGTTTCCGCTGCCTGCGGTTTCAGCCACGCGCTGATGTCGCGCCGGTTCCGGCAGAAATTCAACGTCTCCCCGCATGAGTTCAAGAACAGCTGGCACGCTGAGGAGCCGGGGAAGGCATAGGACAGAGCCGCGCCTGCACGCGGTGGGACCCATTGTCGAAGGATCTATTTTGCATCAGAAGTGATTTGCCCGGAGCCTACATCGAGGAAAAGCACCCCGCGCGGGGTCAAGGGCGAAGCCCGCTGCGCATCGCCGACGCGCACCCACGCGGCGGCGATTGGCTGAGGGAGGCGCGACGCTGAGAGGTTGCACGCGCTTGATTGGTATTAAGTGGCAGAACACCAGTGTCGGATCGCCCCCGCGCGCTTCGGCAATACGCGGCTAATTGCCATAACGACTAGTGTCCGCACAACCCAAATGTTCCCGTGTATTCGTGAACCAGAAAAACCCGCAAAAACAGGCCGTCGCTACAATATCTCCCCCCCTAATGCGCCATCAGAACCGGCAGCGAGACATCCTCAAGCATATCCCTTGTCGCCCCGCCCATGATGGATTCGCGGAACCGCGAGTGGCCATAGGCCCCCATCACGATCAGGTCGGCGTTGAAATCACTGGCATGCCGCTGCAGGACCTCGGCAATACGCGGCACCGTGCGCGCCAGAACCGATACGCTGACACTGGCGCCGTGGCGGGCCAGCATCTGGCTGAGTTCAAATCCGGGATCGGCCTGTTCTTCACCGTGCTGCGGCGGGTCGATTATGGCAACATCAACCGCATCGGCATCGCGGATCATCGGCAGGGCTGCGCGAATCGCGGCCATGGCTTCGGCGCTTTGGTTCCAGGCAATGACAACGCGTTTTCCAGGCACCTGATCAGCCGCATCGGGCGGGCAGACCAGAACCGGCGCATGACCCTGAAACATCGCCGCCTCAAGCACCATTGCGGCCTCTTCACCTGAGCCGCCGCCATAAGGTCTGGCCATCACCACAAGATCGTTGAACCGCGCCGTCATCCCGACCACATGCGACAGGCCGTTGAGCTGCGCCACCATCGCCTGACACGACCAGTTGACACCGCTGTTTTCAAGGATCGCAGTTGCCGACGCCTCGAACTCCTGCGCCTCCTGGCGCGCCATTTCGATGCTTTCACCCATCACCATCGGGGTGGCACCGGCATAGTAGAGACCCGGCTGAATGCGGTCGATACCTAGGCAGAGCACATTCAGATGCCCGTTTTCGACCTTGACCATCCTGATCGCCTGATCCAAAGCAGCCCGGCTTTCATCGCGGCCGTCCCAGATTGTGAGAATCGATTTATAGGCCATCGCCTGTCTCCTTTATTATTCCTCTTGCTTTCAGGCTACCTCGCAAGCTCCGCGCGCCCCTTGATTTCGGTCAACAGAACAAAACGCTGAGCAGGACAATTTGCGCGGCGACAAAACCTGCGAATTTGATATGGATCAAAGAAGAATCAACCCGAAGGGTTCAGGTGAATCCAAGGAACAGGACTATCCCGCGCGGTTTCAGGCGTCGCGGGCACATTAAGGGAAGATAAATGTTCAATTATATCAAGTTGATTGTGCTTGCGGTCATCACACTGCTTGCTGCGATGGCTGCAAATAATGCACACGATCTTGCGTATCAGATCCATGCGATTATCGTCGTTCTGGTCGCGGGAGGTGTTTTCGTCTACACGCTCCGCCACACCAACGATCCGCCCAGACCGGCGGAGACCGGTTACGCGGACGGGGTCATCAAGGCCGGCGTCATCGCAACTGCCTTCTGGGGCATCGCGGGCTTTCTGGTCGGCACGCTGATCGCGTTTCAACTGGCCTTTCCGGTGCTCAATCTGGATCTGTCCTTTACCACTTTTGGCCGGCTTCGCCCGCTGCACACGTCAGCGGTGATCTTCGCCTTTGGTGGTAACGCGTTGATATTAAGCACGTTTTACATCGCCCAGCGCACCTGCGCGACCCGGTTATGGGGCAGCGGTCTGGCCTGGTTCGTCTTTTGGGGCTATCAGCTTTTCATCGTTCTGGCGGCCACCGGCTATCTATTGGGCGTGACTCAAGGCAAGGAATATGCCGAACCTGAATGGTATGTCGACATCTGGCTGACCATCGTCTGGGTGGCATTCCTGGCGGTCTATATGGGCACGCTGATGAAGCGCAAAGAGCCGCATATCTATGTGGCCAACTGGTTCCTGCTCAGCTTCATCGTCACCGTGGCGATGCTGCACCTGATCAACAACATTTCGATCCCGGTGTCGATTTATGGCTCCAAATCGGTGCAGTTGTTTGCTGGTGTGCAGGATGCTCTGACGCAGTGGTGGTACGGCCACAACGCGGTCGGATTCTTCCTGACGGCAGGCTTTTTGGGCATGATGTACTATTTCGTGCCAAAACAGGCAGAACGCCCGGTCTACAGCTATAAATTGTCAATCATCCACTTCTGGGCGCTGATCTTCCTTTATATCTGGGCCGGTCCGCACCATCTGCATTATACCGCCCTGCCCGACTGGGCGCAGGTGCTTGGCATGACCTTCTCGGTCATCCTGTGGATGCCCAGCTGGGGTGGCATGATCAACGGCCTGATGACGCTTTCCGGTGCCTGGGACAAACTCAGAACCGATCCGATCCTTCGGATGATGGTTGTCTCAATCGGTTTTTACGGCATGTCGACCTTTGAGGGTCCGATGATGTCGATCCGCGCGGTGAACTCGCTGTCGCATTACACCGACTGGACCATTGGCCATGTTCACTCCGGCGCACTTGGCTGGAACGGCATGATCACCTTTGGTGTGCTCTACTTCCTGACGCCACGGCTGTGGAACAAGGAAAGGCTTTACAGCCTGTCGATGGTGTCCTGGCACTTCTGGCTGGCGACCATCGGCATCGTGCTTTACGCCAGCGCGATGTGGGTCACCGGCATCATGGAAGGCCTGATGTGGCGCGAAGTCGATGCGCAGGGTTTCCTTGTCAACTCGTTTGCCGACACGGTTGAAGCCAAATTCCCCATGTATGTGGTGCGTGGACTGGGTGGGGTTCTCTACCTCGCCGGTGCGATCATCATGTGCATCAACCTTTGGAAGACCGTTACCAGCGCACCGGAGAAATCCGGTGAGGCGTCTGGTGTCGCGGTCGCGGCTGAGTGAGGGGGGCTGGAACAATGTCAATTATGTCCAAACACAAAATCATCGAAACCAACGCAACCATCCTTCTGATCCTCAGCCTTCTGGTTGTGACGGTTGGCGGTATCGTCGAACTGGTGCCACTCTTTTTCATGGAGAACACCATTGAGAAGGTGAAAGGGGTGCGCCCCTACTCGCCGCTCGAAATGGCCGGGCGCAACATCTATATCCGCGAGGGGTGCTATACCTGTCACAGTCAGATGATCCGGCCATTGCGCGACGAGGTCGAACGTTACGGCCCCTACTCGCTGGCTGCGGAATCCATGTACGACCACCCGTTCCAATGGGGCTCCAAACGCACGGGGCCCGATCTGGCGCGTGTCGGTGGGCGCTATTCGGATGAATGGCATGTCAACCACATGATCGATCCGCGCTCGGTGGTACCGGGAAGCGTGATGCCGACCTACGGGTTCATGGCTGATGCGAAAATCGACGGAAAATATATCGCCGATACGCTGAAAACCAACCGGATGGTCGGTGTGCCTTACACCGATGAAATGATCGCAGAGGCCAAGGCGGACTTCTTTGCCCAGGCCGACCCCGATGCCGATACCGACGCGCTGCTGGCGCGGTATCCGGGGGCGCAGGTGCGGAATTTCGACGGCAAGCCCGAGCTAACAGAAATGGACGCGCTGATTGCCTATCTGCAGGTGTTGGGAACGATGGTCGATTTCTCGACCTTCGAGCCTGACGCGAGCCGCTGAGAAAGGAGAGGATGAATGGATACCTATACAATCCTCAGGGAATTTGCCGACAGTTGGGGGCTTCTCGCGATGTTCCTCTTCTTCCTCGGCGTGGTTCTTTTCACCTTTCGCCCCGGCAGCAAAAAAGTCCATCAGGACGCTGCCAATATCCCACTGCGCCACGGTGATGTTCTTGAGGACGACGTCCTCAACACGGAAACATCCCCAAGCCAGCCCCGCAAGGAGACCCGGAAATGAATACACCGGTAGATAACAACGACGAAGACCGCCCGACCACCGGCCATGTGTGGGATGGCATCCGGGAATTTGACAACCCGCTTCCGCGCTGGTGGCTGTGGACATTTTACGCAACCATCATCTGGGGTATCGGTTATACCATCGCCTATCCGGCATGGCCCTACTTGGGCGGCGGCGGCAACGCCACACCCGGCGTTCTGGGCTATTCATCTCGCGCCGATGTCGCCGCCGAAATCAAGAGCTACAATGACGCCAATGCAGTAGTAGACAGCAAACTGGCCACAGTCGAACTGTCTGCGATTGCCGGGGATGCAGAGCTTAAGAACTACGCCATCAATGGTGGCGCGGCTGTGTTCAAGACCTGGTGCGCACAGTGTCACGGTGCAGGCGCCAACGGGATCGAGATGGGATCGGGCTATCCGAACCTTCTGGATAACGACTGGCTCTGGGGTGGTTCGATTGAAGCGATCCACACCACGATAAGCCACGGCATCCGCGAAGAGTCTGATGACGACACGCGTTATTCGGAAATGCCGAAATTCGGCGAGATTCTCGAAGAGGCTGAAATCGGCCAGCTGGTGCAGTATGTTCTCGCCCTTTCCGGGCAAGAGCATGACACCGCTCAGGCGACGGCCGCCTCCGAGCTTTATGTCGACAATTGCGAATCCTGCCACGGCACGGAAGGCAAGGGCGACGAAGAGCAGGGCGCACCTGATCTGACCGATGCGATTTGGCTCTTTGGTGGCGACGAAGCAAGTCTGACCGCCACCATCACCAATTCGCGCTTTGGCATGATGCCTGCATGGGCCGGTCGGTTGTCGGAATCGCAGATCCGCCAGGTTTCGACCTATGTGCACCAGTTGGGTGGTGGTGAATAAATAGAATTCCCCGGACGCTCCCTCTTGCGCCCGGGGATGCTGGCACCGGTTCCCCAGTCCTGTTCACACTCAGGGGGGCTGGTGCCTTTTCATTGCCTTTGATTTCGGTCAATGACTCCCCCTATTTGCCATGTCACGAACCGTCTGTGAACAGGAATATGAAGGCCACGCGCAATGAGCGTATCTGAAAGTAAACCCCCAAAGCTCTATGCTGCGCGTGAACCAGTGTTTCCCCGCCGGGTTTCAGGCTTTTTTCGCAACCTGAAATGGGGGTTGATGATCTTCACGCTGGGTATTTATTACCTGACGCCATGGATCCGTTTTGACCGTGGGCCGAACCTGCCGGATCAGGCGGTTCTGGTTGATATGGCGAACCGCCGCTTTTTCATGTTCTGGATCGAAATCTGGCCACACGAGTTCTATTTCGTTGCCGGATTGCTGATCATGGCCGGCCTTGGCCTGTTTCTGTTCACCTCAGCCCTTGGCCGGGTCTGGTGTGGGTATGCCTGCCCGCAAACCGTCTGGACCGATCTTTTCGTTCTGGTTGAACGCTGGATCGAAGGGGATCGCAACGCGCGGGTTCGTCTGCACAAAGCAAATTGGGATTTTCGCAAATTCCGGCTGCGCATGACCAAATGGACCACCTGGATGCTGATCTCTATCGCAACCGGCGGTGCCTGGGTCTTTTATTTTGCTGATGCCCCTACCCTGCTGGTTGATCTGCTGACCGGGCAAGCGGCGCTGATCGCCTATCTGTCAATCCTGATATTGACCGGCACTACGTTCTTGTTCGGCGGTTTCGCGCAGGAACAGATCTGTATCTATATGTGCCCCTGGCCGCGCATTCAGGCCGCAATGATGGATGAAGACACGATCACCATCGGCTATCGCGACTGGCGGGGCGAGCCTCGCGGCAAACACCGCAAATCGGCCGAGGCACATAAGCTTGGCGACTGCATCGACTGTATGGCCTGTGCCAATGTCTGCCCCGTGGGCATCGATATCCGCAATGGCCAGCAGCTGGAATGTATCACCTGCGGGCTTTGCATCGATGCCTGTGACGACATGATGAAAAAAGTCGGCAAGCCACGCGGGCTGGTCGACTATATGGCGTTTACTGACGAAACCAACGAGCGCGAGGGCAATCCGCCCAAACCGATCTGGCAGCATATCATCCGTGTGCGTACCATTGTCTACACCTCGCTCTGGACGCTGGTTGGGGTGCTGCTGATCGTCGCCCTGTTCATGCGGTCCGAGATTGACCTGAATGTCACACCGGTCAGGAATCCGGTTTTTGTTGTATTGGCGGACGGTTCTATCCGCAACACTTACGAAATTCGCATTCGCAACAAGCAAGACGGGGCACATCCATTCGATGTTCAGGTCACGCCAAGTGAAGGGTTTGAGATCGGCTTGCAAGGAACAGAATCAACGATTGTAGTGGTCGAGGCGGATGAAACTGGCACGCACAAAGTGTTTATTATCGCCAAAAAAGGAACCCCCGCAGCCGTCGCCGGGTTGACAGATATACGCATCTGGGTGGAAGACAAGTTTACCGGCGACCGCACCTATAGCGACACGGTGTTCAACGGAACTGGACAATGATCATGGCTGACAAACCTCTGACCGGACGTAAAGTCCTTGTGATAGCGCTTTCCGCCTTTGGTGTGATCATCGGTGCCAATATGGCGCTGGTCTATGCCGCGATTGGCAGTTTTCCCGGACTTGAGGTTAAAAATACCTATGTCACATCGCAAAGCTTCGAAGCCGAGCGCGCGGCGCAATTGCGGCTCGGCTGGCAATTGACCACCGGATTTGACGGGCAGAATGTCACGCTGGAAATCACCGACAGGCATGGCCAGCCGGTTGAGGTTGCCGATATTGCAGCCAGTATCGGGCGGGCGACACACGCCAATGCCGATGTCATGCTGCCGTTTGACCAAAACCAAAGCCCCTTCACGGCGCCGATCACCCTTGCCAAAGGCAAGTGGGAACTGCGCCTCATCGCAACCGCCGGCGACGGCACCCGTTTTCGCCAGCGCCTGCCCATCTGGGTTGAGTAATCCTGATGGGTGCCGAGGCTCTTCCCCGTCCGGCGGCCTGCCCGGCCTGCGTGGTTCCCCTGCCCGACAACCGGTCCGAGGCGGCTGATCTTGCGGGCGACATCATCCTTTCGCTGCCAAATATCCATTGTGCAGGTTGCATCTCGGCAGTTGAACGTGGGCTACTGGCCGAGCAGGGCGTGCGTGCGGCACGCGTGAACCTGTCGTTGAAAAGGGTGTCGATCTCTGCCGATACCGATGTGACCCCGGATCATCTGGTGGCGTCACTGGCGGCAATTGGCCATGAAGCGCATGAGCTTGACGCCGCCCTGCTGGCGGAAGCCGGTGAAAGCCGCGAGAACCGCGATCTGCTGATGCGCCTCGCCGTGTCCGGATTTGCAATGATGAATGTCATGCTGCTGTCGGTCGCTGTCTGGGCCGGGGCCGAGGCGGCAACCCGCGACATGATGCACTGGATTTCAGCGATGATCGCTCTGCCCGCCATCGCCTTTTCCGCCCAACCGTTTTTCAAAAACGCCTGGAGTGCGCTCAGCACCCGCCGCCTCAACATGGATGTGCCAATTTCGCTGGCTATTCTGCTGGCAGGCGGCATGTCGCTTTATGAAACCACGCAAAGTGGTGAGCACGCCTATTTTGATGCCGCCCTGTCGCTGACGTTCTTCCTGCTGGCGGGCCGTTATCTGGACTACCGAACCCGCGCTTCGGCCCGCTCGGCGGCGCAGGAACTGGCAGCGCTGGAAACCCCGCGGGCACTCAAACTGGAAGACGGGCATGAAAAAATCGTTGCGGTCGCCGATCTGGCGATTGATGATGTCATCCTGATCAAACCCGGTGCGAGGGTGCCGATCGACGGGGTTGTCACGAAAGGTGAAAGCGAGGTCGACCGCGCCTTTCTGACCGGTGAAAGCCTGCCGGTCTATGCCGGACCCGGAAGGGCACTATGTGCCGGCGAGATCAATCTGACCGGGCTTTTACACTTTCAGGTCAAGGCACTATCCAAGGATTCCACGCTGCAGAAAATGGTCAATCTGGTGGCGCTGGCTGAAAACGCGCGCAATAAATACACGTCACTGGCTGACCGCGCCGCCGCGATCTACGCCCCCGGCGTACACCTGCTGGCCGCCATAGCACTGGTTGTCTGGCTGGTTATTTCCGGTGACTTGCGCCTCTCGCTCAACATCGCCATCGCCGTTCTGATCATCACCTGCCCCTGCGCCCTTGGCCTTGCGGTTCCGGCTGTGACCACGGCGGCAAGTGGCCGACTGTTTCGTCGCGGTGTACTTCTGAAAAACGGCACTGCACTTGAACGACTGGCCGAAATTGACACGGTGGTCTTTGACAAGACCGGCACCCTGACGCTAGGCAAGCCAAAGCTGGTCATCGACGAAACGATGGACACCGAGGCCCTTCGCCTTGCAGCAGAACTGGCCACGGCCAGTACCCACCCGTTGGCGCGAGCTCTGGTTTTGGCCGCTCAGCATTTGGCCGGCGGGGTCTCTCCGGTGGTTGAAGATATCCGTGAAATCCCCGGCTACGGGATTGAAGCGCGGCTTAACGGGGCGCCGGTCCGTCTGGGCCGCGCCTCCTGGGTTGGTGCCCCTGAATCCGCACAAACTGCCACCTACCTCAAAATCGGCGATGGCGTGGCCACGCGCTTTGCCTTTACCGATGAAATTCGACCCGGCATTCAGGAAGTCGTTGACGAGTTTCGTGCAAGCGGGCTGGACCTCCATCTGATCTCGGGTGACGGAGCAGCGCCTGTTAAAGATATCGCTGATGAATTGCAGATCGAAAAGGTAACCGCCTCGGCAACGCCGGACGAAAAGCTGGCGATCATCTCAGAATTTAATGATACCGGCAAAAAGGTCCTTATGGTCGGTGACGGGCTGAACGACACCGGTGCGTTGGCGATGGCGCATGTATCGCTGTCGCCAAGCTCGGCCATTGATGCAGCGCGTGTGGCTTCCGATATCGTGGTGCTGGGCCGGGATTTCTCCGTCTTGGGCGAATGCCTGAAAACCGCCCGCTTGGCCCGTGCGCGGATCAAGGAAAACTTCGCCCTTGCCGCCCTCTACAACCTGATCGCCGTTCCCTTCGCCCTCCTCGGTTTTGCCACACCACTGATGGCCGCCCTAGCCATGTCAACCTCTTCGATCACGGTGACGCTGAACGCCTGGAGATTGCGCTGAACAATGGAGATACTTGTTTACCTCATCCCGGTATCGCTTTTCATGGGGGGGCTTGGTCTGGTCGGGTTTTTCTGGATGCTGCGGAAGGGGCAGTTTGATGACCCGGACGGGGACGCGAACCGCATCCTCAGAACCGACTATGACGACGAACCCAAAGCCTGACCTGACCTAAAGGCGCGACCAGCTTTCGCGTTTGCGATAAAGTGTTGAGGGCGACACATCCAGCACCCTTGCCGCCTTGGTTACCGAGCCACTGTTTTGTTCTATCGTCGCCTCGATAACCTGTCGTTCAATCTCGGCAAGTGAGCGACCGATCAACCCGTTCAAACCGATATCAGGCGATTGGAACAAAGCTGGCGCAGGCAGGTCGGCCTCCTCGGCATCTTCGCACAGATGCAGGATTTCAAGCGGCAGCATCGTTGTGTGAACGCTTTCACCATCGTTCAGAACCACCACATTGCGCAAAACATTCAAAAGCTGGCGGATATTGCCCGGCCACGGCAATTTGCGAAACAAATCTTCCACATCCTTGTCGATTCGGGTGAAACCGCGCCCTTCTTCGTCAGCGAATTTTTTCAGCATTGTGTTGGCGATTTCAATCACATCCTCACCCCGATCCCTGAGCGCGGGCAAGTGGATGGGCACGACATGCAAACGATAAAACAGATCCTGCCGGAACCGGCCCTTGCTGACCTCATCATGCGGGTCCCGGTTGGTGGCACAGATAATCCTGACATTGACCTTACGCGCCGAGACCGAGCCGACGGGCTGAATTGTCGATGTTTGCAGGAAACGCAGCAGCTTGGTTTGCAGGTTGAGATCCATTTCGCAGATCTCATCAAGAAACAGCGTTCCGCCATTGGCGGCCCCGGCGGCACCGATCTTGTCGGCAATAGCGCCGGTAAACGAGCCTTTCAGGTGGCCAAACACCTCGCTTTCAAGCAGATCAGGCGGTATCGCCCCGCAATTCAGTGGCACAAACGGGCCTTTCGCCCGTGTCGAGGTTTCGTGAATGGCCTGCGCGCAAACCTCTTTTCCGGTGCCACTCTCGCCGGAAATGAACACTGTCGCCATGGAGCTGCTGATCGAGGTTATCTTGCGGTAAATCTCACGCATTTCCGGGGAAGACCCGATAAAACCATGAAACCGGCCATCTACGCCCTCGTCTGGTGTTTGGCCGTTCGCTCCGTTTTTAATTCCGATCTTGGCGTTTTCGATCACGCTTATCAGGCGTGTTTCGTCAAAAGGTTTGACCAAAAACTCAAACGCCCCGATGCGCATGGCCTCAACAGCCTTGTTGATCGATCCGTTGGCGGTAATGACAATGACGCGGGCGTCAGGATTGTCTGTCAGCAGGTCCGCCATCAGTTCCAGCCCGCAGCGATCAGGCAGTTTCAGATCCAGCAAGACGACATCAGGCCGACCGGCGCGAAACTTGGCCAGCCCCTCTTCTGCGGTGCTGGCGCTGGTTACCTCAAAGCCTGCCTTGCGCAGCACAGCTTCATAAACCATCTGCAGCGACGGCATGTCTTCGACTAAGAGAAGCGGCGGGGTCATCTTTTCACGATCACTTCCGGCTGGCTTTACGGGTTCAGGTCAACCTTGGCCTGCTCATCCAGTATAAACCCCTGAAGCTCGGCAAGGCCAGAGAGACAAATATCACAAAGCGCATTGATCTCATCAGCTTCCTCGCGATTAGCCGCTGCATTCAGGCGCTGCGCGATATGTTGCAGGCGCTTGGCGCCAATCGCCCCGGCAACAGATATCAGGATATGGGTCTGTGACCGGATCTCGGCCAAATCGATGGTTTGCTGTCCGCGCGCCAGCCCTTCGGCAACGGTATCGGTATCTGCCTGAAGCTTGGCGAAAAGCTCGGCTGTGGAATCCGCCCCTATTGTGTCGACCAGGGTATCAAAAATATCGCGATCCACGACCTCGGTAATCGGGTAGACATTCGTGCTGTCTTCCGGGGGCGCAACCATTTTGCGCGCCCTGGCACCCTGATGATGATCCAGAATGGCAAGTCCAAGCTCTTCGATACTCATCAGGGGTTTGGCGATAATCCCGTCCGCCCCGGCACCGAAAATGCGCTCGCGATGTTCACGCATGACATAGGCGGTCAGCGCCACCAATGGCATTTCGGCCTTCCCCTCGGGCATCGCGCGCACCGCTTTGATCACCTCAAGCCCGGACATGCGGGGCATTTCAATATCAAGCAATGCCAGATCAAACTGGTCGCCCTCCAGTAGCTCAAGTGCTTCCAAGCCGTCGGATGCAACCCGGAACTCGGCCCCCATTGCCCCCAGCATCTGAGTCGCAACCAGTTGATTTGTCTTATTATCCTCAGCCAGAAGAATGCGAAGCCCGCTTAGGTCGACCGGTCCACTACCAGACAGATCCGGGGCCTTGCCATCGCGGCGCAGGCTGCGATCAAACCATGCCTCATGGGGCAGGTAAAGCTCGGCAACAGCACCTGAGCTGTCTTTGCGGTTGAAAATATCAAGTCTTGCGCCAAGCAGATCAGACAATTCCTTGGCAATGAACAAGCCAAGCCCGCTGCCCGGCTTTTCCATACCCAGGGGACGCCCCTGATACTGGTAGAGCTGCGCCAGAGCGTTCGCGGAAAATCCGGGTCCGTCATCTATTAGAGCAAAGCAAAGCTCTTTTTGCTCCGTGCAATGCACCTTAAGAACGACCTTGCCCTGATCAGTAAACTTGATCGAATTGCCAACCAGATTGGCGATCACCCGGTCAAGGGCCACCCGATCAAGCGTCACGATTGCCGGCATGGAGGCCGAGCTTTCAAGGACAAACTCGATCCCTTTTTCCTGGGCATGTGCGGTCCAGCGCTTGGTGACGTCGCTGAGAAAACCCGAGAGATTGATATTGACGGCACGCGTCACCGCTGCCTCTCCGGCATCCGCCTCTTCGGTCAGGGTCTTATCCAGAAGGCGCGCCAAAGTTTCGCCAGATACTTCGATCCGGTCAATCTGAATGCGGGTTTCAGCATCAAGCCGATCCCGGTCGATCAGCTTCAATCCACCCAGAATTTCTGATAGTGCAGAGCGCAAGTCATGCGAAACCAGCGAAAACCGGTCTTTGCGCGCCCGGTCGTCGCTTTCCTGTCCGATCAGTTCGTCAGGTCTCTCTGGTGTCACACGACTTTCCCTGATTTATGGGCATCTCCATTGGTTGAAAAACACCCTTAAGTTGTATTCTTTTCTCCTGCATAGCGCAGATTGCGCTTTCCGGCAAGCTTTGATCGGCCCGAGGTGAGCTGCATGAATGAAGACTGGCGAATCGTGGCGATATCAATCGGCACTTCGACAATGTCGTCGAACTCGTCAGGGTTTTGTGGGCGGCCAAGAGCGACCAGCATCGCTTGTGGGTATTTTTTCGCATAATGTCCGACCAGATCGGGTTCCTGCCTACCACCGGCCTCGATCAGCACAACATGCGGCAACTGCGCATTGTCTTCGGTGTGAAAGCGCACATTTTCCCCTCTGAGGGCTGCTTTGCAGATCGCCTCAAGCGCGGTTGACTGGCAGACAATGCGCATCAACAACGTGTCCACGACCAACTCCTTGGCTGGTACGGAAACCACAATGGCAATGCGATCAGCTGTCGGATTGTCAAGTTTGGTACTACCGCCCATCCGTTCGATCAGCCCGCGCGAAACGGCCGGACCCAAGGCTTCAGACGCAAAGGAATCAGCCGAGCGCGCAACATTGCCCATGATCAGTTCGGGTTCCCATTCACCGCCAACCTGGCTGTAGTCAAATGAAATCGACGCAATCAGAGCCCCCTCTTCATAGCAGATTTCAAGCGAGATATTATGCGTGCCCGCCGTTTCCAAAAGATAGGTGGCCAGATGCGTGAGCGCCTGTCGCAGGCGGGAAAAATCACCCATTACCCGGTCGGGACAGTTTTCACTGGCCCTGGCGTGAAACTCGATCCCCTGGCGCAGGGCGACCGGTTCGAACATATCACGCACCGCCTCTGCCAGTTGCGCCGGTTCAAAGGGTTTGCTTTCTAGCTTGAGCTGATCATCCTGCAACGCAGAAAAATCAAGAATGTCGCCCAAAAGTCCGATCATCTGCTGACCCGACCGTTCGGCCTGATCGACCAACCGGTTCTGATGCGCGCTCAGCCCCTGCTGCTTGACCAGCGCCAGGAGCCCCAGGACACCGTTCATCGGGGTGCGCAACTCGTGGCTCATCATAGCCAGAAACTGTGATTTGGCGCGTCCGGCTTTGGTTGACGCGTGCAGCAACGTTTCATTCAGAGCCGCCAGATCGCGGAACTGTCGCGTCTCGCGCGCAAATACGTAGATCAGCAGAAAGCTGATCAGAACCGCCACCGCCGTGACGATTGTCAAAATCTCTGAACTGTTTGACAGATCCTCGCGCAGACTGGCGCTGATCTCTTCCTCGCCATGCAAAACAGATCGACTTAACCGCCTGAGATCACTTGAAAATGCGTTGAATTCCCGCTGTAACGCAACCCCGGAGTTCCGATCACCAACTTGCAGCGAAACAATCTGCGGCTCCAGCCTTTGCATGGTCTGAAACAATGTGGCGACTGTTTGCTCAACCTCGTCATAGGCGCTGAGACGTTCACCAACCGTGCCTTGTTCAAACAGCGAAACGCGGCTCCAGAGAATGTCAAACCGATCATTGACCACTCGTGGTGTAACCGCAGAATCTCCGGCATTGAAATCCGCCAATGCGCGCTGAAAGCGCATCAGTTCTATCTCAACCTGAACCGCGCTCCACAGGATGTTCTCGCGCCCGGCTTCGCGCATTCTGTCAACATCGTTGCGGACAACGAATAAACCGATCCCTGCCACCAGAATGGTTACAATGACAATTGCAAAACCAACCAGCCGGGTAAGTCTGTTTGACGTGTTCACTGATACTCCACTTTGACCAACTGCCAGATCAGGTGACTATTATAAACCGGATCGCGCAATTCGGCAAAGTCGCTCATCGGGTAAATCACCCAAATCGGTCCCTTGTCACGCTTTGACAATGCGACACCACCCATGCTGAGCGCCAGAATGACGTCATAATCATAAAACTCAGACGTCGCCACTTCGACCTGATAGTCATTGGCAGCGGTCAGCCAGACCTTATCAGATTTGCGACCCGCAAACTGCATCAGAACCTCGCGCATCAGCGGACCGCGAAACAGCTTTTCGCCGTCTACGAACTCGTTTGAGGTCGAGAGTTCCGTCTGGGTCATGTCCCGCAGATCTTCCAGGGTCAGCGCCCATTCGGTTTCATCGTCCGCTGAAACAATCGTCAGGGCCGTCTGGGAATACAACGCGCCACCAAAACTCGTAGCTAACACTAAAATCAACAAACCAACGAACCGCCGTGCCATAGCATCACCGTTTGTTAAAATGTGGGGCAATTAACGCACCTACTACGTGTAAATACAATGCTTTATTAGGACTACAACGTCGCATGACAACCATCTGAGGTTGTCATGCATCATTTAGTAGTGCTTTCGCGCGTGCTGTCAGGAAGGATACCCGAGCGTCTTCAACGCGTCGGTTATTTCGTCCAAAATCACCGGATCGTCGATCGTTGCCGGCATTTTCCAGGGTTTGCCATCAGCGATGCTGACCATAGTTCCGCGCAGGATCTTGCCCGACCGGGTTTTCGGCAGCCGGTCAACGACCTTGGCCATCTTGAAGGCTGCCACCGGGCCGATTTTCTGGCGCATCAGGGCAACGCATTCCAGCACGACCTCTTCAGGATCACGGTCAGCCCCGGCATTGAGACAGAGAAAGCCCATGGGCGCCTGACCCTTCAGCTTGTCGGCGACACCGATCACCGCGCATTCGGCAACATCCGGGTGGCTGGCCAGCACTTCCTCCATTCCGCCCGTCGACAGGCGATGCCCGGCGACATTGATCACGTCATCGGTGCGCGCCATGATGTAAAGATACCCGTCTTCGTCCACATAGCCCGCATCACCGGTTTCATAATACCCTTCAAAAGCAGACAGATAGGATGACAAGTAGCGTTCATCGGCGTTCCACAATGTCGGCAGTGTTCCTGGTGGCAAAGGCAGCTTGATCGCAATCGCACCAAGTTCGCCAGCAGGCATCGGCTGACCATCTTCATCAAGGATATGTACATCAAAGCCTGGCATCGGTACTGAAGGCGAGCCGACCTTGACCGGCAGATGCTCGATTCCCATCGGGTTGGCGGCAATGGCCCAGCCGGTTTCGGTTTGCCACCAGTGGTCGATCACCGGAACGCCCAGTTTTTCCTCGGCCCAGTGGATGGTATCAGGATCAGCCCGCTCACCAGCAAGAAACAGGTTTTTCATCGCCGACAGGTCGTATTTCTTCAGAAACTCGCCGTTTGGATCGATCCGTTTAATTGCCCTGAAAGCGGTCGGTGCGGTGAACAGCGCCTTGACGTTATGTTCCTCGATCACCCGCCAGAAGGTGCCGGCATCGGGCGTGCCCACCGGTTTGCCTTCAAAAACGATGGAGGTTGAGCCCTGAATGAGTGGGGCATAGCAGATATAGCTGTGGCCAACGACCCAGCCAACATCGGACGCCGCCCAGAAAACCTCGCCCGGTTCAATGTCGTAGATCGCCTTCATCGTCCAATTGAGCGCCACCAGATGCCCGGCATTGGGGCGAATGACGCCCTTGGGCTGGCCTGTGGTGCCGGAAGTGTAAAGGATATAGACCGGATCATTGCCGCGCACCGGCACGCATTCTGCCAGTGGTGCATCGGCGGTAAACTCGCCCCAGTCAAAGTCACGGCCCTCAACCAGATCGGCTTTCTGCATGTCACGCTGCAGGATGACGCAGAAATCAGGCTTGTGGCCCGCCAGATCAATCGCCCCGTCAAGAAGTGGTTTATAGGCAATCACACGCCCCGGTTCGACACCGCAGGAGCCTGCGATAATCGCCTTTGGCGTTGCATCATCAATACGCGTCGC
This sequence comes from uncultured Rhodobacter sp., assembly GCA_964567685.1. Taxonomy (GTDB): domain Bacteria; phylum Pseudomonadota; class Alphaproteobacteria; order Rhodobacterales; family Rhodobacteraceae; genus UBA5972. Next base: position 120,677 of record CAZMNO010000003.1, on the reverse strand, counting down.
CAGTTCATTGGCCGCAAATCCGCCGAACACCACCGAATGAATGGCCCCGATGCGCGCACAGGCCAGCATGGCAACCACCGCTTCGGGAACCATCGGCATGTAGATGACCACGCGATCACCCTTCGCCACGCCACGCGCCTGCAAGGCGCCGCCCAATCGCGCGACCTGATCTTGCAATTCGCTATACGTCGTCTTGCTTTTGGCCCCGGTGATCGGGCTGTCATAGATGATCGCCACCCGCTCGCCATTGCCAGCCTTCACATGCCGGTCGACCGCGTTCCAGCAGGTATTGACCTCGGCATCGGCGAACCACTCGTAATAGGGCGCGTTGTCGGCAAACAGCGCTTTTGAGGGCGGTTTCACCCAGTCAATGCCCTTTGCGGCCTCCATCCAGAACTTTTCGGGGTCGGATTTCCACCCCTCATAAACTTCCCGGTATCCCATCACTCGCTCCTTTTATTCATCCGTAATGCTGTACCGGCGTCCCCGCCAGGGCCGCGATATTGAGCAGACCCCGCGCCGTAATTGAAGGCGTCACGATCTGCGCCTTGTTTCCCATCCCCATCAGGATCGGCCCCACTTCCAGCCCACCGGCGGAAATCTTCAAAACATTCCTGACCGCGCTTGCCGCATCGGTCGAGGCGAACACCAGCACATTGGCCGCCTCTCTGAACCGCGCGTTCGGAAAAATCCGCTGGCGCAGTTCCGGGTCAAGGGCGGCATCTGTGTGCATCTCGCCCTCAAAATCAAAATCAAGGTGCTGTGCATCCAGCAAAGCCATCGCTTCGCGCATGCGCAGGCCGGTATCCGTGTCCAGATTGCCAAACTGCGAATGCGAGCACAGCGCTATTTTCGGCTCCACCCCAAAACGGCGCACATGCCTTGCGGCACCGATCACCGTTTCGGCGATCTGTGCGGGCGTCGGCTCCGGGTTGACCTGTGTATCGGCCACAAACAGGGGCCCGCTTTCCTGGATCATCAGGCTCAGCGCCCCGATGGCATGAAGATCGCAGCCGCCCAGCACCTGTGAGACGTAATTGAGGTGCCACAGATACTGACCGAATGTGCCACAAATCATGCTGTCAGCATCACCACGCTGAACGGCAATCGCAGCAATTGCCGATGTGTTGGTACGCAGGATCGCCTTGGCCAGATCGGGGGTGACGCCACGCCGTTCCATCAGTTGGTGATAGGTGTTCCAATAATCGCGAAACCGGTCGTCGGATTCCGGGTTGACCAGATCAAACTCGTGTCCGGGCCGGATGCTCAGTCCGCAGCGCTCGATCCTTTGCGCAACCACATCGGGGCGGCCGATCAGGATCGGGCGGTCAACGGTTTCTTCAACCATGGCATTGGCGGCGCGCAGCACCCTTTCATCCTCACCCTCGGCAAAAACGATACGACGCTTGGACGAACGCGCGGCCTCAAAGACCGGGCGCATGATCAGGGCGGATTTGAAGACCGAGCCGTCAAGATCGGCCCTGTACGCCTTGAGATCCGCAATCGGACGCAGGGCGACACCACTTTCCATCGCCGCTTTGGCAACCGCACCGGCAACGATGCCGATAAGGCGTGGATCAAATGGTTTTGGGATCAGGTAGTCCGGCCCGAATGTCAGTTGTTCGCCCTGATAGGCCGCTGCCGCCTCGGCACTGGTGGTTTCACGGGCAAGAGCGGCGATGCCGTCGATACAGGCGAGTTGCATCGCGTCATTGATCTCGGTCGCGCCGACATCCAATGCACCCCGAAAGATGAAGGGGAAACACAGCACGTTATTGACCTGATTGGCAAAATCCGAGCGCCCGGTGGCAATGATCGCCTTTGGCCTGACTTTCCTGGCCTCGTCGGGCAAGATTTCAGGCGTTGGGTTGGCCAGAGCAAAGACGATCGGGCTGTCGGCCATCAGAGCCACATGTTCGGGCTTTAAGACGCCGGGGCCGGACAGGCCCAGAAACAGGTCGGCCCCTTCAATCACTTGATCGAGCGTTCTTAGGTCGCTCTTTTGCGCATATTCCGCCTTTTGCGGCGTCATTTCCTCGCTTCGGCCTTCGTAAACCAGCCCGGCAATATCGCAAAGCCAGACATTTTCGCGCCGAACCCCCAGTTTCAGGAGCATATTGAGGCAGGCGATCCCCGCCGCCCCGCCCCCGGTCGAAACAACCTTGATATCGGCGAAATCCTTGCCCGCAATATGCAGCGCATTGGTCGCCGCTGCACCGACAACGATGGCTGTGCCGTGCTGATCATCGTGAAAAACCGGGATATTCATGCGCTCGCGGCACAGCTTTTCTACGATAAAACAGTCAGGTGCCTTGATATCCTCAAGATTGATCGCGCCGAAAGACGGTTCAAGCGCAGTGACGATATCGGCCAGCTTTTCCGGGTCACTTTCGTCAAGCTCAATGTCAAAGCAGTCGATATTGGCGAATTTCTTGAATAGGACCGCCTTGCCTTCCATCACCGGCTTGCTGGCCAGCGCGCCGATATTGCCAAGCCCCAGAACTGCCGATCCGTTTGTCACCACGGCAACCAGATTGCCGCGCGCGGTGTACTTGGCCGCGGTTGCCGCATCCGTTTTGATTTCAAGGCAGGCCTCGGCGACGCCGGGGGAATAGGCCCGCGCCAAATCACGACCGTTCGCCATGGGTTTGGTCGCGCGTATCTCAAGCTTTCCGGGTTTCGGAAACTCGTGATATTCCAGCGCGGCCTGCCGCAGATTATCGTTTGAACGGTCGGTCATGGGTTTGGTCTTTCGCGCGCTTTGAAATTTAGTTTAGCATTAAACCTTTTTCTTGGCACACACCAGCCTCCTATTTTCGCGCCTCGCGCACGATATCAAGAATGCTTTTCGCCGCTTCCGGAATATTGCTCCCGGGTCCGAAAATCGCCTTCACACCGCGCTCGTACAGGTAATCATAATCCTGCTGCGGAATGACCCCGCCACAGATGACGATGATATCCTCGGCACCGGCGTCTTTCAGGGCCTCAACCAGCTTGGGGGCCAGCGTTTTATGCCCTGCCGCCTGACTGGACACGCCGATCACATGAACATCATTGTCAATCGCATCCTGTGCAGCCTCTTCCGGCGTCTGGAACAAGGGGCCGACATCGACGTCAAAACCGATATCGGCAAAGGCCGTGGCAATCACCTTGGCACCCCGATCATGCCCGTCCTGGCCCATCTTGACCACCAGCATACGCGGGCGGCGGCCTTCCTCTTCGGCGAACGCCTCGACATCCTTCTGGATCGCGGCAAAGCCTTCGTCACCTTCATAGGCAGCGCCATAAACGCCTGCCAGGGTTTTCACTTCGGCGCGGTGCCGACCAAATGCTTTTTCCATAGCGTCAGATATCTCCCCGACAGTTGCACGGGCGCGCGCGGCATTCACCGCCAGTTCCAAGAGGTTGCCTTTTCCAGATGTAGCGGCCGTTTCCAGCGCCCCCAAGGCCTCATCGCAGGCCGTCTGATCACGCTCGGCCCGGATGCGCTCAAGGCGCGCCACCTGCGCCTCCCGCACAGCCGTGTTGTCAATCTCGCGCACATCGATTTTCGGCTCTTTCTTCAGGCGGAACTTGTTCACCCCGACGACCACCTCGTCGCCGCGATCAACCGCCGCCTGCCGTTTTGCGGCTGCTTCCTCGATCCTGAGTTTCGGCATACCGGAAGCCACGGCCTTGGTCATGCCGCCCATTTCATCCACCTCCTGGATGATTTCCCAGGCCGCATCCGCCAGCTCTTTTGTCAGACTTTCCACATAGTAAGACCCGGCCAGCGGATCGATTACATTGGCCACACCGGTTTCGTTTTGCAGAATCAACTGGGTGTTGCGCGCCAGCCGTGCCGAGGCTTCGGTCGGCAGCGCAATCGCCTCGTCAAACGAATTGGTATGCAGCGATTGCGTCCCCCCCAGAACCGCCGACATCGCCTCGTAAGCCGTGCGTACGACGTTGTTGTGCGGATCCTGCTCCTGCAAGGAAACGCCCGAGGTCTGGCAATGGGTGCGCAGCATCGAACTTTGCGGTTTCTTCGGATTGAACTCTGCCATGATCCGTGCCCAGAGCAGGCGCGCGGCCCGCAATTTCGCGGCCTCCATGAAGAAATTCATACCGATGGCAAAAAAGAACGACAGGCGTCCGGCAAAGGCATCGACATCCATGCCCCGCGCCAGGGCGGCTTTGACGTATTCGCGGCCATCGGCCAGCGTGAATGCCAGCTCCTGCACCAGATTGGCCCCGGCTTCCTGCATGTGATAGCCCGAGATAGAAATCGAGTTAAAACGCGGCATTTGATTAGAAGTGTATTCAATGATGTCAGAAACAATCCGCATCGAAGGTTCGGGTGGATAGATATAGGTGTTGCGCACCATGAACTCCTTCAGAATGTCGTTCTGAATGGTGCCCGACAGCTGCGCCTGCTCAACCCCCTGCTCTTCACCCGCGACGATGAAACTGGCGAGCACCGGAATGACCGCCCCATTCATCGTCATCGAGACCGAGATTTTATCAAGCGGAATGCCGTCAAACAGGATTTTCATGTCCTCGACACTGTCAATCGCCACACCGGCCTTGCCGACATCACCGATGACGCGCGGATGGTCGCTGTCATAGCCCCGGTGGGTGGCCAGATCGAAGGCTACAGAAACCCCCATCTGCCCCGCCTCAAGGCCTTGACGGTAAAAGGCGTTTGATTCCTCTGCCGTGGAAAATCCCGCATATTGGCGGATGGTCCAGGGTCGGCCCGCATACATCGTGGCCCGTGGCCCGCGCGTATATGGGGCGATCCCAGGCACGGTGCCGGTGTGATCAAGGTCAGCCACATCGTCAGCGGTATATAGCGGCTTTACCTTGATCCCCTCGGCAGTTTCCCAATTCAGCGACTCAAGGGGCTTGCCCCTCAGCTCTTTCTCAGCCAGCGTTTTCCACTCTTCGTTCATCTCGTTCATCCCAGACCTCTTTTCAAAACTTCCCTGCCAAAAGGCAGAGCTTCCTCAGCGCTTTCGACAAAATTCACGGTTTTTCCTGATACCGATCTCAGCCATTCGAGATCGGCGGTATATTGTTCCTGCAATGCGGCCCGCTGGCCGTTATCAAAGGGCATATAGCGCCCGTCACCGGCCTTGATCCGCTCGGCCGCGGGCAGATCCCCCCGGTCAAGCAGGACCTGGCGCAGTGTTGCACGACCGGCAGACGCATTTGCATGGGTGTCAGACGGGGGCAGCCACAGCCCGTGACGACCCTCCGTCAGCAGGCGGAACTGCTGCGATGGCCTGCCAACCAGCCGGTCAAACTCCCACACAGTCACGTTGGTGTTGTCAAAAGCGGTCGCGACTTCACTGATCACCTGCCGCCACGATCTGGGCTGATCGACCAACCGGTCAAGCCGGGCATCATCGGGTGCAGCGTGGCCTTGCGGAATCGCATAGGCCAGCGACGAGGCCCAGAACGTGTCATAAGGACGGATGGCTATGCCAACGCGACTGACAGCAGGCCCGAACGCATCGGCAAATCGCGCCAGTTTTTGCCTGAGGCCGCGATAAAGGCAGAAACTGCGCAGATTTGCCCGGATCGACCCCATCATATTCTCGTCGCTGACCAAAAGCGCCGCACGCCCCTTTTGCGACAGACGCTCAAGATCAATCCTGATCACACCAATGTTGCGGGCAATCAACCGCTCGGTTTCGCCATCGTCAGCGTCCCAGGGCCGGGTCAATCCGGTGAATTTACCTTGCCGCGTCTTCCGTGGCCCCCAGAATTCCAGGCCATTTTTCATCAAATTGCGTCGGTTCTGCTGGAGGGTCTGTTGAAATGAAGTTGTCCCGGTGCGATGCGCACCAATATGAAGGATCACCTCCAAGTAACGACAAACCTTTCGCCCAAGCGGGCCCAGCGCCCCGATGCCATATGCAATCAGCACGAACATTAGGCGATGATCCTGAGTGCTTGATTAACAGCGCGCCGATTTTTCCCCTTGGAAAGCCCCCGCCAAACGCCAATATATCTGGGAGTAGGAGATTTCATGCGCTTAACACTTCCATTTGTTCTGGCTTTATTGATACCGCTAACCAGTTTCGCCCAGGAGGACGATGCGCTGGCGCAATATGTCTGGCTCAAACGCCCGCTCGTCATCTTCGCCGACAGCGAAAACGACCCGCGGTTCCGCCGCCAGATGGAAATGCTCGAACAAACACCAGAGGAACTGGCCAAACGCGATGTCGTGGTTCTGACCGATACCGACCCGGCAGCAGACGGCCCCTTGCGCGATGCATTACACCCGCGGGACTTCATGCTGGTGCTAATCGGCAAAGACGGCAAAGTGGCGCTGCGCAAACCGACCCCATGGTCAGTACGCGAACTGATCCACGCAATTGACAAGATGCCAATGCGGCAGGATGAGATCATGGAAGGTCTTGGGAAATAGTGGCTTTCCAGATTTCTTTTGCCATATGAAATGCAGTTGATCACCAAAACTTCCACCAAGGTTTTTTCACGGCGACTTGCGCCGGGATGTCGGGAGCCTTCGATATCTGTTCGGAGGTAAGCGGCAGATCGCCTGCGACCACGGAAAAGCCGTTTGGCATGAATTCTTCGTGGTAGAACCCGACGATGCGCTCAAAAATCCGGCCCGGCACTTCCCCACCGTAACATACGACTTGCTCGATCTCATCCATCACCAACGGATCAGTGTCCTTCTCGGCCAGTTCCAGCAGAATTTCCATAGGTTCGAAAGGCGGCGACCCTGTGCTGCCGAGAAGATCGGCGTTAATGTCTGAGAAACTCACGGTCCAGACCTCTTCACCTTCGCTGTAGAACGCCAGTTCCTGTGCTCCGGCTGTGTCGACCACATTCAGGACCAATACGTCAGCGCCACGCCGGGACAACGCCCTACCATCCGGCAAATCGTACCCGTCGAAGGCCCGCATATTGTACCAAAGGATAAAGTGGCTACCGACCTTGCCCGCCGAGATCGGCGCGGCCAGGTCCGCATCAAGTGTGGGAGTCACCACGATGCCCCCAGCCTCGAGAAGTGCATCACGCTTCTCGACCGGGACAGCAATTAATGTGACCGCAAAACCCATACCTTATTCAAACTCCATGATCACATCATCAACCGCCAGCGAATCCCCGGGTGCTGCGTTGATCTTGCTGACCACGCCTTTCTTTTCCGCCTTCAGTACATTCTCCATCTTCATCGCTTCAACCGCACACAGCGCCTGCCCCTCCTGCACCGTTTCTCCTTCGGAAACCGCCACCGAAACCACCAGCCCGGGCATCGGGCAGAGCAGCATTTTTGACGTATCGGGCGGGATTTTCTCCAGCATATGACGCGACAGCTCAAACCGGCGCGGGCTGCGCACCAGCACTTTCAGGTCGGCACCTCGGTGGCGCATCCGGTACCCGCTCGGCACGCGTTCAACCTTGGCCACCAGACGCTCGCCATCAACATCCATGATCGCCAGTTCGACACCCGGCACCCAATCGGATGTCACCCGGTGAACCGAGCCATCCTTGAAGGCAACACTGGCACCTTCCCGATCAGCCGCGATACTGACAGGATAATCCTGCCCCCCCAGTGAAATCACCCATTCGGTGCCAACCTCACGCTCGTGATTGTCCATGCGCCCGGATATCCGCGCATCGCGTATTTCCTGCACCCGGTACATCGCCGCGGCTGAAGCGGCCAGCCGTTTAAGCTCGGCCTCAGGCAGGGTCACACCGTCAAACCCGTCGGGATATTCCTCTTCGATAAACGCCGTCGTCATATCGCCGGATGCAAACTTTGGGTGATCCATCACCGCTGACAGGAAGGGGATATTGTGGCCAATCCCCTCAACCTCAAACTCGTCAAGCGCGTCTTTCATCACCGCAATCGCCGCGGCGCGATCCTTTCCCCAACTGCAAAGCTTGGCGATCATCGGGTCATAGAACATGGAGATCTCGCCACCCTCATAAACCCCGGTATCATTGCGCACGACCTCGGTTTCGCTGGCATGCTCCTCTGGCGGACGATAACGCGTCAGACGGCCAATTGAGGGCAGGAAACCGCGATAGGGATCTTCGGCATAAAGACGGCTTTCCACAGCCCAGCCATTGATGCCGATATCTTTTTGCTTTAACGCCAGCTTTTCTCCATAAGCGACCCTAATCATCTGCTCGACCAGATCGATTCCGGTGATCAGCTCGGTCACCGGATGTTCCACCTGAAGTCGTGTGTTCATCTCAAGGAAATAGAAGTTCCGTTCGCCATCGACGATGAACTCCACGGTGCCTGCACTGCAGTAATCAACCGCTGCTGCCAGCGCCACCGATTGCTCGCCCATCGCCTTGCGGGTCCTGGCATCCAGAAACGGGCTTGGCGCTTCTTCGATGACCTTCTGATTGCGCCTTTGAATCGAGCACTCACGCTCGTTCAGATAAAGGCAGTTGCCGTGCTTGTCACCGAGCACCTGAATTTCGATATGTCGCGGTTGCGTGACAAACTTTTCAATGAATATCCGGTCATCGCCAAAAGACGCCGCCGCCTCGTTCTTGGAACTCTGAAAACCTTCGCGCGCTTCCTCATCATTCCAGGCAATCCGCATCCCCTTGCCGCCGCCCCCGGCGCTTGCCTTGATCATGACCGGATAGCCGATCTCGTTGGAGATTTTGACCGCCTCATCCGCATCCTCGATCAGCCCCATATAACCGGGAACCGTCGAAACCCCGGCCTCCTGCGCCAGCTTCTTTGAAGTGATCTTGTCGCCCATGGCTTCAATCGCACCCGCGGGTGGCCCGATGAATGCAACACCCTCGCGCTCCAGCGCTTCGGCAAACAGACGGTTTTCCGACAGAAACCCGTAGCCGGGATGCACCGCTTCCGCCCCGGTCTGGCGGATCGCATCCATGATCTTGTCGATCACGATATAGCTTTCCGCCGCCGGCGGCGGGCCGATATGCACGGCCTCATCAGCCATTTCCACATGCAACGCGTTCTTGTCGGCCTCTGAATAGACGGCGACCGTTTTGATCCCCATCTTTTTGGCCGATTTGATCACTCTGCAGGCAATTTCGCCCCGGTTGGCAATCAGGATTTTCTTGAACATGTCCGGACGTCCCTTTCAGACCGCTGGCCGGATTTTCCGGCGCGTTTCTTGTTTATTTTTGTGGTTTGGCATGGCGCAAAGGCTGCGCGCATAAAAGAAGGGGCCTGATTTTGGCAATCAGGCCCCGTAGGAGGGGAAGGGTATATCTCGAAGTAACCTTTGGGCAGGTACGTGTTAAACACGTTTGCCACATCATCAACATAGACCCGGTCCTGCGTTGAAACAAAGGCCAAATTGACGTGGATCGTTTTCTCGGCAACTATCTGCCAAACCCTGCAAATCATAAGCAAAATCATGCCGATTCCCCCGAAAACACGTCCGGAAAGGCGGCCATCGCCCTGCCTCTATCAATTTTAAGGAGAGCCTCGTAGCTTTCCGGATCAAAAGGATCCTCGGCAGGCACGACTTCACGCCCAAAAAACCAACTCAGGCGGCCAGCATCCAGATTGCCGCGTTCAAAGGGTTGATCGCCGAAATACTCCCATAATGTCGCCAGAAATGCGGTATCGGCACGCCGGTCCGCCGGGCGCCGGTCAGCGTAGCGTTCGCGCCGGATCAGCGGGGTCACGCCTTTGGGATTGGCCCGCCTGATGGTGAACTGAAAATCAGAACTTGGAAGTCGCGACGGAAACCCACGATGTTTCAACATGCCAACCTCCGCCGCGACAAAGGGTTGGCCGGGTCAGGCAGGGCCGCGTTTCGCCGCCCTGCCCGTGTCTTGTCAATATTTAGACAAAGGCTCTTCTTCGACGATCGGTACAACGATCGGTTCGGGCTCCGGCGGAGGTGGCGCACAGGCGGCAACCAGCCCCGCAAACCCGAGAACCACAAGAATTCTGAGACTGCTCGACATTTCGTTCTCCTCAATAAATGTGCCAGAGGTTCAGACCGAACCGGTGTCTTGGAGGAAACCGCGCGATCCGTCCTCTGATTCGAGATACTGGCTACTTGGGTGTAACCACTTGTGATGTTAGAGGAATCCGGGTTGAAAAGAAACAGTTCAGGGCACCTGTTGCGGGACCGTGACTCAAAAGACTCAACTCCGCCGGGATGCGCTACATCTGGTGTATGATTGGTGATCATTCCCATATACATGCCCCTTCAGTGACGCGGAACGCGTTGATGAATTTGGTGACATCCGGATCGCGCTGTCCCCGCGGCAAAGGTTTTTCCAACAATGTAACGATGATCTGATCCACCCCACCGCCGGTCATTGCGGCCAGTGGCAGCCCGATATTCGTGCAGAGAAACACAAGATCGCCCTCGGCCTCGGCAAAGCTGATCCGACCCTTGGATTTGGAGATTTCCGGTGCCAGGAACCGCAGAATAAGCCAGGTTTCGCCATTGGCGCCTTCGCTCAGGTGATCTTCCCACAGGGCCTCATAGGGCAGCATTACCTGCCCTGACGGTACCTGCATCAGATCCTGCCCGCGCGCAGGCAGGGCCGCTATCAGCAGCAGAAATGCAAGAACCGCCCTCACAATATCCCCCAGGCCAGCAACCCGCAAACAGAGGCGGACCAAAAGACAATCCATTGGGGCATCTGAGAGACGCGAAACTTCTCCCGCCGCATGGTGATGAAGGAAATCGCTCCCAGCCAGTAGCCATAAACCGTTGCCAGCATCGCCAGTGGCATGAAATCGAGACGAAATATCGGTGCCAGGTAACAGAGCGTCAGCATCGCCATGGTGACACCGCCCCAGTGCCAGGAAAAGGCCAGGGTGTGTTTGGGAACGTGGTGAATTTCCGCATCAAGCAATGGCTGCACGATAAGCCGCCGCCCGCGGAACATATGGGTATAAAGCCCGAAGGCCGAGATCGCGCCGGCAAGGATCAACAGTAAACCAGTCACATCACGCTCCTTTTCACTATTCTTCTGACATCCTCTTGGCGCAAATACTCGCGCCGCAGGCATCCGGGTCCAGCAACCGGTGCCAATGTCGGAAATTGAGTATTTTCACCAAGAAGAAACATCGGTCTCAAAGCGGAATATTATCGTGTTTTTTCCACGGGTTGCTCAGTTTCTTGTTCCTGAGCGCCGCAAATGCCCGCGCCACACGCTTGCGGGTTGACTGGGGCATAATCACGTCGTCAATGAAGCCCTTTTCGGCAGCGACAAAAGGATTGGCGAACCGGTCTTCGTATTCAGCGGTATGTGCTGCGATCTTGTCGGCATCGCCCAGATCACCACGATACAGGATCTCAACCGCGCCCTTGGCCCCCATCACCGCGATCTGCGCTGTCGGCCAGGCATAGTTGAAATCGCCCCGCAGGTGTTTTGACGCCATCACGTCATAGGCCCCGCCATAGGCCTTGCGCGTGATCACCGTGACCTTGGGCACCGTCGCCTCGCCATAGGCAAACAACAGCTTCGCCCCGTGCTTGATCACCCCGCCATATTCCTGGCTGGTGCCCGGCAGGAACCCCGGCACATCGACCAGTGTCAGGATGGGGATTTCAAAAGCATCGCAGAAGCGCACGAACCGCGCTGCCTTGCGGCTGGCGTCGATATCAAGGCAGCCCGCCAGTACCAACGGCTGGTTGGCAACCACGCCCACGGTCGACCCTTCCATGCGGATGAACCCGGTCAGGATATTACCGGCAAAATCCGCCTGGGTTTCGAAAAAATCGTACTCATCGGCGATTTTCTTCACCAGTTCCTTCATGTCGTAGGGCTGGTTCGGGTTTTGCGGGATCAGCGTATCCAGCGATCTTTCCAGCCGTTCCTGGCTGTCATAGAACGGCCTGACCGGGGCTTTTTCGCGGTTGTTGAGTGGCAGAAAATCAAACAGCCGCCGAATCTCAGAAAGCGCTTCGATGTCATTGTCAAAGGCCCCGTCAGCGACCGAGGATTTCGAGGTGTGGGTCTTGGCACCGCCAAGCTCCTCGGCAGTAACAACCTCGTTGGTCACCGTCTTCACCACGTCAGGGCCGGTCACGAACATGTAAGAACTGTCTTTGACCATATAGATGAAATCGGTCATCGCCGGGGAATAGACGGCCCCACCGGCGCAGGGCCCCATGATCACACTGATCTGCGGCACCACACCTGAGGCCATGATGTTCTTCTGGAAAACATCCGCATAACCGGCCAGCGACGCCACGCCTTCCTGAATGCGCGCCCCGCCGCTGTCGTTGAGCCCGATCACCGGAGCCCCATTTTTGAGCGCCATATCCATGATCTTGCAGATCTTTTCGGCATGGGTTTCGGAAAGCGAGCCGCCAAAGACGGTGAAATCCTGCGAAAACACATAGACCATACGCCCGTTGATCGTACCCCAGCCGGTAATGACGCCATCGCCGGGGTGGCTGACATCGCTCATGCCAAAATCGGTGCAGCGGTGCGATTTGAACATGTCGAATTCTTCAAAAGAGCCTTCATCCAGCAGAACCTCGATCCGCTCACGCGCCGTCAGCTTGCCTTTGCTGTGCTGGGCGTCTATCCGGCGTTGACCACCACCAAGCCGCGCCTCATCCCGGCGGGTTTCGAGTTCTTGCAGGATATCCTTCATGGCGCGCACCTCGTGATCTGTGGGATGGTTTATCGCCCCTGAACTTATCCGCGGTTCGGGCTTTGGGAAAGCAAAACATAGCATATTTGCTAATATATTTGCTAAGTTGATTTGCGAATTGCAAATATGCAAACTACCTATTTCAGCCTTGCCCCATCTCAGGCGCAATACCATTCTGTGCGATGTAACGGATCACAAGGCAGGGGCCACGATGAAAACGGATGTCACGGTGCATATGGTGTCGGCCCATGCCGAAGGGGAGGTTGGCAATGTCATCGTCGGCGGCGTCGCCCCGCCACCCGGTGACAGCCTGTGGACCCAGCGCGACTATCTTCATGCCGATCAGCGGTTGCGCAATCTGGTGCTGAACGAACCGCGCGGGGGTGTTTATATCCATGTCAATCTGGTCGTTCCGGCCAAAAGCAGCGAAGCACGGTTCGGGTTTCTGACGATGGAGCCTGAGCATACACCGCCCATGTCAGGCTCCAACTCGATGTGCGTGGCAACAGTGCTTCTGGATACCGGGGTGATCGAAATGACGGAACCCGTCACGAGTTTCAAACTGGAAGCGGCGGCGGGTCTGCTCGAGGTGCGCGCCGAGTGCAGCAATGGCAAGGCGAGGGCGATTGAAATCACCAATGTTGCCTCCTTTGCCGATCGGCTGGATAGTCCGCTTGAGGTTGCGGGGTTGGGGACGTTCAAAGTTGATACCGCTTTTGGCGGTGACAGTTTCGTTCTAATCGATGCCGCCGCGTGCGGGTTTGATCTCACCCCTGATGAAGCCCGCGATATCGCTGAGGTCGGCGCCAAGATCACCCGCGCGGCAAATGAACAGATCGGTTTTTCACACCCGACCGAAACCTGGAACCACCTGTCTTTCTGCCAGTTCACCGGCCCGGTGGGGCGTAAGGAAGGTGTGCTGACCGGCAAAAGCGCCGTGGTAGTCGACCCCGGCAAGATCGACCGCTCACCCTGTGGCACCGGCTGTTCGGCGCGTCTGGCGGTGATGGCCGCGCGCGGGGAAATCGCTGAGGGCGAAGCGTATATCGGCCGCTCGATCATCGGCGGGCGGTTTGACTGCACCATTGCCGGGACAACCCGCGTCGGGGATCGCCCTGCCATTATCCCCACGATCAAGGGCCGCGCCTGGATCACCGGCATGCACCAGATCATGCGCGATCCCGATGATCCCTGGCCTGACGGCTACCGGTTGAGCGATACCTGGCCAAAACTGCCCTGAGCAATTCAGTTTCCGGCAAAGACGCGACGTTCCTGCGTAACTTGTTGCAAATGCAATGGACAAAGGTGGAAATGAGACTTAGGTCTCGGTGATGACGCAGTTTCCGCAAGTCAGGTATCTGAACAAAGCCACGCCGCCGCATGTCATGACCCTGGTCCTGCTGGCAGGACTGTCGGCGCTGTCGATGAATGTGTTTCTGCCGTCGCTGCCCAACATGACCAAGTATTTCCAGACCGACTATGCGCTGATGCAGCTTTCGGTTTCCGCCTATCTCGGCGCGACGGGGGCCTTGCAACTGGTCATCGGCCCTCTTTCCGACAGGTACGGCCGTCGCCCTGTGGTACTGATCTCGCTGGTTATCTTTCTGCTGGCGACCATCGGCTGCCTGCTGGCAAAGGACATCGAGACCTTTCTGTTCTTTCGCATGATCCAGACAGCCATCGCCACGGGCATGGTGCTGTCACGCGCTATCGTGCGTGACATCGTGCCTACCGATCAGGCTGCGAGTATGATCGGCTATGTGACGATGGGCATGGCTGTGGTGCCAATGGCAGCCCCTGCGCTGGGCGGTTATCTTGACGAGCTTTTTGGCTGGCACGCCAATTTCGCCATCCTTTTGATCATGGGTGCGATTGTATCGGGGATCGTCTGGTTTGATCTGGGGGAAACCAACCTGAACAAATCTGCCAGTTTCATGGCACAGGTGCGCGACTATCCCGAACTTTTCGGCTCGCGCCGGTTCTGGGGATATGTACTTGCGGCGGCCTTTGCCAGTGGATCGTTCTTTGCCTTTCTCGGTGGTGCGCCCTTTGTGGCAACGAATTTCTTCGGGCTGAGTTCTTCCGAACTGGGGCTTTATTTCGGCATTGTGTCACTGGGCTACATTCTGGGAAATTTCGTCTCGGGGCGCTATTCGATCCGCTTCGGGATCAACCGGATAATGCTTTATGGTTCATGCATCACGCTGAGCGGGCTGGTCATTTCCTATCTGGCTCTGTCTGGCGGGAATACTCATCCGATGAACTTTTTCGGCTTCATGCTCTGCGTCGGTCTGGGCAACGGCATGGTTCTGCCCAATGCCTCGGCCGGGATGCTGTCGGTGCGTCCGCATCTGGCGGGCAGTGCGTCGGGGCTGGGCGGGTCAATCATGCTCGGCGGCGGGGCGGCGCTGGCGGCCCTGACCGGGTGGATATTGACGCCTGAGTCCGGGCCATTTCCACTCTTGGCACTGATGATCACCGTGTCGGTTCTGGCGGTAGGAACCATCATCTATATCATTCGGGTTGAGCGACAGGCCGGTCCGCTGGATGTTGCGACCATGGAATAATCCGATGCTTGCTTTGCAGATTAGCAGACTCTAGTTTCCAGTTCAGCTAAGTCGCAAACCCACGGGGCATCACATGGCCGGACAGAAACTCTATGCAGGGGTCAAACTGCGCGAAACCCGCACCGGGCTGGGCCTGACACAGAAGGATTTCGCCGCCAAGCTGGGTGTCTCGCTGCCCTATCTCAACCAGATGGAAAACAACCGCCGCCCGGTTTCCACCGGCGTGGTGCTGGCGCTGGCGCAGGAGTTCGGTTTTGACGTGACCGAGCTTTCCACCAACGATGCGGAACGCGTGGTTGCCGATATGCGCGAGGCGCTGGCCGATCCGATCTTTGCCGACATCGCCCCGCCGCTTGCCGATATGCGCCTCACGGCAGGCAACGCCCCGGCGATGGCACGGGCGTTTCTGAAACTGCACCGGGCTTATAAGCAAAGCCACGAGCGCCTCGCTTCGCTTGACGAAATGCTGGGGCTGGATGCGCAGACAAGTACCCTTTCGCCATGGGAGGAAGTGCGCGACTTCTTTCACTATTGCGACAATTACATCGATGCCGTTGATCGTGCTGCCGAGCGTTTCAGCCAGACAACGGATCCCGGGGGTCAGGGTGGGGTTGAGGCGGTTGCCGAGCATCTTGCCACACTGGGGATTGAAACAGAGCTCAGCCCTGATCCGACGCTGCGCCGGTTCAATCAGTCCGAGCGGGTGTTGAGGATCTCCGCACGCGCCAGTCCGGCGACGCAGGTGTTTCAACTGGTCCATCAATGCGCTTTGATCGAGCAAAATGACCTGTTGGAAGCCACCCTTGATCTGGCACGCTTTCAGTCGGATCAGGCGCGGGCGATCTGCAAGATCGGGCTGGCCAATTATTTCGCCGGGGCCGCCGTGATGCCCTATGAGCGCTTTTTGAGCGCGGCGCGGGAAACCCGGCACGATCTTGAACAGCTTTCGGAATATTTCGGCGCCTCGCTGGAACAGGTGGCGCACCGGCTTTCAACCCTGCAACGCCCCGGCGCCAAGGGTATTCCTTTCTTCTTTGTCCGGGTTGATCAGGCGGGCACGATCACAAAGCGGCATTCCACCACGCGGTTGCAATTCGCCCGCTTCGGCGGGGCTTGTCCGTTGTGGAACGTGCACCAGGCCTTTGAAACGCCGGGGCGGTTTTTGCGGCAGCTGGCCGAAACCCCGGACGGCATCAGGTATTTCTGTCTGGCGCGCGATGTTTCCAAACCCGGCGGTTCGTTCCGCGCCCCGATGCGCCGCTTTGCCATTGGGCTGGGCTGTGAGATTGGCCATGCGGAAGAACTGGTCTATGCCGATGACATGGACATCAGCAACGCCAAGGCGTTCGAGCCGATTGGCGTCTCCTGCCGTATCTGCGAACGTCAGGGATGCCATCAGCGCTCGGTCCCGCCGATTGAACGGGCGATCAGGGTCGATCACGACCAGCGAGGCATTTTGCCTTATTCCATCGGATGAGCGGTTTTGGGGCTGACACCGGCCGGGATTAGCTTAGGCTCATCGCCAGCAATTCACCCGAAAGGATCCCCCATGACCGCCGAAACCCGCACGACCCAGGGCCGTGGCCGCCTGTTTGACTCGATTTTGGACACGGTTGGCGACACCCCCGCGATCCGCATCAACAATCTCGCGCCAGAGGGTGTGCAGCTTTATGTAAAAGCCGAGTTTTTCAACCCCGGCGCTTCGGTCAAGGACCGGCTGGCGCTCAATATCATTGAAGAGGCTGAACGCAACGGCAGCCTGAAACCGGGGCAGACGGTGGTTGAGGCAACCAGTGGCAATACCGGCATTGGCCTTGCGCTGGTCTGTGCGCAGAAAGGTTATCCGCTGGTGGTAACGATGATCGAGACCTTTTCGATTGAGCGGCGCAAGCTGATGCGGATGCTGGGCGCCAAGGTGGTGCTGACACCGAAGGAGCAAAAAGGGGTCGGCATGTATGACAAGGCAGTCGAACTTGCGGATAAGAACGGCTGGTTTCTGGCGCGGCAATTTGAAACTCCGGCCAATGCGGATATTCACGAGAACACCACGGCGCGGGAAATCATCAATGATTTCAAGGGGGAGAGGTTGGATTATTTCGTTTCTGGTTATGGCACCGGGGGCACGGTAACCGGGGTTGGCAGGGTGCTTAGAAAAGAACGCCCCGAGACCAAGATCATTCTGAGCGAACCCGCCAACGCCGCATTGGTGCAAAGCGGAACGCCGCAAGAACGCAAGGAGGACGGTGGCCCTGCCAGCGGTCATCCTGCGTTTGAACCGCACCCGATACAGGGCTGGACCCCGGATTTCATCCCGCTGGTGCTGCAGGAAGCGCTGGATGCGGGTTACTGCGACGAGTTGATCCCGGTGCCGGGACCCGAGGGCATCAGATGCGCCCGCGATCTGGCAGCCAAAGAAGGGATATTCACCGGCATCTCGGGCGGTTCGACCTTTGCCGTGGCGCTGGAAGTGGCGAAAAAAGCGGAACCCGGGTCGGTGATCCTGTGTGTGTTGCCCGATACCGGCGAGCGCTACATGACGACACCGATGTTTGAAGGAATCGAGGCTGAGATGGATGAGGCTGAGCTTGAGATCATGCGCTCAACTCCGGGAAATCAGCTGGGCTAGACCTGCGAGGTTAAAGGCCGGGGCTGGTTGAGGCCCCGGCTTTGTTCAAAGATCTTTTCAGCCGCTCGACAAAATCCCCCAGATCTCGTCTTTCAGAACCATGCGATGTTTGCGCATGTCCACCTCGTTGAAATCATCCGTCGGTTCGACATTGGTTTCGGCCCGATGAATGGCGCGGTTAACCTCGTGATATTCCTCAAACAGCCGGGAAAAATGCGCGTCTTCAACTTTCAGCTTGTGCATCAGGTCGATCTTGTCGGGAAATTCTTCCGCCAGTTCATGCGGGGTGTGAGACATTCTGTTCTCCTCTTTGTCCGTGTCCAAAACAAATTTGTCGGAGTCCCACCTGCTCTTCTTTGATTTCTGTCAATCTTCCAACAAGGCCGGTGTATTTTTCTTTCCGCGTAGCAAAATCTCGCTGTAGCTGGCCGCATCGATATTGGCACCGCAGACAACAACACCGGTCTTTTTGCCTTTCAACCGGTCACGCAGCGGTCCGAACACGGCAGCAAGTGCGGCTCCGGCAGCAGGTTCCACCGCCAGTTTTGCCTCTTCCTGATAAAGGCTGACACCGGCGCAAATCTCGTCATCCGTGACAGTGACGACATCATTAAGGTATTCAAGACAGACGCGGGTTGAGAACGGTTTGGCACCTGGGGCGGCCAGACTGTCAGCCAGCGTGTTGGTACCATCCAGCGTAACCGGATGGCCAGCGGCGAGGCTTTGTTGCATCGAGGTGGCGCCAACAGGTTCGACCCCATAGATCTTGCAAGCAGGATTGATCTGTTTGACCGCAGAAGCAACACCGCTGATCAGCCCGCCACCGCCAATAGCAACGACAACCGCGTCCAGATCAGGGACATCT
Source organism: uncultured Rhodobacter sp. (assembly GCA_964567685.1). Taxonomy (GTDB): domain Bacteria; phylum Pseudomonadota; class Alphaproteobacteria; order Rhodobacterales; family Rhodobacteraceae; genus UBA5972. The sequence continues at coordinate 102,027 of CAZMNO010000003.1, read as the reverse complement.
TCGGCCAGTTCCAGCCCGACGCCCGCGGCACCCAAAGTTGTGAACGGGCCTTCAAAGGGGTGGATATAGGTGCGCCCCTCGTCTTGCTCTAGCCGCTCGGCCTCAGCCATCGCTTCGGCCCCGCCTTTTATGATCACCACTTCGGCCCCCAGCTCCTTGGCGCGGGCGACCCGAAACGGATTGGCCGATGACATCATCACCACCTTGGCCGACGCGCCGATATGCGCCGCGGCCCAGGCTGCGGCAATCGCATGATTACCGGCACTTGCTGCGGTGATTCCGGCGCTGCGGCGTTGTTCCGGGATACTCAGGGCAACAGACAACGCGCCGCGTGCTTTGAACGTGCCGGTCTTTTGCAGGTTCTCAAGTTTGAGATAAACCTCGCCCCCACCCATCAGAGGCGACAGGTTCGGCGAGTTGAGCGGCACGGTCGGGGTTCTGAGAACATGCGGGGCCAGCAGGGTGGCACGGTCACGGATATTGTCCAGCGAGATCGCCGACAGGGGAATGTCGGAATAGTCACTCATCAGGCGGGCCTCTTGATTTGGTCAGTCAAATTCCGGATGACCGTATTCCAGAATAACCGGAACGACCAGTTCTTCCTCGTCCTCCAGATGCCGGTTGAGGAATTGGCTGAAACCGGTCTGCGCGGCGATCAGTGCATCGGCAGCCTGCTCGGCGGGTTGATCAAGTGTGATCGCTTCAACCAGCAGGTTGGTCTTCTCGGCCAGAAGGTGGATATGCCCGACAAGATCCTCGTGATCGCTTTCCATCAGCTCGAAACCTGATTTCAGACGGCTATCGAGCGGGATAAGCATAGGGAAGTAGTGGTGATCTTCGATCGAGTGATGGCCGTGAAGCTGGTTCATGAGAAAGCCGGTAAGGCGGCGAAGATTGGGGGCGAACCGGTCATCGGGTTGTTCTTGAAAGCCTTCGGTTTCTTTCTGCAACCGCGTGGTCAGATCACGAAACATGATATGGCGATCCAGCCAGAACCGCGTGAGATCATCAAAGTTCCGATGCCCTTCCCAGCCTTGGCGCGGGTAAAGATCGGCTAAAAGACGCAGATGTTCCGGCAAGCCGGTGCGAAGAGAGGCGGTTTTAGCCGTCATTCCAACCACCTGATCCGCTAATCCGGTACGCAGCGGTAATTGGAGATCCAGACTTCGCGATCCGCATCGGCCCACCCGGAGGCGACGGTTTGCCAGAACTCACCCTTGGATTCCACGATCATGACCGGATAATCCTGCCCGTTCCATTGCTTGACGATCAGGTTGAACTTGCCGTAACGACTTTCAAAATAGTGCTTTTCACCGATTATCGCGACATCCGAAACGAAAGCACTGGATGAGGTCCCTTTGGAAAAATCAAGGATCGTCTCGCCGCTTTTTTCGTTAAAACGTGCTGTGGTCTGCCCAATCTGCGCCTTGATATGCAACTCCAGCGTACAACGCCACCTGTCGGACTGCTCCCACATTGGCTGGGCGACGGCGGAATCGCTGACGAGAAGTGCGATTGCGGCACTCAGGGCTAATCTGATCATGGGTTCATCTTTCCTACTAATACGGCTGATAGTCTGCCAGCCCGCACCGGACCCGTCACTTGTTTAATCTTACCGCTGGGATTCCCTCCACCTGGGCGATATCCACGGTTTTGCATTGGATTTCGGCAGGGGTGTTTTGCCCAGAATGTGATCGCTGGCTTTCTCGCCGACCATGATCGAAGGGGCGTTGAGATTGCCGTTGGTGATACGCGGGAAGATCGAGCTGTCGGCCACCCTGAGCCCCTCAACCCCGATCACCCGGCATTCCGGATCAACCACCGCGTTCCTGTCATCCGCTGCGCCCATCTTGCATGTGCCGCAGGGGTGATAGGCGCTTTCGACATGGTCCCGGATGAACCCGTCAAGCTCGGCATCGCTGGTCAGATCGGCGCCCGGCTGGATTTCCTTGCCGGCATAGGGTTTGAACGCCTCCTGGCCGAAAATCTCGCGTGTCAGGCGGATACAGGTGCGGAAATCCTCCCAATCCGATTTCTGGCTCATGTAATTGAACAGGATATTCGGCGCATCTGCCGGATTGCCCGAGGCCAGCGTTACCGCCCCGCGCGAGGCAGAGCGCATCGGGCCGACATGGGCCTGAAAGCCGTGCCCTTCAGCCGCGGCCTGCCCGTCATAGCGTACGGCGATGGGCAGGAAATGGTACTGGATATCGGGGTATTCGACACCGGGCTTGGAACGGATGAAGGCCGCACTTTCAAACTGGTTGGACGCCCCGAGGCCCTTTTTGGTGAACAGCCATTGCGCCCCGATCACCGCCTTTGAGAAGATGTTCCAGTGCTTGTAAAGCGTGATCGGCTCAAGGCTGGCGATTTGCAGATAAAGCTCCAGATGGTCCTGCAAATTGGCACCAACTCCTGGGCGGTCGGCTATCACGTTGATGCCGTGCTCTGCCAGATGCGCAGCGGGTCCGATGCCCGAGAGCATCAGAAGCTTTGGCGAATTGATCGAGCTTGCGGCGATGATCACCTCGCGCCGGGCTTTCAGCACTTCGGTCTTGCCACCACGTTCCACCTCGACCCCGGTTGCGCGGCCATCGGTAATCTCGACCTTGCGCGCCAAGGCCCGAACCAGAGACAGGTTGTTGCGCTTGAGAGCTGGCCTCAGATAGGCATTGGCCGCCGACCAGCGCCGCCCGCGCCAGACGGTCTGTTCCATCGGGCCAAAGCCTTCCTGTTTTTCACCGTTGTAATCGCCTGTCAGCTCGTAACCTGCCTGCCCTCCGGCCTTGACGAAAGCCTCAAACAGCGGGTTTTTGCGCGGGCCGCGGGTGACATGCAAAGGGCCGTCATTTCCACGCCATTCCTTGTCGCCACCATGGCCGCCATCGTGCCAGTTTTCCATGCGTTTGAAATAAGGCAGCACGTCGGCATAGCTCCAGCCCGAGGCGCCGCTGGCATTCCAGTGGTCGTAATCGCGTGCATTGCCACGTACATAGACCATGCCGTTGATCGAGGATGAGCCGCCGACCACTTTACCCCGCGGCGTGGCCAGCCTACGTCCATTAAGATGCGGTTCGGGCTGGCTTTGATAACCCCAGTCGTAAAGCGGCATGTTCATCGGATAGGACAAAGCCGCCGGCATCTGAATGAGAGGGCCCATGTCTGTGCCGCCATGTTCGATCACCAGAACCGAGTTTTTACCGTCTTGGGATAACCGATAGGCCATGGCGCAGCCGGCGGAACCGGCACCAATAATGATAAAATCCGCTTCCATCACATTCCTTCCGCTTTTAGCGGGTCGTAAGAGACCATCACATGTTGTTGATAGGCTTTGCGTGACCGAAGCCTCTGATAATACGCCCTCAGAACCGGGCGGTCCGGGCGCGGGATATCGATGTCGAAATACCTGAAAAGCACATGGCCGATGATGATGTCGGCCAAGGTCAGATCGTCACCGCAGACATAGGGATGTTGGCCTAATTGCCCTTCCAGTATGTCAACAAGGCTTTCAAAATGACCCAGTGCGTTGGTCAGTGCAGCCTCGTTGCGTTCACTGGCCGCTGTGCGAACGCGCGACCAGAAAATGGGCACGGTGAAACTGTTGGAAAAACTGGTCTTGCCCCATTCGGCCCACATGTCGATGGGCGCCCGCTCAATCGGTGAATTGGGCCAGAATGCACCCCCGTCACCATTGCGCGCCGCCAGATAACGCAGGATCGCAGCACTTTCAAACATCGCCAGTTCACCGTCTTTCAGAACCGGCACCAACCCGTTGGGATTCATCGCCAGAAACTCGGGGCTGTCTGTCCTGCCGTGGATATGGCCGTAGTCCAGACGCTCAACATCAAGCCCGAGCTCGGCTGCCCCCCACATCACAAGCTGCACGTTGGAAGACGTCTTGCGCCCAAAGACGGTGAGCATTCTCAATCCCCTTTCGGAAAGCGCTGATTGGCTTCCAGATCGTTGAGGTCCAGATGGTTGCGCATATAGCGTTCCGAGGCTTTCTGCAGGGGCTGATAATCCCATGGGTAATAGGCCCCGTTGCGCAGGGCCGGATAAACGATCTGGCGGCGGGCCTGGGATTCGCGCACCTGCGCGTCAAAGATCTTCAGATCCCAGCGGGCATCGGCCTGAGCGCCAAGCGCCGCCAGCGTCTCGGCATGTTCGGGCAGCTCTGCGAGATTGGTCAGTTCATCGGGGTCGGCCGCAAGATCGAAAAGCTGATCGGCATCCTCAAGACAGCGGTTGTATTTCCACTGACCCTGCCGGATGGAAACCAGCGGCGAGACCGAAGCTTCTGCCGCATATTCCATCAGCACCGGCTGGTTGCGCGTCGATCCTTTGGTCAGCGGCACAAGGCTTTCGCCGTCGACCCAATTGGCAATCTCCTCACCCGCAATCCCGGCAAGATCAGTCAAAGTTGGGGTCACGTCCACGGTTGATACCGGCTCCTGGATGCATCCCGGCACCGTATCCGGGGATGCGATCATCAATGGCACGCGCGAGGAACCCTCAAAGAAGCTCATCTTGAACCAGAGGCCGCGTTCCCCCAGCATGTCGCCGTGATCGGACAGGAACAGGATCACCGCCTCCTGACCGGTGTTTTCCAGCGCCTCCATGACTTCGCCCACCTTGTCATCAAGATAGGAGATATTGGCGAAATAGGCGCGGCGGGCGCGGCGGATGTCTTCATCCTTTATGTCGAATTTGCGCCAGTCATTAGCGTCGAATATGCGCTGGGAATGGGGGTCATGGTTGTCGTAGTCCATCGCCGGAACGTTGGGCAGAAGATGCTCGCAATCCTCATAAAGATCCCAGTATTTGCGCCTTGCCACGTAAGGATCATGCGGATGGGTGAAACTGACGGTCAGGCACCAGGGCCGGGCATCATGGCCGCGCGCCAGATCATAGATCTTGGCGCGGGCGTGATAGGCGACCTCGTCATCATATTCCAGTTGGTTGGTGATCTCGGCGACCCCGGCACCGGTGACGGATTCCAGAGTGTGATACCACCAGTCGATACGCTCGCCGGGTTTGCGGTAATCCGGTGTCCAGCCGAAATCGGCAGGGTAAACATCTGTGGTCAGCCGTTCCTCGTAACCGTGGAGCTGATCGGGCCCGACGAAATGCATCTTGCCGCTGAGACAGGTCTGATAACCGGCACTGCGCAGATGATGGGCATAGGTCGGTATGTCCGAGGCAAACTCGGCGGCGTTGTCATAGACACCGGTCCGCGAGGGCGTCAGGCCCGACATGAAACTGGCGCGACCCGGTGCGCACAGAGGCGACGCGGTATAGCAATTGGCGAAACGGGTTGAGCGCGCCGCAAGTTTCTTCAGATTGGGGGCGTGCAACCAGTCAGCCGGACCATCGGGAAAGAGGGTTCCACTGAGCTGGTCCACCATGAAGATTAGGATGTTTGGCTGAGTCATTTATTGCCTCCCTGCTCCAGTTTCAGATCAAGATAATCCCAGACCAGCCCCATCGTCTGAAACCGATCCAGAGGGTTTTCGCGCAAAGCCTGCCGGATATAGAGACCGTCGATCAATGCGGCCAGTCCGGCGGCAATGAGATGGGCGTTGGCATCGTTGGTCAGTTGGCGAAGGTTGTAGACAAGATTGCTGTGCAGACGCTTGGTATAGACGCGCAACAGCCGTTTTGCGCCTTCCGTGTTTTGCGCCTGCACATAAAAACTCAGCCAGGACGAGATAACCTCGGGTGCGAATTCTTCTTCGTCAAAGCTGGCGGCAATGATGGCGTTCAAGCGTTCGCGCGGGGTTCTGGCCTCGGCCAGTTCGCTGCGGGTGCGGGCGCCGAACGTGCTGAGAATGTGGCGCATCGCGGCCAGGAAGATCTGTTCCTTGCTGCCAAAATAGTGATGCGCCAGCCCGCTTGAGACACCGGCGCGCCTGGCGATCTGGCTGACCGTCACTTCAAGCGACCCTTTGGCCCCGATCTCGGCGATTGCAGCTTCGACCAGTGCCGACCGGCGCAGGGGTTCCATTCCAACTTTCGGCACGAATCCTCCGGGTTTTGATTGTGACACGTGTTTTGCATTATTCTTGATTGACTAGTCAATCAAGAAAAACTGCGCTGACCTCCTGAAGCTGGCGACCTCGATACAAGGGGAGAAATTACCGTTTTTTATTAATCGCTTAGATGCCGTTATTCGACTTATCAACAGCGAATGCCCCAACCCCGGCGACCCAAGCCACCGGTTGACTCACGGCATTTCCAGCGTTTTTCATATTTGTGGGCGAGCCGTGGTCTGCAAACATAACGGCGTGTTATTTGGTTGCCACCGCTGGCGGAGTACGGGCTTTGCGCGAAACGATCCATTCACGGTAAGAAATGAAACTGACCGCCGCGATAATCACACCACCCCCCAGAAGCACCCAGAAATCTGCCGGTTCACCAAAGACCAGCGCCCCCAGTAGCGTTGCCCAGACCAATTGCAGAAAGGTAACGGGTTGGGTCACCATTAGTGGCGCGGCTGCCAGCGCCTTGGTCATCGTCACATGGCCGAGCGTGGCAAACACTGCCACCAGACCGAGCCAGAGCACCTCGGCAAATGTCGGCGGCACCCAGACCGCATAGGCGAACGGGGCCAGACCGATTGTGACGAAGACCGACAACATGCCAACGATAACGGTTGGGCTTTCATTGCGACTGAGGCTTTTGGCGATCAGATAGGAAGCTGCGAACAAAGGCGCTGACATCACCTGCGCCAACTGGCCAATGGAAACCTCCTGAAAGCCGGGCCTGATGATGAGCATTGCCCCGCCAAACGCCGCCAATACTGCGATGATCCGTCGGGCCGCCATCGTTTCCCCAAAGAACAGCGCCGCCCCGAGCGTGATGTAGATCGGTGCGGTATATCCAATGGCGGTGACTTCGGCGATCGGGATATTGGCCATGGCAAAGAACCAGAGGATTACCCCCAGAGCATGGGTGATACCGCGGAGCGAATAGACCGCAAAGCTGCGGCGGGTGATGCCGCGCCGCAAGACCGGCAGCAAGAACGGCAGCATGATTGCCAGCCCGATGACATAGCGGATGAACGCCGCCTCGGCCGCTGGAACAGCTGAGCCGACATAGCGCACAACCCCGGTGACGGCGACAAACAGCAGCCCGGTCAGCATCATCCAGCCAATCCCGACCCAATGCGAGCCCCGATGTTCATTGAGGTTTTGTGACATGTTCGTTGCCGTTTCTTTTCAATGCCAGAGAACATCCCAGAAAACCCTTGTGCGCAAGCGCGAATACCGGTCTATTTCAAAGGAAATGCGCCATTGGCGGATAGACCTACAGAAGAGGGAGTGATCATGTCATTCATCAAATCCACATTTCTTGCCGCTGCGTTGGTGGCATCATCTACCGGAACGGCGCTGGCCCAGGGCACAGGGTCCGAAGGGTATTTCCAGATTTACAACGACACGACCAATAATGTCGTCGTTGGATTTTACACCAATGACGGATCGGGCTGGAGCGGCAACTGGCTGGGTGGTGCGCAAATCATGCCCGGGCAGAACGGGCGGGCCGAGTTCAATGCCGATACCGGGGCGTGTGACCAGTTGTTTGCTGTCGGCTGGCTCGGTGACGGTGGTGGCGAGGTCGTTGACGACTCGATTTCCATTGATATCTGCGCCGCTTCGAATGTCTATCTGGGCGACAATGAAATCTATTACGATTAAGGACGACAGGCCCGCGACATATGGATTGTGAGTCTGATCGGCAGATGAAGGCCTGAACGCGCGGTCTCAACTTGTTCGCCAAAGCCATACATCGGTTTGCACCCTGTGGCGCGGATCGTTATGCTGGCCTGTGACCCCAGATTTCGGACCAGACGACCCCCATGAAAACCAAGCAGAAACCCCTGAATGTTCAGCGCACACTGGCGCTGGCTGAAAAGCATCTTCGGCGCGACGAATTTGATCAGGCGCAGGAATATTACTCTGCAATCCTTGAGAAGTTTCCAAAAAACAACCGAGCGCAGGAGGGCCTTGGCGCACTCAGGCAGAAACAGGCAAAGCTCGAGCGCCCCGAACTGACCCAGGCCATGGTTGATCGCATGTTCGCCCAGCGCGCCGAAGGCAAACTGATCGAAGCGCTTACCGAAGCCCGGCTGTTGTCAACCGCCTATCCTGAAGAGCCGGTTCTGCATAATTTTCTGGCGACCTGCTATTTTGAAACCGAACAGCTTGATCACGCGCGCGAGGCCTGCAAACGCGCGCTCAAAGCCTATCCGGATTATCCCGAGGCGCATCTCAATATCTCGATCGCATATCGTCTGAGCGGCCAGTATGAACTGGCGCTGACCCATATCAGGCGTGCCATTGCCCTCAGGCCAGCCTATGTCGCGGCCCATACCAATCTGGGGCTGCTTCTGGACCTGATGAACCAGACGGATGAGGCCATTGAAAGCCTCAAAAAGGCGCTTGAGATCAATCCGAACGCGGCGGATGTCTACAACAATCTTGGCGGCATCTACAGATTTGCCGGTGAACCGGAAAAGGCTGCTGAGTGTTTTGCCCGCTCAATCGAGCTTAACCCCAACGTGGCTGAAGTGCATTGCAACCTGAGTGATCTTGTCACTTACAGCGCCGGTGACCCCCGGATCGGACAGATGGAAACCTTGCTGGCAAAACCCGGGCAAAGCCCGAAAGACAGGTTTCCGCTCGGATTTGCTCTGGCCAAAGCCTATGAAGACACCGGCGATACCGAACGTTCGTTTGAAACGCTGGTAAAGGCAAATGGGTTGCGAAAAGAGACCTATCCTTTTGACATAGAGGACACCAGACAGCAGATTGAAGCGATCAAGGCTTGTTTTGAAGACGGCCCCCTACCAGTCGTCGATACCCCGGCACCTGCCTCTCGCAAGAAACCGATCTTCATTGTCGGCCTGCCCCGCTCCGGCACAACGCTGGTCGAGCAGATCATCGCCAGCCATTCAACGGTTCACGGTGCCGGGGAGCTTCACAGAATCGGGGAGTTGATGAACCGGATCGTGCCACTTGATCCGCTCTCTCCGCCCGTTGACGAGATTGACGACGCGACATTGCTGCGGGCACGTGATGCTTATCTTCAGCGCCTTCATGATCTTGGGGTTGAGGAAGACATCATAACCGACAAGATGCCTTTGAATTTCAAGTGGGTCGGGTTTCTTGTGGCCATGTTTGAGGGCGTCAGGATCGTGCACGTCAAACGTGACCCGATGGCGACCTGTTTTTCCATGTTCAAACGTCGGTTTGCAGGTGCTGGCAATGGCTTTGCCTATGATCTCGATGATCTGGCGGATTATCATGCAATTTATAGCGATATCATGGCCTTCTGGCAGGAACATTTCGGCGAAAATATCCTGACGCTTAACTATGAAGCGCTTACCGAATACCAGGAGAGCGAAACCCGGCAGCTGCTGGAATTTCTGGGGCTGGACTGGGAGGATCAGTGCCTGGAGTTTCACCAGACGGATCGTTCAGTGCGTACCGCAAGTGGCGAGCAGGTGCGGCGAAAGATGTATACCGGCAGTTCGGATGTCTGGAAAGCCTATGAACGCCAGCTTGAGCCTTTGCGCGAACGATTGGCGATCTCGGGCTGAACCTGCTTAAGGGGCCTGGATTTTGCGGGCAATCTTTCTGGTGGCGAAAATGGAGCCAGCGGTTTGCTTGTATTTGGTCACCTGGGGGATTGCGGGGGTGCCCCGATCCTGCAAGTTGACTGATCCCGCGAGCGATTAGCCATAGAGCTGAGCGACCTGCCCTCTGCTATGACCCCGGCCTACTTAGCGCCATCACAACAAGACGGCAGATCAATTTGCCGTCCCGTGCATTGCCCGCCAGTTCTCCTCAATACCAGTCTGCCGGTCTGTTAACACACCGGTCTGCCAGTCGATCAATACACCAATGGACCGGTCAACCGATAGACCGGCACACCAGTCCACTAGTCCACTAGTTCATTTCCTATTATCAATATGTTAGAGAGTGTTTTTTGTGCGGAATTGCAAACCGCTGTTTATCGAATTGTGGTAATCGGTACAGTAAATTCGCTTGGGCAACAAGCCCGCAACACTTGCCAAATAATTAAACCCAACCAATTGCCGGGCCGAAAATTCATCCCGTGACATCCGACAGGGCCCGCCGGACCAGCAAACCCTCTTCCCGCACCGCCGTCACAAAAATCAGGGCGCTCAAAGCTGCTCCATCACCTCTTCGGAAATGTCAAAATTGGCCGTGACGGTCTGCACATCGTCGTCATCTTCCAGCGCGGTCACGAGCTTCATCAGCTTTTGTGCACCGTCCAGATCAAGCGGTGTGGTTGTCGTCGGCTTCCAGATCAGCTTGGAGGACTCGCTTTCGCCCAGTGCTGCCTCAAGTGCGCTTGAAACCTCGTGCAGATCGGTATCGGCACAGTAAATCTCGTGCCCGTCATCGGTGCTTTCAACATCCTCGGCTCCGGCGTCAATTGCCGCCTCAAAGATCGTATCTGCATCCCCCGCCGAAACCGGATAAGCCACCAGACCCTTGCGTTCGAACATGAAGGAAACGGCGCCTGTCTCCGCAAGATTGCCGCCTGATTTGGTAAAGATCGAGCGTACTGAGGAGGCCGTGCGGTTGCGATTATCAGTCATCGCCTCGACAATCACCGCCACCCCTTCCGGGCCATAACCCTCGTAACGGATTTCGTCGTAATTCTCGGCGTCCCCACCGACGGCCTTGTTGATCGCACGGTCAATGACATCCTTGGGAACCGATTGTGATTTGGCCTCCTTGACGGCCAGTCGCAGGCGCGGGTTCTTGTCGGGATCCGGGTCGCCCATCTTCGCAGCCACTGTGATTTCCTTGGCCAGCTTGGAAAACAGTTTTGAACGTACCGCATCCTGCCGCCCTTTGCGGTGCTGAATATTTGCCCATTTTGAATGGCCTGCCATGGTCGTCTCCGTGCGACTTTGTTTCTGCCTGCTTCTCATAAGGTGGCATGTGTCATGGTTCAAGACCCCGAAACCGTTGCAACTTGCCGGTAAATGGGATTGGCTTGCCTGATAGAGCAGGAGAATATTCGTGACTACTGACCAGATAACGCTGTTTGGGATTTTTACCGGTGTTTTCGCGCTCCTGTTATGGGGGCGCTGGCGGTATGATCTGATCGCGTTCGGCGCACTATTGATCGGGGTGCTTGCAGGCGTCGTGCCATCGGATAGGGCATTTTCCGGGTTTGGCCACCCGGCGACGCTGGTTGTGGCGCTGGTGCTGATCGTCTCGGCAGGTCTGGTCAATTCGGGGGCCGTGCAGCTGATCTCCCGGTCGCTGGTGGATTCGGGCCGGTCGCTTGGCCGCCATATCGCCATCATGGGCGGTGTCGGGGCCGTTTTGTCGGCCTTCATGAACAATGTCGCAGCGCTGGCGCTTCTGATGCCGGTTGATCTGCAGACCGCCAAGAAAGCCAAACGCGATGCCGGGCTCAGCCTGATGCCGCTTTCCTTTGCAACCATTCTGGGGGGCATGGTGACGATGATCGGCACGCCACCCAACATCATCATTGCTACCATCCGCGAGGATGCCTTTGGTGAGCCGTTCCGAATGTTCGATTTTGCGCCGGTCGGGCTGGTTGCTTCGCTGGCAGGCCTCTTGTTTGTTGCCACTATCGGCTGGCGGCTGATCCCCCAGCACCGGGGCGAAGAAGGGGCGGCGGAAAAGCTGATGGATATGGCGGCCTATGTCGCCGAGTTGACGGTTCCTGAGGGAAGCAAACAAATCGGGCGCAAACTGAGGGAGCTGACGGAAGAAGCCGAAAAGGCCGATGTCGCCCTGCTTGGGCTGATCCGGGGTGGCAAGCGGCTTTACGGAACTTCGGCCAATCGCGAATTGCGCGCCGATGATGCTCTGGTACTGGAAGCAACGCCTGAGGCCCTGGATGAGCTGCGCACGACCCTGAAGCTCGATTTCGCCGATCCCGACCGTCAGGACAGGCTTGAGGCCGCGGGCGAAGGCATGGGCGTGACCGAGGTCGTGGTGACGGAAAACGCCCGCATTCGCGGCCGTACCGCGATGGCGGTTGGCCTCAACTGGCGCAAGAACACCATATTGATGGGCATTTCGCGGCGTGGGCGGCGGATCACCAAACAGGTGCGCCGGACAGAGATCAGAACCGGCGATATCCTGTTGTTGCTTACACCCACCAGCACCAGCGACGAGGTTACCGACTGGCTCGGCTGCCTGCCGCTGGCGGAACGCGGGCTTAATGTGACGCAGAACGAGAAAACCTGGCTGGCCATCGGGCTTTTTGCAGCAGCGGTGGCAGCGGCGAGTTTCGGGCTGGTCTACCTGCCGGTGGCCCTTGGCGTGGTCGTCGCCCTTTATGCCCTGACCAAGATCGTGCCGCTGACAGAGCTTTACGGCCATGTGGAATGGCCCGTGGTGGTTCTGCTGGGCTCAATGATCCCGCTTGGCCAGGCGCTGGAAGCCTCGGGCGGGACAGAGCTGATTGCCGGCTCGCTGATCGGGCTGACCGAAGGCATGCCCGCCTGGGCCATCCTGACCGTGCTGATGGTGGTGACGATGACGCTGTCGGACGTTCTGAACAACACCGCCACGACGATCGTCGCAGCCCCCGTCGGCATTGCCATGGCCGAGGGGCTGGGAGTTTCTGCCGATCCGTTCCTGATGGCAGTGGCGGTGGCGGCAAGCTGTGCCTTCCTCACCCCCATCGGGCACAAGAACAACACCCTGATCCTTGGCCCCGGGGGCTATCAGTTCGGTGACTACTGGCGCACGGGATTGCCGCTGGAGGTCTTGATCGTGGCGGTCAGCATTCCGGCGATACTTGTGTTCTGGCCGTTGTGAAGCAAGCAAAGAGCGATTGATACCGACGGCCGCCTTGGCTGGCACTTTTGGCATCCAAGTGGGTTTTAAACAGTTTGGCACAGAGCCGTGCATTGCCGACGCGCGCGGGGGCGAACCGACACTTGTTTTCCAGCACTTTATACTTGCCAGATCAGATGGGCTCCTCAGCCTTGCGCCTACCTCAGCCAATCGCCGCCGCTTGGGTGCGCGTCGGCGATGCGCGGCGGGCTTCGCCCTTTATTCCGCGCGAAAGTGCTTTTCTCAAATGGTGGCACCGAAAACAAACTATCCAATGGTGAAAGCGGCAAGATAGGTCACTAGAACGGGATCATACCCGCAGCCACCAGTCTATCCGCATTTTCCCGAGCAAAACGATGTGCAAAATGTTCCTTGTCCTGCACCGGTTGGCTGTGGTGCAGTTGCCAAGATGTTGTCCAATCCGGTCCAAGAGCCGTTGCCTCAAATATCACGTTGTCGCAATATTGTTTCCAATGGCCAAGTTCGTGAATGAGAGATCGATACAGGATCGTATTCCGGATAGTTGTCTCCGTTAAAACTGTTTCAGAATAACGCTTTTCATTTTTGAACCTATGTCCATCCAAGCACAGCCTCTCAAATTCCTTGCGGTCTTCCAAACTCATTTTGTGGGGATAGCGAATGAGCGAACCAATTCTCTGAGCCTCCAATACAATTGCGCTGTGCTCACCATTCAATTCCTCTGCACCCGAGTTTATTGCTTCGTAATCGTAGATAAATCGCCCCCAAACGGGGACCATCAGATTCTGTTTACGTGTTGGCTGCCGGAATACAATCAATGGCGGTAGTTCAGGAACTGAATCAGCTAACATCTCCAGCATATGAATACCGTCATCAACCGAGCATCCGTAGGAATAGCCTTTCCGCGGATTTTCAAAGCAGAAAGTTACGTGACTTCCACTTATCACTTCCGACCTTTTTGCAGTTGGTTCGATACGCTCGTAATAGAAGGTAAATTCGCCAAATCGGTCCTGCCAGGATTGAGGAACCCGCATTCTGTTGTCTTGCCCGCAACCAGAGGCCGCAGTTCCTATCTTGCGATTTCTTCTTTCTGGGCTACGCATTTGTCACAACGGCCACAGAACCGGGATCAGCGCGCTGGCGATTAGCCCAACCGACAGGTTCAGCGGTATGCCAACCCTCAGAAAATCGGTAAAACGATACCCTCCTGGCCCGTAGACCATCATGTTGGTCTGATAGCTGATCGGGGTGGCGAAGGTGGCGCTGGCGGCGAACATCACCGCAACCACCAGGGGGCGCGGGTCGACGCCGAGGTTGAGCGCCAGGCCGATGGCCACCGGGGTCAGAACCACGGCGACGGCGTGGTTGATCAGTTCGGAAAGGAACGAGGTCAGCAGGTAGATCGCCCAGACGATGAAAAATGGTGGCAGGCCAGCGATATAGGGGGCAAAGGCGTGAACGATCATGTCAATAGCGCCGGAGGTTTCCAGTGCTGTTGCCACGGCCAGCATGGCAAAGATCAGGGCCAGCAAGCGCCCGTCGACAAAGGTAAACGCCTCGTCTGAATCGATACAGCGCGTCACAAAGACCGCTGCCATTGCCAGCACTGCCAGGAGCAGGATCGGGGCGACACCAAAAGCGGCAAGCAGAACAATCCCGGCAATGGCGGCAATGGCGATGGGTGCATGGCTGCGGCGAAAGGCGCGCGCCGTGGGTTTGGCGACATCGACCATGTCCATATCAACCGACAGGCGCTGGATATCCTCAGGCGCGCCTTCCAGCAGCAGGGTATCGCCGACGCGCACTGCAAGATCGTCAAGCTGCATTCCGATATTCTGATCGCGCCGGTGCACTGCCAGCACGTAAACGCCATAGCGCCGACGCAGGCGCAGCGCGCCAAGCGTTCGCCCGACCATGCGGCAACCGGGCGTGATCAGCACCTCGACGGTCGAGGTTTCGACCGCCGAAACCTGATCCACCCGCTTCAGTTCCTTGGTGCTTTGCAGGCTCAGAAGCTCGGTCATTTCGGTTCTGAGCACCACCCGGTCCCCCAGTTGCAGGACAACATCCCTGAGGTTGCGGCGCAGTGACTGATCGCCTCGCAAGACATCAATCAGGCGCACACCGGGGCGTTTGAACAGCTGAACGCTCAGCACTTCGCGGCCAATAAGGTTGCTGTCGGGCGGGATCACCGCCTCGGTGAAAAACTTCATGTTGCGTCGGTCAGAAAGCAGTGAGGCCATGCTGGCGCGATCCGGCAACAGGCGGGGTGCAACGAAGCGCAGGTAGATCGCGCCCCAGATCACCAGCACAATCGCCAGCGGTGTGATCTCAAAAATCGAAAAAGGCTCGAGCCCACGTGCGCGCGCTACACCATCCACCAAAAGGTTGGTCGAAGTACCGATCAGCGTCAGTGTACCGCCCAGAATTGCAGCATAGGAAAGCGGGATCAAAAGCTTGCTCGCCGCAATACCAAGCTTGCGCGACAGCTGGACAAAGACCGGGATCATCACAACGACAACGGGTGTATTATTCACGAAGGCTGAAGCGACAACGACAAAGAGCATGAGTGCGCCGATAGCCACAGCCGGGCGCGAGTCGGCCTGAGCCTCAGCCAAATGAGTGAACCACTCAAGCGCGCCGGTTCTGACCAGCGCCCCCATGACGATGAACATCGCTGCAATGGTCCAGGGGGCCGGGTTGGAAAGAACGTGCAGGGCTTCTTCATAAGGCAAAAGCCCGAGGATCAGCATGGCCGCCGCCCCGGCGATGGCCACCACTTCGGTCGGGTATTGCTCGCGCAGGAACAAAAGGAACATCACCGCGACCACCGCGAGAGAGGCAAAGGCACGGAAATCAGGGTTTGACAGGAATTCAAACATTGATGGCCTCTAAATGCGTTTCAGCCATTTTCACCCGATGTCGCGGGCTGCACAAGGGATTCTGGTTCTTTCGGTCGAATCATGAACAACCCGCCCAACATCAGGATGAGCGATAACCAGACCCAGCCGGAATAGGTTTCCGACAGCAATATGATCGACCATAACACACCAAATCCGGTGACCAGATAGCTGACCTGCGCTGAAAAAACCGCCCCGGTACGGGTGACCAGCCATAAAAAGCTGGCATAGGCTAATGTTGTTGTGACTGAAGAGAACAACAGGGAATACTCAGCCCGCCCCCAGGATTGTGACAAGTCGATCCAACTGCCGCTGAGCAGCGTAATCGGCGCGGCAATTGCAAGCGCAACCAGCGAGGCCCCCATGAGCACCTGTACGGAATCAAGATCGCCAAAGCCCAATTTTGCCACCCAGTTCCCTTCGATGGCGTAGCAAAACGGCCCGATCAGTGCGAGCAGGACATAGAAGATCTTGCTGGAATCCGGCAGGCTGGTCTCGGGCCCGATCAGGAAAACTATAGCGAGCGCTCCCAGAATGACGCCGATAAATCGCCGCCACTGAAAACCTTCCATGCGCAGGATAATCGCAACAGGCAGCGAAAACATCGGCACCATCGAAATCACGATAGACATGATCCCGGCAGGGAGCTGCGCTGCATTGAAGAACCACAACCAGGTTGGGATGAGATTGCCAAAAACGGCGACAATTATGTAAAGCCCGATATGCTGCTGACTGAAGGTAAAAGGCCGTCTTCGCACCAGCATGATTGTACTAAGCACGAGGATGGCAAATATGAGCTCCCAAGCCAGCAGCCCAAAAGCTGCGTGGCCAGTGCTGGTGGCCACTTTCGCAACCGGCATGGTAAGGCCCCAGGTCGCACCCAGCACACCAAGGATAACCAGATATTTGAAATGCACGTTCTTCATGGCGCCGAAGGGATCAAACGCCCGTCCAGCCTGACGGGCACCACACGGCTGGCCAGCCCGGTGACATCATCGGTTTCGATAAATGTGCCGCAAAGCGTCGCCTGCCCTTTTGCCGGGGTGAATCTTTCTTTCATCATACCGGTGATGAAGCGGCGCATGGGTTCGGATTTTTCCATGCCGATGACGCTGTCATAGTCACCACACATTCCGGCATCGGTCTGATAGGCGGTACCGCGGGGCAGAACCTGCGCATCTGCCGTCGGAACATGGGTATGGGTGCCGACCACCAGCGAAGCCCGCCCGTCGCACCAATGCCCCATCGCCATTTTTTCCGACGTCGCCTCGGCGTGAAAATCAACCAGAATGGCATGGGCGCGTTTACCCAGGGGATGCGCTTTCAGCACCTGATCGACGGCTGAATAGGGGTCGGCAAAAGGTTTCTTCATGAAAACCTGCCCCAGTGCCTGCAGTACCAGAACGTTCTTGCCATTGGCGGCTTTAAAGAGGCGCGCACCGACTCCCGGGGCGGCTTTGGCCAGGTTTAAGGGTCTGAGAATTCGCGGCTCGGTCTCGATCCGCTGAAGCATGTCTTTCTGATCAAACGCGTGATCGCCCAGGGTGATGCAATCGGCCCCGGCCTCAAGAAAGGTGGCCGCGTGAGCGCCGCTCAACCCTACACCGGCGGTGGCGTTCTCGCCATTGACCACGATGAAATCAAGCGCCCAGTCCTTGCGCAGTTTTGGTAAGTTGCCTGCGATTGCCTGCCGCCCGGCGCGGCCCATGACATCGCCCAGAAAAAGTATTCTCATGTGCCACGCTTAGCGACGGAGGCAGCCAAGAGCAAGGGATCAGGGATCAGAATGTCAGCACACCCCGTTCGGTGACGATCGCATCCAATCGTTGATCGGTTGGTTCGGTCGGCACCGTGGGCAATTCCTGCCCGCTATAGGCAAATCCGATTGCGGTGATGTTCTTGCGTTCGTGCAAGCGCGCAAAAGACCGGTCATAAAACCCACCGCCATATCCCAGCCGGAATCCGCGCGCATCATAGGCCACAAGCGGGGTGATCAGGATATCGGGATCGAGGAAATCATCAGTTTTGGGAATACGCGCACCAAAGGGGCCTTCTACCATCTGCTCATCAGGGTTCCAGCGGCTGAAATTCAGCGGCTGACCGGTGCCAGCAATCACCGGAACAACGACAATCTTTCCAGCCATGTGAAGTTCTTCCATCACGGCCAGTGGGCTGATTTCCGTGCGGATTGGCATATAGGCAGCCACGCAGTAAAATTCGCCGAGCGTGTTCAGATACGCGCTGAGATGGGCACAAGCCGCTGCGTCGGTGTTTTGTGAATGCGCGTCTTTTCGCGCCGCAAATGCCCGTTTGCGCGCGTCGGCCTTGGCGTCAGAGATATCGGTGCTGTTCATTGCTGCTCTTTCACAAATAACCTTGCCAAAAGCAATCACGAAACGGGCGGCAATAACTTTCCCGGCGCGACGTTTTCCTGATCAATCCGACCTCAGAAGAGAGTCGCTTCGCGCCTCAGAACGATGTACGCTAGCTGGACGCTCCATTGCGAGCGTACGGAATAACCGGTGAACAGACGGGAAAACCGGATTATGATTATATTTTTCGGCGGCATGATCGGCGCAGGAAAGTCGACGATTGCGCGCCTGTTTTCCGAAAGTATCGGCAGCCACTATCTTGATGTGGATGAGATCAAGAAAGAGATTGCCGCCCAAGAACCCGACTATGAGCGCAACGTGCGCGAGGGCATCCCGTTTTCTGACGCCACGCGGGCAAAGGTCTTTGCGCGGGTTATTGAAGATCTGAAGACGCTGCGCGCGGGGCACGAGTTCGTTGTTGTTGATGAAACCCTGCACCGACGCGAGCTTCGCCGTCAGCTTTACAGTGCAGCGCAGGAACTTTTTGGCGATTTTGTCGTCGTTTGGGTGCGCGCTGATGAAAAGGTGGTCACCGAGCGGCTGAGTGCGACCAAACGCGAGGGGCATTTGTTGGATGATCCGTTTCCGATGCGCCAATCCTTTCAGCGCGAGTTCGAGGATTTCAATCGCTCAGTCATCGTTTGCAACAATAATGGTGAACCGCGGGAGGCGGTGGAATACCTCCACAATCTGATCGCCAGTACAGCAGCTTTGCGACAACTCGCCATTAGACAGCAAGGGGATAACCTCGGCTACCCGTGAACCCTGTCTTGCTGAAAACATCTGGATGGACCGAACAGCTGATTTCAGACACAGAACCGGGGGGTGGATTAGGCGGCGGGCCCACAAACGCAATCGTGGAGGTGGGTAATTCCCGGAGCCTGGCTTAACCAGGTGGGCGCCAGGTGCGATAGGCCACGACCAGTCGCAGAGCCAGCTCCCGTACGAAAATTTAAGGCCACTGGAATAGGACCTCTCACGCAAAGGGCAGAACCCGCCGGAAGCCAACATAAGCCCTGCCCCCACCCGGAACAAGTCAAAGCGTCGGGCTTGACCTGATGTTCACTTTTTGTTCATATATCACATGACCAATAACATGATGCCCGGCCAATTGCTTGCGCGTGGGGTTTGCCGCCATCTCAAGCAATATGATTTTCTGACGATGGAAGAGTTCGTGCCGGAGCGCGGGCTCAGGGTCGATGTCGCTGCCCTTGGCCCGAAGGGTGAGATCTGGGTGATCGAGTGCAAGTCATCTCGGGCGGATTATCAGGCCGACAGTAAATGGCAGGGATATCTCGACTATTGCGACCGCTACTTTTGGGCAGTTGACGCTGAATTTCCAACCGATCTGCTGCCCGACGCAACCGGGTTGATACTGGCCGATGCCTATGACGCTGAAATTCTGCGCATGGGTCCGGAACTGAAACTGGCCCCGGCGCGGCGCAAGAAGCTCACCCTGAAATTCGCCCGCAATGCAGCCGAACGCCTGCACCGGTTCCGCGACCCCGGTATCGCTGGTTTTGATGTCAGATCCGAAGGAGACAAAGCATGATGATCAAATATTACTACCCTGACGGCGACTGGTGCTATCGCGCGCTCCATACTGCGCACGCGGTTTTTCACAACGCCGAAGGCAAACTTATTGCCCGCGCTGAGAAACCTGATCGTTCTGACATGTATGAGTTTGAAATCACCGGTTTCGAGCTGATCGGCCCCGGCGAGGTTCACACCTGACTTTTATTTCATCGCCCGGGCCCGGGTGGCGGCGGCCTTGAGCTCTTCGGCTATTTCATCCGCTTCATCCGGGTCGAAATCCAGCGGCAGGTTCAATTCTGCAGATTCCACATAGATGCGGACCATACCCAAAGACGTCGGGCCGATCTGCAGATTTGCGGCAATGTCACTTTCTTTCTGAATGCTCATGCGGGCCCTCCTTGAGATGAGTGTGGCTAACGGCGCCGGCGATCCGGTGCAAGCGTATAGTGCAAAGTTTGCATGTGCAAAAACGCATCTTTTACGGCCCAATTCTGCTCCACATACCACTTAAGCGTGTTATTGGGCCGTATTCCGCCTGCAAATAATTTCAAAAATCGCTACATTTGGGTAATAATTTTGCGTTTTAAGCCAAATCTGGCGAGTCAACACAATATTTCGTTGACTGAGCGGATAATTGCCTATGTCCTTTTTGCACTCTGTCCGGGAGGGGCAGAAGCAAAAGAGGAAGCAGTACTATGTTGGACCAAGCAAAAACGGCTATCAAGAGCATTACCGAACTCGGCATCGCTCTTTTGGCGCTGGCGATTGTGGCGTCACTTCTGGTGGGACCGTCAAATATGGCGTTCCTGGGTGATGTTGTCGGCAATATCACCGCGCTGATATCACAACTTGGCAGTGCAGGCCTTGCGGGGCTGATTGCACTCGGCGTTGTGCTATGGTTGTTCCAGAAATAACACTCGAGTGAACCGGTTTTCTCCCGGCAACGGAACGGGCATAACACATGGACAAACTGATCGCGGCGCTGAAAACAATCCGCTCCCTGTTTACCGCAGTTGCGGAAACCGGATTGGCGCTTGTTGGAATTGTCCTGGTTGTCTATCTGTTGCTGGGAGGAGATTCAGGCGACTACGTCCTGTCGGTCGTCGCCAATGTCAGCCTGCTGGTTGACGCCATTTCACCGCAGACGCTGGTTGCCATCGTTCTTGGTGTCGTGGCGCTGGCGCTGTTTTATAAGCGCCCTTAGACAACTGATTCCAACTTGACCCCCGATTGATTTAACTTTAACCCCGGCTGAGCACGCCGCGAGGCGATTGTGCCGACGTAGCTCAGTAGGTTAGAGCGCTTGATTGTGGATCAAGAGGTCCCCCGTTCGAGCCGGGGCGTCGGTACCATTTCACACCGTTATGTTAGAATCTGACGCGATCATACAGCGGCTGGAATATTGCCGTCTTACGGGGATTTCGCGCACCCGGGTCAGCCAGTTCGCCAAGCTTATCTCACCAGCAGGTAAGAGACCTCACCCTCAACAGCCGAGCTATCCTTGCACGAGCCAAACTGGGCCTGCGCTGATACCGTGACATCGCCATTCGCATCAATGGCAATCCCCTCTATCGAGTCGCTCTGTGCGGCGAGCTGAACCTCACCGACGGCTGAAATATAGGTTCCATAGACTTCAAGCTGGGACGCTGAAGTGAAATCACCGGCGGTATAGATGCTGACACCACCCCCATCAGTACAGCCATCATCGGCACCCAACTGCACTTTGGATGCTGCATAGACCGATTTGTTGCTGGTATCGCGGGATACCAGAACCACATCCTCCAGAATCGCTTCTGTGCCGATCTGAAACTTGCATTCCGACACGATGACGACCTCGGAAACCGCGGCCCCATTATATACCTGCGCCTTGTTGCCTGCACTGCCACCGCATTCGACCTCGTATATCCGCCCCGGGGTGAAACTTGTGTATTTTACGTCATCGGCATCGATCGTAATCACCGCTGCCGCCGTATTGATATAGCTTGGCTGATCTTCGTAATAGGGGTTCAGATAGTTATCAGCCAGCGTATCGATATCCGAAACATAGGGCGCACTGATCCCGGATTTTTCCTCAAGGATATCGGCGTAGGTCAGAGTGGCGCTGCTGGAGGCGGTTCCGCGCCCAACAATTGTGGCCATGCTGACTGATCCCGGAAAATCGATATCATCGAAATCATCGACATAGATGATGTTGTCATCGTCAAATTCATTGTTGTTGTTCAGATCAATCCCGTCAGCGGCCTCAACACAGAAAGCATTGTAAAAATCACTGTTGGAACTGAAATCAAAGATGCCGTTGGTCGAGATATCGGGATCGTTGCAATCTTCGGACGAGCGATAGCCAATGGCCTCGACCTGGATATTCCAGCTTTCCTGTCCGACCAGTTGCAGAAAGAAGGTCGGAACGGCATTGGCCCCTTCGCTTGAACGGGTGGCCGTGACGCGCACGGCATTTGTCGGCGTTCCGGAAGCCGTAAAGGTTGAACTGTCACTGTCCCAATTGCCAAATACAACATCACCCGAGGTGATCGCATTCTCATTTGCGCTGCCGGGCAGATTGGCCGTTGCAAGCTCAAGCGCAGCTTCCAGCGCTTCGTCTTCATCCGGCAATTCCATCGAGGCGGCATGTGCTGCTGCATCTGCAGCAGTTTGCAGAATGTAGCGGGTTCTCCAGGCGTTGGAACTATCAAGCGACATCCCGGAGAACAGCAGAACCAGGATCAAGACCACAAGCGCCAGATGGGTGACCATGCCGCCTTCGTCTCTGATAAATCCTGCCTTGTCTTTCGGTCTTAGCAGTCGCATCGCCTGCTGCACCTTTCTACCGCCCTGTCTATTCCTGCTCGTTGCGCATGGTTACGGTCGCATTGATCCCGTAAGATCCCATATCGCCCATGACGCCAACGATCGCGACGTTGCTCAAAAACGTCTCGACCTCGACAACCACGTCATCGCCGACGGTGACATCGACGCCATATTCAAAGTTCATGAAGGTCAGCTGTTCCAGCGCATATTCCGATCCGGTGGTTGCATCCAGCTCGCCCGTCGAGACCCGACGGGCCGTATCGCGCGCCACACTCCACATGTGGTTTTGCGTGGTGAGAACGGTATTCAGATCGAATGTCCCAACAATGACCCCGGCGATAAGCGGCAACCACAGCACAAACTCGACGGTGGCATTGCCCTCGTCGCGTTTGATAAATCTGCGCAATATCCTTTTCATCGCCACATGTCCCACTAGGTGACCCACGCCTCACACCGGGTTTGTCAGGGGAAAAAATACCTATCAATAGCGTCGCAAATTGGGGCGTATCTGGGCAAAAACATGTCAAAACACACTGGTATTGCGTGTTTCAGCGCGCAGACCGCGCATAGGCCCGGACTTGGGCTTGAATCTGCCCCATACGCGGTTTTCCCCGGGGAATACGTGGAAATCGAAAAAAAACCTTTGGTCTATACCCTCATGACCTGTCAAGATCGACTGCAATAATACCGGGGAAGCATCATGAACACTGCAACAGAGCCGAGTTTTCGGCAATCCGTCGATCTTATGTTCAACCGCGCTGTTGCGCTGATGGACCTGCCGCCGGGGCTTGAAGAAAAGATCAGGGTCTGCAACGCCACATACACTGTGCGCTTTGGTGTACGCCTGCGTGGCCAGATCCAGACATTTACCGGCTATCGGTCTGTGCATTCCGAGCATATGGAACCCGTCAAAGGCGGTATCCGTTTTGCCATGGGCGTCAATCAGGACGAGGTCGAGGCGCTGGCCGCGCTGATGACCTATAAATGCGCGCTGGTGGAAACACCGTTTGGCGGCTCCAAGGGCGGGCTCAGGATCGATCCGCGCGAGTATGAAGAATACGAAATGGAGATGATCACACGGCGCTTTGCATACGAACTGGCAAAGCGCGATCTGATCCATCCCAGCCAGAACGTTCCGGCCCCAGATATGGGAACGGGCGAGCGTGAGATGGCGTGGATTGCGGATCAGTATAACCGAATGAACACCACCGATATTAACAGCCGTGCCTGTGTTACTGGCAAACCACTTAATGCCGGAGGCATCGCCGGGCGGGTCGAGGCCACCGGGCGGGGCGTTCAATACGCCCTGCAGGAATTCTTTCGCTATGACGACGATAAATCGGCGGCAGGCCTGACGGGAACGCTTGATGGCAAGCGGGTTATTGTTCAGGGGTTGGGAAATGTGGGCTATCACGCGGCACATTTCCTGTCGACCGAGGATGGGTCGATCATAACCGGAATTATCGAGCGCGATGGCGCACTGGTGAATGAGAAGGGCATGAATATCGATGTTGTGCGCGCCCATATTCAGGAAACAGGCGGAGTCAAAGGCTGCAGCGAGGGTAAATATGTCGCCAAAGGCGCGCTGGTTCTGGAAAACGACTGCGATATTCTGATCCCGGCAGCCCTTGAAGGCGTGATCAACATGCATAACGCCCCCAACGTCAAGGCGCCTTTGATCATCGAGGCCGCAAACGGGCCGGTCACGGCAGGGGCCGATGAAATTCTGCGCCACAAGGGCTGTGTGATCATTCCCGATATGTATGCCAATGCCGGCGGGGTGACGGTTTCCTATTTTGAATGGGTCAAGAACCTAAGCCATATCCGCTTTGGCCGCATGCAGCGCCGCCAGGAAGAGGCACGGCATTTGCTGCTGGTTGATGAACTGAACCGGATATCGACCGAAAGCGGCCTGAAATCAAAACTGAGCCCCGATTTCGTCGACAAATACCTGCATGGCGCGGGCGAGCTTGAACTGGTGCGCTCAGGGCTGGATGACACAATGCGCGCCGCCTATCAGGCCATGCGCGAGGTTTGGCACGGGCGCAACGATGTCAGCGATCTCAGGGTCGCTGCCTATCTGGTGTCCATCGGCCGGGTGGCTGCCAGCTATCGCGCCAAGGGGTTGTAAGCAAAGGTTTTATTGGAAAAGATTCCAGTCAATTTCATCAGGTGAGATGACGGAATCATCCTCCGTCGTTGCGCTGCTGGTCGGTTCGATCGAGGTAAAGTCGGTGGGGCCAATGCCGTTGTTCCGCAACCGTGGGAGATGCATCCTTGCCGCCTGACCATCCAAAAGGCTGCCAGCGCCATATTCGTCGAAAATCGGTGCAATCTCTGCAAACAGAACATCTGCGTCGCCGTGGAGACCTTGCCGGTGGAGCATATTGGCGAACGCCTTGGCCCTGAGCGCAAAGAAGATTTCATCTTCAGGGGCAACCGAGCGCGCGTTTTTCATTGCTGCAAGATGAAACCGCCTGGCTGCTTCAAACTTGCCGGACTTCTCGAGATAGCGGGCGATCGTTGAAAGATACCCGCCATATTCCAACGAGTTAACCTGATTTTCCACCTCCAGGTTTCTGACAATTTCAAATATGGTTTCCTTCGCCAAATCCAGATCTTCGCTGCGTTCATATGCCATAGCCAGATTTGCGAGGGCATTGCGATATTCCCGGCCGTCATCTGTTCCGAGTTTTTTGAAAACAGCAATTGCCTCCTGCGCCTCAAGCTGTGCTTCGGGCTGCATATCAAGGTCAGAATGCAAAATGGCGAGTTTGATCAACGCCCTCGCCAGCGGCAACGATCTTTCGCCAAACATTTCTCGGGTTCTTTCGGTCAATTCTGTCGTCCAGAGCATTGACACAAACGGTTCGCCGGCAGCTTTTGCAACGAGGGCGTAGTGATCAAGCGCCTCTACATATTGAAGCGAGTTGCCCCCAAACAGCCTTCTGCTCAGGTAAATGCTGCGCGGTATCTCACGAAATGCCTCGTCGTAGCGGTCAAGCTTGATCAAGGCGTATATGAGCTGAGATTGCGATAGGTGCAGATGTTTAATGAATTCATAACCTGTCGCTGACGTCAGAGGAAACCGCACGCTGAATTCACTATCCGAAAGCCCTCTCTCATCACCGAACATCGAGCGGACAAGTTCCAGCTGGCGAGTGGCGTATTTTGCCGCCAAACCGTATTGACCGGCCTCTATCGCTTCTGAAGTTGCGACCTGAAACCGATTATACCACTTTTGCGCGTTCCGGTTTGCTCTTTGGTCCGCGCCTATCTGTTCCCATAATCTGAGGTCATGACCACCAAGTTTGTCACTCGCCTGGGCAGGCGGTGTCAAACCCAGTGTTATTGCGATTGAAACAATGGCTGAAAACGTGAACACGTTTGCAACCCTGCCTGTCTGCTCCCGGACCTTGCTCCGTCCGAACTTGTTGCTGCTCATTTTAGCCTGCCGCCTTATTATTGGCGAGCTAAGACATCCGTTGCACCGATAACACGGTTCAGCAAAAATCCACCCCGCCCGATTTTAAGCTGTATATGATTCACAAATTACAACCATTTATTGCAGTCTGAGTATAGGGCATTTACAAAAATAATCAACTTAAGGAAGTACAAATTATTTGTTACTATCGCCTAGAAGCATCATCCAAGCAGCGCACTCTGAGCCGGACGGTGAAGGGGGTGGAAGACTGTACTTGCCCATCAGGCATTTGCGATAGAGACTGACATCGTACGGATACGCTAGTGATGGGGCTTAATGTGATCAGTGGAAATTCTGCGCCTGAAGGTTATCACACTATTACACCCTATTTCACCGTAGCCGATGCAGACCGGTTGATCGCGTTCCTGGCTGCCGCGTTTGAAGCATCTGTGATCAAGGAAAGCAGATATGAGGATAACCGCCTCCAGCACGCACGCTTGCGCATTGGCAACTCAATCATCATGTTGAATGAAAGCTCGGACGAGTATCCTATCAACACTTCGCAGATGCACCTTTTCGTAGACGATGCCGACCAAGCCTATGAAGCTGCACTGCAACTGGGGGCCGTATCCCTGATGGAACCCAATGATCGGCCGCATGGTGACCGAATGGCGGGAATCAAGGATCCGTGCGGTAACATTTGGTGGTTAGCCAAACACAATGCATAGAGCAGAATAAACCGGAGAGGCGAACCGGAAAGCTTGGACTCAAATCACCTTTTGACGGTGTCAAAAAGGTCCACCAAGCAAGACGCTAGTTTTTACCAGAGGTCGGCACAACCTCATACCCCGGTTCCTCGGGCTCATCATCGGTCATCTCGGGCGGAAAGCCGGGGGCCGTGATATCAAGGCCGGTTGTCTCTTCCAGCCGCCTGATGATATTGGGCGACAGTTCACGCGGGCCGAAGCGGTCGATGCCGTCATTGAAAATGTCGATCAGCAGCGGGCTGACTTCCAGTGGCACATTGTTGCGCTCGGCAATCTCCTGAAAAAGGCCGATATCCTTTTTCACCAGATCCATGGTGAAGGAAATGTCGCGTGAGCCGTTGAGGATGACCTGGCTTTCGGTCTCGTGCACGAACGAGGTGCCGGAGGAGATCTTGATCGCCTCATAGGTGGTATTCAGGTCCATCCCCGCCGCTTTCGCCGTTACCAGAGCTTCGGCGCAAGTGACAAGATTTGCGGTGGCAAGGTAGTTGGTCAGCACTTTCAGAACGCTGGCTGAGCCAAGCTCGCCGGTGCGCAGAACCCGCCGCCCCATCGTGGTCAGAAGTGGCAGAATCCGATCGAACGTGGCCCGGTCACAACCCGCAAAGATCGAGATATTGCCGGTCGCGGCACGATGACAACCGCCTGAAACCGGGCAATCGACCGCCGCACCGCCTTTGGCGATGACCTTTTGGCCCAGCCGCTTGACCTCGGCTTCGTCGGTGGTTGACATCTCCATCCAGATCTTGCCGTCCACCACGCTCTCCAGCAAACCACCGGGCTCTTCCATTACCGCGGCCGACGCAGCAGGTGACGGCAGGCAGGTGATCACCGCATCGCAGTCGCGCATCATCTGAGCCGGGTTTTCCGCAGCCATTGCCCCCTGGCTGACAAATTTCGCCACCAGTTCGGGGTTGAGATCATGCACCGTCAGATCAATCCCGTTGCGCAGCAAACTGCCCGAAAGCTTGGCCCCGACATTGCCCAGCCCGATAAATCCGATCTTCATTTCTGCGACCTTTTTGATGAGTTTCACTGTTGTCCGGTTCAAACCCAAACCAGCAAATCAGCGACTCCGCTTGCCCGTAAACGACACTGCATTTCGGTTACAACGAGTTTCCGTCCGATTACTGTTTCTAATATGGCAACAATCTATTTCAAATCGCCATACTGTTTATCTGCAAACGCGATGCTTATGTTGCTTCTGTCAAAGGAGGTGCCATTCATGTCCATTCGCCCCGTAAAATCGCTTAGCCAGGCCCAGCCGACCATTGAAGGTGCGGGGGTTCATCTGCATCGCGCCTTCGGGTTTCGCGACCCGACCATGCTCGACCCGTTCCTGTTGTTCGACGATTTTGGCAGCGACTCGCCTGAGGATTACCTGCAAGGGTTCCCCTGGCATCCGCATCGGGGGATTGAAACAATAACTTATGTGCTGGACGGCACGGTGGAACATAAGGATTCGCTGGGCAATCACGGCACTTTGGGGGCGGGTGACGTGCAGTGGATGACCGCCGGGTCAGGTATTTTGCATCAGGAAATGCCGACCGGCAGTCAAACGGGGCGCATGCACGGTTTTCAGCTTTGGGCCAATCTGCCCGGGCATCTGAAGATGACCGAACCCCGGTATCAGGACGTGCCTTCGGCTGAGTTTCCCGAGTTTCACGACGATGACGGCAGTGTCATCCGGGTCATTATCGGCGATTTCCGTGATAAATCAGGCCCGGTTGACGGCATTGCCGCTGACCCGCAATATCTCGATATCCGCCTGCCACCGGGTGTGCAGAAAACTCTGCCTATGGATACTTACCGCCAGACATTCGCCTATGTATTCAAAGGTTCCGGCCGGTTTGCTGACGCGTCCCCTCCCAAAGGCGTCTTGCTGGAGCGTGAAGTGGCCGGACAGGAGGTATTCCAGCGCGATCTTTCGGGCAACCGCACGTTGGTCGAGTTTGACAGTGGCGACAGCATAAGCGTTCAGGCCGGGCCTGAAGGCATGCGATTTCTGCTGGTTTCAGGCACCCCGATCAAAGAGCCCGTCGCCTGGCACGGCCCGATTGTGATGAACACACAGGAGGAGCTGAAAACCGCCTTTTCCGATCTGCGAAACGGCAATTTCATCCGCCATCCGGCGGAGAATTGATCGTCAGACGAGGTAATAGGCCGCCACGGCAATAAACACCGCCAGCAGGAACAGATTGACTAAAAGGCTGGTCAGCCAGGACAGCCGGCGGTGGCTGCGGCGGGCTGAGCGGCTGACTTTTTCCAAATACTCAACGCATTGTTTCCGCGCCTCAAGTACACGTTCCGGGTCATATTGATGCGCGCGCTTGGGGTTTTGATAACGCGCTTCGGCCTCAACCAGATAAGCCGCCTGCTGCCGGATATTGCGCGGCAGCTTGCGCCCGACATGTCTTATTTTCTGGTTCAAATTCCGGCCTTTAGCCGAAAATTTTTCTGCCAGCAATTCCTCAATCTCGGCCGTGACCGACCGCAGTGACGTCTTGTACATTCGCGTCTCCCCGTGGCGCGCATCATAAGGCCGGGGGGGAATTCGGGCAACAGGGCAGCCCCCAAGGTAAGAGGGCTGCAATATGGGGCGGATCAGTTCAGCGACGCCGCCGCACGGTTGATCCTCTCAGCCGCTTCGCCGCCTACCCTGACGAGGGTTTCATCGCTGGCCAGATCGCCAAAACCCATCATCTGCTCAGGATCGATGAAACGAACGAGGCATTCGTCTTTGCCGGTCTCTTCAACCACGACATTGCAGGGCAGCAGTAGTCCGACATCGGGGCGGGCACTGAGCGCCTGATGCGCAAGCCCGGGATTGCAGGCCCCTAAAATGACATAGGGGCGGAAATCGGCACCGATCTTGGTTTTGAGGGTGGTATCGACGTCGATCCGGGTCAGCACGCCGAACCCCTCTTCCTTGAGGGCGTCGGTGACTTTACCGATCACCTCGTCCATGCTGCCGTTCTGGGTTACTTCGATGCTCATATTCATGGATTTCTCATATTAGGTTTCACTAATATTCATTTGGCGCACCTGCCGCGCGATTGCAACCGGCTTGCCGAAATGTCGCATTGCCGCCAGTATCGTGAACGGGTGATTGGCGGGTTGGAAAGGACATTGTCGCAATGCTCAACACTATCCTGACCGGCTTGCCGGGTTCAGACCCGCTGGTTATCGCGCATGGGCTGTTTGGCTCGGCCCGAAACTGGGGCGTGATCTCCAGGCGACTGGCCGACAGCCGCCCGGTGCTCACCGTTGACATGCGCAATCACGGGCACAGCCCCTGGCATGACGAAAGTTCCTATCACGATATGGCAGAGGATCTGGCTTCGGTGATTGCGGCTGAGGGTGGTCAAGCAGATGTTCTGGGGCATTCCATGGGCGGCAAGGCAACCATGGCCCTTGCGCTGAATCATGCGGGTCTTGTCAACCGGGTTATCATCGCCGATATCGCCCCCGTCCGCTATGAAAACCCCAACGAACCATTGATCGATGCCATGGAAGGCGTTGATTTATCACGTGTTTCCACGCGTCGCGACGCGGATGAGCAGTTGACGACCACCGTACCCGAGGCCCCCCTTCGCGCCTTTTTGCTGCAAAGCCTCGATCTGACGGGCGAGGTGCCGCGCTGGCGGTTGAACCTGAAAGCGCTTCGCGCAAACATGTCCGTCATTTCGAATTTCCCGGAGATCAACGGGCGCTTTGACGGCCCTGCCCTGTTCCTTTCCGGCGCGACTTCCACCTATGTCCAACCAGAGCACCGCGCGCGGATCCTCGAATTGTTCCCGCAGGCCATGTTTCGCCAGATAGCGGGTGCCGGGCATTGGCTCCACGCGGAAAAACCACGCGAATTTGAAACCGAAATTCGCACGTTTCTGGACCGGCAGGCCTGATTTACCATCCACTCGGGATTTCCGCTTGCCTAAACTCACCCAACCGATTTAGCGTCGCCTGCACGTCAGTGCCGGGGAGTCAGGCTATGCACAGAGACAGATTGCCAGCGAGCGATATCCTGGCGGACATGACCGTCTGGCGGCATGATTTTCATCAAAATCCCGAACTGGGGTTTCAGGAGTCCCGAACGGCAGCAAAAATCGCCGAACGGCTGGCGTCTTTTGGTTACGAGGTCACGCCAGCCATCGGCGGCACCGGCGTTGTCGGCGTACTGCAAAGGGGCAATGGTACGGATTCGGTCGGGATCAGGGCGGACATGGACGCGCTGCCGATCACCGAAATCAACGGTTTTGCCCATAAGTCGCTGACCGAGGGCGTCATGCATGCCTGCGGGCATGACGGGCATGTGACAATGGCGCTGGGGGCGGCGCGCCTGCTGGCGGAAAGCGGTGAATTCAGCGGGCGCGTGGTTTTCGTTTTTCAACCGAATGAAGAACACGGGCTCGGTGCCCCGGCCATGCTGGATGACGGGTTGATGAGCCGATTTGACATCGATGAAATCTACGCCATGCACAACATTCCCGGAATGGAACTTGGCCATTTCGCCACCCGATCCGGGCCGATGACTGCCAGCGAAAGCCTGTTTGAGATCACCGTCACTGCGCAGGGCGGTCACGCGGCGATGCCGCATATGGGGGTCGATGCGATCGTCGTTGGGGCGGAAATCGTCTCTTCCTTACAAACAATCGTTGCGCGCAAGCTTGATCCGGGGCTGAGCGGTGTGGTCTCCGTCACCGAATTCATCACCGATGGCAAACGCAACGTGCTGCCGGGGCGGGCCGTGCTGAAAGGCGATGCCCGCGCGCTGACACCGGAAATCAACGCATCAATTGAGGCGCGGATGCACCAGATCATTACCGGTATCGCTCAGGCGCATGGGGTCAGTGCCGAAGTGACCTATGACACGATCTTCCCGCCAACCATAAACGCCGCCGCCCCTGCTGCGGCGGCCACGGCTGCGGCAGTGGCGCTGGTTGGCGCGGCCAATGTCGATGGTGCCTGCGCGCCTAAACTGTTTTCCGAGGATTTCGCCCATTTCGCCGCCGCCAGACCCGGCTGTTTCGTGCTGATGGGCAACGGCACAACTGGTGCCTCGGCCCAACCTCTGCACTCGGCGGATTACGATTTCAACGACGACGGCCTTGCCTATGGCGCCTCGTTCTGGGTCGGACTGGTTGAACAGCAGCTTGCCAGAGATGAGGCCAAGGATGTTTGAACAACGTATGAAGGCCTTGCGCCAGCAACTTGCGCAAGCCGGGTTTGATACGACCGTCATTACGGATGACGACAGCGTTTACTATTTCACCGGCTATTATGACTATCTGCATATGGATTTTGGCCGCCCGACGATCCTGATTGTACCAAAAGACGGTGACAGCCTGCTGATCACCCCCAGCATGGAAAGCGATATGGCGCAAGCCGCGGCGCGGGTTGACCGGATCGCTGTCTGGAATGACGGGCTGGGCGATGAGTGGCGCAGCGAATTGCCAGAAGCACTTGGTGGGGCGGGCCGGGTCGCGATTGAAATCGATTCGATGCCCCCTTTGGTCAGGCGATTTGTCGATGGGCTGGTTGACAGCACCCGTATGGGCGACGTGACCCCGATCGTTGCCGACCTGCGCATGATCAAATCAGAGGAAGAACTGACTTTGGCGCGTCACGCCGGTGAAGTGGCAGGGGCCATGATGAATGCAGGGCGTGCAACAATTGGCGATGGCGTGGCGGAGTACGAGGTGGCGCTGGCGATTTCCGAGGCGGGAACGCGCAAGGCGGCTGAGCTTCTGAACCGCCATTATTCAGATCAGGCGATGTCGCCGAACACGCATTTTTTGCAGATCATGGCCTCGGGAAGGGAAATCACCAAGCCGCATCACCGCGCTTCAACCCGGATCATGCGACGGGGCGAGCCGGTGTTCCTGTGTTTTTGCGGCATGACCAATTTCCACCGCTTCAAGCTTGGCTTTGATCGCACATTCTGGATCGGCGAGATTGCCGATAGCAGCCAGGCCGAAGTTTACGAGGTTGCGCTGGCCAGTCAGAAAGCCGCCCTTGATGTTCTGCGCCCCGGCATCGCGGCTGAGGATGTTCATGCCGAATATGCCGCGGTCATTCAGGAGGCAGGCTATGCTTACCCGTTCCGCTGCGGGCGGGCGACCGGTTTCAGCTTTCTGGAAAAACCCGAACTTGTGGCAGGTGACAAGACCATTCTTCAATCGGGCATGGTTCTGGCGGTTGACGGCAGTGTCACCGTTGCCAACAGCTTCCGCGCGCAGGTCGGGGACAGTTTCATCCTGACCGAAGACGGGTATGAGGCGATCACCCATCATCCCAACAGGCTGGAAGAGATGATTCTGTAAAAAACTCAAGTTGCTGATCAGACACCAATATCTGATCAGGCCCAGTTTGGCGCGATCCAAATTTTCCGGTCAGATATCCAGCGTGTGCTCTTTTTCCCAATGCGAGAAATGCGACACGAAGCTATTCCATTCCTGATGCTTCATCTTGGTATAGGCGGCTGAAAACTCTTCGCCCATCATCGCTTTCAATTCATCATCCTTGTCGTACTCGCGCAAGGCATCGAGCATATTGAGCGGCAGTTTTGGCGCATCGGTGACCTTGTGGCCTTCTGCATACATGTCGATATCCCAACGTTTGCCGGGATCGGCCTTAGTGCGCATACCTGACAAGCCCGCGGCTATGATTACCGCCTGCAGAAGATAGGGATTCACCGCCCCATCGGGCAGGCGCAGCTCAAACCGGCCGGGCCCGGGAACCCGCACCATATGCGTGCGGTTGTTGCCGGTCCAGGTAACCGTGTTAGGCGCCCAGGTAGCCCCTGACATGGTACGCGGTGCGTTGATCCGCTTATAGGAATTCACCGTCGGATTGGTGATCGCCGCCAGAGCCGAAGCATGTTTCATGATGCCACCCAGAAAATGCGCCCCCTGCTGTGAGAGGCCCAGTTCGCCAGTCTGCCCCGTACCCTTGTCGGAGGCGAACACATTGGTCTTGGCTTTGTCCCCGGGCGCGTCCCAAACCGAGATATGGGCATGGCAGCCATTGCCCGTCAGCCCTTCAACCGGTTTTGGCATGAATGTCGCCCTGAGCCCGTGTTTCTCGGCCACCGATTTCACCATGAACTTGAAAAAGCTGTGCTTGTCAGCCGTGCGCAAAGCGTCATCGAACTCAAAGTTCATTTCGAACTGACCATTCGCATCCTCGTGATCGTTCTGATAAGGCCCCCAGCCCAGATCGAGCATATAGTCGCAAATCTCGCGCACCACATCATAGCGCCGCATCACCGCCTGCTGATCGTAACAGGGCTTTTCGGCAGTATCGAACGGATCCGAGATCTGGCTGCCATCCGGGGTCAGCAAAAAGAACTCAGCCTCAATCCCGGTCTTGACGTGCAGGCCTTCACCTGCCGCCTCGTCAATCAGGCGTCTCAGAACATTGCGCGGTGCCTGTGCGACGTCCGCGTCTTCCATCACGCAGTTTCCGGCAACCCAGGCGACTTCGGGTTTCCAGGGTAACTGGATTACGGAGCTGGGATCGGGCACGGCCAGCATATCGGGATGTGCCGGGGTCATGTCAAGCCAGGTCGCAAAACCCGCAAAGCCGGCCCCATCTTCCTGCATGTCCGCAATTGCCTCAGCCGGGACCAGCTTAGCCCGCTGGCCACCAAAAAGATCGGTAAATGAAATCATGAAATACTTTACACCGTTTTCAGCAGCAAATTTCGCCAGATCCTTGGTCATGGTTTTGCGTTCCTCTCCCTGTCTTCTTTGTTTCGGCGTCACTTTTTACTCTCGCGGCGGATGATGCAACTAGAACCCTGACTTTCCGGGAATCCAGTCAGTCCCTGCCAAAGGCACCTGGGCCATGGCTGCGGCTTCCATGGTCAAGGCACACAGGTCCTCCGGCTCGAGGTTGTGCAGATGGTTGTGGCCGCACGCTCTGGCGATGGTTTGCGCTTCAAGCGTCATAACCTTCAGATAGTTACGCAATCGCCGTCCGGCGTCGACCGGATCAACGCGCCGCTCGAGTTTAGGTGTCTGGGTGGTGATCCCTGCCGGGTCAAGTCCTTCGTGCCAGTCGTCATAGGCGCCGGTCGTGGTGCCAAGTTTCTGGTATTCCTTTTCCCATTTCGGATCATTGTCACCTATGGCAATCATTGCGGCGGTACCGATAGAAACCGCATCTGCGCCCAGCGCCAGCGCCTTGGCCACATCCGCCCCGGTGCGGATACCGCCCGAGATGATCAACTGCACTTCGCGATGCACGCCAAGATCCTGCAGGGCCCGAACTGCCGGTCGCAGACAGGCAAGTGTCGGCAGGCCGACATGCTCGATGAAGACATCCTGCGTAGCTGCGGTACCGCCCTGCATGCCGTCCATCACGATGACATCTGCACCGGCTTTCACTGCCAGCGCCGTGTCATAATAGGGACGGGTTGCGCCGACCTTTACATAGATCGGCTTTTCCCAATTTGTGATCTCGCGCAATTCAAGGATCTTGATCTCCAGATCATCCGGTCCGGTCCAGTCCGGGTGGCGACAGGCCGAGCGCTGGTCGATGCCTTTGGGCAGCGTGCGCATCTCGGCCACGCGATCACTGATTTTCTGGCCAAGCAGCATCCCACCACCACCGGGCTTGGCGCCTTGGCCAATGACAATCTCAATCGCGTCTGCCTTGCGCAGATCGTCGGGATTCATGCCGTAACGGGATGGAAGATACTGATAAATCAGCTGGGTTGAATGCTCACGTTCCTCCGGCGTCATGCCGCCATCACCGGTCGTTGTCGATGTTCCGGCCATCGAGGCCCCCCGGCCAAGGGATTCTTTTGCCGGGCCCGACAATGCCCCGAAACTCATTCCGGCGATGGTGATCGGGATATCCAGCTCAATCGGCTTGCTGGCAAACCTTGTGCCCAAAGTGACTTTGGTTTCACATTTCTCGCGATACCCTTCCAGCGGGTAGCGCGACACCGAAGCGCCGAGAAACAGAAGGTCGTCAAAATGCGGTACCCGCCGCTTGGCGCCGCCGCCCCTGATGTCGTAAATACCGGTTGCCGCAGCACGGCGTATCTCGGCATTGATCGGGTTTGAGAATGTCGCCGACTGGATCGGAGCTGTCTGGGGGATGTTCTTGTTTTCCATGTCCTTCACATCTCTTCCTAATACGCCTGTGCGTTGTCGACGTCGAAATTGTAAAGCTGGCGGGCAGAGCCGTAGCGGCGGAACTCTTCCGGTTTCGCATTGCAATCAGCGCGTTCCAGCAGGTCTCGCAATATTTCCAGATGCTCTGGGCGCATCTCCTTTTCGATGCAATCCGCACCGAGGCTTTTCACCTTGCCGCGAACGAAAATTCTGGCTTCATAGAGTGAATCCCCCAGGGCATCGGCCGCGTCACCGCACACCACCAGATTGCCCGCCTGAGCCATGAAAGCGCTCATATGGCCGATATTGCCGTGTACCACGATATCGACACCTTTCATCGAGATACCGCAACGCGAACTGGCATTGCCCTTGATTACCAGCAATCCGCCATGGGCTGTTGCCCCGGCGTACTGGCTGGCATCACCTTCGACGATCACACTGCCGGACATCATGTTTTCGGCAACCCCCGGCCCGACCGAGCCTTTCACATGTACCGTCGCTTCCTTGTTCATGCCTGCACAGTAATACCCTGCCGGTCCCTCAACCGTCACATTGATCGCAACGTTCAATCCGCAGGCTATGGCATGGCTGCCTTTGGGGTTTGTCACTAGCCACTGATCTTGGGTGATGTTTTCAGCCTGCGCGTGAAGGGCCGAGTTCAAACCGCGTAAACCGTCGGCTTCCAGATTGTAAACCTGCATATCAGTGGCTCCAGAAATAGACTGTGGCGGGTTCGGGCTCCCAGATGTGGGCGTTTTCGATATCGGGCAGGTTGACCAGAGCGCGGTATTCGCTGCCAAAGGCCACGTATTGATCGGTCTCCGCCATCACCGCCGGCTTGCAGGCAATCGGGTCGCGCACCACGCCGAACCCGTCTTTCGTTCCAACGACAAAGGTGAAGAAGCCATCAAGATCATCAATCGAGCTTTCCAGCGCTTCGCCAAGGCTGGCACCCTTGCTCATCTTCCATGTGAGATAAGCGGCCCCGACTTCAGTGTCGTTCATGCTTTCAATGCGCACACCTTCCCGCTCGAGCCTGCGTCGCCAGGAATTGTGGTTGCTGAGCGATCCGTTATGAACGAGGCACTGATCCGCACCTGTCGAGTAGGGATGCGCACCATCGGTCGTGACAGCGCTTTCGGTTGCCATGCGCGTGTGCCCGATGCCATGCGAGCCGCTCATTGAGGCAAGATCGAACCGGCCCACCACGTCTTTGGGCAGGCCCACCTCTTTGTAAATCTCGATCACATCACCATCAGACATTACGCGAATAGTCGGGCGCAGTTCCGGCAGCGCCTGACGCACCGCGGCGACTTTGCTGTCTGCCACGATCAGCACGGCATGGGTGTTGTTGCGATCAAGGTCCACCGGGTTGCCGATTGCAGCGCTCAGATCCTCGGCAAGGGTTTCAAAATCGGCATCGGCGTTTTCAGAGTGGATCGTCAGTTTCGCCTTGCCATCCGTTTCACTGCCATAAATCGCAACCCCAGCGGAATCCGGCCCGCGATCTGACATGATAATCAGCATTTCGCTGAGCATCTCACCCAGTCTGGGTTCCAGAGATTTGTCCTTTAGAAATAGCCCTACAATCCCGCACATAAAGCAGATCTCCTAATTTGAATGTCGCGAATCAAATATCACTATTATGAAACTTATTCAACTGTCAGGAATATGGTGATCCTGCACAGGCAATCCCTCTTTTTGGCTGGTTTTCAGTGCGCGCAACACCCGGAAATACGGGGCTCAGGCCGGATCACTTCCGGTCGGATTTCTGTAAGAAATGACTGACAGGAACCTGATCGGCAACTCAACAAGTTCCTCAGGGCCATGCGGTGCGTCGGCATCAAAAAACAGCGTGTCCCCGGGCTCCAGCAGATAGTGGTCCGGCCCATAGCGATACCTGACCTTGCCTTGCAAAACATAAATGAATTCCAGCCCATCATGCTGAAAAGTCGGGAAAATATCTGATTCCCTGCTCAAGGTGATCAGGTAGGGTTCGGTGAAAACGCCGCTAGAATTGGAGCCCAGATGGCCGAGCAGAGTATACTGATGCCCGGCCCGCGTTCCCTCGCGCACAATCTCAACTCCGTCGCCCGATTTGGTATGGACGGCCTCGCGCGCCTCCTCAAAGCGGCGAAACAGGGCGGTGACGGGCACACCCAGGGCGTCAGCCAGCAACTGCAGGGTCGTCAGCGATGGTGACGTCACGCCGTTTTCGATTTTCGACAGCATGCCGATGGAAAGACCCGTCTGTTCAGAAAGCTCCTTCACGGTGATGCGCTGGTTTTTTCGAAACTCACGCACCTCTTTGCCGATGGCGGCTTCCAGATTGCGCTCTCTATCCAGTTTGACGCGATGCGGGTCCTGCGCCGGAACAGGGGGTTGACCGAGCGCTTCCGGCTTATTCGTGGTCATCAATTGACCCCTGTATTGGTTACAGTTGCGCCATTCTATTAGGAATAAAAGATTACCACCAATAAAATCTAAACCAGGCCCCGCCCGATCAGTTTCGACCCCCAAATCACCAGAAGTGAGGTGCAACCGGTATCAAGACGCAACTGCAAGCCTGCGCTGATCCTCCATCCCCATGGCGAGCAACCGGGGAATATCGCTTTGGGCGGTCTGAAACGAGGTTTTGTCAGCCCAACCGCGCCAGTTGCACCGGATCAGCGACTGTGCCACTGCACCGCCTAGTGTCGTGCCGGGGCCGAGGATGATGAAGACGTCGGGCATCAATTCGCGCGCAGCGGTGCGCATGGCCGCCGTGAAATCGTATGGTTCCACCACCTGATGCCCAAGCGTGTAATCCCAAAGCGCGGCCAGGTCGCTTGATTTCGGGTGCCAAAGCCCCCCACGCCCGTCGATGAGGGGGATATCGGGTTGCTTAAACAGGCCCTGTGGCAAGTCCTTGCGCCCAAGTTCTGCCACCGGTTTCTGCAGGGCGCTGTGAAATCCGGCGTGGTTCTGCAGGCGCAGAGGAAACCTCTCCTGCACTTGCGGCATCTCTTTTTCAAAAGCATCCAGCCCCGCTGCATCGCCGGCCAGAACCAGCATACCACCAAGCTCAATCGAAAGGCCAAGAGTATGACCCGGACGCGCATCAATCGCCTGCATGGCGCTGAAAACCTCATTGCGACGGCCGGGGATTTCGCGCCAGGCCTTGTCAACAAAGGGATAGATCAGCTGACCGCCGATCAGATGCTCCTGCATCAACGTGCCCATGGTGTTGACGACCTCAAGCCCGCCCATCGGCGTCAAGGCACCGGCACAGGCCAGCGCGATATACCAACCCATGGAATTGCCGGTGACCCCGACAATATCAAACCGGTTCCGGTCAATCGACAGGAAATCGGCATATGCGCAGGCATAGATCAGCGGCGAGGCATTATCGCCCCGAGTATGGGTGGGGCCGGAGAAGCGTGAGGCACGATCAAGGGCAGTGACGGGTTCCTGACCTTTGCCGGTCCGGTAGTCGTCAAACTCTGTGAACAGCTTCGCATTGTCGGCGTGATGGCGCGCCAGATAGCCAAGCTCAGGCTTGTTATAAGTGCCACGTCCCGGCGCGATAACAACGGCTGTTTTGCTCATGATGCCTTCCACAAGGATTTGGCGGCTTGGATGATACTATCGCGCGACGGCATAGTGGCGGCATAGGCCGGGCCGGTGGCGATGAAACTGTCCTCAGCCGCGATGCGCGCATGGGGCAGGTCGGTCTTCTCGTGCAGCATTGCCATCAGCGCCTCGGACTGGCTGCCGGTGGTGCGGCACTCATCAACGACCAGCACTTTCTCAGCGCCTTTCAGCGCCTTCAGAATACCCTCAACCGGCAACGGCACCAGCCAGCGCATATCGATGATACGTGTTTCAACACCCTGTTCCGCAAGCGTTTTTGCCGCCTGCTGGCTTAGATAATGGCCATTGCCATAGGTCACGATCGCCAGCGGCCCGTTACCGGTCACCCCAACTTCGCCAAGGGCTATGCGCTTTTCGGGGGACGGATAGGTCCGCATCCACCCGCCGTCTTTTTCGTTGTGCAGATCACGCATCGGGTAAAGCGCGATGGGTTCCACGAACACCACAACCCGCTGCTCTTCCCTCGCCAGCCGCACGCATTCGCGCAGCATTTGCGCCGCATCGTCACCCTGGCTCGGGCAGGCAACCACGATCCCCGGAATGTCGCGTAACACCGCAAGCGAGTTGTCGTTATGGAAATGCCCGCCAAAGCCTTTCTGATAGCCAAGCCCGGCAATGCGCAGCACCATAGGGTTGGTAAACTGACCGTCAGAGAAAAAGCTGAGCGTTGCCGCCTCGCCCCTGAGCTGATCCTCGGCGTTGTGCAGATAGGCGAGGAACTGGATTTCCGGCATCGGGATAAACCCGTTATGCGCCAGACCAATCGCCAGCCCGAGGATGGATTGTTCATCCAGCAACGTGTCGATCATCCGGTCAGGCCCGAACCGGCTGCTCAGCTTTTGCGTAACCCCGTAGACCCCGCCCTTGGCACCGATATCTTCACCCATCATGACGATCTCGCCATGTTCCAGCTTCAAGTCAGTCAGCGCCCAGTTCAGAAGGCGCGACATGGGCTGGGGGGTTTCCATCTGCTTGATATCCATGCCGAACACCTGCGCCCGCTCCTCCTCCGACGGTCCGTTGGAGGGCGCGCAGGAGCGTTTCGGGGGGATGAGGCTTGCCATAACATCCCTGGCGTTTTGCAACCGTGGTCGGGTCACGACTTCGGCAGCGATGCGTTCGCATTGAGCTTCGGCCTCGTCATAGATCGCCAACACCTCGTCCGCGGACAGGACACCGGCGTCGATCAGCAGCCGGGCAGAATGCAACAGGGGTTCGTCGGCCTCCCACCCTTCAAAGATATCCTTGCTGAGATAGGTTTGCTGCAGGTCGGCCCCGGCATGGCCGTAAAGTCGCACCAGACCAAGATGCAGAAAGGCCGGTTTCTTTCGCTGGCGCACGTATTCCGCCGCCTCTTCGGCCACCCGGAAAGTGTCAAAGATATCAAGCCCGTTGGCAAAGAAATACTTCAGCCCGGGTTTGTTCATGTAATTGGCCGCAACCCAGCCCCTGGGCGTGCGGGTGGAAATTCCGATGCCGTTATCCTCGCACACGAACAAAAGCGGCAAGGGGACGGACTGGTAGGAGGTCCAGCAAGCCGTGTTGATCGCGCCCTGCGCAGATGAGTGGTTTGAGGATGCATCACCAAACGAGCACATGACCAGCCCGTCTTCGGCCAACACCCTGTGTTCGGGCGCATTGCGTTTGGCGAGCCCGATGGAATAGGCCGCCCCGACAGCCTTGGGCAGGTGGCTGGCGATGGTCGAGGTTTGCGGCGGGATCATCATCGCTTTTGAGCCCAGAACCTTGTGCCGCCCCCCTGAAATGGGATCGTCGGTCGAGGTGGCGAAACTCAGCAGCATATCCCAGGCGGGTGTCACACCCGGCATCTGTGAGGAGCGCATGGTCTGAAACGCCCCGTCGCGGTAATGCAGAAAGGCCATGTCGTCAGGCCGCAATGCAGCAGCAACGGCGGCCATCCCCTCATGCCCGGAAGAGCCGATAGTGTAATAGCCCTGCCCCGCTGACTGCATCTTGCGCGAGCGGCGGTCGAGATTGCGGCTAAGGGCCTGTGCACGAAAGATCGCGACAGCCCCGTGATCGCTCAGCGGCCCACCGGCGGGCAGACCACCGGGCAAATCTCCACCGGCCAATCTGGCGCGAAACGCCTGATCGACAATATCAGCACGATCCATGATGTCACCAAAGGTTAAGGGTCAGAAAAACGCCTGCAGCCCGGTCTGCGCGCGGCCCAGGATCAGGGCGTGCACGTCATGCGCCCCTTCATAGGTGTTGACCGTCTCAAGGTTCATCATGTGGCGGATCACCTGAAACTCTTCGGAAATTCCGTTGCCGCCATGCATGTCCCGCGCCAGCCGTGCGATATCCAGTGCCTTGCCGCAATTGTTGCGCTTGATGATCGAGATCATCTCGGGCGCGGCGCGGGCGTCATCCATCAGCCGGCCAACACGCAAGGCCGCCTGAAGCCCCAGCGAAATCTCGGTCTGCATATCCGCCAGTTTCTTCTGGAAAAGCTGCATCTGGGCCAAAGGTTTACCAAACTGCTTGCGGTCCAGCCCATATTGCCGCGAGGCATGCCAGCAGAACTCTGCCGCGCCCAGCACGCCCCAGGCAATGCCATAGCGCGCCCGGTTGAGACAGCCAAACGGCCCTTTCAGGCCTTCGACATTGGGCAGCAGCGCGTCCTCGCCAACTTCTACCCCGTCCATCACGATCTCGCCGGTGGTCGAGGCGCGCAAGCTGAGCTTGCCTTCGATTTTGGGCGCTGACAGCCCTTTCATGCCTTTTTCCAGCACAAAACCCCTGATCTTGCCGCCATGTTCTTCCGACTTTGCCCAGACCACAAAAACATCAGCAAAGGGCGAGTTAGAAATCCACATCTTGGTGCCGCTCAGCACATAACCACCCTGCACTTTCTCTGCCCGGGTTTTCATTCCGCCGGGATCGGATCCCGCATCCGGTTCGGTCAGCCCGAAACAGCCGATCCATTCGCCGCTGGCGAGTTTCGGTAGATATTTCTGCCGCTGCTCCTCAGAGCCGTAAGCGTAGATCGGGTACATTACCAGCGAGCTTTGCACCGACATCATCGAGCGATAGCCGCTGTCGACCCGCTCCACTTCACGCGCCACCAGACCGTAGCTGACATAGCCCGCGCCAAGCCCGCCATATTCCTCAGGGATCGTGGTGCCC
Source organism: uncultured Rhodobacter sp. (assembly GCA_964567685.1). GTDB lineage: Bacteria > Pseudomonadota > Alphaproteobacteria > Rhodobacterales > Rhodobacteraceae > UBA5972. The sequence goes on along the minus strand of CAZMNO010000003.1, from coordinate 59,479 downwards.
AGAAGCCCCATTTCCCCCATCTGGGCGAAGACTTCAGGGTCTGATTTCTCTTCACGATAAGCTTCGATCACCTTGGGCTGCAGAACCTCTTGCGAAAAGGTCTGCGCAGAATCGCGGATCATCCGCTCTTCTTCCTGAAGCTGATCTTCCAACAGGAACGCATCATCCCAGGCAAAGGAACTGAGGTCGGGTTTATCTTTGGCTTTCAGGGTCATTGTGCTGTCTCTATCGTTCGTGGCAAGTTGCGAAGGCGCGGTCCGTATCATTACATCCGGCAATATTAATTCTGTCAATTCCCTCTCTATATCTTAGACTTTTACCGCAAAAGCGATTAATTGGCATAAGAACATTACAAAAAGGAATAATATGTCTGTTCCGCGTCGATTTCTGCCGCCCCTGCCATGGTTAACGGCGTTTGAGGCTGTTGCCCGCCTTGGATCGGTTACCGCAGCGGCCAATGAACTTGATCTGACACAGGGTGCGGTTAGTCGACAGATTCAAAAACTCGAGGACTTGCTGGAACTGCGCCTGTTTCACCGCAACAAAAAGCGCCTGCACGTAACGCAGGCAGGCCGTGCCTATGCACAGGAAATTCACACCGCTGTTCTGGGCATCGCCAACGCCACGATTGCCTTAAGGGCCAATCCCGATGGCGGGTTGCTTGATCTGGCAATTCTGCCAACCTTCGGCACCCACTGGCTTGCACCGCGCCTGCCGGAGTTTCTGTCAGAACATCCCGGCGTGACCGTCAACCTGGCCACCCGCACCCGGCCCTTTGATTTCGCTCAGGAAAAATTCCATGCCGCCATTCATTTCGGGCAGGACAGCTGGCCGGAAACACAATCGATCAAGCTGATGGATGAAGAACTGGTGCCCGTCCTGTCGCCGCAGCTTTGCGAAGGCGAGGAAATGATCCCGCAGACCCTGACGCGGTTGCCACTTCTGCATCTGGAGACACGGGCGGATGCCTGGCACCACTGGTTTGACCGACAGGGATTGGATCACAAGCCTGCAATCGGCATCGAGTTTGATCAGTTTGCCACCATGCTCAAGGCAACGATCTTTGGCGCAGGTGCGGCACTGATCCCGCGCTATCTGGTTGAAAAGGAACTTGCCGAAGGTGCTTTGGTAACCCTCAAAAACGCTGCAATGACCGATATCGGCGCCTATTATCTGGTCTGGCCGGAAAACCTTTCAGACCACCCACCCGTTGTTGCTTTCAGAGAATGGATGGGCAAACTCGCTATGCAGGTCAAAGGTTAATAATCACGAGGGGTCTTAGATGACCCCTCGCGACATTTGCTGTCAGCTGGCTGGATTATTTTGCCGCCACTGATCCTTGTAAGCGACAATCGCTTCAGCATGATGGCGCGCGGTCTTGCCGGTCGGGGCCAGTGCGTCTTGGTAGAAAAAGCCGGGCAGTTTGTCATCTTCAACAGTAAATCCGGCAGCTTTGTTGAAGGCGTCTTCCATCTCAAGAGTTTCACGCCCGATCTTTTTCATGAAGTCCGGGCCAAGCGAGGTTCCATGAATATTGTTGATCGTATTGGTGACGAGCTCAGGATTCGGGTCGGTGGCTGAACGGCCAAACACGCATATGCCAAGGGAATCCGCTGCCGCACAGGACACCTGCGTGTTGAAACTGACCTCGGCCAGTTCTTCTGTCGACTTTCCATCGCATTCAAAGGCCGGTGCGTTCCCGGCGGTGTGATCCGCACCCTGTGCTGTCACCATCATGGAAATCCCGGTCACTTCGATGACACGCGGGTCATAAGCACTCATCGCCTGTTTTTTGACAACCGGGACGTTTTTGACCTCGTAATGCGCACCGACGCGCGCCGTTCCCTGCGCATAGATGCGCCCCTTTTCAGTGCCGTTGCGCAGATCGTCAAGAACGCCCTTCATGAACGCAACATCGCCGAACGAACCGATACCAGCTTCCATCAGAACGCCGATCATCGCGCCAAGTTCAATCGAATCAACACCCAGATCATTGGCGGTGTGATTGAGCCGCGCCACATCGTCGGGATCAGTCAAACCGCAATTCGTGCCCAGAAGTCCGATGGATTCATATTCCAGCGGCGAGACGATTTCACGCCCCTCGGCATCCATATAGACATTGCTGCACTTGACCTGACATCCCGGCATGCAGGGGTGCGACTGGTCGCCACCACGCCCCAGATTCAGACCCCGAATGTAATCACCCCCCATTTTCAAAACCCCGTCTCCGGGCTTCACCAACTGGCCGGATGAAAAATTATTGACCGGCAGCCCCCCCAGCAGATTGGTGACATCCGCCACATAGGCCGTGCCAAGTTCCTTGAGGGCCGCAACCCCGGGCTGTTCGCCAAGCAATCTTGTATATTCGCGGATGCCGCCCATGACGGCCTTGCGGTCATGCATCGGCTGCATTTTATCAAGGTCGATCACGATTGCCTTGACCTTCTTGGCCCCCATGACCGCACCCACACCGCCGCGTGCCGCCATGCGCACCGGGCGCCCGTCAGGATCGGTGAAGCCGATGCCCGCCAGCAGACCCTGATATTCGCCAACCGGGCCGCAAAGACCGATGCTGACCTTTTCGCCGTATTTTTCATAAAGCAGTTTGGCAGCATCGATGTTACCCAGCCCCATATAGGGTTCAGCGGTTTCAAAGCTGATCTCGCCCTCTTTGGTGATGCGGACCACCGTCCAGTCTTGCGATGCCCCATGAAGCGTGAAACCGGAAATGCCGAGATGTCCCATGGCAACAGCGAAATTGCCACCGGCATTGGCCTCTTTGATGCCACCTGTCAGCGGGCTTTTGCAGCCGACACTCAGGCGGTTGGCATTTGACATGTTGGTCCCGGCAAACGGACCGGCAGAAAAGATCAGCGGATTGTCATCCGACAGGGGGTCAACCTTGGCGACATTGCCTGCAAGCAGAGTTTTCGCGATGTGATGGCGGCCAGCCTGTGCAGCCTCTTCTCCACTGATTTCCTTGGTCTGAACGCTCTGGTCCGCCAGATTGAAATCCATGTATTTGCGCATAAGATCGATCCTTTTTGGGCAGTGCCGTGCAGCGTGGTCTAAGCCGCCGCTGCAAGCTCTTTGTCTTTGGTCATGCTGATGGCCGCGAACGGGCAGACTGAGTTGCAAAGCTCACAACCAATGCAGTTATCAGCAGTAAACTTGACCCGGTCCTCACCCTCATTCAGGGCGTCATAGAAACAGGTGCGGATACACAGATCGCATTTCGGGAATTTGCATTTCTCGTGGTCGACCAGACAGTAATCCTTTGGCGCCTCAAACAGTTGAGCCGGCGTCTGCGCCTTTTTGGACGCGATCCCGTGAATCTCGTTGATGCTGGCATAGCCGTTTTCATCGAGGAATTTCTCCATCCCGTCGATGATGGTCTCCAGGAACTGAATGCCCTTGAGCATGATAACCGAGCAGACCTGCATGATATCCGCACCGGTCATGAAATACTCGATCGCGTCCCGACCGTCATAGATACCGTTGGAAGCGGACATGGGAATGCCGGTCTTGGTGTAGATATCGTGGATCCAGCGCAAGGTGATGTACTTGACCCATGGGCCGCCGATCCCGGCGACACCACCGATATAGGGTTTCGCATTATCGATATCGACGGCAAAGCCAACAAAGCGGCTGTTGACGGCAACCGAGTCAGCCCCGGCACTGCGGGCGGCTTGCGCGATCTCGGTCAGGTTGTGGGCCTCGGGTGTCAGCTTGACCATCAGCGGAATATCGACCGCTTCCTTGATACGCCGTGTGACTTCTGCTGTGACGTCAGGATCCTGGGCGATCCAGGGGCCAACAGTCGGCCCGTCGTAATCACTCGGATGCGGGCACTGATAATTGATTTCCATCATCGGAATGCCGCAATCCTCGACCATTTTGGCCAGTTTCACCCAGCCCTCGATGCTGCCACCGGTGATATTACCGATGATGTGACTGCCATGGTCCGCGGCGTATTTCTGGCTTTCCTTGAGGATCGGAACCCACTCGCTGTAATGCTCTGATACATAGCCCGAGCGGCTGTAAAAGAAGAATGACCGCGGCACGCGCTTGTCGATGATCTTTCCCTTGTCATCCAGAATGGCGTATTTCGAGTTTTTGGTCAGCGTCTGCATCGCCGGAATGTCACCAATGGTCTTGGTGATGATGCCACCGGCCCCGTGGTCGATGCATTTCTTCATGTTCTCGACACTGTTGCTCGGCTCGGCCGATGCCACGACAATCGGGTTCTTGAATTCCAGGCCGCAAAAATTTGTTCTGAGATCCGCCATAACAATAATTCTCCGATTCAGGGTTGGTGAATTGCGCTGTGGATATATGACGTGATCGGCAGGTATTTGAGAAATTCAAAAATAGATGATTTTATTCTAAAAAAGTGAATAGTGCGATTGCACCAGAAAACCGGTCGACTGATCTATCGGTGGACCAGTCGACCAACAGACCAGTCGACCAAACTACCAGTGCACCGGTCGACTAGTTTAGTAGTTCATTGTGTTTTTACAATGAGTTACGAAGAGGGTTTCAGGCTGTTGAGGCTGGAAGCTGATTGATTTTCACCTCCCAGCCAGCTCATTTATAAATGAAACCGAATAATCACGATAATTTTTGAAATTGTAATATCTATATTTTCCTTCCTATGACTCCTGACATCAGTTCCGGCTTTGCGCCCGAACAACTCAGGAGGATAAAATGGCTGGAAAAATCGATGCACGCCTCACGGAACTGGGCATAGACATCCCTGTACCCCCCATTCCGGTCGCAAGCTACCTGCCCTATGTCGTCACCGGAAATCTTGCTGTCATTGCCGGGCAGGTCACGCTGGAAGACGGCAAGGTGAAATATGTCGGGCGCTTTGGTGAGTCGATCAGCATTGAGGATGGCGAGGCCGCAACCCGACTCTGCGCACTCAATGTGCTGGCACAACTTAAGGCTGCCTGTGGCGGCGATCTGGACCGGGTGAAAAAAGTGGTCAGGCTCAACGCTTTCTTCAACGCCACACCGGATTTCCTTGATCATCCGCGCGTCATGAACGCCGCCTCTGACCTGATGGCCGAAATTTTCGGTGAAAGCGGCAAACACACCCGCGTCGGTGTGGGCGTCACCTCGCTGCCACTGGGCGTTCCGGTCGAGCTTGATGGCATTTTTGAAATTGATCCGGCCTGAGGAAGGACAGAATCATGATTGCACTCTGCGCATATTACGAAGGAACCGTGCCCGATAATGCCGAGGAATTTGACCGCTATATCGAAGAGGTCCACATGCCTCTGGTCGCCAAATACCCGCGCCTTCGGCAACTGCGATACCTCAAGGGCGCCCCGCGTGACGGCGTGCCGCCGAAATACTATCTGTCGTTCGAACTGTTCTTTGACAGCTACGAGGATTTCAAGGTCGCCGCCGTCTCTGCCGAGCGCGACGCGGCGGTCAAGGACGCAGCCAGCTTTGAAGGCAAGTTTGACGGGGTCATCCACCACGTCATGTACGATGTCATTGATATCGAAACCGGCTGATCGGCGTTGACATAACCACCGCTGCAATGATGATGCCCGGTTTCACCAGGCGATAAGTACGAAATATCAAGGAGATAGAATAATGGCCTTGCTGATTACAGATGACTGCACCAACTGCGATGCCTGCGTTCCGGAATGCCCAAACACCGCCATCGACATGGGTGAGGAGTTTTACGAGATCGACCCCGACAAATGCACAGAATGCGTCGGGCATTTTGACGAACCACAATGTATCGAAGTCTGCCCACCGGAATGCATTCTTCCGGATCCGGAGCATGTGGAAACGCAGGAGCAACTGCAGGCCAAATACGAAGCACTCACCAGTTAAGAAACTTCACCGATGCGCTGGTCATCTCCTATCAGGGGCGGAACGCCTTAGCTTTCTCCCCATTTTAGTTTTCCGATTTAGGGAAACGCCGTTTCGAGCCTCTATATAGCCTTGAAGCATTCTAGCTTGATTAGCCCTCTTTCTCCATTCCAGCCAAAAGGGCTTTCTGCCAATTTTTCGATAAGATTGTTTATAATAATCGCACTCTTTCAATAGTTTAAGGTTTTCTGGCGTATCCTCGAAAAGACGTGATGTGATGGAGTGACGCTCTATACTTTTGCATCGAAACTTATTGCTGGCCAATATAATGGAATTAAGCCGCTCTTGTATGAATACTTTTAAAGCAACTTCCTGACCTCTGTGCCTTACCTGTGTCTTTCTTAGATTCCTCTCGGCCAACTCCGAATAATTGAAGAATTCATGCGCCAGCTTTTTCCATTCCAGCCAAAAGGGCTTTTTGGCAACAACGTAATTTGAGAAGCAGGAATCTTCGCTTGAAGTGATGAACTCGTTTAAGTTGATATCCACGCTACTAAAGTTCAAAAATTTCAGTGTTTCACGGAAGAGGCCTGGATGACATTGTTCACCTTGCTCAAAAACATTGGAAAAATACGCCAACTGATCCCAGAACGGACTAAACAAAAGAACATCGAAATCTTTGTTGGCTTCAATTGTTTCCAAAAGCTGCTCAATACAAACACCGGATTTTTGAACAAATTTTGGGGATAAGAATCCGTAGAACAAATCATCTGTCAATTCTTCGTTGTTAAGAAACTTCAGAATAGGAAGGAATTCGTACCATTCATTGCCAGTATTGCTGTTATCCAATGGAATGAATGGTTCCACAATATTCGAAAAGGTCTCTTCATCGTAATAGATTTGTCTTAACTCGTATTTAGTCATCACTTCGCGGGCCTGTCCGACATCATATGCTTTGGACCAAGAGCATTTGATCGGCTAGGAAGATCTGGCTCGTTGTTGTTTCAGTCTATGCCGCGTTCCTGCAATGCAGCAAGCGGCGTTTCGGGATTGTAAATTACATGATGTCCTTTCCACGTCTGAGGATGGTTGGCGCCTTTCGACCATGAACCATGCCCTGCTCATCCTTCCACAACCCCTGCAAGTTATTGTTTCGTTGACACGCGAAATCCCACTTAGTGCGCCACGCCTGTGCCAGCAAGATTTTGCTGACCCTCAATAGTTACGTAAGTACTTGATTTCACTGGTGACCCCTGAAGGACTCGAACCCTCAACCTGCTGATTAGAAGTCAGCCGCTCTATCCAGTTGAGCTAAGGGGCCAACCGGTTTGTTTTCTATGTCGCATCCGAAGAAGCAGCGCAATGGGCTTGTGTACCTGCTTAAGAGGCCCGTCTGATCAATGCGTCCAGACCGCCCGGCGGTTGGTGGCGAAATTATCGCCATAGCCGCCCCTGCGGATGACCGGTTTGCGCTTGTGGGGATCGCTGACAACAAACTCCAGCCCCTGATCACGCGCATATTTTTCCGCTGCCTCGCGGCTGTCAAAGCTCATGCGGACCTGGCTTTGGGTGTCGCCCGACCCCGTCCAGCCCATCAAGGGGTCCACTTCACGCGCCGCGTTTGGGGCAAATTCCAGGATCCAGACCCTGGTTTTTGCCTGCCCCGACTGCATGGCGTTGCGGGCGGGCTGGTAGATGCGGGCGTGCATGAGGGTTCTCCGTGATCTGACTGATGTGTTTATCGTTAAAGCCGGAGAGGGACGCAAGAGGGCATTTTGCCCATCCGGGACAGAAGGTGCCAACCGGAAACAAGGGAGCGAGGGGTGGGGTGGGTGGTGTTGTTCCCGGTTGGCAACCTATTCTGCTGCTTGCAGGCCCATCATTGGCATATGGAATGGTCTCGGGCAAGGGAAATGTTGTCTTTAGATTGTTTTATTTTAAGTATCTTTCTACTTAAAGTGTTAAGGTTTTGTTAACCATTCTGGCGCGGTGCGCATGCGCCGAACAGCAGAATCCTATAAAACAAGTGCCAGTTTCCGCCCCTCATAAATCGCATAGGCGGCATTTCGGGGTGCAGCGGCATCACCGATCACCGAGACAGACGCATGGGCGGTTCTGACATCCTGCTCAAACACGGCATCCGCTCTGTTGACGGTGGACAGCACCAGCGCATCAGCCTTTTGCAGGCGACGATCGCCCGTCAGCAAATCAACCAGCACCGCGCCGTCTTTCTGCCATTCGCTGATGACACTCTCGGTCACAAATTCAACACCTGCCTGCGCCAATGTCCTGCGCAGCGGAAAATCGGTGGAGCTGCGCTGCAATTCCTTACCGACCAGCGGGTCCGGCGTGACGAGGATCACCTTGTGACCGTCCTCTGCCAGCTTCCAGGCTGTGCCGCAGCCTTTCCAGTTGCCGCCTTCATCCAGCAGGATTACATGATCACCCAGTTTCGCGGCACGCATCATGACGTCTTCAACCGAATAGACATTGCCAAGCCCGATCCCCGGCAGCTCTGCCTGCCCCGGCAGGGCTTTTTGAAACCCGGTGCCACAGGGCTGTGCGCCGGTGGCCAGAACCACGTGATCCGCCTCAAACTCCGCCAGATCGACAGGCTCAAGATAGGTGTTGAGTCGCAGATCGACGCCAAGTCGGGCAAGCTGCCCCTCGTACCAGGCGATCAGGTCGGTGATCTGACCCCGCCTTGGCTGCAACCCGGCAAGTCGGAACTGCCCGCCAAGCTGCGGACCGGCCTCAGCCAACACCACCTTGTGGCCGCGCTCAGCCGCCACCCGCGCGACCTCAAGCCCGGCAGGCCCGGCACCGATGACCAGCACGGATCTAGGCGCCTCAGCTCGCTCGAACCGATCCCCACCCCATTCCCATTCACGCCCGACTGAGGGGTTGATCACGCAGGATATCCAGTAATCGCGATAGCGCCGTCCCCAGCACATCTGGTTGCAAGAAAGACAGCCGCGAATATCCTCAACCCGACCTTCGCTGGCCTTCCTGACCAGATGCGGGTCGGCGATCTGCCCGCGCACGATGGAGACGAGATCGGCCTCACCCGCCCCCAGCACGGTTTCTGCATTGTCTGGCGTCCTGATATGGCTCTCAGCAATCACCAGTGCGTTTTTCACCGTCTTTTTCAGAACTGCCGCCAGATCGACGCCGAGTTTCTCGCCATACTGAAAGGACGGGATCAGCGTATAGAAATCAAGATAGCTGCCCGAGCCGACGGTGACGTAATCCATCAGCCCCTCAGCATCATGCAGCGCCACAATCTCAGCCATGCTCTCGCGGTCCGGCAGAACCCGAGCGCCGGGATCATCGCTGATCGAAAGGCCAATGATGAAATCCTCGCCACAGGCCTCGCGGATACGGCGCATGATCACCCGCGACAACCGTGTGCGGTTCTCAAGGCTGCCACCCCACTGATCGTCGCGCTGGTTGGAAAACGGTGTCCAGAACTGATCGAGCAGCGAATGATAGGCCGCCCAGACCTCGACCCCGTCAAACCCTGCCGCTTGACAGCGCTCAGCCGCTTTGACAAAGGCGTCGATGGTTTCTTCGATCTCGGCCTCGTTCATGGCGTGGCTGCCGTCACTGTCATGGTAGCTTGGCCCGCCCGAGGGCGACCAGGCCGGATGGAAGGAATTGTCGGCATCCCCATGCGCCCCGACATGGTAAAGCTGCTGGATCATTACCGCCCCCTCGGCCTGACTGGCCTCGGTCAGCGCCTTGAAATGAGGGATCACAGCGTCGCTGGAATGGCGGAAATTCCCGCGCGTCAGAACAGCGGCGGCATGGACCGGCATCGGTTCGATCACCATCATCCCGACACCGCCCAGCGCCCGCTCGCGGTAATAGGCGACATGCGCTGCCCCCGGCAGGCCGTTTTCGGCCATATTGGTCGTGTGCGCCCCAAAGACCACGCGGTTTTTCAAGGTCTTGTGGCGCAGCCGGATCGGTTCAAAAAGATGCTTGAACGCCATCAGATATCCTTGACCAACCTCAGCGCATCATAGATCGCGGCATGGGTGTTGCGGGCCGAGACCGCATCACCGATACGAAAGAGCTGAAAACTGCCCTTGGGATTGCGCTTGATCTTCTGCGCGCGACCTTCCAGGAGGGCCGCCTGATCCACCTCACCATCGTTCAGCGAGTGCGGGCGCAGCTCGAAATAGAGGTCATCAAGGGGCAACGTGCCATGATTGACCACGATCTGATCAAACTCCTGTTCACGCCGAAAGTCCGAGTAATCCGTGCCCAGAACGGCCATCAGCCGGTTGCCCTCGCGCCTGGCATCCATCAGCCGCCAGGTGACGGTGAACGTGACACCCTGTTCCTGCATCGAGCGCATATAGGGTACCAGATTCATTGCCATCACTTCCGGGGCAAAGGCGCGGTCCGGCGTCATGATCTCGACTTTTGCACCGCTTGCCGCTGCCACCTCGGCGGCCTGCAACGCCACGTGATCCCCGGCATCATCATAGACCAGCACATTCTTTCCGGGCTTTACGTCGCCTGAAAGAATATCCCAGCCCGACACTACCAGATCATTGCCGGTTTCCAAAACATCGGTCTGCGGCAACCCGCCCGTGGCCACGATGACCGCGTCGGGGTTCTCGGCTATAACGTCCTCGGCCTCAGCCCATGTGTTGAAGCGAAACTCGACATCGCGCGCTGCACATTGCGCCATACGCCAGTCGATAATGCCGATCATTTCGCGCCGCCGCGGGGTTTGCGCCGTCAGGCGCACCTGCCCGCCAGGATCAGCCGCCGCTTCAAACACCACCATCTGGTGGCCGCGCTCAGCAGCAACACGCGCCGCCTCAAGCCCCGCCGGGCCGGTGCCGATCACCACCACCTTCTTTTTCTTCTTTGCCACGGGAATATCATGCGGCATGGTCAGCTCGCGCCCGGTTGCCGGATTGTGCATACAAAGCGCATCCGCCGCCTGATAAATCCTGTCCAGACAATAGGTTGCCCCAACACATGGGCGGATATCATCTTCACGCCCTTCCGTGATCTTGCGCACCACATGCGGGTCCGCCATATGGGCGCGGGTCATGCCAACCATGTCCAAAAGGCCGGCGGAAATGGCGTGCCGTGCGGTTGCAACATCGGGGATGCGGGCAGCATGGAAAACCGGCATATCAACCGCTGCTTTCACCCGCCCGGCGAAATCCAGATGCGGCGCCGATTTCATCCCCTGCACCGGAATGACATCCGTCAGGGCCGGGTCGGTATGGATGCGCCCGCGAATGATATTGAGGAAATCGACCAGACCGGCGCTTTCGAATTGCCGGGCAATCTCGATCCCCTCATCCTCGTCAATCCCGCCCTTTTCCGCTTCATCCGCCGTATAACGCACGCCCACCAGAAAATCCGGGCCTACACGATTTCGGATCGATTTCAGCATCTCCATTGAAAACCGCAACCGGTTTTCAAGCGACCCGCCCCAGGGGGCGTCCATCGTGTTGGTCAAAGGCGACAGGAACTGATCGGCCAGATGGCCGTAAACCTGAATTTCAATCCCATCAAGCCCGGCCGCCTGCATCCGTTCGGCGGCATCGGCATAATCAACCAGAATGCGCTCGATATCCCAGTCTTCCAGCTTTTTCGGAAAAGCCCGATGCGCCGGTTCACGGTAATGCGACGGCGCTACCGAGGGCAGCCAGTCGCCCTTGTTCCAGCCTGTGCGCCGCCCCAAATGCGTCAACTGGATCATCACCGCACAGCCATGCTCATGGCAGGCATCGGCGAGTTTCGCCATCCACGGCACCACCTCGTCCTTGTAGGCCAGGATGTTGTTGAAAACCGGCGGGCTGTCGCGGGAAACAGCGGCGGACCCCGCTGTCATGGTCATCGCCACACCAGCCTTGGCGCGTTCCTCGTGATAGGCGCGATAGCGGTCCGTCGGCATGCCGTTTTCAGGATAGGCCGGTTCATGGCTCGTGGTCATGATCCGGTTTTTGAGCGTCAGGTGCTTGAGCTGAAAAGGTTGCAGCAGCGGGTCTTTGGACATCATCTTCCTCTCAATACCAGGCATCTTCCATCGACGCTTTCTTGCGCGCCACAAAGTCTTTCAGCGCATCATCCGTGGCGACATCCATCGGCGGCGCTTCATAGTCGCCAAGCACCTTTTTCCACTCGCGGTTGGCACGCGTCATCATATCCTCTCCGCCCTGCTCGTCCCAGCTTTCCCACGGCTGATCGTCGTTCAGCCCGCTGTCCCAGTAAGCGGTTTCATAGTGGCGCAACGTATGGGCGGCGCCAAACATATGCACCCCCGGCCCGCCTTCGGACAAAGCATCAAATCCAAGCGTTTCGTCGGTAACGTCCAGCCCCTTCAGATAGGCGTGCAGCGCGCCGCAAATATCCAGATCCAGCATGAATTTTTCATAGGACATAGACAAGAGCCCATCGAGAAATCCCGCCGAATGCAGGATGTAATTGCCGCCGGCCTGCACCGCCGACATCATGGACATCATCGCCTGCTGCATGGCTTGCGCATCCGGCAGTTTTGAGGTCGAGAAGTTTCCTGCAACGCGAAGCGGCAGTTTGAGCCGGCGCGCCAGTTGCCCCATGACCAGACTGCCAAGCGCCGGTTCCGGCGTGCCAAATGTCGGCGAGCCCGAGCGCATCGACATCGAGGTCAGGAAAGACGCCAGAATGGCCGGTGCCCCGGGGCGCACCAGTTGCGTCAGTGCACAGCCGACCATCGATTCCGCCATGCATTGCGCCACGGCACCGGGGATCGTCACCGGCGAAACCGCACCACCCAGCAGAAACGGCAAGTGGATCGACCCCTGCCCGGCCGCTGCATAGACCCGGATACCCTCGGTCGACACCCCGTCCCAGACCAGCGGCGAGGTCGAATTGAAATTGCCCATGATGACACAGTTCTGATCAACGAAATCCGCACCGAACAGCACCCGGCACATCTCGATACTGTCCTCGGCCCGCTCGGGTGCTGTGATCGAACCCAGAAACGCCCGGTCGGAATAACGCATATGCGCATAGACCATATCCAAATGGCGCTTGTTGACCGGAATATCGGTGGGCTCGCAAATCGTACCACCGGAATGGTGCAGCCAGGGGCTCGACTGCCCCAGCTTGATCAGGTTCTGAAAATCCGTCAGCGTCCCATAGCGCCGCCCTTTGTCCAGATCCATCACGAAGGGCGAGCCATAAGAGGGCGCGAACACTGTCGCATCGGTGCCGATCTCAACGGATTGCGCCGGATTGCGGGCAACCTGCGTGAACCGCTCGGGCGCTGTTTTCAGGATCTCGCGCACCATGCCCGGCTCAAAACGGATATTTGCCGCATCTGCCGAAAGGCTGGTCACTTCGCCACCGGCCTCTTTGAACAGGCGCACGGTTTCCGCGTCATCACGAAACTCGATTCCTATTTCGGCCAGAATGCGATCGGTTGCCCGCTCGATCGCCACAAGGCTTTCTTCATCCAGCAGATCATAGGGCGGCACACCACGGCTGATGTAAGGCACGGCCAGATGACTGTTTTGTCCCGTGCCGCCGCCCCGCGATGCCTGACGCGCCTTGCGTCCGCGGGATTTTCGCGTCGCTGCCGCAATTTCGTTCATTTGCTTTTTCCCTGTCAGCAATGCCTGTCAAATGTGCAGGCCTGTGGTGATTCGAGGCAAAGGATACCCGTCCTGGCAGTGATTTTCGCATCAAAACCGACATATATGTCGAGTTTATCCACTCTCATGTCAATTTATTTGCTTTTCCGCCTGCCCGCCTGCTAACAGAGCGGCATGGACACAGCAGTTGGCAAAAAGCAAAGCGGATGGCGCGGTTCAGAAAGCCTGTGGCTTGATGCGGCCTATGACCTTTTGATCACCTCAGGCGTTGAGGCGGTCAAGGTAATGCCGCTGGCACGGAAACTCGGCCTCTCCCGCACCAGCTTTTATCACCATTTTGAAAACCGCGAGGCGCTGCTGGAGGCCCTGATTGCCCGCTGGGACGCCAAGAACACCGGCAATCTGATCACCCGAACCGAACAGTTTGCCGAGACCATTACCGAGGCCGTTTTCAACCTCTTTGACTGCTGGCTTGACCCCCAGCTCTTTGACGCCGAACTGGATTTCGCTCTGCGCAACTGGGCCCATAACGCCAACGGTCTGAAGGGCATCATGCAAAAGGCTGACAAGGCGCGGGTTCAGGCGATCATCGCCATGTTCCGTCGCTTTGACTATACAAAGGATCAGGCCGAGGCCCGCGCACTGACGCTTTACTATACACAGGTCGGCTATATTTCGATGATGGTCAGAGAGCCGCAAGCCGCCCGCCTTGAACGCATGCCGGACTATGTCGAAACCTTCACAGGTGTGCGCCCCACATCCCGTGAAATCGCCCGGTTCAAGGCCCGGCATATTTGACGGCATCGCCCCTAGAAACTCAGCGACACATCCCTGTGCCCGGCGCTGCAACCTGCCAGGAACAAGGCCTGTTCACGTGTCAGTTTCGTCTGATTACGCGCCCCAAGCGTACCCTTGATCGCCTCCAGATAAGCCGCCAACGGCCCGCTCAACTGTGCTGCGGCTTCCGCCCGCCAGACCATTTGCTCATCAAAGGCAGCAATCGCCTTGTCGAAATCTATCAGTGCCTTATCCACTTTCGGAGATTTCGCTTTAAGTGAACGCCGCGATTTGGAAAGGGCCTTCTTGACCGGATCGGCCCCCGCGACCGAACGGAATTTCTTTGACAACTCATTGACCATTTCCTGCGTCTCCGCAGGATCGCCCGTTTCAATTATCGCCCGCATGGCTCTGAGCTCACCTTCAAGCCCGGCAAATGCCTCTGACGCTTCCAAAACCTCAAGCACCGAAGTCGCCGCCTCAAATGTGTTGTCCGCACTGCGGCGATAGGTCAGCCGCGCCTTGTCCTCTGCTTTGGTCAGGGTGCTGAACGTCTCATAGGTTGACGCCCAGGTCGCCGGAACCTCACCTTTCAGATGCTCAACTTCAGCCACAAATGCGGCTCGCTGGTCTTCCAGGTTCTGTCTTTGCTGAGCTTCCGCCTCGGTCTTTAGTCGGCTGATCTGCGTTGACAACAGGGCGATTTCCGCCTCGGCTTTGCGGATTTCCTTTTCGATATGCCTGACGATACGCAATTGCGGCCGGTAGGTTCCGGCAGCCGCTGCCACCGCCTTTTCAGCCTCAAAAGCCTGCTGAAGGGCTTCGAGCGCTGCAGGGGCACTGGCAAAGCCCTTGCTCAGGTCGCTTGCAAGGGATTTCGGCAGAACGCTGAGGTCAAGCGCAGTAGCACTGGCAATCGCCGCCTCAACCGAACTGTCCTCTGCCAGCCGCTGCCCGACGTATTTCTCAAGGCAATGCTGAAGCTTCGGATTTCGCGGAGGCGGTGAGGTTTCAGACAGAAAGCTCACCCGGTTGGGCAGGTAATTGACCAGTTGCGGGAACATGCCAACGATGAACAGTGCGGCCAGCTGCAGGCAGATAAAGGCAACCACACCTTTATACATCTGCATGGTCTTGACCACGGCAGGTGCCACCCCTCTGAGATAAAACAGCGCAAAGCCAAAGGGTGGCGTCAGGAACGAGGTCTGGATATTGAGACCGATCATCACCCCAAGCCACACGGCGGTGATATTGGCTGACGGATCCGCCAGCAGAATGGGCGCCACGATCGGCACCACGACCACCGCGATCTCGATGAAATCAAGGAAGAAACCAAGAATAAAGATCACCGCCATAACGATGACAAACTGCGTCCAGAAGCCGCCGGGCAGCGAGTTGAGGAAATCGCGCACAAGCTCCTCGCCGCCAAAGGCGCGAAACGCTGCAGTCAGCATCGCGGCCCCCAACAGGATGATGAATACGAGCGACGTGGTCTTGGCCGTTTCCAGCATCACCCCGCGCAACGTGTCCTCGATCATCAGCACACGCACACCGCTCCAGATCAGCGATATGATCAACCCGGCCGAGGCGATAAGACCGATCTGAATGCCCAGCATGTCTCGCGGCGTCGACGCCGCCTTGAGGTTCATGTCAAAATTGCTCAGCGCATAAGCGATCGCCGCAAGCGAGATCAGCGCCAGGATCGCCGGTAAGAAGCTGCCGCGCCGTCCTTCGGTCAGGCGATAGCCAGCCATAACCAGCGCCCCGGCTGCACCAATTGCACCGGCCTGATTGACCGTGGCGATCCCGGCAATGATCGACCCCAGTACCAGGAAGATCAGCGCCAGCGGTGGCACCAGCGTCAGCAGAACCTTGCGCCAGAACTTTGCGTCAAACTTGCCGTCATAATGTACCGCAGGCGCAACCGACGGGCGGATCAGGGCAAAGATCAGGATATAAAGCATGTAAAGCCCGACCAGCACCATGCCCGGCACAAACGCCCCCAGGAACATCTCGCCGGCACTGGTCGAAGCCACGTCAAAGACCGAAGGCATCGACAATTCGCCGGTGGCTTCCTTATGCAACGCCTTGCGCGCCGTGCTCGCCTGATCGGTGGCCGAGGCCAGCTGGTCGGCCAGAATGATCAGCACGATCGATGGCGGAATGATCTGCCCCAGCGTGCCCGACGCGGCAATCGTACCGGTTGCCAACGACGGCGAATAATTGTTGCGCAGCATTGCCGGCAGACTGATCAGCCCCATCGCCACAACCGTCGCCCCAACAATCCCGGTCGTGGCTGCCAGCAAGGCCCCCACAAACACCACCGAAATCCCCAGACCGCCCGGAACCGGACCGAAAAGCTGCGCCATCGTCACCAAGAGGTCTTCGGCGATTTTGGAGCGCTGCAGCATGATCCCCATGAAAATGAACAAGGGGATGGCAATCAGCGTATCCCGTTCAACCTCCCAATAGACCCCGCGCAGGTTGGTCACCCCCGCAGACAGCCATTGCGATGGACCGCCGGAATGGAAAAAGGCATCCGTACTGCCTGCAAAAATATAGCCCGACCCTGCCGCCAGCCCGATTGAGATGATCGCAGCCCCCGGCAAGGCAAAGGCAACCGGATAGCCAGAGCCAAGGGCTGTGGCCATGATCAGGATCAGAAGTGCAAGAAAAAGAAGTTCCATATCCCGGCCTCAGTGCCCCATTGGTTCGTGATCGACATGACCGGGATCACCCCGGTAATCGGCCACCGCCTCAAAGAAATAACTCACGAACTGGATCATCATGGTGATCGCAAAGATCGCCAGAAAGACCGCCATCTGGTATTTGACGAACATGCCGACACTGCCGGTCTGGGTGATCTCGAAATTCATCACCGGTGCATTGATGATCGACTGCTTGCCGTTAAAGCCGATGGCCAGAATTACCCAGCTGGTCGTGATCCCCAGAAAAATTGATCCGACCGCATTCACAAACCCCCGCGTCTTGTTTGAAAACCCGGCATAAAGCACATCCACCCGCACATGCCCCTCGTCAAAAAGCGTATAGGCAGACGCGAACAGGAAAAGTGCTGCATACCAATAGCGCACCAGATCGCCCATCAGCGCCTGTTCATAGGAAAAGACAAAGCGGCTGATGACGATCAGCAGCTCGGCCCCGACGATCATCAGCGCCAGCCAGACAAAGCCAAGGGTGCGGGTAAATAGCGAAATGACGATACTGACAAGGATCAGCGGTATATGAACATAGGTGCCGACATATTTGGAAAGCGCCAGATTTTTCACCGTGGCATCATCAACGAACAGAATTAGCAGTTTCTCCACCCGCATCACAGCAATGGTCGCATCAGCAATCCCGACAAGCAGAACCGACCAGAAGCAAACCCGGATCAGGTAGATATTGAATTTGTGAAGCTTTCGCGCATCCCAACGCAGCGCAACACTCTTTTCGCGCAGCACATAAGCAAACGCTGCGATCAGAGCCGCCAGATAGACCAAAGCCGGAAAACTCGCTTTCGCGCCACCACCGTCAAACATCGTCGAAGCTTTGGGAACATCAAAGCCGACAATCAGAACATTGTTGATCAGAAAAGCAACCAGACAGGCGATAATTGCCCATCCGACCAGCCGCACCGCCAGCGCAGGTTCGCCCAAACGCGTAATCTCGACTTCACTACCGGTGTCCGCCATTTCCCCCCCAAGAATCTGCTTACCGCGAATGGGTATCACGGCTGGCTGACTTGATCCAGAACATGCCGCTCTGCTCAGTCTGTCTTTGCCCTAATAATTGCGAAGAAAAGGGCGAGGCCGGAAGCCCCGCCCCAGATTTCGCGGTTCAAAAAGCCCTGAGACTTTTAGATCAGGCCAAGAACCCGGTTACGCTGGTTCACGAATGTGCCTTCAAAGTTGGCCATCATGGTCCCGGTTTCACGCAGGCTTGCCTGGAAGGCATCGTGGATATTCGCCGCCAGATCAGAATGCCCGCGAACCTCTTCGAACACTTCTGCCGCGGCTTCGCCGAACGCATCCCAGGTGTCATCATCAAAGGCGCGAATCTGAACGCCGTGATCATTCACCAACTTGGCTAGGAATTCACCGTTTTTCGCGATGTTTTCTTCATGTGATGCTGCATGCTCTTCCATACAGGCCGCTTCGATGACAGCTTTTTCCACATCGGAAAGACCGTCAAACCAACCGCGGTTCATACCAAAGGCAAGACCACCACCGGGCTCGTGCATACCGCCGGTATAGTAGAATTTGGCCGCTTCATAGAATTTCATGAAGTAGTCATTATAGGGGCCAACCCATTCAGTTGCTTCAATCGCACCCGACACCAGGTTTTCATAAATCTGACCACCCGGCAGCGACACTGTCGATGCGCCAAGCTTGGACAGAACCTGACCGCCAAGGCCCGGAATACGCATTTTGAGGCCCTTGAAGTCGTCAGGCGAATTCATTTCCTTGTTGAACCAGCCACCAGCCTGCGTACCGGTTGATCCGCACATATAGGCTTTCAGGCCAAATTCACCCGACAGCTGATCCCAAAGATCCTGACCGCCGCCAAACTTGATCCAGGCATTCCACTGTGGCGTGGTCATGCCAAAGGGAACAGCGGTGAAGAAGTTGAATGCCGGGTGCTTACCGCCCCAGTAATAATCAGCCGCGATATACGCCTGGCTGTTGCCAGAAGCCACTTCGTCAAACGAGTCAAACGCGCCAACCCTTTCACCGGCCGCAAAATATTCAACATTCAGGGCACCATCAGACAGCTGAGCGATCCGTGCAGCCAGACGCTGAGCCGAAATCCCGAGGCCGGGAAAATCCCGTGGCCAGGTCGAGACGATTGTCATTGATTTGCCGCTTTGCGCCAAAGCAGGCGTTGCAAGCGCAGTAGCACCGGCACCGATTGCGGCACCTTTCAAAAACTTACGACGTTCCATGAGTTATGAGTCCTCCGTGTTTCTCATAGTCTTATTATTTGCAGCCCGACGTCATTAGTTTCTCCCGAAACGTTCGGGCTGCTGGCGCATCATGCCTTAGCAAATGCCGAAAAAGCAACAATTTTTGCCCGAGTAAGTGTTCATACGTAAGGTCACAATTTCGCGTGGCCCGCAGGAATCCCGGCACGGAGCCCTAGGCAGTATGGGAAGAATCAATCCAAAAACGCGGTTACTTGTCGGCGGGGGCGCATCGCCTGCCGCACCAGCCGCGAACAATTCTTCGCGCAGAAAATGTTCGCATGACCGCCACTACGCCTGCCGATTGCAGCGATTCTCTGGGCGTGATCCACTTCCTACTCCCGCTGAATAACTTTCAATTACCCTGCTGGTAGCGGAGCACAAAGTTGCGCAAAATCATCTCGGGTGCATGGATATCCTCTCGTCGGCACATGGCAATCAGGCGTTCGGAATCCTCGGGCGGGAAATAACCGCGATGCTTGTAGATATTGATTCTGACTTCAAAGCCGGCACTGTCCGCTTCCGGGTGAAACTGGGTGGCAAAGACGTTCCGGCCAAAGCGGATCATCTGGTAGGGGCATGTCGGTGAGGCCACCAGATGCGCACAACCCTTTGGCAGCTTCTGCACTGCCTCTTTATGGCCGACAAAGGCGCGAAACGCGTCCGGAATGCCTGCCAGTAACGGCTCGCTCTGACCGTCAAGCGTCAGGGCACAGTCGCTGGCCCCGACCTCTTCACTATATGCATCCTTATTGACCGGCGCGCCGAGATAATGCGCCAGAATGCCAATCCCGTAGCAACAGCCCAGAAAAGGAAAATCACGGTCACAAATTTCCGGCATCATGCCGAGAACACCATCCTCGATGCGCTTTTCAATTTCAGATTTTTTGTCATCCGCGTCACTGACACAACCCGGCCCGCCGCCAACGATGACGCCGGAATAGTCATCCAGCCCGAGGTTTGCGGGAATCGCCTCAAGATCGAGCCTGATCCGGTGGGTGTCTTCAGGGCCAAGCCCGCCTTTGGCCAGAAACGCCGCATATTCGTCATCCGAAGCCTCGGTTTCAGGGCGCAGCTGCAGGATCAGGAAAGGTTTCATGGTCGGATCGTAACTCGGGTTTTGCCGCGTGATGCCGGATTGGCGGCCATCGCGTCAACCGATAAACGTCGGAGTTGCCGGTTTTACCAAAGGCCCATTGGAATGACCTATTCACAAGCTGACGCAATTGGCCGATTTTTGTTCGGAGATTGCAACGGCCATTTTGCCATAAACCCACGCACGGGCTTCAGACCCACGGCGCGTCACGGGCTCGCCGCCGGATCCAACATCGCAGATTCGAAACAGACAGGTGCGCGGTCATGCTGAAAGCATGCCTCCGGCAAGGCGATGCGCGGCGGGCTTCGCCCTTGGTTCCGCGCTCAGCGCTTTTTCGATTGGCCGCTCAGGGACATATGCGATCGCATGAGGCAGATACCGACAGGATCAGCAAAACAGGCCGTTGGTATTACTGGTCCGGTCTTTCCAATCCTAAGATGCCCTATTCAGGCGAAAACAGCGTAAAACACGCCCGCCCCCGATCCTTGGATTGATAAAGTGCTGCATCCGCATCACTGCACAACCTGTCCGCGTCAAGCCGGTCGTAATAAGTGGACACCGTCGTTCCGATACTGGCGCTGACCCTGCATTCAACCCCGTCAAACAGGATCGGCTTTTCGAGCTTTTCAATGATCCGCGCCGCGATCAGGTTCAGCCGCTCCGGCTCATCGCAATTCATCAGTATCAGAACAAATTCGTCACCGCCGGTGCGCGCGACAATATCGTCCTGGCGGGTTTCCTCGAGAAATATCCGCGCGGCCTCCTGCAGCACATGGTCTCCTGCCGCATGGCCAAGCGAGTCATTGACCGATTTGAAAAAATCCAGATCGATATGCATCAACCCAAAGCGCCGCCGCTCGGCCCCGCTGGTGATGCGCGACAGGATATGGTTGAGCGCCCGGCGGTTTTTGAGCCCGGTCAGGGTGTCCCTATAGGCCTTTTCCTCAGCCGCAATTTTGGCCCCTTCCAGACGGCTGTTCAGGCGCTTGGATTCCTGCAAAATCGCCGCCTGCGCCTCGATCAGGTAGAGCATTTCAACCGTCGGGTCCGAGGGCGCGAAATCTTTGCTTTTAAGGCTGAAACTGCGTACCAGTTCCGCCACCGAAATCCCCAGTGACAGGTTGAGGAGCGCCCCCTGATCCTTGGGCAGACCAACCACCAGCCCTTTCAGCGCCGTGCGAGGTGCTTTGCGAAACCTGACCTGAACCGCCTGACCGCTCAGCGTCAGCAATTCAGACATCAGTTGCAGCGCGCGTGGGCGGCGAAACTCCAGAAACTCGGCCATGCGCTGCCCGACTATCGCCTCGTCGGGCCGCAGTTTCTGCAAAGTCGGACCGGCGCGCAGAATATGCCCTGTAGGCCCGACCCAAAGATGCAGCGGCATCAGTTGATCAAGCCCGATCTTGCCCAGAACCGGCCCGTTGCGATAGGCCCGCTGATCGCTTGGCGACATGTCAGACAAGGCAGAACTCAAAGAATCGCCCCCAGATCAAACTCTCGCGCTTCAGCAAATTCTGCGTCAAGAAGGTTGATGGAAATGCGATCGATATCTTCCGTCTCGCCCTGCCCGGGGCTGTGTTCCAGCACAACCAGCGCGCCGTAATCATCAGCCATTGCCCGCAACACCCCCAGAACCAGCGTGCCAAAGCCGCGCTGATCCCAGCGATAGGTGAGCGTGTATGAATGCGGCGTATGCTCTTTCAGTTCAAGCGTTGGAAAATCAAGCTCGGGCAGTGCCAGGTTGGCACGATCATGCAGATCGTCCAGCGTGTGCAGAAACTCGGCAAATGTCTCCCCGCCAAAACGCAACAAACGCCGCAGCGCATCCAGATCGGGATGGGTCACCAGATAGGTGCCCATATCTTCCAGAAGGCAAGCACGACCACGATCAAGACGGTCTGCGGCCGCTTCAAGAACTGCATTGGTCAGGCTGCCATCATAAATCAGCATCGCCTCGAAATTGTCAAAACCAAGGTCCGCCTCAAGGCAGATATCGGCCCAGGCTTCAGGCCCATAGGTATCTGATACAAAACACTGGATCGAACGATTGACCAGACCGTGCAAAACATTCCCTCCGCCACCAACTCTCAACTGGTCACGAGTTTAGAATCACAGCGGTTAAGAATTTCCCAAATCGCGCGCGAATTCAGCGCCGCGGCAGAATTTGAATTCCATCTATCTCAAGCGCATTCAGCCAGGCCGGTTTGAAAGAAAACTGGCCATCCAGAACCATGCCGATCAGTTCGTCAGCCGGTCGGCCTTCGGGGTCGCCGCCCAACGCCACGGCGCTCCTGCGATAGTCAAAGGGGCCGTTTGGCTGTCGTCGTTCCAGAGTCACAATCTCCGTGCCTTCCCCCGCATTACTACGCCAGAACAGAACAGCAGCACTTGCTTTCAGTCGCGGATCAAATTCCCCCAGAACCAGTGCACAACCCGGTCGGCCATCGGGCAGGCTGGCTTTGCACCCGATGAGCATCCTTTCAATTGTCACCTTTGGAATGTCCGCAAACACTGCCTCCGGCAATTCACTGCCCTCAGGCAGCACCGGCAAGATAGCTTTGAGGTCGGCAAGCGTCTGCTGGTTGGTCAGATTGTCATCGCTGTGCTCATAAGCATAGCGGCTCGTGCCCTTATCGAACTCCGCAAGTTTGTGAATCAAGGCCGCCTGCTCGGCATGCCCGGTAATCGCCCGCACCCGGCCCAGCGCCTGCAAACCCGGTTTGCCCCAGTTCTGCCCCAGCCGCCAGACATCCAGATCCTCAACCCCGATCAACCCGGCCTCAAACCGGTCAACATGGCTGTTGGCGGAAATGCGTTCAACATTCAGAACCGGGGTCAGCCAGACAACTGAAACGACAATCACAACCAGCGCCTTCCAGGTATTGGCCGTGCGGATATGCCCGCGCCAGTTCTTACCCGCCAGAACCGAGGCGGCATAGGCCAGCGCATAGCCCAGCACCACCAGTGCAATCACGCTTGCTGACAGCCGTGGCGGTGTCCAGCCATATTGCCCGACCCTGACCCAGATCGCATAAACCGCGATCCCGGCGATCAAGGGCAACAATACTGCCAGCCCCTTGGCCGCCATCACCATCAGCCGCGAATGCGCCGAATCCTCGTCCCGCGCATCAATGGCCGAAGTGATCAGCGTCACCGCCCCTGCTGCCATCGCCAGCATCGTGCCCGCAGCCGAGAGCGAGCCAAAAACCTTCTCAAGCCCCTGAAACGGCACCAGCACGATGAAAAGCGCAACCACCACCGCGACCAGCGGCAACAGCAGGCGCAAAAGCTGGAGCGCCAGCCGCCGCAAGGTCGAAACCACGGTTTTCAACTCGTTCAGCACCGCCATTGCCAATCCGACAATCGCACCTGTCAGCGGCATCGAGAACCACAAATTCTCGACCAGCTCCCCAAGGTAGACAAAGCCAACCAGCTCAAGCAGCTGATCGCTCAGAAAAATCACCAGCCAGAACAATCCGGTAAACATCCAGACGGTGACCGTGCGCACAAAGATCGACCAGGCATGATCAAACAACGCCTCATAATCCCGCCAACCGCTCTGCGAGGTTTCCTGCGCCATGACGAAAGGCAAAGGCAGCCAGGTCAAAAAGGTAAATGCAATAACGGGATGACCCGCCTCAAAATAATCCTCAACCGTGAAAAACCGGTAGCTTGCCCAGAACAGCACCAATGCTGAAACCAGTGCAATCACCGCCGCATAACGAAAGGCCACAGGCAGGCCCAACCGCCCAACCAGCAGCAGCAACCCGCCAAAAAGCGAACCGGCGAACGCCCCGACCAGCATCAGAACCCGCTGCTCGTCCACCAGATCGGGCAGATATTCAAACAGCGCCCAGAAGAAATACCCGGCAATCGCCCCAATTGCCGCAAGGGTCAGGCGCAAGCGCATCGCATCAGCTGTGTCGGTCATGAAAGGGGTCCCTTCAAATTGCGGGCATTTCAGGGGCGAAGCCTAGTGCGGCCCTGAACAGGTCGTCAACGGTTGAAATCCCGCCCCCGCAGAGAAGGAAGTGGCGCACAGGGGTAATATTTGGGGCCAAACTGGCCTTTCCTTCAGAAAAATACGCGAATTCCGGTTTGGTTTGATAGAACAGGATAGAAACAAGAATATGCGCCCAATGGAAAACCCCGACACAACCCACATCGCCCTGGTTCTGGGGGCAGCGGTCTGGCCTGACGAAACCGCCTCGCCCAGCCTCCGGCGGCGCGCGCTTCATGCCGCTGACCTCTACAGTGAAGGCCGGGTCTCCCATATTATCGGCTGTGGCGGCTTGGGTAAAAATCCCCCGACCGAGGCCGAAATGATCCGGCGCCTTCTCGTGGATGCGGGTATCCCTTTTGAAAATATTCTGCTGGAAGACAAATCGCACAGCACGGTCGAAAACATCCGCTTTGCCATTCCGCTTCTTCGCGCACTGAAATCAAGCAAGGTCGTGATTGTCAGCGACTGGTATCACGCGCCAAGGGCAAGAATGACCGCTCGGCATCTCGGACTGGATGCAATATCGGACTGCCCGCCGCTCAAAGACATGCCACTTGCCAGGCGGATCAAATATTTTCTGCGCGAACTCGTCGCTATTCCGGTCTACGCGATCCGGCTCACCTTTTCTAAGGCACCACGGTAACCTGTACGTATCGCCCGACATTGCCCGATCCATAGATCCGCACAAATACCGTCGCCCCGCCATTCAGCAGATTGCGTGCCGCTACCGGGTCGATACTGCCGTTCATGACCATCCGCTCCATCGCCGCGCGATTGTTGATACTGTCAAAAAACGGATCCCATTCATCCCCATCCTGACTGATCCCGAAGCGATGGAAATTGGCCCGGTCCTGACGCAGAATCTGCCACGGCTCACTCAGCCTCTGCCCCTTGGAATTATAAAGATCGTCAACCCCGATATAGGCAACATAGCTGCCGACAAGTTCCTGCGCTGCCACCGATACCACTGAAAAGACAACGATAAACACCGCATAAAGTATATTCTTCATCACCCGTCTCCCGGAAACTGAAATTGAGCCTTTGACCCATGATGGGAGATGATAAAACAAGCGTCAACGCGCATATCCGCTCAGTGGGGCAGCCTCCGGCGCCCATCATCGATTCGACAAATACTCCCCGCGCGGAGCGCCATTATCTCACGGATTTCAAAAATCCGTGGGCGCCCCGCCTTCAGCCTTGCGACGCGCCACAAAATCCGCAAGCTCGTCCCGGACCGCCTCTTCCATCGGCGGTGGGGTAAACTCATTCAGGATATCCCTGAACAATCCATGCGCCCGTTCCGCCGTCCATGTGCCACCATCCAGCTCCCAGGCCTCATAATTGCGCCAGTCACTCACAAACGGCGTATAAAAAGCAGTTTCATAGCGTTCCTGGGTGTGTTCAATACCGAAATAATGCCCCTCCGGCCCCACTTCGCTTATCGCCTCAAGCGCAATATCCTGAGGGCTGGTGGCCACGACCTCCGGTTCCATATAGCGCTGGATCATCTGCAAAAGCTCGCAATCCATGATGAATTTCTCCGGGCTGGCAATCAGCCCGCCCTCCAGCCAACCGGCTGAATGATAAACGAAATTCGCCCCTGACTGCACCGCCGACCACAGGGAATTCGAGGTTTCCCACATCGCCTGCCCGTCCGGCACATTGGCCGCACACACGCCCGAGGCGCGCATCGGCAGGCCATAAAACCGCGCCATCTGCCCTGTCATTTGTGTTGCGCGCATATATTCCGGCGTGCCAAAGGCCGGTGCGCCCGACTTCATGTCGACATTCGACGTAAACGTCCCGATCCCCACCGGACACCCGGGATTGACCACCTGCAACAGCACAATCGCCGCCAGCCCTTCGGCAATCGACAGGGTCACGGCACCCGACATCGTCACCGGCGCCATCGCACCGGCCAGCGTGAACGGCGTCACGAAAACCGGCTGGCCGCGCCGCGCATGGATCATCGCCCCCTCCAGCATGGGAAAATCATGCTTCAATGGGCTGACCGAATTGATGTTGGTATACATATGCGGGCTGGCATCAAACTCCTCACGGCTCAGCCCCCCGGCAATGCGGGTCATCTCCATCACATCCTCTACCCGCTCGCGTCCCAGCGAATATGCATGCACCACCTTGTCCGTCAACCTGAGCTTTTCACTGACACAATCCAGATGCCGCACAGAGGCGTGGATATCGATGGGTTCGACCGGATAGCCGCCTGCAAAATGAATGCAGTTGAAATACTGCGTCAGCTTCATCATGTCGCAAAAGCCCTGCCAGTTCCCGGCGATCTTGCCGGTTGTCAGGTCCATGTAATTTGGCGGCGAGGAAACATTGCCAAAGAGGATGTGTTTGCCGCCAACAGGCAAAGCCCGTTCCGGATTGCGCGGTGTCAGGGTAAACTCGCGCGGCGAATGGCCCAGCATTTCCATGACGAAATCGCGCCCCATGCGCACGTTTTCCCCGGAAACCTCGCACCCGGCCTTCTTCAGAACCTCCACCGCTTCGGGGTTCAGAAACTCGATACCGATCTCTTCCAGAATATGCATGGCGCCTTCATGGATCGCCTGCACCCCGGCCTCATCAAGTGGTTCCGTCGGCCGGTCGGTATTGACCGGGATGCGCCAGGGCATCTGTTCAATTGCCCGGCTTGATCCGCGCCGCGCATTGCCCGCGCGCCCGCCCCCTCTTGTGCGTCTGGCCACCTGATCGCTCCTCTGATCACACTCCCTTTTGGGGCAAGCAAAAGCGATCCGACCCAACCTCTCTGTGGCAAATACGACGGTCGATGTCGGAAACGGCGGCTGAGGGGCGATATTTGCGGAATTCCCGAGG
Organism: uncultured Rhodobacter sp.; assembly: GCA_964567685.1. Classification (GTDB taxonomy): domain Bacteria; phylum Pseudomonadota; class Alphaproteobacteria; order Rhodobacterales; family Rhodobacteraceae; genus UBA5972. The sequence goes on along the minus strand of CAZMNO010000003.1, from coordinate 32,360 downwards.
TGGAGCAAAGCCCGCCCCGCCAGCTTGACATCCGCCAGACCATCCAATGTTATGCAACCCCATGCGACTGTTCAACGGACACTGGCAACTGATCCTGATATCTTTGCTCGTCTTTCTCCTCTGGAATACCCCTGCCACGTTTCCCCTCCGGGTTCTCATCGTCTTCCTGCACGAAATCGCCCATGGGCTGGCGGCTGTTCTGACCGGCGGCAGTATCGAAAGCATCTCGGTCAACATGGAGGAAGGCGGGGTGACCTATACAAGAGGCGGTTCCCGGTTTGTTATCCTTTCCGCGGGCTATGTCGGCTCGCTGCTGCTTGGCATAGCGCTTTTTCTCATCGCCCTTAAAACCCATGCTGACCGCGCCGTCATGGCCCTTCTGGGTGCTCTGGCTCTGCTGATCGCCCTTATCTATACCGACGGCCTTTTCCCCAAGGGTTTTGCCGCGGCTACCGGGCTCATCATGCTGCTGACTGCCCGGTTCCTGAACCGATCCGTCAACGACCTCGTCCTGCGCCTGATCGGTCTGACCAGCATGATATATGTTCCCTATGACATCTTCAGCGACACACTGGCCCGCTCCGCGCTGCAGTCCGACGCCCGAATGCTGGCCGAGGAATTTGGCGGCACAACCATGTTCTGGGGCGGTCTCTGGCTGGTTCTCAGCCTCGCCGCCATCCTTTTGAGCCTGCGCTACGGGCTGGGAAAAGACAGCAACATTTACTTTCGCAAGTCCGAACCTGAATAGCGTCCCTAATATCCGCGCCCCGGGTCCACCACATTCACCAGCGCCTCACCCTTCAACCACCGCCCCAAATTCAGCAGAAACAAGTCAAACGACGCCTCTTCCCACCCCTCATAGACCGAGGAACAATGCGGTGACAGGATCACGTTGTCCTGTTCCCAGAAAGGGCTGTCCTGCGGCAGCGGCTCCTTTTCAAACACATCCAGCGCCGCCGCCCCGATCTGACCGGTCACAAGCGCCGCTGACAGGGCTGACTGATCAACCACGGTTCCGCGCGACACATCCGCAAGGATGACGCCATGCTTCATGGCCGCAATTTCCGCTTTTCCGATCAGGCCCCGTGTTTGTTCAGTCAGCGGCGTCGCCACCGCAATGAAATCGGCGCGCGGCAGCAATGCGGGCAGATCTTCGGCTCCGTGAACCTCATCCACATTATCCATGGGTTCCGGGCGCGCGCGTGTGCCGATCACTTGCATGCCAAAGGCCCTGGCCAGCGCTGCAATCGCCTGTCCGGTATGGCCAAGGCCGATGATCAGCAGCGTTTTACCTTTCAGCGGGCGTACGATGCGCGCCTGCCACAATCGCCGGGACTTGTCCGCCTGAAGTCCGGGAATATCCAGGGTGAAATGCAAAAAACTGCCCAGTACATATTCCGCCATCATGTCAGCAGCGACCCCCGCCGCATTTGTTACCGTGACCTTCGCCGGATCCCACACGCCGAAATGATCCGTCCCGGCACCCCCATTGGCGATCCAGCGAGGCCCGTCAGGCGCGAAAAGGACATCCTTTGGATATCCCGGCGTACCAGCAAATCGCACGGTATAAATGATATCCGGGCGGAAATCGGCAAGCACCCCCGGCAGGCCCGCATAGCTGTTGCATTCGCGAACGTCCACGCCGGGGAACCCATCCGTCAGTTTCTGCGCCAAAAGGCCAGTCTCGTCATTGTGCAAAACAATACGCGCGTTCTCAGCCATGCTCAGCCCACCTCATCGCCGTCCCCTTTCAAGCAACTGGCCATATCCCGTAACCGGCTCATCAATGCCCAACCGCTCCAGCGCTGCAAACAGCATCGCCTGATTGGAGCTGATGACAGGCTTGCCCAACGCCGCCTCAAGCCGCGCCAGCACCTCGACACTACGCATATCGGTACACGACATCACCAGCGCCTCGGCCTGTTCGTGATCTGCCCTGAGGCCAAGTTCAAACACCTCATCAGGCCCCAGCGCCCCCTGCCCCTGATTATCCAGCCTTTCCTCCACTTCAGCCCGGCACACGGTCTCAACCCCGGTTTCAGCGAGGAAGTTCACCGCCAGATCATTGATCGCCGGAACGTAAGGCGAGGCAAAACCGATCCGTCTGACCCCCATCACGCCAAGGGCATGCGCCAGCGCACCCGCCGCCGTCACCGTTTCCGCCCCGCTGTCGCGCTTTATCTTCAAAGCCAACTCCCGATCGAACGCCTGCCCGTGGGTCAGCGTCGCCGACGTGCAGCCGTAAAAGATGATGTCGGGTTTCACACCCATTAAAAGCTGAAGCGGCTCGTCAAGTTCGACCTTTCCCATCCTGTGCATCTGATTTTCATCAGGCACCTCGTCTTCGTCATACCCCCCCATCCGGGCGAAATGGAGCGAGATACCGTCGGGGCGCATCAGCCCCATATCAGGCTCAAGATTGCTGTTGGTAAATGGCACCAGAATGCCAAACCGGGCGCGTCCGCGTGAACCGCTCATTTCGATTGCTCCTTCTTCCATTGCACCAGCCGCGCGGCTGCAACGCGCACCGCATTTTCAGGACCGATGGTCATCCGCAGGGCCTGCGGCAGACCCACTCCGCCTTGCGGACGCAGAAATATCCCATCCTCCCTCAGGGCCATATCGGCGCTTTGCGCCGCTTCCGGGCTGGCCAAATCGACGAGGATGAAATTCGTGTGGCTTGGATATACATGAAACCCGGCTGCCCGCAGATCGCCTGCAACCCGATCCCGCAATTCAGCCGTCAGCGCGCAGGTTTCGCGCATATAGGCCTGATCACCCAGCGCTGCGACCGCCGCCGCCTGCGAAGCCGCGGCGACATTGTTCGGGTTCAGAACCTTGCGTAACTCCGCTGCGATGGCCACTGGAAAATACCCCCAGCCGACGCGAAATCCGGCCATGCCATAAGCTTTGGAAAAGCTGCGCAACACCACGCAATTGCCTTTTCTGGCCATATCAAAACAAGGTTCGCCGAAATGATCGGCGAACTCGCCATAGGCCTCGTCAATAACCAGCAGGATATCGCCACGAAGCCCATCCCTCAGGCGCTCAAGCTCAGCCCGAGAAATGCGCGTGCCGGTGGGGTTGCCCGGATTTGCAACAAAGACGAGCCCAGTATCGGGCTTCACCGCTTCAAGCAAAGCACTCACACTCACGGTCGCATCCTCTTCCGCTGCCACATCGAACCGGGCCTCGGCCTGCTGCGTTGCGGTTCTGAAAAACGGATAGGCATGGACCGGGGCGAGGACGGCGCGTTCCGGCCCGGCAAAAACACGCACCAGTGCGCCGATAAGATCAAGCGAGCCGTTACCGCACAGAATTCGATCCGCATCAATGCCATGCACTGCCGCCAAAGCAAACCTCAGCTCTGTCCAGTCCGGATCGGGATAGAGCATCGACGTTGCCAGCGCCTCCGTCGAGGCCCTGAGAGCCGCAGGGCTCGGTGGGCGCAGGCTTTCGTTCTGACTGAGCGAGATCAACCGCTTCCCCTCGGGTGCCTGCAAATCGGCCAGAGCATAGGCTGCCATGCGGGCGATATGCGAACGCGCGCGGGTCATGGCCGGTACCCGTACACCTTGCGAGCCGCCTCTTCGCTGACCAGCCCGGCCTCAAGGTCGCGCGCCAGATCCCCAGCCGCGCGCTCTTCGGGCGGGCCGAAACCGCCACCCCCCGGGGTTTCAAAAACAAGCCTCTCCCCGGCCTTCACCCGCAACTCACCCTTGCCGGGCAGATCATTGCCTTCATGCCCGATGCGAATACGGCCCGGCGCACCGTCCCCACCCCCATGACGGCCCGCCGCCGGATTCAATATCCTCTCAACCGACAGAAACAGCATGAAATCCTGATCAATCGCCGAACTGATCTCAATCTGCTGGCCAAGCCCGCCGCGCCGCCGCCCCGCCCCGCCGGAATCAATCCGCAGCTCGCGCCGGTGAAAAAGAACCGGCGCCACGGCTTCGGTGGTTTCCACCTGACTGCCCCAGACCCCGCTGGGAAAAGCCGTTGCCGACAGACCGTCAAGCCCGGGGCGCGCACCGGTGCCGCCGTTGAAAACCAGCTCAAGCGCAAACTGCGTGTCCTGCCGCTCCACCGCCCCGGCCACATGGCGCAAGGGCAGGTCATACATGCACGAGGCCCCCTCGGCAGGCACACGATCCGGCAGCGCCTGAGACAGGCAGCCATAGACCAGATCAGGGGTCATCTGCCCAAGCGTGTGGCGCATTGCAACCGGCGCAGGCGGCTGGGCGTTGAGGATGGACCCCTTAGGGGCAACAACCCGAAACGGCTCCAGCGATCCGGCATTGTTGGGAATATCCGGCCCGATGATGCAACGCAGGGCAAAAACCGAATAGGCCGTGGCATAGTTGAGCGGCACGTTGATGCCCTTGCCCACGCATCCCGCCGTTCCCTTGAAATCAAGCAAAACATGATCCCCGGCTATCGTCAGAGCCGCCCTCAGCTCGATCTCTTCATCATAGCCATCCACCTTGAGGGTGTGGCGCCACGTACCTTCGGGCAGCTCTCCAATCGCCTCAATCGTGCCCTGCCGCGAGGTGTCGATGATATAATCCGACAACGCCGTCAGATCGGTGATGACAAATTCATCCATCATCTCAACCAGCCGTGTTGCCCCCGCTTCACAGCACGCCACCAGCGCATAGATATCCCCTTCATTGGCAATGGGTTCACGGGAATTGGCTTTGACGATCTCAAGCAGCAGCGCGTTGATCTCACCGGCACTCACCAGCTTGCAGGGTGGGATCAGCAGGCCTTCATCAAAGATATCCGACCCTTCCGGCCCCATCCCCAACCCGCCGAGATCGACCAGATGCGAAGTGCAGGCGGTGAAGCCGACAACCCTGCCCTCGTAAAAGACCGGCATCATCAAAAGAAAGTCATTAAGATGCCCCGAAGCGATCCACGGATCATTGGTCATATATATATCGCCGGGCTTCATCTCCTGCAGCGAAAACCGCGCCCGCAGGGTCTTTGACCGCCTCGGCCATGGTGTTGATATGCCCCGGCGTACCGGTAACCGCCTGGGCCAGCATGCGACCTTGAAAATCAAAAATACCGGCGGAAATATCACCGCATTCGCGCACGATCGGGCTGAAGGCGGCGCGGATCAGCGCCTGACCCTGTTCTTCAACCACCGCCAGAAGTCGGTTCCACATCACTTGCAGACTTGTATCGGTTGCGCTCATGCTGTCGCCTCCTGCTCACGGGTCAGCCAGATATTGCCCTGCCCGTCGATCTCTGCGGTGAAATCCGCACTCACGAAAGTCGTCGTCTGCGCCTCGATGATCAGCGCCGGACCCTGCACATGCGCGCCTGACTTCAGGTCAGCCCGGTCAAACACCCCGGCCCTGCAAGGCTTACCACTCACATCGCAAATGATGTCGCGGGTTTCCCGCGGTGACACGAATTGGCCAGCCGGGGTTTTACGATGCTGAGCCGGCACAAGAGGCTGCGAAGAGACTGAAAGCCCCCAATTGAGGACTTCAATCGTCATGCCCGGCACAACCCGGCTGAATTGTCGGCTGTATTCCGCCTCAAATGCAGCGCGCAGATCCTCAAGGTCAGAACCAGTCAGGGCGCGGTCAGGCAGCCCCACCTCTATTTCATGCCCTTGCCCGTGATAGCGCATGAAAGCCACGCGATGGCGCAACAGCGCCCCCTCAGGTGCCCCGGCACGAACAACGGTTTCCGCCTCTTCCGTCATGGCATCAAAAAAGTCGTTCAGACCATTGATATCGAGCCCCTCCAATGTCGTGTAGCGCGAGCGAATGATTTCAAACGACACCGGCGCATAAAGGAACCCAACGGCTGAACCAACCCCCGGATCCCTTGGGATAAGAATGCGCCTGACCTGCGCGCGGCGCGCAACCCGGGTGGCGTGCAAGGGGCCGTTGCCGCCAAAAGCGATCATCAGCCGCACCCCGAGGTCTTTGCCCGATTCCACAGCATGCATGCGCCCCGCACTTGCCATGTTCTCGTCAACGATCCCGCTCACTGCAAATCCGGCTCCTGATGCGTCGGTTTCAAGCTCTGATCCCAGATGCTGCTCAAGGGCCGCATCCGCCTTATCGCGGTCAATCCGCAAACGCCCCTCGGCAAACCGGCCCGGTTCGATATAGCCCTGCACAATATCCGCATCCGTCACCGTCGGCAGGTCGCCGCCCTTGCCAAAAGCCGCCGGTCCGGGATCGGCCCCGGCACTCTCAGGGCCGACCTGAACCCGCCCCAAACGGTCAACACCGGCAATCGAGCCGCCACCCGCTCCGATCTCGATCATCTCGATCACCGGAATGCGCACCGGCATGCCGGATCCCCTGATGAACCGCTCTGCCCGGGAGATTTCAAATTTTCGCGCCATTTGCGGGCGGAATTCATCGATCAGGCAAAGCTTGGCCGTGGTGCCCCCCATATCAAACGACAACACCTCTTTCGCGCCCGTTTCCCCGGCAATCCTTGCTGCCAGAATTGCCCCCCCGGCAGGCCCGGATTCCACCAGCCGGATGGGCAGGCGTGCCGCTGTTTCAATCGTGGTCATGCCGCCACCTGCCGTCATCAAAAGGACCGGGCATCGCAGGCCTTCCGCTTCAAAACGTGCCTTGAAATCATAGAGGAAACCGGCCATCAGCGGCTGCACATAGGCATTGGCAATCGTCGTGCACAGCCGGTCAAACTCGCGCGCTTCCGGGCTGACCTCATGGCTGAGCGACACCACCAACTCCGGCAATTCGGCCTGCAACAACTCTTTCAGCAGCAGTTCATGCGCCGGATTGGCGTAAGCGTGCAAAAGACAGACTGCCACCGCTTCGGCCCCGACCCTGCGCAGATCACGCGCAAGCCGCCGCACCCCGCCTTTGTCAAGCGAGGCCAGTTCCCGGCCTCCGGCATTCATCCGCCCGCCAATGGTAAAGGCCCGGGCGCGCGGCACCAGCAGATCCGGTTTCACCAGATTGATCGCATATTGGCTGTAGCGTCGCTCGTAAGCGATTTCCAGAATGTCACGGAACCCTGCGGTCGTCACTGTCGCCACCCGTGCCCCGCGCCGCTCGATCAGCGCGTTGGTGGCAAGGGTCGTGCCATGGATCATGCCCGTCACCTGATCCCAGCCCGCACCGGCATCTTTCAAAACCAGCCGCGCGCCTTCAAGCGCCCCCAAGGCCGGTTTCTCAGGCGTTGTAGGCGTCTTGGCCGTCGCCAGAACGCGCCCTGCCCCGTCCATGAGCACGGTATCGGTAAACGTACCGCCAACATCGCTTGCCAGACGCAATCCGGGTATCTCGTGCATGGGAAGTGGAACCATTCATGGGGAAAAGAAGTCGTCGATCAGGGGCGGCAGGCCCTGACGTCAGATAACGAGGTCACATCCGGTCGCCCGGCGCATCATCGGATTCTGGACAATGTTCTGCATTGTCGTAACGTCCCCTGACATCTTTCGCTATACTATCACGGCATGCCAGGCAATTCGTCAACAAAAACCTGTCCGGCCCGAGACACGGAAAGTTACAAAGTGAAGTCCCCCGCGTCTATCCGCTCTTTCCACTGCCTCCGCGTCAAAGCTTCGGTTTGCTCAGGCGCGACGATCGCACGTGTCATCTCATGTGCTGCATTGATCAAATCGGCAGCGTTGGCAAAGTCGCGGGGATCAAGCGGTGGGCAGGCCAACACATCAATGTCAATCGACCCGACCCTTGACAATCTTGCCATGCCTACAACGAAATTGGTCAGGTTCTGCGCCAGCGCATAACGCTTCCATTTCTCCGGCTGATCGATCACATGCTCCCCCTCGATCGTCCGCACGCGCAACACCACAGGCTGCAACTGCGCCTCTTGCAAAGCCGGATATCTGGCAATCAGATCCACATCATAAAAAACCTCGGCAGACCCCATGGAGTAGCGCAGCACCCGCCGCCCGTCGGTCTGAATGCCTTCCGGGAAAATCACGATATTCCGGCCATCCGCAACCGCCTCACCCAGCCGGACAAGATCCCTCTCTTTGCCTTCCTTTGTCTGTTCCGTCGCCACGAACCCCGACGCCTCAGTGAACAGCCTGACGATCGCGCCAAAAACGGGTATCTGGTAAACCCGCGCATTCATCATGACAGCGGCATGGGGAAACAGGTGAAGGGCAGCAAAATCAAGGCGCGACAGGTGGTTCAACGCAAACATCGTGGGTTTGTCGTCAGAAAACGGTTCGCCATCGGGATTGAGGCTGAACCGAACGCCGAAGATCCGCCCACAGGCCCTGTAGATCAAATGCGGAATGGCCGTTTGGTTCTTGAAGACCGGGTTGGCGATCAACACCTGCAGCGCAATCGCAACCAAAATCGCGGGCAGCAAAAATAGGTACCCGACAATATGGCGCAATACCGACCGAATTATCCGTCTCACATGGCACCCTTTGTCGACCAACCGATAATCTGTATCACCTTATTGATCCGCCCGGTAGACGACAACGGCCATCACATCTTCGCCAAACCCTGTGGCGACCACAGAGTTCCACACCCGCATATCTCGGTCCAGACAGGGTAACAAAACCTACTCAGTCCAGCAAACAGACGAACATCTCGGTATCCGGGGTCGTCAGCGCGTGATCCAGATGAAACCCCGCCTTCTGAAGAACACGCGCAGACGCGACATTCCCAGTACCAACACCCCCAACCAGCCTCACCGGACCCTGCCCCTTCAGGGCAGAAACCAGCCCCGATACCAGTTCGGTCGCAAACCCCCTGCCCCAGGCAGTTTCCGCCAGAAGATATCCGATATGGATCGTCGGGCAATCGGTTGCATCCGGCTCAGCCGCCAAAATCAACAAACCGACAAGATCTTTGTTGGCCCGTTCGATAACCAGATAAACCTCACTTTCAGCGGCACGCTCGGTGATCCATGCGCAAACGGCACCCTGCGTATCGGCAAGCTGCAGCGGTGGCGGGAGGTGCTCCAGAACACGGTCGCTTAAAATCAACGAAAGCGTAGTTTCCAGCGACCGGCGCAAATCCGGGCTATGAAGATCAGACCGCCAGTTGCGCAGCACAAGCCGTTCGGTTGTGAAACTGTCCGTTATCATTAACCTGCACCCTTTGTCTGAAACTTAGAGATATCTTAGCATAGCGTTCCCAGGCACCTGGAGTTAGATTCTATTGACAGAGTGAAAAGCTCAGATGACTGGACTAGGCAGAAAGTGCACAACGCTGCGAAGTGTTCGAATGAGAACTACATTTGATTGGCTAACATCGTGAGTTCCGCAATATGACTTGGCCCATCAAGTGGCCGCGAAATCGCTTTCCATCGCGCATCGCAGCATCTTGCAGGCGGGCTCGTCCCGAAAACTCGGAGCGATGCGCATCATCAGGCTGCGTCCCAATGATAGTTTCTGATCGAACGGGGCGACCAATGCGCCCGACAACAGCCGGCTTGCGACCAGAGCCTCATGTGCCATCAGTACGCCCGCGCCATTGCACGCTTCTTCCAACGCTACCGCGAACAAGGAATAAACCGGCCCGCGTTTCCCGGTTAGGGGGGCGTCCGGAAACTGTGACAGCCACAGCGTCCAGTCGTCGGCCCACGTTGTATCGTGCAGCAATGTTTCGTTTCCAAGGTCTGCAACAGAAGTTAACCGCGCAGCGATCTCCGGGGTGCAGACAGGAAAAATCCGATCTCTGAACAACTCCAATTCATCCGATTCCGGAGCACCTTCCCGAAAGAACAGCGTCACGTCAAAAGGTTCTCTGGCCAGATTGGGCGGGGTTTCCACCGCCACAACCGACACCGAAATATCGGGCGCGATCTGTCGAAGTTTGCCAAGCTTTTCGGACAACCAAAGTTGTGCAATTGATGGCAGGGCCGCAATGGATATCTTGTTAGGCGCACTTTTCGTGCGTAATTCTTGAACGGCATTGCTGAGCAAATCAAACGCTCTTGAAAAACCTGGTAATAGCTCCTCTCCTAAGGGCGTCAGGACGACACCCTGCGCATTGCGGACGAACAAGTTACCTTCTGCCCATGCTTCCAGTGATTTGACATGTTGCGAAACGGCACCGGGTGTCACGCTTAGTTCATCTGCGGCGGAGGCAAAGCTTTTCAAGCGGCCCGCACTTTCAAAGGCGCGGAGCGCGTTTAAATGAGGGCCTTTGCTGCGCGGTGGGATAACGGCCATCGAATACCCTTAGTTTTTCTACACGAAGAAAATAGCAAATCTGGTTTGCGCCGTCCACCGGAAATCCGGCAGTTTCGTCGCATTCACCTGCGAGCCAATCGCGCCTGAAACACGAAAGGAGCCACCCATGTCGATCCATTTCCACGCCCCGGTCGCCGAGGCAGACCCGTTGATTTCCAACGCCCTTTCCAACGAAAAGTCGCGCCAGCAGGACCAAATCGAGCTGATCGCCTCCGAAAACATCGTCAGCCGTGCGGTCCTTGATGCGTTGGGGCATGAGATGACCAACAAGACACTGGAGGGTTATCCCGGCACCCGTTTCCATGGCGGTGGCAAGTTTGTCGATGTCGTCGAACAGGCTGCAATTGACCGGGCCCGCCAGTTGTTCGGTTGCGACTATGCCAATGTCCAACCGCATTCCGGCAGTCAGGCAAATCTTGCCGTTTTCTTTTTGTTGCTGAAACCGGGCGACCGGGTTTTGTCGCTCGATCTGGCGGCGGGCGGGCATTTGTCCCACGGGCTCAAGGCCAACCTCTCTGGTCGCTGGTTTGAACCGCATCACTACGGCGTCGATCCGAAAACCGAAGTCATCAACTACGACGATCTGGAACGGCAGGCCAAAGAGATCAAACCGAAACTGATCATCGCCGGTGGCTCCGCCTACCCGCGCGAGATTGACTTCGGCCGCATGGGGCAAATCGCGAAAAAGGTCGGCGCATGGTTCCATGTGGATATGGCCCATATTGCCGGTCTGGTGGCAGCAGGTGTACATCCGTCGCCATTCCCGCACGCGGATATTGTGACGTGCACTACGACCAAGACACTGCGGGGGCCTCGCGGTGGGTTGATCCTGACCAACAACGAAGACTGGTTCAAGCGCCTGCAATCGGCAGTGTTTCCGGGGGTTCAGGGCTCGATCCACACGCAGGTTCTGGCGGCCAAGGCAATCTGTCTGGGCGAGGCTCTGACCGAGCCGTTCAAGGTCTATGCGGCGCGAGTCAAGGCCAATGCCAGGGTGTTGGCGGAAACGCTTGCCGCTCGGGGTATCCGCATCGTCTCGGGCGGAACTGACACCCACATCGTTCTGTTGGATCTCAGCTCGAAGAACCTGACCGGCAAGCGCGCCGAGGCAGTTCTGGAACGCGCCAACATCACTGCCAACAAGAACGCGATCCCGGGTGACAGCCCGCGCCCGCCCGAATGGGTCGGTTTGCGGCTCGGGACAGGAGCCGCCACGACGCGGGGAATGGGAGAGGCGGAGTTCCGCACCTTAGGAGAAATGATCATCGATCTCATCGAGGCCGAAGCGGCAGGAAACACGGACACCGTCGTTTTGCGCTGTCTGTCACAGGTCGCCGATCTCTGCGCCGCTTTTCCTGTCTACGGGTGAAATGGCCACACTTGGACGTCTTGTTTAAGGCGCTTGGCGCCACTTGAACTTGCCGGACCAATTGGCAACTTCGTCCTACATTGCCGACACAGAAACAAACCGCACTCCGTGTAGCCGTTAGTAGTAGGTCATATCGACAGAGACAGTCCCGCCACCAAAATCCTGTCCCTGATCAACACTCATTCCCGGAAAGGATCAACTATTCTCAGCACCCACTCAAAAGCTCAAACCCCCATCCAGCCGGGAATTTCTCCGACATGGGCCAGCACAACGTCAGCATAAGGCGACAGCTCAGGTTCCTCGGCCATCCCGGTCAGAACGGCCACCGTCGTCATCCCCGCTGCACGTCCTGACATCAGGTCATGGGTTGAATCGCCGACCATGATCACCTCGTCAGGCTCAAGCCCGACATGGGCACAGAACCCCAGCAACATCCCCGGTTCCGGTTTGGCCCCAAAGCCGCTGTCAAAGCCCGCAATGAAATCGAAAAGTTCGGTGATCCCGGCGCTGCCAAGATGCGCCCGCGCCGGTTCCTCGGCATCATTGGTGGCAACCCCCAGCTTCAGCCCGCGCGCGCGCATCCCCGACAGCAGCGGAACCAGCGGCACCGGCTCCACCTGCGGTGCCTCTATCGCCATCTGGTTGACATGGCTGATCAACGCATCACGATCCCAGTCCGGCAACTCGCTGACAAGTACCGCCGAGACTTCATCCGGCGTTCCGGCAATGATCAGGCTGTCTTTCCTGAACGTGCCCTGATGAAAGTCATAGCCGAGTTTTGCCGAAAGCGCCGCTGCCGCCTCGCGATCCCCCCCGGCAATATCCAGAAAGAAACTATTCGCCCAGGCACCCCAGGTCGTCTGAAAATCAAACAACGTGCCGTCTTTGTCAAAAAGCAGCCCCTTGATGTGGTCTGTCATGCCGCACTCCTTCTGAACCGGCAGAGGTTTCACGATTCCCGCCCCGGCTCAAGTAAAATAACCACATCCCGGGCAATTCAGAAACATAATTGACAACGACAATTATATAATTGACACTGTCAATCATGCCTGAACCCTACGACCTCCACAATTCCCCCGGTTACCAGTTGACGCTGCTGTCTCGCATCAACGAGCGCCGCTTTGATCAGGGTATCAGCCCGCTGGGGCTGAGCCGGGTCAAATGGTGCGTCCTGCTCGCCGTCGGTCAGGAAGGCCATCAGGCACCCTCTGACATTGCCGGATTTATCGGCATCGACCGCACCGCAACCTCCCGCGCGCTGCGCGCCCTGGAAAGCGACGGGCTGATCACGCGCTGCGGCGGCCAAAGCGACAGACGCACCCGCAAGGTCACGATCACAAAAGACGGTGCCACCCGGCTGGCCCGCGCCAACACCATCGCCCGTGCCAGCGCCGAGCGCCTGCTGAGCAAACTCTCCTGGTACGAGCGCGAAACCCTCAGCACGATCATCGAAAAACTGATGGCCGGCGAAACCCGCGACGTTGCAGGCCTCTGATGTCAAAGCTCTTTTCCTATAAAAACCGCCCCGTTCACCTTGGCTCCTACCCGTTGGAAAAGCTCGCCCGCACGGACCGGAAACCGGATCTCTCTAGCGTGCCGAAAATGCAGCAGATCAGCTTTCGCCGACCAGACGACCCAAGCTCCATCGTCAACGCCATGCAGGAATACCAGGCCATGCTCGATGCCACCCGAGACGGGCTGGTAAAGCCGGAAACCGGCATCATCCCCACCTCGCCGGAAAAACGCGCCAACCACCTGAAAGCTTTCGGCTATTACTGCGACGCCTCGATGGTTGGCGTCTGCGAGATCCCGCAAAAGGCCTGGCTCAAAAAACCCTTCGCCAACCCGGATGTCGACCGGCTGGCGAAAAAGGTCAAAACCCTGCAACCCAAAACCTTCACCGCTGGAATTGACGTCATCATGGCGGGTCTGCGCGAAAGCATGGCAGCCCCGCCGACCGACTGCGATCACCACAGCCACGCTATTGTTTTTCTATACGAGTACATGCGCGATCCAGGCCCCAACGAGGCCGGATGCGACTGGATTCAGGATGCGCAGCCGCAGCGCGCCTGCCTCAGAGCAGCTGAAACCGGGGTGACACTGGCAAGCTACATGCGCAGCCTCGGCTTGGAAGCCCGCAGCCATTCAGGTGCTGCCTCGGATATCGACCTCAACATGCTTGCCGTCGCTGCGGGTCTCGCAACCATCGAGGACGGTGCCATCGTCAACCCGTTTCTCGGCACCCGCTTCGGCCTTGCTGCCATCACAACGACCCTCAACCTGAAACCCGATACCCCCCTCGCCGCCAACCCTGGGCCGGGTTTCAACTGGGCCACCGGCCTTGGCCGGCACGCCAAAAACGCTCGCAACCGCGACCCATACCAAAAGCGCAATTACAAGGACGGCCCGCATCCTTTTGAATCCCTCAACCGCGTGAAAACCCCGACAACCTATATCGACGAGGCCAATGTTGCCCGCGTCCCCAAACGCGCCAATATGTTCGCCCGCTCGCAATTCGGCGACCTCGGCCCGGCAACGCAAAAGGGTGCTACCAAAGGCAATTACGTGCGCAAATCAGCCGCCGCCTTCGCCTTCCGCCCCTCGCTCGGTGCCTTTACCGTCCTTCAGGATGCCGAGGTCACAGCCAAACCCGGCCCCGCCACCAATGATGCGGCAAAAAACGCCGCAAATCTCAAAGCCACGCTCTATTTCCTTGGCATGGATGCGGTCGGCCTGTCGCACTGCCCCGACTGGGCCTATTACTCGCACGATGCGGCTGGCCAACCCATAGAAGCCTATCACAAAAATGCGATCTCCATGATCGTCGATCAGGGCCATGAAACCATGGAAGGGGCCAGTGGCGATGACTGGATCGCCTGCGCCCAGTCCATGCGCGCCTATTTACGTTTTTCCTTGATCGGCGGGGTTCTGGCCCAGCAACTGCGCAACCTTGGCTACAGTGCACGGGTACATTCGGTAATGGATGACGAGGTTCTGCAACCGCCCTTGTTGCTTCTGGCCGGTCTGGGCGAGGTCTCGCGCATTGGCGAGGTCATCCTCAACCCGTTCCTGGGCCCGCGCCTCAAATCCGGCGTTGTCACCACAAACCTGCCAATGGACCATGACCTGCCGATTGATTTCGGCCTGCAGCGCTTTTGCGAGGCTTGCAACAAATGCGCCCGCGAGTGCCCGTCAGGCTCCATCACCGCCGGGCCGAAGCTGATGTTCAATGGCTATGAAATCTGGAAATCCGACAGCGCGCGCTGCACCACCTACCGGGTTGCCCAGAAAAACGGCGCAATGTGCGGCCGCTGCATGAAAACCTGCCCCTGGAACCTTGAGGGCCTGTTCGCCGAGCGCCCGTTCCGCTGGATGGCAATGAAGGCCCCCGCATCGGCAAGGGCTTTGGCCAGGCTTGACGATCTTGTGGGCAATGGCGAGATCAACCCGGTCAAGAAATGGTGGTGGGATCTTGAGATGGAAGATGAAGGCCCCTATCAACCCTCACCGCACGAGGTGAACGCCCGCGCCCTGTCAAAAGACCTTGATCTCAAATACAGCGACCAGACACTGGCGGTCTATCCGGCCCCGCTGGCCCCGCCGCCCTATGCCTGGCCCTTCCCGATGGACCGTGAGGCCGGGATAAAAGCCTATCAGGACATGATCGGCGCTGACGAACACAAGGCAAGGCGCGCCCGCGGTCTGCCCCCCGAGCATATCTATACCGCCGACAGGACCGAAGCCCCGGTTCTGCAACTGCGCCTCAGCAAGGTCGAAGCGATGACACCCGAGGTCTCAAAATACGAGTTTGAGATGCCCGATGGCACCGACCTGCCGCCTTTTGAAGCAGGCGCCCATATCGATGTCGTGGTCGCGCCCGAGTTTTTCCGTCAGTTTTCGCTTTCCGGCGATCCGGCAGACCGCTCCAAATACCAGATCGCCGTTCTGCGCGAAGATCAGGGGCGCGGCGGCTCGGCCCTGCTGCACCGCATATTCGAACCGGGTCGCATGGTCTTTGTCTCAAAGCCCCTCAACCATTTCCCGCTGGCCGAGGACGCCTCCTTCACCTATCTTTTTGGCGGTGGCATCGGCGTGACGCCACTGATTGCAATGGGCCATCATCTGCACCGGCTTGGCCGTGACTTTGCCCTGCATTATTCATGTTCAAAGAAAGCCAATGCCGGATTTCTTGACGATCTGGCCGGGATGCCGTGGTCAGACCGCATTCACCTCCATTTCTCCGACAAGGGCACACGGGCTGAGCTTGATAAAATCCTGCAATACAAAAAAGGCGCCCATATCTACACCTGCGGCCCCGACATCTACATGCAGTCGGTTCTGACCGCCGCCGAAAGCGCCGGTTTCCCGGAAGACGCCCGCCACCGCGAATATTTCTCAACCCCCGAAGTGCCGGAATACGAGAATTTCGATTTTACCCTCAAACTCGCCAAATCCGGCCGCGAGTTCCTGATCCCGGCAGATAAATCTGCCACCGATATCCTCACTGAAAACGGCGTTCAAATCGATGTCAAATGCTCCGACGGTCTTTGTGGTGTCTGCAAATGCACCCTGATTTCCGGTGAGGCGGAACACCGCGATTTCGTCCTGTCAAACAAACAACGCGAAAGCGAGATCATCCTCTGCCAGTCCCGCGCGGCCAAAGATGGTGGCGTCATCGAGATCGATCTCTAGGCCCACCCCCTTGCCGCAACACCGATATCCGGGCAAGTTTCCTGAAAAACAAAAGGGAAGCAATTGCCATGAAATACGCGTGCACGATTATAATCAACCTGCCAAGGGAACGAGTGATCGAACTCTTCGATAATCCCGATAATATGAAACACTGGCAGGAGGGGTTGCAAAGCTTCGAACCTCTCTCAGGCACCCCCGGTGAAGAAGGCGCCACATCGCGCATCCGTTACAAAATGGGCAAGCGCGAAATAGACATGATCGAAACGATCGTGAAGCGCGACCTGCCCGAGATATTCTCGGGCACCTACGAAACAAAGGGCGTCTGGAACATCGTTGAAAACCATTTCTCAGAAACCGGCGACGACACCACGCAATGGCAGATCGACACTGAATTTCGCTGCTCCGGATTCCTGAAAATCCTAGCCTATCTGTTTCCCGGCATGTTCCGCAAGCAGACCAACAAAATGATGCAGGACTTCAAAAAATTTGCCGAAGATACCGCGACTGCATCATGAGTTGAGGCCAGCCGCGAAACCCTCTGCCAGCCCAACATAGCCGCGCACCGGTTGCGGGACCCGGAGCATCACCACCAGGCTTCTTCTTTTCCAAAATATCCCCACCGGAGGCTCCGAGGCGCGACCCAAAGCGCCTCTCGCTGGTGGTTTTCATCTCAAAGCTTAACAGACAATCGTATGTACAGCTTCTGTACAGGTTCTGCACAGCTTCTGCACTGGGCCCGACAGGCCAATATCACGTCCAGTTAACCATTTCACCGCCCGACAGAAACTGCCGTGCCTGCATTGGCAGATCATAATTCAGCCCTGCCGCACCGCAAAAGCCACGCACGTGGGAATCATCAAGCAAGATGAAATCAAGAACCGCCCCCAGAAAAACCGGGTCCTTGGCTGATTGTTTAAGATCGTTAATCCCGGCCCCGCTAGAGGCCAGAAACATCTCAAGCAGCGCCTCCTGCCCGACCAACCAGCCAAGCCCCTGAATCGCAATGATTTCTGCTTGCTCTCTTTGCATGTTGCCTCCGGTTTTCATACCGCATCCTGCGGCGGGACCATTAAAGGATTTCTTAACAGTTCAGGGCTTAAATACCACCAGACAATAAGACCCCGATTGGGTGATCAGCGGAAGGGATGCAGCATGACCGGAAAGGTATTGGTGGTTGATGATATCGCAACCAACCGGGTCATCCTTCGCGCCAAGCTCGCGGCGTCCTATTTCGATGTGATCCAGGCCGAAAACGGATTGGAAGCCATTGATAAAGCTAAGAAATATCAACCGGATATCATCCTGCTCGATGTCCTGATGCCGGGTTTCGACGGCTATGAAACCTGCCACCGGCTGAAAGCTGACGCGCAAACCGCGCATATCCCGGTGATCATGGTCACAGCGCTTTTCGCCCCTGATGATCGGCTCAGGGGCCTTGAATGCGGGGCTGATGATTTCATCAGCAAACCGGTCAACGACCTCGCGCTTTTCGCCCGCGTGCGCAATCTTCTGAGATCAAAATTCATGCTCGACGAGCTGCGCCTGCGCGACCGCACCGCGCGCGAACTCGGTCTCAGCGAAACCGCCGCCCCCTTCACCGACCGGCCCTTGCAAAAGGGGCGCGTAGTTCTGGTTCCGCGCGACAAGAAAGGTGCTGCAAAATGGGAACAGGCGATATCAAAGCGCTGCAATTTGACGGTTCAAACCGCCGCGTCCGAGGTTGAAGCACTGGCCTTCGCGGCAGAACTGGTGCCCGACATCTTTGTCATCCACAGCCAGCTCGGTGCCTATGGCGACGGGCTGCGGCTGGTGTCGCACCTGCGCGCCCGCCCAAACACCCGCCACGCGGCAATCATTCTGGTGGTCCCTGACGGCGATCAGGCCAAGGCCGCGAAAGGGCTTGATCTTGGGGTCAGTGATTACCTGTTTGACCCGTTCGATCCCCTGGAACTGACCGTCAGGCTCAACGGCCAGATCCGGCGCAAGCAGATATCTGACCGGCTGCGCTCCAATGTCACCGACACGTTGCGCCTTGCAGTCCTTGATCCGCTGACCGGCCTTTACAACCGCCGTTACGCCGAACAGCACATCGCAAAGATCGCTGAACGGACGCGTGAAACCGGCAAGGGGTTTGCCCTGATGCTGCTCGATATCGACAATTTCAAGGGGGTCAATGACAGTTTCGGCCACGCCACCGGTGACGAGGTGCTGAAAGAGTTTTCGCGCCGCATTCAGGAAAACCTGCGCGGCATCGATCTTGTCTCGCGACTGGGGGGAGAGGAGTTTCTGGTGGCGATGCCAGACACTACAGAAGAGCAGGCGCGCCAGGCCTCAGAACGATTGCGGCAGGTCATTGAACAGGCCGAGTTTTGGGGCGAGGCCGCACAGGCCCGGCTCAGGGTTACTGTCAGTATTGGGGTGACGCTTGGCGATCCACATGCATCCGATGTTGATGCGCTGATCGGGCAGGCCGACCGCGCGCTTTACGCTTCCAAATCGGAAGGGCGCAACATGGTGACCCTGTTCAATTCTGCCGCTTGAAACGCTTGCGCTTTTTGGGGGGCTTGCGCAGGTTCTCCGCCAAAGCCTGCCGTTCCTCGGGCGACATGGCGTCGATCTGCTGCAAGAGCAACTTATGCCCGAATGCGACATTGGCAGAAACCCTTTCGGCCTGCCCTCTGAGCTCGCCGCGCACCGCTTCAGCATCATAAGGCTCCGCTGCCAACAATGCCGCCAGCGCTTTCAGATGGGCGCGCATCGCCTTGCGCCCGGCAAAATATTCGCCTTTGCTTTGCGCGACCGATTCCCTCAGCGCCGCCTGCCCAGCCTCATCAAGCGACCGGTAATAGGGTCTCAGCCCGAGGGCTGAAATATCCGCACCCGGGCGCACATGCGATGGCGGTCCGCCGCGCAGGATCGCCCCGCCAATCGCCCCGATAATCAGCACGTTAAGACCCAGCGAGACAATCAGGCCGATCCGCAGCCACCGGCGTTTCGGGTTTGTTTTCATATCCTCAGGTTTGTCGCTCATGCCTCAACCCTCCGCTACCAGATCGTCAAGAGTATAATATTCACTGTCCGCCTCACTGATCCCGGTTGAGATCAGTACATTTTCGGCCAAAGTGCTCAGACTGTCAGGCGGGCTGTAGCCCAAAGTCATGCCAAGCAACAAGCAAGCGCTGAGCGCCCCGGTTGCCTGCCAGCCGCCAAGCGTCTGCCAGATATCGCCAATCCAGGATGCACGCACCGAACTGGCTGATGCCAGACCCTTCGGCGCAGGCTGTTGTTGCTGCGCGTCCTTCAAGACGGCACTCAGCAGATGCGCCGGTACTTCGACCGCTTGCGAACGCTCCGCTTCAAAGAAAGCTTCAAGCGCCTGGTCATCATCCTGAATGTTTGGTTTCTTGCGTTCAGTCATTGTTTCAGTCCCAGTTCATTCATGCGCCCCAAAAGGCGGCTTTTCAAGCTGCGCTTGCCGCGCGCAATCAGGCTTTCAACCGCCTCGACGCTCACCTCCAGGGCTTCGGCGATATCCGGGTTCGCCAACCCATCGATATGTCGCAATACAACCGCCTGCCGTTGTCGGTCCGGTAACTCCCCCAGGGCCGCGCGCAGGGCTTGGGCACGTTCTTTTTCGTGCATTGATGCAACCACATCCGGCCTGTCATCTTCCGGTTCGGCAATCTCGTCAAGCCCGACGGACCTGCGCCTTCGCAGCCGATCCGTGCAGAGATTGCTGACCACCCGGTATAGCCAGGTGGTTATCTTCGCCTCGCCCTGTCGCCAGTCCGGCGCGATCTTCCACAATCGCATCATCGCCTCCTGCGCCACATCCTCGGCCTCGCCAGCGTCGTTCAACAGACGCTTGGCAAGGGCAAAAACCATCGGGGTCAGCCGATAGGTCAGCGCACTGGCCGCCGCTTTATCCCCGTTTGCATAGAGAACCAGAAGCGCGTCGTCGCTCAATTCGTTCATGGCATCCAGCGGCATTTCCATATCCAGAGCGGGTAACTTGATTTAACCAAAAGGGCAAACCGGCCCGTTCCGCCATCGGAACGGACCGGCCCACCTCCCGGCTTATTCGTCGGCCTTATGCTTGCGGCCGTGGCCAAAACGCTTTTTCATCTTCTCCATCTCTTCAAACGATATTGCGCCATCACCATCGCTGTCGAGACGGTCAAACATCCGCGCACTGCGCTCCTCGCCCGGCAGTTCAGCCAGGCTGATCATGCCGTCACCGTCAGCATCCGCCCGATCCAGCATCCGCTCGATACGCTTGGGTGCGTTTTCCGTCACCCGTTTGATCGCCGCCGCGGTCATTTCTTCCGGCGAAAGCAGCCCATCGCCATTTGTATCTTTCTCGGCAAAGCTGGCGGCGCGATGTTCGGCCAGTTCTTCCGGTGTGATCTTGCCATCATTATTGGCGTCAATCTCTTCGAAATTAATCAACGGGCCGGGACCGCGTTGACCATGTTTGCCACCAAAGGCGAGTGCAGGGGCAACAGCGGCGGCACTGACCGCACCAATGGTCAGGGCGGCAATGATCGCTGTAAGGGTCTTGGTTCGCATGGGTCTTCTCCTGTATGTTTTCGCAAGGCGGCTTCCTGCTGCCTTCACAACATCAAACGGCCCACCCGCCACTTTCCGTCGCGAAAACTCCACTTTTCTTTTTTTGCGACATCCCGCCGCAAGACAGCTTGTCTCAGTTTCTTTGCAACCCGGGCTGCTTATCTGAGGTCGAATGGAACAGGACAAATCAACAGAAACCGCCGGTTCGGCCGACCGGCCAATGAAGCCCGCGGTTTTGCGCGGCGTGCGGCTGAAATGCCCGTCATGCGGCTCTGGCCCATTGATGCGGGCCTATCTGAAAACCCGCGATCACTGCCCGGTTTGTGGGGAAGAATTTCACCACCACCGCGCCGATGACGGGCCAGCCTATATGACCATTCTGATCAGCGGGCATCTTCTGGCGCCGCTGATTATGATCGTTTATTCCGCATTCCGCCCTGATCCGCTGATCATGGCATTATCGTTTTCAATAGGGTTCAGCGTGCTGGCCTTGTTCCTGCTTCCCAGATTCAAGGGCATGTTCGTGGCAATCCAGTGGGCCAAGCGGATGCATGGCTTTGCGGATTCCAACAAAGATCGCGGCTGAACTTTACAAGCTTCGCCCGCAACGCCTATTTAGGGGCAGGAAAGCGATACTCGGACCATCATGACCAAAACGGAAATCCGCAACGCGGCAACAGTCATTTTGCTGCGCGACAAATCTACGGCTCCCAGAATTCTGATGGGCCAAAGGGGGGCGAAGGCCGCGTTCATGCCCAACAAGTTCGTCTTTCCCGGCGGGGCGCTTGATCTGATCGACAGCGAAGTGCCGCTGGACTCCGTTCTAGATGAAAGATGTATGAACAGGTTGCGCGCGGAAACCGACCCAACTCTGGCCGAACCGCTGATTCTAGCCTCAATCCGCGAAGTGTGGGAGGAAACCGGCCTTCTGATCGGCACAAGGAATGCCAGGGCGAAGACACTGGCCGAAACCATGCCCGCTGACTGGAAAACCTATTTTGAGCATGGTGTTCTGCCCAGCGGCGCCGGAATGCGCTTTGTTTTTCGCGCTATCACGCCGCCGGGTCGTCCACGCCGGTTTGATGCCCGCTTTTTTGTCGTTGATACCGACAAGGTGGTCGGCGACCTTGACGACTTTTCCGGGGCCTGTGACGAACTCAGCCATTTGCAGTGGATACCGCTGCATCAGGCGCGCAGCTATGATCTGCCCTTCATCACCGAAGTGGTTCTTGCCGAAATCGAGGCCGATCTTGAAAACCCAGATCGCAACGCAAGGGTTCCGTTTTTCTTCAATGCCGAAGGGCGGAGCAACTTCAAACGCCTTTGACCCTTTCATAGAGCCAGTTTTGCACCTAAAATAGGTCCAGAATCGGAGGGGCAGATGGCAATCGGCGAAGACACTTTTTTCCTCGATCCGGCTTTTCAGGGCACGCTGCAAGGCCAGATTCAGCAAATCGTCGCCTCCGCTATCCTGTCCGGCCGGTTTGAACCGGGCGAAAAACTGCCCTCCTCGCGGCGGCTGGCAGCGCATCTCGGCATATCGCGTATCACCGTGACTCTGGCCTATAACGAACTGGTCGCCGATGATTACCTGAGCTCCGTCGGTCGATCCGGCTTTTACGTTTCCGAAAGCGCGCCCATATCGCGCCTGTCAAACCAACCGGTGCCCGAGACCAGTGATCAGGTCGAATGGGATCGTTTCATCACACGCCGCTTTACCGGCACCAAACTGGTGGAAAAGCGCAGCGACTGGCGAAAGTTTTCCTATCCGTTCATTTACGGGCAAGCCGATCCCGACCTGTTCCACCAGTCAAACTGGCGGCTTTGTGCGCATCAGGCCTTGGGGCGCAAGGAGTTTGACAGCCTGACCACCGATTATGCTGAACGCGATGACCCTGAACTGGTCAGTTTCATCGCACGCCACACCCTGCCAAGGCGTGGGATTCTGGCGCGGACCGAGCAGATTCTGGTTACCGTCGGGGCACAGAACGCCCTGTGGATGGTGGCGCAGATCCTGCTCAGTAAAGGGCGCAAGGTGGCTTATGAAAACCCCGGCTACCCCGGATTGCGCGACATCCTGCGTCATGCCGGCAGCGAAAACATCGCGGTGCCGGTTGATCAGGATGGCCTGCCACCTGATCTGCTGCCACGCGATCTTGATGTCGTCTTCACCACGCCCAGCCACCAATGCCCGACAACCGCCACCATGCCGATGGACCGGCGGCACGAGATTTTGCGGCTGGCGCGCGAGTGGGATTTTCTGGTGGTGGAGGATGATTACGAATTTGAGATGAGCTTTCTCAAAGCCCCGACCCCGGCGCTGAAATCACTCGATGAAGATGGCCGGGTGATCTATGTCGGCAGCTTCTCCAAATCGCTGTTTCCGGGTCTGAGGCTTGGCTATCTTGTGGGGTCCGAGCAATTCATCATGCAGGCCCGCGCTCTGCGCCACGCGATTTTGCGCCATCCGCCGGGCAATATCCAGCGCACCACCGCCTATTTTCTTGCCCGCGGGCATTACGACGCGATGGTCCGCCAGATGCGCAACGCCTATCACCAGCGCAGGCAGGTGATGGATACGGTTTTGCAGGAGTCTCCGCTGAAAATCGCAGGCAGCGCCGGTTTTGGTGGCTCCAGCTTCTGGGTGGAAGCTCCTGACGGTATCGATACCGAGGTTCTCGGTCGTGAATTGCAGGATCAGGGCGTGTTGATCGAGCCCGGAAGTCCGTTTTTTGAACCACAATCCGCGCCGCAGAATTTCTGCCGGCTGGCGTATTCTTCGATCGGCAAGAACAAGATTCAGGAAGGCGTACAACGGATATCCGACCAACTGGCACGTCACCGGGCAAACTGAGTGATGAGGCCGGTTTTGGATTTCTGGACCTAGTTCCGTTACAAACTGGACCTAACACGCCGAAATCCCATACCGCATAACCAATGCCGGTGGGACAGTATCCCGTTCTCAGAATTTGCGTGGCGCATGCTACCACACGACAATCTGCCAAAGGAAAAAACAAATGAAAATGACGACCGAGGAAGCCTTTGTAAAGGTTCTGCAAATGCACGGGATCGAACATGCGTTCGGCATTATCGGATCGGCCATGATGCCGATCTCAGACCTGTTTCCAAAGGCCGGAATCACTTTCTGGGACTGCGCCCATGAATGCAATGGCGGCATGATGTCTGATGGCTACACCCGTGCAACCGGCAAAATGTCGATGATGGTGGCACAAAACGGCCCCGGCATCACCAATTTCGTCACCCCGGTCAAAACCGCTTATTGGAACCACACGCCGCTTCTGCTGGTCACCCCGCAAGCCGCCAACAAGACCATGGGACAGGGCGGTTTTCAGGAAGTGGAACAAATGGCGCTCTTTGCCGATATGGTTGCTTATCAGGAAGAGGTTCGCGATCCATCCCGCATGGCCGAGGTTCTGAACCGGGTGATCCTGCAGGCCAAACGCGCCTCGGCCCCCGCACAGATCAACGTACCGCGTGATTTCTTTACGCAGGTTGTTGATATCGACCTGCCCGCAATCGTCGAGTTCGAGCGCCCTGCCGGTGGTGAGGACGCCGTTCAGCGCGCCGCCGATCTGCTGTCGAGCGCCAAATTCCCGGTTATTCTGAACGGTGCCGGTGTGGTCATCGGCGGTGCCATCGGCGACAGCATGGCGCTGGCCGAGCGTCTGGATGCGCCGGTCTGCTGTGGCTACCAGCACAATGATGCCTTCCCCGGCTCGCACCCGCTTTTTGCCGGACCACTTGGCTATAACGGCTCCAAGGCCGGGATGGAATTGATCCGGCAGGCCGACGTCGTTCTGGCCCTTGGCTCGCGCCTCAACCCGTTTTCGACCCTGCCGGGTTACGGCATGGACTACTGGCCGACGGCTGCAAAAATCATTCAGGTTGACATCAACCCGGACCGCATCGGACTGACCAAGCCGGTTACCGTCGGCATTGTCGGCGATGCCAAGAAGGTCGCGAACGGCATTCTGGAGCGTCTGTCTGACACGGCCGGGGATGCTGGCCGCAAAGAGCGTAAAGACACCATCGCCAAAACCAAATCGGCCTGGGCACAGGCGCTGACTTCGATGGATCACGAAGACGATGATCCCGGCACCACCTGGAACGAACGTGCCCGCAACCGCGAGCCGCAAAAGATGAGCCCGCGCATGGCCTGGCGCGCCATCCAGAAAGCCCTGCCGAAAGACGCGATCATCTCGTCGGACATCGGCAACAACTGCGCCATCGGCAACGCGTATCCGACCTTTGAAGAGGGGCGCAAATATCTTGCCCCCGGCCTCTTTGGCCCCTGCGGCTATGGCTTCCCGGCCATCTGCGGTGCCAAGATCGGCCAGCCCGATGTGCCGGTCGTCGGCTTTGCCGGTGACGGGGCGTTCGGTATTTCGATGAACGAAATGGTCTCTGTCGGCCGCGACGACTGGCCGGCGATCACCATGATCATCTTCCGCAACTACCAGTGGGGTGCGGAAAAGCGCAACACGACCCTGTGGTTTGACGACAATTTCGTCGGCACCGAGCTTGACAAGAACGTCTCATACGCCGGAATCGCCAAGGCCTGTGGTGTGAACGGGGTTCAGGCGACTTCGATGGCAGAGCTGACCGATGCCTTGGATACTGCAGTCAAAGCGCAGATGAACAAGGGCGAAACCACCTTTATCGAAGTTCTGCTCAATCAGGAACTGGGCGAACCCTTCCGCCGTGACGCGATGAAAAAACCGGCTCCGGTCGCGGGTGTTGAAGCTGCCGACATGAAGCCCCAGGCCGGCGCCTGAAACCGCACATGAATGACAGGCCCCACCCGATCTGCTGTCGGGTGGGGTTTAAACTTAAGGGCTGTCCATGACCCAGTCACCATCGCCTTTCCTAAGCACAAGCACGCCGGTTTGCCCACCCGCGCTGCTGGCCCAGGCGCGCAGGCAGCCGCCACCGCGCGTGGTCATCGCCCGCGCCGGGGCTGACCTGCCCATGCAGGCCGCCAGGGACGCGACCGAGGCGGGGATCATGGCCCCGATATTCACCGGTGAAGCCGATGACATTCACCGGGTTGCCGACAGGCTTGACTGGGATATCTCTTCGTTCCCGATCATAAAAACAACAGGCGAACTGGCCGCTGGGCAGGCAGCGGCGCATCTTTGCGGGGCCGGGGATGCGGATGTACTGATGAAGGGGCAGATCGCCTCTGATCTCTTCATGAAAACCGCAATTGACCGCAACGCCGGGCTGCGCACCGGATCGCGGCTGGTGCATATCTTTCACATCACCCATCCCGATGGCGGCAGACCGCTTTTGGTCTCTGACGGGGCCGTCAACGTGACGCCGGATATGGAAACCCGTAAATCGAGCACACGGGCGGTTGTCGCGCTTTTGTCGAAACTCGGCAATACCACACCGAAAATCGCCTTTTTGTCGGCCAGTGAAAAGTCCATCCCGTCAATGCCATCCGCGCAGGAAGCGCGTGAACTGCGCGACTGGGCACGGGGCGAAATACCGGGTGCGGCCTTTTCCGGCCCGCTGGCGCTCGACCTCGTCCTGTCGCCGAAATCAGCGGCGATCAAAGGGGTCGAGGATGATCCCGTGGCCGGACAGGCCGATGCCGTCATCGTACCCGACATCGTCTCAGGCAACGCCGTGTTCAAATCGCTGGTCTATCTGTCAGGTGGCTGTGCGGCGGGCATCATCATGGGGGCAAAAGTACCCCTGCTCCTGACCAGCCGCGCCGATCCCGCCGCTGCCCGGCTGGCCTCGGTCGCCCTGGCAGCCATCGTTTCAGCGTCTTAGGACCCGCCGGATTCATGCTGCGAATGACACGAACCCGGCGGGATCAGAGAGATCTACTTCTCGTCCCAGATCTCAGCGTCGCAAAGGGAATCTCCTGCAGCACAGCCCTTGATGCTCATTTTCTTGTTGGTTCCGATTACGACCGTACCATTAAAGGTCATGAATTTCGGCATGTCCGGGTGTTTCATCTTTTCACCCTTCCATGTTCCGGCGTCCGTGTTCTCCATGCCATGGCACATTTCAAACCCATCGCTTACGCGACGGCAGAAAAGCTTGCCCTCATGAGTAAAAACGCGAATTTCCTGATCACCCTTGCGCAGATAAGTCTTGTTCACCTCTTCCGCCGCAGATGCGGCAAAGCCGCCTAGCGCCAGTGCCAGAGTCATCCCCAATGTCGTTATCTTTTTCATTCAGTCCTCCCGTGAATCCCTTTGAGCAGATTTTCGAAGGGTATATTAGATTCTGCTTAAATGCAAATCTTCGAATATATAGAAGCGGACACGCCGGGTGTTCCGACGGATACCCCAGGGTTATCAGCCTCTACCGACTGTCGATGTCCAGCTGCCTGGACAGTACCCATGTTAAACACTCGGAAATATTTAATTCCGAACTATTTCAATTCTTAAATACGCTCTTAAGTAAACAACCGCTCAAAAAGAAGCAGCAATAATCTGGGAAGCCGCGGAGCCAAAAATGTCTCTTACTGATCAGCCCAAGCTCGATCTGTCGCCCGAGGTGTCAGACGAGGTTCGCAAGACCACCTGCTATATGTGCGCCTGCCGCTGCGGCATCAATGTGCATCTGAAAGACGGCCGGGTGAAATACATCGAAGGCAACCGCGATCACCCGATCAACAAGGGGGTTCTGTGCGCCAAGGGCAGTGCCGGCATCATGACCCATTACGCGCCGTCCCGCCTCAAGGCACCGATGAAGCGCGTCGGTGAGCGCGGCGAAGGCAAATTTGAGGAAATCAGCTGGGACGAGGCTTTTGACATCGCGGTTGGCTGGCTACAGCCGATCCACGACAACAACCCGGACAAGCTGGCCTTTTTCACCGGGCGCGACCAGTCGCAATCGCTGACCAGCCTGTGGGCACAGGCCTTTGGAACGCCGAATTACGCAGCCCATGGCGGCTTCTGCTCGGTTAATATGGCGGCAGCAGGCATTTACACGATGGGCGGCGCGTTCTGGGAGTTCGGTACGCCGGACTGGGATCGCACCAAGCTCTTCATGATTTTCGGCGTGGCCGAGGATCACGACAGCAATCCGATCAAGATCGGTCTGGGCAAACTGAAATCCCGCGGGGCCAAGGTGATCGGCGTCAACCCGATCCGCTCGGGCTATAACGCGATTGCCGACGAATGGGTCGGTATCACGCCGGGTACCGACGGGTTGTTCATCCTGGCGCTTGTGCATGAACTCCTGAAGGCAGGCAAGGTCGATCTGGAATATCTGAGGCGCTATACCAACGCGCCCTTCCTGGTGAACGAGGATGCGAGTTCCCCCGAACACGGGCTGTTCCTGCGGGGTGATGACGGCAAGCCGCTGGTTCTGGATCGCACCACAGGCAAGCCGGTTGCCTATGACAAACCGGGCATCAGGGCCGACCTTGCAGGTCAATACCGCCACGCCGGAACCACTCACCGCCCGGTCTTTCAGTTGCTGGCCGAGAAATACCTGAGTGAGGATTTTACCCCCGAGGCGATATCGGAACGCTGCGGTATTCCGGTCAGCCAGATCAAACGCATCGCCGCCGAACTGGCGCATGTGGCGTTTGAGGAAGAGATCGTGATCGACCAGCCCTGGACTGACTGGAAAGGGGAAAAGCACGAGCGTATGATCGGGCGCCCGGTCAGCTTCCATGCCATGCGCGGGATCTCGGCCCATTCCAACGGCTTTCAGACCTGTCGTGCGCTGCATGTTTTGCAGATCCTGCTGGGTTCGGTAGAGGTCCCGGGTGGTTTCCGTTTTAAACCCCCCTACCCCAAACCGGTTACCGCGCACCCCAAACCCCATAGCGGCATGAACCCCGGCAAGGCCCTCAACGGCCCGCATCTGGGTTTCGTTCACGGCCCGGAAGATTTGCTGCTGAATGACGAAGGCGGCCCGATGCGGATCGACAAGGCGTTCAGCTGGGAAAACCCGATGTCAAGCCACGGGCTGATGCATATGGTGATCTCCAACGCCCATGCGGGTGACCCTTACAGGATCGACACGCTGTTCATGTATATGGCGAACATGGCGTGGAATTCGTCGATGAACACCAGTGGCACGATGGAGATGCTGACCGACAAGGATGAAAATGGTGACTACGTCATTCCGCACATCATCTATTCCGACAGCTATTCAAGCGAAATGGTGGCGTTTGCCGATCTGATCCTGCCGGATACGACCTATCTGGAACGGCACGATTGCATCAGTCTTCTCGACCGTCCGATCTGTGAAGCAGACGCCGCGGCTGACAGCATCCGCTGGCCGGTGGTGGAGCCTGACCGCGATGTGCGCGGTTTTCAGACAGCCCTCATCCAGCTTGGCGCGCGGCTTGAACTGGAGGGGTTCGTCAATGACGACGGCAGCGAGAAATACGCCGATTACGCCGACTACATCCAGAACCACGAACGACGCCCCGGTGTCGGCCCGCTGGCCGGATTTCGCGGCAAGGACGGCACCGGCAAAGGGCGTGGAGAACCAAGCCCGAACCAGATTGCGGCCTATATCGACAATGGCGGGTTCTGGATCGACCACATCCCGGATGCAGCGCTCTTTTTCAAACCGTGGAATGCGGATTACCAGAACTGGGCAGTGGAACGCGGCATCTATGATGCACCGCAAACCTATGTTTTCTCGCTCTACGTCGAGCCCTTGCAAAAGTTCCGGCTGGCCGCCGAAGGGCATGGCGAGCGGCAACCGCCCGCGCATCTGCGCGACCAGATGAAGGCGGCGATGGATCCGCTGCCGATCTGGTGGCAACCGTTTGAGGAGGGGGCGGTCGATTGCGAGGAATACCCGATCCACGCCCTGACCCAGCGCCCGATGGCGATGTATCATTCATGGGGGACGCAAAACGCCTGGCTCAGGCAGATCCACGGCACCAACCCGCTTTATGTTTCATCCGAAATCTGGGAGGCGCACGGATTTGCGGATGGCGACTGGGCCTGGGTGACCTCGCGCAATGGCAGGATCAAGGCACCGGTGGCCCTGATGAAGGGACTCAATGCAAAAACCATCTGGACCTGGAACGCCATTGGCAAACGCGCCGGGGCCTGGGCACTGGATGAGGACGCGCCGGAAGCCAAAAAGGGCTTTCTGCTCAACCACCTGATCGATGAATTGCTGCCGGTCCGGGCAGGTGGCCAGCGCTGGTCGAACTCCGACCCGATCACCGGGCAGGCGGCCTGGTTCGACCTCCGTGTCAGGATTGAAAAAGCCGCCCCGGACGATGCGACCAGCCAGCCACAGGTAGCAGCGCAACTCTCTCCGGTCGGTAAAGGGCCAAAGAATGTCAGCTACGGGGAGGATTTCTGATGACTGCCCTGCCCCCAATCCCGGCAAAACAGCTTGGACTGGCGATCGATCTGGATACCTGTGTTGGCTGCCACGCCTGCGTGATCAACTGCAAGGAATGGAACACCTCGAACTACGGCGCACCGCTGTCGGACCGCGATGCCTATGGTGCCGAGCCGGTGGGAACCTTCCTCAACCGTATTCACACTTATGAGGCGCAGCAGCCGGGATGCGCCTCGCAGACCGTGCATTTTCCGAAATCTTGTCTGCATTGCACGGACGCGCCTTGCGTCACCGTCTGCCCGACCGGGGCCAGCTACAAACGCGGTGAAGACGGGATCGTCCTGGTGAACGAAGACCGCTGCATCGGCTGCGGCCTCTGTGCCTGGGCCTGCCCTTATGGTGCGCGCGAGATGGACGTAACAGCCGGCGTGATGAAGAAATGCACGCTCTGCGTTGACCGGATCTATAACGAGAACCTGCCCGAAGAAGACCGCATCCCGGCCTGCGTGCGCACCTGCCCCGCTGGTGCCCGGCATTTCGGTGATTTTGCCGATCCCGAAAGCGAGGTTTCCAGACTTTCCGCTGAACGTGGTGGCCTTGAACTGATGCCCGAACAAGGCACCAGACCGGTCAACCGCTATCTGCCGCCAAGGCCGAAATCCGACATCGGCGAAGAGGGCAAGATCGACATTCTCGCCCCGTTTCTGGACCCTGTCAGCGAAGAGCCCAAAGGATTTCTTGGCTGGCTTGACAAGGCACTGGAGAAACTCTGATGCATCCCGCACCTTCCGTGATCCTGTTTACATCGCTCTCCGGTCTTGGTTTCGGCCTGATGTTCTGGCTGGGCTTTGGCTTTCCGGACGTGAGCGGTTGGGCAGCGTTCTGGTTCTTTTTCATCGCCTATGCGCTGTCTGTCGGCGGGTTGCTGGCCTCGACCCTGCATCTGGGCAACCCGCAACGTGCGATCAACGCGTTTTCGCAATGGCGCACGAGCTGGCTCAGCCGTGAGGGCGTGATGGCGGTGGCGACGCTCCTGGTGATGGCCGTCTACGCTATTGGCCTGATCTTCTTTGGTGTGTCCCTGCAAATCGTCGGTTGGATCGGCGCGGTTTCGGCGCTGGTCACCGTTTTCACCACCTCAAAGATCTACAACCAGCTGAAAACTGTACCGCGCTGGAACATGCCGCTGATCCCGGTTCTGTTTCTGACCTATGCCTTGGGCGGCGGGGCTTTGCTGGCCGGGCAGATCATGGTCGCTGCGGTTCTGTTGCTGGTGCTGACGGGATTGCAGATTGCCGCTTGGCAGATGGGGGACAAAGCGTTTGCAGCGGCTGGCCACACGCTTGCCACTGCGACCGGCCTTGGCCATCTGGGCAAGCTGCGCCTTCTGGAAGGCCCGCATACGGGGCCAAATTATCTGCTGCGGGAAATGGTTTATGTGGTTGCGCGCAGGCACGCGATGAAACTGCGGGTGATTTCTGCGGTGACGCTGGGGCTGATACCCGGGGCGATCCTGCTGTTTCTGCCATTCAGTCATGTGCTTGCTGCGATTGCGGTGGCCTCGCATCTCATGGGGCTGATCACCTCGCGCTGGCTGTTTTTTGCCGAAGCCGAGCATGTGGTGGGGCTTTATTATGACAAGCGTTGACGGCGGTGGTTTTGGGGTATTGCGATAAGTGCCGAAGGAGGTTCAAGCGAACCCCGGAGATGTGCTGGTAACGCTTCGACGCGTGCGATCAAATAACTTGACGTACCTCGCAACAACCGGAGCTCCCGCACCAGTCCGAAACTCCGGGTTTGTCATTTGATCAACCGGGTTTTCCCGAACTCATCATCCGTTAGAAACCTCCACAGCCTTCCGCCCCTTCATTCCTTCGTTCGCGCCATTCCCGCTTGGCCACCTCATATTCCGGCAGTTGCCAAACCATGCTGCCGCCAAACCACGCTGCCGTCAAAACCGTGCTGTCTCCGTAACGCGCCACCCCAATAACCGTGCTGCGCCGAAAACATACTGTCTCCGAACCGTGCTTCCGCCAAACCACGTTGCCCCTAAAACGTACAGCCTCAAAAACCATGCTGCCTCCAACACAACGCAGGAACCACCGCTCAAGAACCACGAATAAACCAATAAACTGGTTTATCGGCAGACTGGCAGACCGGTGGACCAGTCAACCGGTCTGTCAGCAGACCAACAGGTCGGTCTGTTGGTCGATGGGTTCACTGATCTGTTAG
>CAZMNO010000002.1:0-166143 GCA_964567685.1 uncultured Rhodobacter sp. | reverse complement strand
AAAAATCAGAGCTTATAATGATACGTATTATAGTTCCAGGTGACTAGTTGACTGGCAGATTGGTAGGTTAGTCTACTGGTCTACTGGTCTACTGGTCTATGGATCTACCGGTCTACCGGTCTACCGACCTGCCGGTCTACCAGTCTACTGGTGGATTGGATGTAAGCGGCCGTTACAAAATCAACTTCCGCGCTGGTTTGAGCAGAGGTGATCACACTCCTCGCACCCTGGCGGCACCACTGGCCTCTCGGCAATTTCTGCCATTCGCCGGATACGCAGCACCCAACCCGAGCTTGGCCTTGAAGTTCCCCTGCCTCTGCCCTTATGTCTGAACCCTGAATTTGACAGAAGGCAGCTCTCATGAACTTCACCTATCCCGACCTCGCCCCGGACATCCTGCGTGATCAGCGCGACCCTCAGGCCGGTGAAGACCTTGGCGATCTGCCCGAATGGGATTTGAGCGATCTCTACCCGTCAAGCGACTGCCCGGAACTCGCCAAAGATCTTGACTGGCTGAAGGGCGAATGCACCGCCTTTGCCACAGATTATCAGGGCAAGCTTGCATCGCTGAGCGCCGCCGAGATGCTCACAACCATCCAGCGTTACGAGGGAATTCAGGCCATCGCCGGGCGCATCATGTCACTGGCCGGGCTGAGCTATTACCAGAACACCACAGATCCCGACCGGGCCAAATTCATGTCCGACATGCAGGGTGCCATCACCGATATGTCGACGCCGCTGGTGTTCTTTTCGCTGGAAATGAACCGGATCGACGACAAGGTTCTCGCCGCCATGCTGGGTGAAAACACTGATCTTGCCCGCTACAAACCGGTGCTCGACCGGATGCGTGCAATGAAGCCCTATCAACTGTCCGATGAACTTGAAAAATTCCTGCACGATCAATCTGTTGTCGGTGCAACCGCGTGGAACCGGCTGTTTGACGAAACCACCGCTGCGCTGAGTTTCGATGTGGACGGCGAGCAACTGAACCTTGAATCCACCCTCAACCTTCTGACCGATCACGACCGCGCCCGGCGCGAAAAAGGCGCCCGCGCCGTGGCCAAGGTATTTGGTGCCAACCTGCCGCTTTACGCCCGCATCACCAACACGCTGGCCAAGGGAAAAGAGATCGAGGATCGCTGGCGCACGCTACCGACCCCGCAGGCCTCGCGCCATCTGGCCAATGATGTCGAACCCGAGGTGGTCGAAGCCCTGCGCAACGCCGT
Source organism: uncultured Rhodobacter sp. (assembly GCA_964567685.1). Classification (GTDB taxonomy): domain Bacteria; phylum Pseudomonadota; class Alphaproteobacteria; order Rhodobacterales; family Rhodobacteraceae; genus UBA5972. The sequence goes on along the minus strand of CAZMNO010000002.1, from coordinate 164,917 downwards.
TGTCGCCGCTTACCCCCGGCTTTCGCACCGCTATTATGCGCTCAAGGCCAAATGGCTGGGGCTCGAAAAACTCGAGATCTGGGATCGCAACGCCCCCTTGCCGCAAGAGGAAGCGAAAACCGTCATCTGGTCGGGCGCGCGCAAAATCGTGCTTGATGCCTATGGCGCTTTTGATCCCAGAATGGCCGAAATCGCCGAACCGTTCTTTGACAAAGGCTGGATCGATGCGGCCACCAAACCCGGCAAGGCCCCCGGCGCTTTCGCGCATCCCACGGTCACCGCCGTCCACCCTTATGTGATGCTCAACTATCTCGGCAAACCGCGCGATGTGATGACGCTGGCGCATGAACTGGGCCATGGCGTGCATCAGGTGCTGGCCGCCGATCAGGGTGAACTGCTCAGTTCAACCCCCCTTACGCTGGCTGAAACCGCCAGTGTTTTCGGCGAAATGCTGACTTTCCGCAAACTCCTTGCCGAAGCCCCCGATCAGGGCGCGCGCAAGACCCTGCTGGCAGGCAAGGTCGAAGACATGATCAACACGGTCGTGCGCCAGATCGCCTTTTACGATTTTGAGTGCAAGCTGCACGCGGCACGGGCGACAGGGGAACTGACTCCCGATCAGATCAACGCCCTCTGGATGTCGGTGCAAAGCGAAAGCCTTGGCCCGGTCTTTGAGTTCATGGACGGCTACGAAACCTTCTGGGCCTATATCCCGCATTTCATTCACTCGCCGTTCTACGTCTACGCCTATGCGTTCGGCGACGGCCTCGTAAACGCGCTATATGCGGTCTATGAAGAGGGCGATTCCGGCTTTCAGGAAAAGTACTTCGACATGCTGAAAGCCGGTGGCTCCAAACACCACAAAGCCCTGCTGGCCCCCTTTGGCCTTGACGCGTCCGACCCGAAATTCTGGGACAAGGGCCTCAGCATGATCTCCGGCATGATTGATGAGCTGGAGGCGATGGAGGGGTAACTCTGAAGATGGAACTGCTCGCCAGTCACAACCACCCAAGAGGCTATGGCGGAGGCCCAGCGAGCTTTGTCACCGACTACCTCGGTGCCGATCCGGTTAATTTTGGCTGCGCACTCGACGTCATCGAAGTCAGCATCTGCAACGAAGGCGAGAATGCGCCCAAGCCGTGGACCGGCTTTGAGATGCCGGACCGTCCAACCTGCCGGTTTCTGCGCAAACGCAAAAAACTCGCAGTCACATGGCCCGGCACACGACACAGCGCCGACGAGGTCGATCAACTTTATCTTACAAATCTCACCCGCAGCACGTTCCGGCGTGGAGCCGAAGAACTTCATGACGCAATGTCGTGGGCTTTCGCGCAACGCCTGAAGCCATCGGACGCATTCGATGTTGCGGCCTGCCTGGACTGGGTTGCCTCAACCCTGCAAGTCAGTTTCGACAGTGACCAGAAGTTGCAGGCAGTCGTCGAGAAGCATGGCAGAAAAAAGCGCACGCGTCTTCGCAAAGCCGAGCTGGATAGGTCGATGACGATTGACTGGACGAGATATCATCCCGGCGCTGCCTACCACCTTCCTGACCCGTGGTATTGGGATGAAAGTGACGAACGCGCACCGCATGGCAATGCAGTCGGCGCTGCAATCATCAGCCAGTGGGAACGCTTCGGCCTCTTGGATGCCGAGGATGCGTATCGCTCGACGGGCTTACCGGAATGGGCCCCTGAGGCTGGATTGTCAGAGCGAAAGAACGCAGTACGGGCGCACATAGCCCTCGTGATTGCCCACCTGAAGTTTTCTGCGTTCTGTCCCACCGACATAGCGTCTGCCGCGATAACTTGCCTAAAAGCAGAGAAGGCGATGCCGGACTCTCCTTGGGCACGCAGGTACAAGGGTCTTCCCGTCAGCGCTCTTGACCACTACCTGTACATCCTAGAACCTTGGGTCTAGCAAACGCGTTGACAACATGAATACCTTCGAAAACATCCTCACCGACCAGCGTTCGAAATATGCAGTCTCCGGTGGTCGGTGTTCGTCCGAGTCCAAGCCGAAAACGCACATCACCAGGCTTTGCCGCCAGAAGAAGTTTGCCAAGGCCACGCATAACACATGAGGCCTCATAACCGCGGTTGGACGGGTTAAGAATAATGAAGGGAAAAGCGGAGCGGGGAACATGATCCTGAGAATGCTGAAAGCCGGTGGCTCCAAGCACCACAAAGCCCTGCTGGCCCCCTTTGGCCTTGATGCCAGCGACCCGAAATTCTGGGCCAAGGGCCTCAGCATGATCTCCGGCATGATCGACGAGCTGGAGGCGATGGAGGGGTAATGGTTTCACTCGCCGCCAGATACGCTGCTGGCGAACATACCGAAGTCTGGCGCGAGCTTGACTTCGACATCCTACCGATCAGGGAACAGCACGAGTTAGGATATCACCGCCCAACATTGGACGATGTCGAGGACGTAATGCGTAAGACGTTCGAACGAGTGGCCCGGAATGTAGATACGCTGGTCAATCGTCTCAGTGATCTTGGCTACCTCTTTGAATGCGAGGTTGGGCGCTACGGAAATACCAGCCCGCCACGATCTCCTGCGCTTGAGTTTGCTGAAAAAGCACAAGCGGCAACGATCAATCGGTTTGCTGACCTCGAACAGACCGGAACCGGGCCGTTTCCATTGGCACTTATGGTGTTTTCTGAGATCGTAGGAAATGTTGACCTGTGCCAACGCTTCCCTGGCACGCAGACCATTCCTGCCACCGATCCAGTGGTTTCCCGCTTAGGCGATTGGGACCCGTTGCAAGTGAACTTCGAATACTTGGCCTACTGTGTTTTTGAGGATGAGGCCAATTTATCACCTCTTCCTGACGGTGGGCTTGCGTTGAATGCAGAAATTGCAGCAAGCTTTGAACATAAAGCTGATATATCGGGGGCATGGAATCCTTCCATCCGGTTGCCGAGCTATCGGGCAGATCCAATGGTATTTGCCGAAGGCATCGCCATGCCGTTCACAACCTACCTGCGGCGTGTCTTCGCGCGCGGTGGTTTTTTTGGAACGCCACGCCCTTTCTTCAGGGCGGCTGAATTCAATCAGAAGACCGGTGGTTACCTCGCCGAAAGTAAGTGGCCTGTGATCAAAGAGGTCGAGCCGGGGATATGGCTGCCCGACCACCCGGTTCTTGCAGATCTCGCGCGTGACCTTGAACCGTTCTGACAGGCTGAAAGCAGGCGGCTCCAAACACCACAAAGCCCTGCTGGCCCCCTTTGGCCTTGACGCGTCCGACCCGAAATTCTGGGACAAGGGCCTCAGCATGATCTCCGGCATGATCGACGAGCTGGAGGCGATGGAGGGGTAGCAGCCTGCCACCCCGTCACCCCGAAAAGGGTTCCCATTCCGCGGCCTGCGTGCTTGACTGCATGCAACCCCGATCGGAGGAGGCGATCATGCGTAAACTCAAACGCCTTTTGGGCGGTCTTGTCCTTCTTGCGTTTGCCGGGCTGGCCGTTTTCCTGATCTTCGCCCCGGCCTTAGTCGAAAAAGGCATGAATGTCGTAACAGATCACGACCCCTACCCCGTTTCAGACGCCGCAAGGGAACTCCACCGTTCCCTGATCATCGGTGACTGGCACGCCGACAGCCTTTTGTGGAACCGCGACCTGCTGAAACGCGCCGATTACGGGCATGTCGATATTCCGCGTCTGGCCGAAGGCAATGTTGCGCTGCAGATGTTCACCACCGTCACCAAAAGCCCTGCCGGCCTCAATTACGATGAAAACGCCGCGGATGCCCGCGACCAGATTACCCTCTTGGCGATGGGTCAGCTCTGGCCGCGCCGGACCTGGAATAGCCTGACCGAACGCGCCCGATATCAGTCCCAGCGCCTGCATGAATTCGCCGCACGCGCGCCCGATCAGCTGCGCATCATCCGCAGCAGAAGCGATCTTGAGGCAGTGCTGGCAGCAAGGCAATCCGGCAGCCGCCTGATCGGCGCCCTGATCGGGGCTGAGGGCGGGCATGCGCTCGACAAGGATCAGGCCAATCTCGCCCGCCTCTTTGATGCCGGGTTCCGCCTGATGGGGCTTCAGCATTTCTTTGACAACGCGCTGGGCGGCTCCTTGCACGGTCAGTCAAATGCCGGTCTGACCGAGTTCGGAATCAGTGTGGTTGAAGAAATGGTCACGCGAAAAATGATCATCGACCTCGCCCATTCCAGCCCCGCCGTTGCCTGGGATGTTCTTGAAATGGTGAATGTTCCCGTTGTGGTCAGCCATACAGGCATTCACGGCCACTGCCAGACCAAGCGCAACTTCCCCGATGATCTGATGCAGGCGATCGCCGCCAATGGCGGGCTGATTGCCATCGGCTATTGGGAAGAAGTGACCTGTGACGCCAGCCCGAAAGGCGTGGCCAAAGCCATTCAGGCGGCGATTGCTCTCCTTGGGGCGGATCACGTGGCCCTTGGCTCGGATTACGACGGAACCATCACCACCAGTTTTGACACATCAGAACTGGCGGCTCTGACCGATGCACTGCTTAAAGAAGGTGTGAGCGAGGAAGATATCGCCAAAGTCATGGGCGGTAACATGGTTGCATTTCTGAGGAATGCCCTGCCCGATTAGGCGCGCACCCGCTGCATCATTGTTTCAGAAATACTCATTCCGGCGATCCCCGCAAGCGGGTGGTCAGACGGTAGTCCGTCGCTCGAATTACTCCCATTTCCCCCAGGGAAACGGTTTTTCATCCGTCGCACCGGTCTGAAACTCGGCGACATGGCCCAGCCATTTACCAACACTCGCGCCGAAATCGGCAATGCCTTCGTTTCTTTCCTTGGCAAACAACATCCACAGGAACTGGACCAGCGCCAGAATAAAGAGCACGGTTTCCGCCAGCCCGAAAAAGACGGCGAAAATGACCATGAATAACCCGCGCAGCCAGATGTTTCCGGCGGGTTCATAGGTTTTAATCGGTTCATCGTGATGTGACATTCGCTTTCCTCCGTTCTGCAGACGCGCCGGGTTTACCGCGCATCCGCTTTTATTCCTCACACAGCGCTCGGCATCATGCCTTTTTCAACCGCCAGGGCGCGCATTTTCGTTTGCAGCTTTTCAAACGCCCGCACCTCGATCTGGCGAATTCGTTCGCGGCTGACGTCATAAATGCCCGACAATTCCTCCAGCGTCACCGGATTGTCTTCCAGTTTGCGCTTCATCAGGATGTCCTTTTCCCGCTCATTGAGATCGGCCATCGCCTCGACCAGCAATTCGCGCCGATTCTCAAGTTCGTCCTTTTCGGCGTAGTCGCCGGCCTGATCGGCATCCTCGTCCTCAAGCCAGTCCTGCCATTCCGAAGAGCCCTCACCCTCGACGCCGATTTGTGCGTTAAGCGAGGCATCGCCACCCGACATGCGCCGGTTCATCGAAATGACCTCGCTCTCGGTGACATTCAAATCACTGGCGATGCGTTCGACATTTTCCGGTCGCAGATCACCCTCTTCCAGGGCGCCGATCCGGTTCTTGGCCTTGCGCAGGTTGAAAAACAGTTTTTTCTGCGCCGATGTCGTGCCCATCTTCACCAGACTCCACGAGCGCAGGATGTATTCCTGGATCGAAGCGCGGATCCACCACATAGCATAGGTCGACAAACGGAACCCCTTGTCAGGATCAAACCTTTTGACAGCCTGCATCAGCCCGACATTGGCCTCAGACACGACCTCGGCCGTGGGCAACCCGTAGCCGCGATAGCCCATGGCGATCTTGGCCGCCAGCCTCAGATGCGAAGTCACCATCTTATGCGCGGCACCTGAATCCTCGTGATCCACCCAGCGTTTGGCCAGCATGAATTCCTCTTCCGGTTCCAGCATCGGAAACTTGCGGATTTCCTGCATGTAGCGGTTCAAACCCTGTTCCGGCGATGGGGCCGGAAGGTTGGCATAGCTCATCTAGTGTCCCTACCTGATGTTAATGGTCGTTACATACGAGAGATAGGTATCGCAAAAGTTAATTTCAAGCCTTGATCTGGCGCAATACATCAACAAGCTTTTGCATATCCCGCGGCATCTCTGCTTCAAATCTCAGAAAGGCACCGCTGAACGGATGAATAAATCCCAGAACTGCGGCATGAAGTGCTTGCCGGTTGAAAGCCGTTACAACACTATAGTCCTGTTCTGAAAGGTTTTTCGCGGTCATTCTGCGCCTGCCACCATAGGTCTGATCCCCCAGGAGAGCGTGGCCCGCATGGCTCAGATGCACCCTGATCTGATGTGTGCGCCCGGTTTCCAGCCAGCAATCCAGCAGTGCCGCGACCCCGCCAAAATCTTCCAGAACCTTCAACCGGGTAATCGCATGACGCCCGGCGTTTTTCACCACCGCCATCTTCTTTCGGTCATTGCGATGACGGGCAATATTGCCGGAAATCCTGGTCACATTACCCGGCTCAAACGCTAGGCCTGCCACCCCGGCAAGGCGCGGATCGCTGCGCGAGGGTACCCCATGGACAATGGCGCGATAATGGCGTTCCAGCGAGTGGTCGGCAAATTGCTCAGCCAACCCCTGATGCGCCTTGTCGGATTTGGCCACCACCAGCAAGCCCGAGGTATCCTTGTCGATCCGATGTACGATCCCCGGGCGCTTTTCACCGCCGATGCCCGAGAGGCTGTCGCCACAATGATACAAAAGCGCATTGATCAGCGTGCTGTGGGCCGAGCCCGGTGCCGGATGCACCACCATCCCGGCGGGTTTGTTGACGACAATCAGATCATCGTCCTCAAAGACCACATCAAGCGGAATGTTTTCCGGCCGCGCTTTTGGTGTTGCCGCTTCGGGCAGGCTGACCAGCCAGACCTCGCCTTCCTGCGTTCGGGTTTTCAGCGCCGTCACCACCTCGCCGCCTTCCCGCGCCACCGCACCGGCTTCGATCAGCCGGCCAAGCTGCGAGCGGCTGAGTGCCGCTGCCTCTGGCACAATCGCCGCCAAGGCCTTATCAAGCCGGGGCGGTGGATCTTCCCCGATAACTAGGCGCAATACAGGATCAGACATGGGCAATACCCCTGAAAATTCAGGCGAACCGGCAAATCTGAGGTTTCTCAGGATACTGGTCACGATCCTGACGGCATCAATGATTGCCGGACTTGTAACAATCATCGTTCTGATTGTCATCCGGGTGCCAAACGTTATTCGCACGGTTGAAGACCCGGTTCCCCTGCCAGAAATCATTACCCTGCCCGATGGCAGTGAAGCCAGCACATTCACCCAGGGCCCCGACTGGTTCGCCGTGGTGACAAAAGAAAACCAGATCCTGATCTTCAACCGCGACGATGGCAGCTTGCGACAGACGCTCCAGATCAAAGACCAATAGGCCTTCTCTTTTTCACAAATATCCCCGCCGGAGGCTCCGGCACTCACCGCAAACTCAAGCCTTGCAGATTGCCCCAGCGCAGCCGATATTAACCCATCATGAGCCTGCCCCCCGGATTTCTTGACGAACTGCGCACCCGAATCTCCCTGGCCCAGGTGGTCGGGAAGAAACTGACATGGGATGCCAAGAAGACCAATCCCGGCAAGGGGGATTACTGGGCGCCTTGCCCGTTTCATCAGGAAAAGACCGCGTCCTTCCATCTCGATGACCGCAAGGGGTTCTATTACTGCTTTGGCTGTCACGCCAAGGGCGACGCGCTGAGTTTCATTCGTGAAACCGAAAATGTTGGATTCATGGATGCCGTCGAAATTCTGGCGCGCGAGGCAGGCATGACCATGCCGGCACGCGACCCGCAGGCGCAGGAAAAGGCTGATGAGCGCACAAGGCTGGTCGAGGTGATGGAAAAGGCCGTGCAGTTTTACCGGCTGAACATGAACACCGCAGCGGCCAGTAACGCGCGCGAATATCTTGCCGGTCGCGGCCTTAGCGAGGAAACGCTCGCGCGGTTTGAAATCGGTTTTGCCCCTGACACGCGCCATGGTCTGAGTGCGCATCTGAAAGGCAAAGGCGTTCCGCCTGAGTTGATTGTAAAGGCCGGTCTGGCGATCAATCCCGATGATGGCGGCGAAGCGTTTGACCGGTTTCGCGGTCGTATCATGTATCCGATCCGCGATTCCCGTAATCGCGCCATTGCCTTTGGCGGCCGGGCGATGGACCCGAATGCCCGGGCCAAGTATCTGAACTCACCGGAAACTCCGCTGTTTGACAAAGGCCGCAGTCTTTACAATTTCACCCCGGCGCGCGAAGCCGCGGGCAAGGCGGGTGCGCTTGTCGTGGCCGAAGGGTATATGGATGTCATCGCCCTGACACAAGCCGGATTTGCCCACGCGGTTGCCCCCCTTGGCACGGCAATCACGTCAGAACAATTGATGCTTTTGTGGCGCCTTTATCCGGAACCGGTGATTGCGCTGGATGGCGATCAGGCGGGCCTGCGCGCTGCAATGCGTCTGATCGACATTGCCCTGCCACTGCTTGAACCCGGGCGCAGTCTCAGGTTCTGCCTGCTGCCCGAGGGGCTAGATCCTGACGACCTGATCAAATCGCAGGGCGCTTCAGCCATGCGCAAACTGCTTGAGGGCGCGCGACCGATGGTCGATCTCCTGTGGCAGCGTGAAATCGACGGCAAGGTTTTTGACAGCCCAGAGCGCCGCGCCGCGCTAGATGCCAGCCTGAAAACGGCGCTTGCAAATATCCGCGACATTTCGATCCGCAACCACTACATGGCAACGATCAGGGATTTCAGAGCGAAACTTTTCAAGCCGCAAAACCAGCGCCAGTCGGGTTTTACCCCATGGAAAAAACGCGGCCCCGAACTGGCAACACCCGGGGCGAAAGCCTCGATGCTGGCGCAGGGCAGTGGCGACTGGCGGACCGAGGAAAGGTTGCGCGAAGCGGTCATTCTGATGAGCTGCATCAATCACCCGGAAATCGTCGCCGGGTTTGAAAGCAGTCTGGAGCGTTTGCATTTTGCCACCCCCGGTTATTCCACCATTAGGGATGCTGTTCTGAAACATGCAGTCGAGTGTAAAAACGACCGGGCCGATCTGGTAAACCGGCTTGAAAGCGAATTGGGCCAGGACGTCCTTGAAAAGCTTGCGAGCTATCGCCATTTCAAACTTCTCAAATCAATCCAGCCGGACGCTGACAGCGACACGGCGCATATGGCTCTGGCCGAAGAACTTGCCAAGCTTGAGGCGTCACGGGGTGCCCGCAGCGAGGTCGATGAAGCCATGCAGGACATGGCCGGTCTTGTCGATGAAGGCCTTACCTGGCGGGTTGGGCAGGCAACTGATGCACGCAATAAAACCGCCCGGACAGACCTGCCGGAAGGAGGCGGCGAGGCCGAAGAACGGCAAAACATGTCCAAACACCTGCAAAACCTCATCGATGGAGAGGTTTGGGTAAAGAAAAAACGCTAATGTGCATTGCGAATCAGTGATTCGCCGTGTTGATTCGCCCATATGATTCGCGAGCAGACCACGGGCACGCTGATTCGCCCTTTCTGACATGGAGTGACCAATGGCCGCCAAGGACACCGAAGCGACAAAACCCGACGAAGCACCCGACGCCGCCGCCCTTGGCGACATGAGTCAGGCCGCCGTCAAGAAGATGATCGCCAACGCGCGCCAGCGCGGTTACATCACCTATGACGAGCTTAATCAGGTTTTGCCCCCCGAACAGGTTTCCTCGGAACAGATCGAAGACGTGATGTCGATGCTGAGCGAAATGGGCATCAATATCATCGAAGACGAAGAAGCCGAGGAGGAAGAGGCAAAATCGACCGAAGTGGTTGAAACCTCATCCTCCAAGGAAGTTGCGGTCGCCACCACAACCACCGAGACGCTGGATCGCACCGATGATCCGGTGCGCATGTATCTGCGCGAGATGGGCTCGGTCGAACTGCTCAGCCGCGAGGGCGAGATTGCCATCGCCAAGCGCATTGAGGCCGGGCGCAATACCATGATCGCCGGGCTGTGCGAAAGCCCGCTGACCTTTCAGGCGATCACCATCTGGCGCGACGAATTGCTGGAAGAGGAAATTCTGCTGCGCGATGTCATCGACCTTGAAACCACCTTTTCCGGTTCGGTCGAAGGCGATGACGAGGAAGAGATCGGGGCAACCGAGGGGCTGAACACCGCCACGCCGCAGGCAACGACTGACGACGCAAAGCCAAAGGCCGAAGAAGAACCGGAAACCGATGCCGACGGCAACCCGATCGTGCGCGACGATGATGACGACGACGAAGACGATCAGGCCAACCTGTCGCTGGCAGCGATGGAGGCCGCCCTCAAACCGCAGGTTCTGGAAACGCTTGGCCGGATTGCCGACGATTACGCCAAGCTTGCCGATATGCAGGACAGCCGCATTTCCGCCACGCTGAACGAAGACGGCACTTTCAGCAAGAAACAGGAAACCACCTATCAGGCCTTGCGCGCCGAAATCGTTGAACTGGTGAATTCGCTGCACCTTCACAACAACCGCATCGAAGCGCTGATCGACCAGCTTTACGGCATCAATCGCAAGATCATGTCCATTGATGGTGCCATGGTAAAGCTTGCCGATCAGTCACGCATCAACCGCCGCGATTTCGTCGAAACCTATCGCGGCTCGGAACTGGACCCGACCTGGATCGACCGCGTCGCCGAAATGCCGGGGCGCGGCTGGGCCACCTTCATGGAACGGTTCCGCAACCGTATCGAAGACCTGCGTGCCGAAATGGCCGAGGTCGGGCAATATGTCGGTGTTGATATTTCCGAATACCGCCGCATCGTCAATCAGGTGCAGAAGGGCGAAAAAGAGGCGCGTATCGCCAAGAAGGAAATGGTCGAGGCGAACCTCAGGCTGGTGATCTCGATTGCTAAGAAATACACCAACCGAGGCCTTCAGTTCCTTGACCTCATTCAGGAAGGTAACATCGGCTTGATGAAGGCGGTGGATAAATTCGAATACCGCCGGGGGTATAAGTTTTCGACTTACGCGACCTGGTGGATCCGTCAGGCGATCACGCGTTCGATTGCCGATCAGGCCCGCACCATCCGTATTCCGGTCCATATGATCGAAACGATCAACAAGCTGGTCAGAACCGGCCGCCAGATGCTGCACGAAATCGGCCGCGAACCGACACCCGAGGAACTGGCCGAAAAGCTGCAGATGCCGCTTGAGAAAGTGCGCAAGGTGATGAAAATCGCCAAGGAGCCGATTTCGCTGGAAACCCCGATTGGCGATGAGGAAGACAGCCAGCTCGGCGATTTCATCGAAGACAAAAACGCCGTCCTGCCACTGGACAGCGCCATTCAGGGCAACCTGAAAGAGACGACGACCCGGGTGCTGGCCTCGCTGACGCCACGGGAGGAACGCGTGCTCAGGATGCGTTTTGGCATCGGCATGAACACGGATCACACGCTTGAGGAAGTGGGGCAGCAGTTCAGCGTGACCCGCGAGCGGATCCGGCAGATCGAGGCGAAGGCGCTGAGGAAGCTGAAGCATCCGAGCAGGTCGCGGAAGTTGAGGTCGTTCCTGGATCAGTAGGGTGGCAGAACTTTGGGAACCAAAGAAAGCCAAAAGCTGGCATAAAACCTACGATCCTCCGGACGATCTAAACCCTCTTGAAACCGCTGTTGTTAACGCAGCACTGGATCAGTGCCCATTTCTGAACTGCGTTGGAAACACCGCCCTCAAAGCATGGGAACGGCAGCAAGCGTAGCATGGGTGCTTGCACCCATCGAATTGCGCGGATTGCGTTGAAATGGAGGGTGAAATCACCCGCCCTACGAACGCATGGTTTTCTGGAACAATCGGTAGGATGGGTGCTCGCACCCATCATTTTGTGGCGTTTATTTGCGATTGGTGGGTGAAATCACCCACCCTACGGATTTATGGGGTGCAATTCGCGCCCATCATCCGCTAACAACCTCGCCAAACTCCCCATCCGCCACATCACCCGCCCATTCCGCATCAACCCGTCCCGCACGGATATCGCGGTGAATGGACGAAAACGGCCAATCGACTGCCCGATTGACCAACCCGTGCTTCACCGGATTGCCCCAGCAATATCGCATATGCACCCGGAAATCCGCCTCATCCCGAATGCTGTGTTCCCAGAAACGGCGTTGCCAAATACCCCTTTCCCGCTTTGATCGCTTGGACGCGCTGCGCGGCCCGAACCCACCCACCTGCTGCACGAAGCGGGTTTTGATCAGCCGCCAGCGTGTGGAATAATCCGCATCACGTGCAGGCAAGGTCCAGATCGCGTGCAGATGATCCGGCAGCACGACGAAAGCGTTGCAGACAAAGGGCCGCTCAGTGCAGGTTTTTTGATAGGCTTTGCGCAACGCGCTGATCTGAGCCAACAGCAGGTCCGATGACCGGTCGGCAAGATTAACCGTGAAAAAATATGTTGTGCCAGGCGTTCGTATCCGGCGGTAATTGGTCATATTCGCAGTAAATCTGCAGATGGTTAAGGATGGGTGAAATCACCCATCCTACTGATGCGGGATCTCCAAGCGGCAAATAAGCCCCGGGTACGTAAACCAACCACCCCCGTTGCCCCCAATCACAAACCTCCGCCCGCAAGCTTAACCCAAACCTAACGGCATCGGCCTAAAACCCTCATCGTGCACAAAAAGCGGCTGACCGGTTTCACGAGCAACGGGCGACATCCCGGTGGAACCAGCCAAAACCAAAAAGATTGATCAGGTGCAGGGTTTTCACCCCTGTTCGGCACGATAACCGCATCCGGCGGGCCCGCCTCTATCATCACGTAAACAAATCACTCAAACGGCCCGGATGCAGGGTTCTGCATCAGGGGTAAAACCCATGCGCGCGGCTAAACCGCAGGGCAGTCCGCCGCTGCGCGCCTAAGCCCTTCTGCATCCCCGGCAGCTGCCAGAACATACCCATCCGGCCGGACGATCACACCAAACATACCTTTTTCCCTAAGCCAGCCCTCTGCAGCCACGACAACCGGGATTTCGCAGTTGAAAGGCGCGCGGGCCAGAGCGAAAAATCCACCACCCGAAACGTCATCCGACCGCGATCCATCCGCCAGAAACCCCTGTGGCGCGTGCGTGCCGCCCAGCCCGTCGCGCGCCCCCAGCCCGGGGCCAAGCGGCGGCCAGAGCGACTTGAAGACGCCCTTCGGTGCCTCCCCCGCCGCCGTCTGGTTGATCAGCCGGCCAAGCCGCACCGCCATTGCGATGAAGGCGTGCACGTTCGGCCGTCGTTCGCTTTGATAGGTGTCAAGCAAATCCTCGCCCGCCCCTTTCAGAACAGCGGCCAGTTTCCACGCCAGATTGGCAACATCGCGCGCGCCCGCACAGAGACCCTGCCCCATGAAAGGCGGGGTCAGATGCGCCGCATCACCGGCCAGAAGGCAGCGGCCGACCCGCCAGTCATGGGCAATGCACGAGCGGAACGTGTAAATCGCCGAGCGTTCAAGCTCTGCGTCTTCCGGCCCGACCCAGCGCGCCAGCCTGTCCCATGTTTCAGCTTCGGTCTGCGGTTCGCCCTCCCCGTCTTCCAGCCGGATCTCCCAGCGCCGCCGCTCACCCACGCCACGCAGATAGGTCGCCGGAAATTCCGGGTCGCAAAACTGGATGGTGTAATCGCCGCGATCCGCCCGTTCGTTTTTGATGATCAGATCGACAACCAGCCATTTTTCCCGAAACCCGAGGTCTTCAAACCCGATCCCGAGTGTCTGGCGCAAAAAGGACTGCGCGCCATCACAGCCAACCACATAGGTGGCGCGCACCATGCTGCCATCATCCAGCGTCAGATCAACCCCGTTCGCGTCCTGCCTGACATCGGTGACCGCATGACCCGAAACCAAAGAACATTCCTCAAACCGCTTCAACCCGCCCCGCAGGGTCTCTTCAAGGGCCGGTTGGTGAAACCTGTAGCTTTCATGCCAGCCAAAAGGGCCAATGTCCTGGGCGCGCGACCAGTCGACAAGCACCTTGCCGTCGCCATCCTGAAACAGCATCCCCTTGCCCACCAGCGTTTCTGGCAGAACGGTATCCGCCAGACCGACACTCTGCAGAATGCGCATGGTCTCGGCATCAAAATGCACCGCGCGCGGCAGCGGATAGGGATCAGGCTGCTTTTCGATGATGATATTGGATATGCCGCGCTTGCCCAGCAAATTGCCCAGAAGCGCCCCTGCCGGCCCTGCCCCGATGATCGCGACATCCGCTGAGAGGTTCATACCTCTTCCGCCGTCACATCCTCCAGCCGTGTGCCCTGATAATTGCGAAAGACGCCGTCAGGTTCGATCGTTGCCATGTCGCAGAAAATCTCAATCCGGTGGCCATCCGGATCAAGGAAATAAAAGGATTCGTTTTCCCCCCAGGATCCGTCGCCGCGCGGATCGGTGAAGGAATGCACAACCGGGCCGCGCACGATCGGAATGCCCTGGGATTCAACGCGTGCCAGCACCCCCAGCCAGTCTTCGCGCGTGTCACATTCCAGCGCGAAATGATGGAATGTTGGTGGGCCTTCCCTGTCATCCTGGGGCAATGGCCGCTTGGTGTATTTCTTGGCCGGATTATGCACAAGCACCAGCGCGTGATGTTCCTCATTGATCCGCATGAAGGTCAGATCGACGGGTATTTCCGCCACCTCATGCGCTTTGTGGCTCTCGGTCAGTTTGAAATCCAACGCCTTGCGATAAAACTCTATGGCGCGATCCGTGTCGCTTACCTCGATGGCGAAATGCTGCATCCGCCGGACCCGTGGGCTTGTCATGTTCTGTCTCCTGCAAATTTCCGTAGAGGTTACAGCCAAAGCCCTGCGAATGAAAACACCGTCGCCTAAAATCACCGCTGGCTTGATTTACATCAAATGAACCGCTCTGCGAATCCCCTAAACGCAGCCCATGACACCTGTGACCCCGACCAAGCCCGTCACCGAGGGTGCCGGGCCATTCGCATTGCGGCTGATGCCGCCGATGCCGCTTTTCGTGCTGCAACCGATCCTCAGGCGTATCGTCAACCGGGTGGCAAGGGAAAATCCCGATATGTTTGGCCGTCTCGGCCCGCATATCACCGCCAATTTTGTCGTTGATCCGATCAACCTGCCCTTCGTTCTGCACCTGCGCCCCGATCCTGACAATCTGCTGCTGCGCGCCTGTTCGCGGCGCAATATCCCGGATCATGACGCCCGTGTGGCCGGGAAATTCCTTGATCTGGCGCGGCTGATTGACAGCGATCTTGACGGCGACGCGCTGTTCTTTTCGCGCGAGCTCAGCGTCACCGGCAATACCGAAGCCGTCGTCTGCCTGCGCAACGCCATGGATGATGTCGATGGCTCCATTGCGCAAAGCGTGGCCGACATGTTCGGACCACCGGGGCGCATGGCGCTTAAGGCCATTCGCGCAACCGGCGATCCCGCCAGGAAAGATGGAGGGCGCTGATGCAGGCCCCTGAACTGGTGTGCCCGGCCGGGACACCTGCAGCCATGCGTACCGCGGTCGAGGCAGGAGCCGATGCCGTCTATTGCGGATTTCAGAACGCCACCAACGCGCGCAATTTTCCCGGGCTGAACTTCACCCCGGCGGAACTTGAACGCGCTGTGGCCAATGCCCATGAAGGGGGCACCAAGGTTCTTTTGGCGGTCAACACCTTTCCGCCCGCAGGCAAGGTCGATCTGTGGCGTGATGCAGTCGAGGCAGGTGCAAAGCTTGGCGTTGACGCGTTCATCGTCGCCGATATCGGTGTTGCGCATTACATCGCAACCAACCATCCGGGCATCCGGCTGCACCTCTCGGTGCAGGCCGCCGCTTCCAACCCCGAGGCGATCAAGTATTACTGCCGCGAATTTGGCGTCAAACGTGTGGTGCTGCCGCGTATCCTGACCGTGCCGGAAATCAAGTCACTGGCCGGTGAAATCCCCTGTGAGATCGAGACCTTCATCTTCGGCAATCACGGGCTGATGGTCGAAGGGCGCTGTTCGCTGACCAACTATGTCACTGGTCTCTCGACCAACCTTGACGGCGTCTGCTCGCCTGCCGCCGAGGTGGAATATACCCGCGATGAGGATGGCAACCTGTCAACCCGACTGGGTGGCTATACCATCGATTGTTTTTCCTGCAACGAAACAGCCGGATATCCGACCATCTGCAAGGGCCGCTACCTGACCCCTGCGAGGGGTGAGGGGTACTATGCCTTTGAGGAACCGATCAGCCTCAATCTCTCCAACCTGTTGCCCGAACTGATGGAGGTCGGCGTCAACGCGCTGAAAATCGAGGGGCGGCAACGCTCGCGCGCTTACGTCAAGAAGGTCGTTTCGGCCTACCGGCAGGCAGTCGATGACATCATGAACGGAAATGAACCACCCTTGTCTGATCTGGTGGCCCTGACCGAAGGGCAGAAGGAAACCGAAGGCGCGTTTAAAAGCAAGACCTGGCGATAGAACCATGACCTCAAATCTTACTCTTGGGCCGATCCTGTTTCACTGGCCAGCTGAACAAAAGCTCGATTTCTATGCCCGCATTGCCGATGAGGCACCGGTTGATACGGTTTATCTGGGCGAGGTCATCTGTTCCAAGCGCAGCCCGTTTTTCGACACTCACTATTCCGAGGTGGCCGAGCGGCTGGAGCGCGGCGGAAAGAAGGTTGTGTTCTCCTCGCTGGCCGAAGTGATGCTGAAACGCGAGCGCAACATGATGGCGGCGTTTTGTGAAGACGGCGGCTATGAGCTTGAAATCAACGATGCCGCCGGGCTCTGGCATGTCTCGGGCCGCCAGCACCGGATCGGGCCGTTGATGAATGTCTATAACGAAGAGACGCTGGCCTATCTGGCAAGCCAGGGCGCCGATCATTTCGGTCTGCCGATCGAGCTGCCAAGGGAGTCCGTGGCCGTGCTGGCATCCAAAGCTGCCGCGCTGAAGGCAGGACTTGAAGTGCAGGTCTTTGGCCGCACCTCACTGGCCCTGTCAGCGCGCTGTTACCACGCCCGCGCCCATGGGCGGATCAAGGACAATTGCCAGTTCGTCTGCGAGGAAGACCCCGACGGAATGCCGCTCAGAACGCTGGATGGCGGTGATTTTCTATCGATCAACGGTATTCAGACGATGTCGCATACCTATCTCAACCTGCTACCGGAAATCGCGGATATGCAGGCGCTTGGCGTCACCCATTACCGGCTCAGCCCGCACACGCAGGACATGGTGGCCATCGCCGGGATTTATCGTGATGCGCTTGATGGGAAAATCGATGCTGGCGCGGCTGAGGCCAAGCTGAATGCGCTTGATATCCCGGCACCGTTTTCCAATGGATTCTGGCATCATGTGCCGGGGTATGACCGGGTTTCAGCGGCATAGCGCACGGAACTTCACCGGGTCACAGCTTGGTGGATAATCGACTTTATAAGCGTCTGGTAGGGGATACCCTCGCGCAACGCGCGCGCTTTGATGCGCGCCAGATCGGTTTTCGCAATGCGTAGTGAAACCTTCGTGCTGGCCTCGCTGATCGTGTTGCGCGCTGCTTTCTGAAGGCTTTGCAAAGCTTCCGGTGTCAGCTGGCTTGGCCCCGGCCTATAATCATCGGCTTCAATCGCCTTTATGAGGTCTTGTTCCTCATCATCAAGGAATGTTTTTACATGGGGTTCTTTTTTCATAGCGTTTTCTTACTGAGGTAAAGGGCGGTGTGCTTTCGGCTTGGGAATACAGTTTTAAGAAACCAGCTTCCGTCATCTTCAATGACAAAGGGGGCGACATAGGCGTAGTTCTCGATGTTGAGGACCAACAGATTTTGATTTTCTCTGAAAGGATGAGGAAGAATGTCCAGAATCCTTCCGTCATCTACTGCTATCACGCAGTCAGCAAAGCTGATGCCGCCACGGGTTTTGTCCTCCTCAAGCTTTGTCTCCTTTTCCCTATTCCATTTGATCGTCTTCATATAGATAGTGTATGGACAATGTCGGACAAGTCAAAACATTTCGATTTTTCCTCAAGTCGCTCAAAATGCAGCCACAAAGCTGATAAGACACACATATGCAAACAATCTTCACCCAATACACCCAGGGCCCCGGTCTTTACGAATTCACCCCGGCGGTCGAAAACTGGGTCAGCGGCACTGGCCTGTTGACGCTTTTTGTCCGCCACACGTCTTGCTCTCTGCTCATTCAGGAAAACGCCGACCCGGCAGTGCAAAGCGATCTTCAGGCCTATTTCCACCGCCTCGTCCCCCCGGCCAACGACCCTGCGATGGCCTATCTCAGGCACACAACCGAGGGGCCGGATGACATGCCTGCCCATATCAAGGCGGCGATGATGCCGGTCAGCCTGTCAATTCCGGTGACCGATGGCCGTCTGGCGCTGGGGACCTGGCAGGGGATATTTCTGTTTGAACACCGGACCGCACCGCACAGACGTCAGATCGCGGCGCATTTGTCCTAAACACCGAATTTAGAGTCCGCTTCACTTGTCACCCAAACACCACTGACCTCTATAATTCAAAAGACCGCGCTGTGGGTCGCGCCCGATCCTGGAGGGCGCTGCAAAGGTCTGTGAAGCTTGCGACACCTAACCTATTGCAAGGTCATTGCCTGTTGAAACGTTGCATCGCGCCCTCCGGGGGGAGGGTCGGGCGCGGCCCGGCGGTGCCGCCGGGCGGTTTGCTTGATAGCGGGTGCGCGGATAGTGGACCGTGTATTTGTTTCAGGCATCTATCCACACCCCTCAAGGCCTGAAACCCTGGCCGTGTGATAGCGCATCAGTACTTTGCCACCTTCGCTGCGTTCCAGCATCATCAGGGTTTCTGACTCTCTGAAATAGGGCACATGCGCACCAAAATCCGCCCGGCTGATGAAAAGCCCCGGCGCATTACAAAACTCAGCCGGAAGGTCCGGCAGGAACAGATAGCGCTCAGGCTCGGTGACAGGCCACACCGGCAGACCATGGGGCGCCAGATAATGGTGGAGCTGCCCGGTCAACCCGTAGGCATCGGTCACCACCCACACCGCGCTGTTATTTTTGGCCAGCGCGCGCACTTCCTTGATCGTGCGCTCCCATCCTCTGATCTGGGTAAACGGCGTGTGCCCGCCAACCAGCGACTGCCCCGGCCAGAAGCCAATCGCCAGAACCAGTCCGGCCAGCACAAAACCCGTGGGCGCTGCCCAGCGCGCCACCCAGCCGTGTGGCAGACCAAGGGCGGCGATCACCGCCAGTGTCGGATAGACCGGCGCCAGCCATTGCGGGCCCGCGCGGGAAATCGCGGCATGATAGGTCATGTATAGAAGGATCGGCACGGTCAGCCAGATCAACGCCCCCGGCGCGTTGCCCTTGGCCAGCCCCCGAATCACCAGCCAGGCCACCAAAGGCGTCAGCAGCAGGATAAACGAGACCCAGAACATGGAGAAATCACCGGCGTCAAAACCAGCTGGCGGGCCGATCCGCCCGAATTGACGCTCAAATCCGACCCAGTCCTTTTGCAGGTTCCACAACAAGAACGGCAACAGCACCGCAATCCCCACCGCGGCTCCGGCCCAGACCTGCCAGTGTGGCAACCAGCGCCGCCCTTCACGCGACGCAAATAGCCAGATCACCAGTGACAGGCCGAAAAATAGGTTGGTGAATTTTGACAGCACGCCAAGCCCGGCAAACAGCCCGACCAGCAGCCACCAATTGGCCGAACGGCTCATGAGCAGCTCGACCAATGCCCAGATCGCAGCGGTCCAGAACAGGACCGATGCCGGATCCGGTGTCGCCACAAACCCAAGCGCTGCAAACAGCAGCATCGCCTTGCCCCAAAGGGCTGCACGAAATGCCACCTGATCATCCGTTGAATAAAGCCAGGCGATGCGCCAGGTCAGCAAGGTCACGATGGCCGAGGCGATGATCGGCACCAGCCGCACGCCAAGCAGGGTTTCCCCCGCCAGCCACTGACCGCCCGCAATCCACCAGGCAATCATCGGCGGGTGATCATAATACCCGGCTGACGGATAACGCGCCCAAAGCTGGTAATAAGCCTCGTCCTCGATCAGAGGCAGGCTGAGCGCCAGAGCCAGATGCACGGCCATAAATCCCAGCACGAGCATCCACAGGCTTTTTGATCTCGGCATATTCCACCTCTTCGCAGCCTAGTGATTACTGGCAATACATCTTTGGGGTCAAGCCAGCATCTGGTAGGACAGAAAACCCCCTACACAAAGAGTTGAAGCCCGCTTATAGTGACCGGCGAAACAGCCGGTGAACCATAAGGATTAACAGGAATGCGTTGCCCATTTTGCGGGAATCTCGACACTCAGGTCAAAGACAGCCGCCCGGCTGAAGATCACATCGCCATCCGCCGCCGCCGTGCCTGCCCGGCCTGTGGTGGTCGTTTCACCACTTACGAACGGGTGCAGCTGCGCGACCTCGTGGTGATCAAGAAAAACGGCAAACGCGAAGAGTTCGACCGTGACAAGCTGGCCCGCTCGATCAGAACCGCCCTGCAGAAACGCCCGATCGACCCGGACCGGGTGGATCAGATGATTTCGGGCATCGTGCGGCGGCTGGAAAGCCTTGGTGAAACCGATGTCCATTCCGACAAGATCGGCGAGATCGTCATGGAATCGCTGGCCCGGATCGACACCGTCGCTTATGTGCGATTTGCCAGCGTTTACAGGAACTTCCAGGCCGCTGACGATTTTGAGGATTTTGTTTCCGAACTGCGCCCGCACGACTCCGAAGACGACTGATCATGGCTGCCGATGCGGCAGATGAACGCTGGATGCGCCTGGCCTTGTCGCTGGGAAAACGGGCGCAGGGGCAGACCTGGCCCAACCCGGCGGTTGGCTGCGTGATCGTCAAGGAGGGCCGGGTGCTTGGCCGTGGCTGGACCAAGCCCGGCGGGCGGCCGCATGCAGAAACTCAGGCGCTTGAACAGGCGGGCGCTGGTGCGCGCGGCGCCACCGCCTATGTTTCGCTTGAGCCTTGCGCCCATAGAGGCAAGACCCCGCCCTGTGCCAAAGCCCTGATATCAGCCGGCATTGCGCGGGTTGTCAGCGCGATGGAAGACCCTGATACGCGTGTCGCCGGGCTTGGCCATGATATGCTGCGAGAGGCAGGCATCGAAGTGGTCACCCCCTGCCTTGCCGATCCGGCCGCCCGCGATCACCGGGGGTTTTTGCTCAGAACGGGCGAAAACCGCCCGATGGTCACGCTGAAACTCGCCAGCAGCCTTGACGGGCGCATCGCCACGCAATCCGGCGAAAGCCAGTGGATCACCAGCGAGCGCGCGCGCCACTACGCCCACTACCTGCGCGCCACCCATGATGCGGTCATGGTCGGCTCGGGCACTGCCATTGCCGATGACCCAAGGCTGACGCTGAGGGGTCTTGGCACGCTTCACCAGCCGGTGCGGGTGATTTGTGACACCAGTCTTTCCACCAGCTCTGATGGCCAGCTCGGTCACACGGCCCCCTATTCCCCCCTGTGGCTCTGCCATGGTGCCAAAGCCGCAAAGGCACGGCAAAAAGCCTGGGAAGACCGCAGTGCGACGCTTGTTCGCTGCAACACCGATGAAACCGGCAGGCTTGACCTCGAGGATGTTCTGCACCGGCTTGCCGAAAGGGGCCTCACCCGCATCTTTTGCGAAGGTGGCGGCCAGATCGCCGCTTCCCTGTTGACCGAAGGGCTGGTCGATCAGCTGGTGATCTTCACCGCAGGACTGGCCCTTGGCGCGACCGGAACACCTTCGGTCGCCACCCTTCCCGATCAGCCGCTCGGGGCGTTCGAGCGCTTTACGCTTTCCCACACAGAAAGGATCGGCCCTGACACTCTCTCGGTCTGGCTGAAATCCTGAAAACCCTTCTTCTTTCTGAAAAATATCCCCGCCGGAGGCATCCCGCGCTTTCAGCGCCAGAGCGGTGCGAATGATGCAAACACCCCCTGCAGCTTCGCCAGCGCTCGGTTGGCCCGTCCCGGGTGATACGCCGCCCCGTCCGCCAGCCGGTCAACCACCACTTCAACCGGACAGGCCAGCCCGGATACCGGGTCGAAATATCTTGGATATGCGATCAGCACCGCATGCACCAGCGCCGCCAGCGAGGGTTTGACTTTGCGCCTGGCAATCGCCCCCCCAAAATCACGCGTCAGCCCCCATCCAGCGTAAAAAGGCTGGCCAAGACAGGTTACCGCTTTGCCCCGCAAAAGGGCCTCAAAGCCCAGCAAAGAGGTGATCGTCCAGACCTCATCGCAAGCCATGATCGCAGCCACGGCATCGCACCCATGCAAGATCTGATCGGCGAATTTCAAGGCTTCATCATCGTCCAGCCCCCCCTCGCGCAGCCCGGCTTCGCAATCCGGATGTGGCTTATAGACAATGAAGGCATCCGGATTATCCGCCCGGACCCGTTTCAGAAGATCGACGTTGCGTCGCACTTCCCCGGCACCCAGCAGGATCGAGGCATCATCCTCGACCTGCCCCGGCACCAGAATGCGGCGGCGTTTACCCTCTGCCTCGGGCAGAGGATCGCGCTCTCCGGTATTGTATTTGCTGACCCCGGTTTCAATCAGCCGCGCCAGCAATGCCTCTGTCCGCGCCAGCTCGGCAGTACTGAGCGACCCGGCGTCATTCAGCAAGCGCTCAAGCCGGCTTTCGCGCCCCGGATCGTAGTAAATCCCAAGGTCATCCACCACCAGTGACATTGGCGGCACCAGTTCCGCACCCAGCCCGCGCGAGCGCAAAAAGCCGTCCTCGACGCGCAAGAGCGGGTTGTCCTCACGCGCAAACGCCTCGCCCAGCGCCGCCGTTTCCTTGCCTGCCCAGATCAATCCACGGCGACCGCTCCGGGCGGATTTTGTCACCTCGTCCTCAAAGCTGAACCGGTTTCCGGCTCCTTTGAAAAACTGCCGGAGATGCCGCCGTTTCCAAAGCCGCATCCCCAGCGCCACATAGCCGTGGCAATCCTCGTGCCAAGCCCGGGCCTGAGCCTCCAGCCCCTCAAGCGCTGTCTCAAAATCGCAGCGGCAATCACGGTAAGGGTCATACCAAACCGGATAAAGCAGCATTGCTCCTGCAAATAACCCTTCCGGGGTCAGGCTACGCTGACGGCGCTGAAACGCCTGTTCATCGTCACTAAGCCCCCAGCCGCCATAGAACGGCTTGCCAAAAAGGCGCGGGCGATGACCGTGCAGGATGGCCTCAAACCCCATCAGCGAGGTCACGCAATAGATTTTCTTCGCCCCATCAAAAAGCACTTTGGGCGAAAACGGCGCCGTGATCAGCCGCATATTCTGATCAAGATCGGTCGCCTTGAAGTGGCCCTGCCGATGCCGCGCCACGGTTTCCGGGTGCGATTTGATCAGGATCAGCGCATCCGGGTTTTCCTGTCTTGCGCGGGCCAGCATATCGGCAAAACTTTCCTTCGAAGCCCCGCCCAGCCGGATCGAGGCATCACCCCGTGTCTGATCGACCACCAGAACATAGCCGTCCTCGCCAACCTCAAGCAAAGGGTCAAATCCGTTATATTTTGACAGACCGGAGGCACAGAATCGCGCCAGCGCCGCCTCTGCCCGCGCTGCTAATACGGGTTCCTCCAATTCAGCGAAGTTCAGGATATCCTCAAGCTCGCTGGGGTGCGTGCAGTCAAAATAGACCCCTTTGCGGTCGATCACCAAACCCAGTGGCGGTGCGCCCGATCGACCCGTCAGGACCGACCGCAAAAACGCGTCTTCGACGGTAATGATCTCGGCATCCCGTTTGCGGGCCACCAGCCGCCCGCGCCAGGAGTGGGGCGAATTCCCCCAAACAGCAACCGCCCCCTGCCCGCGTTTAGGCAGGCCAAAGGTGATCTGATATCCTGCCAGATCAAGAATGCGGCGCACCCGGCGGTTAAAGAAAAAACCGCCGGTGAAACTGTGCAAAGATGTTGGGGCTGACGCCATTTCAGCGCCGGACTCCGCCAAAGCTCAACTGCCTGAAAGGGTTGAGATACTGCTGCCCGTTGCCAGCCCGCTGTTGAGCACGCTGAGGGTCTTGTTCCACTGAACGAACGGGGCTTCGGTGACATAGACCGTGTCACCATCACGAATGATGAAATCACGCCCGACAAAAACACCGTTGGGTTCCGTCAGATCGAGAACATAGGCAAAGCGCTGGTCACCCACCAGATCGGTCCGCCCCAGAAGGGCATTGGCAATTTCCGCGGGTTCATTGCGGAAAATGAACACGCCCGTCGGATCGGCCAGATTGCTGTTGAGCCCGCCAACGGTGGCAAGGGCCTCAATCGCGCTCAGCTTTTGCGAGGCAAAGGGAATGCGGGTCTGCGTGCCGGTGGCGCCAAGGGCGGTAAAGGCGCGGCGGTCCTGTTCAACGAAAATCCGATCACCGGGCCGGAGTGCGATATCGGATTTCGGGTTGGCATAAAGATCAGCAAGCCAGGCGGTGCCAGTCTGATTGCCGCGCGTCAGCTTGATCTGCGCCACTTCGGGTTCAATGGTAATGCCGCCAGCCTTGGCCAGCATCGCCGTCAATGTCCGGGTCGCACCTTCAATCGGGTAAACGCCCTGCGCCCCGACGCCGCCCATGACAGAAACCGACGAGCCGTCGCCTGCCAGGCGTTGTACCACGACCTGCGGATCTGGGGTTTGTGCATCAAGCTTGCGGGTGATGATCTCGCGCAGCTGATCGGGCGTGTTGCCAGCCGCCTTGATGCGGCCTGCATAGGGCACGAAAATGCTGCCGGTCGCATCGACCTGAATTTCCTGCAAGGTCGAGGCGTTCTGCCCGACACCGGCGAGAAGACCGTCGCTGACATTCTCCCATATGGTCAGGCCCAGCACATCGCCGGGGCGGATGATGTCAGAGCCGACCTTGCCGGCGCGTTTGAAGCGGTCGCTGAAATCAATGGCCGGGGCGACGCTGGTATACTGGATCACCCTGTCATTCACCGTGACAATAAACGCATCGCCCTCGCGCTGCACCGAGCTTGAGAAAATCTCGGCCTTGTTGGGGCCGGAACGGGGCAACCCACAGGACGCCATTAAAGCGCCCAGCATGAAGAGGACCAAAAGCTTGGTCCATCCTGAAACCTTAAATGACACGGGTATTGCCCCTTGTTGCCAACTCTGCCTCGTTATTTTTGGCAACTGTACGCAAAAAAAGACAAATTTGCCAAGAAAAGCTTTTTTGTTTCTTATTTGACCACGCGCAACTGTTGCCGGGGCGTCGCGTTTTCTTTTTGCAGCGAATCATATGGATCCTGTTCGGCCAGAACCCGGTCAACCACACTGCGGATCAACCGGCGGCGACTCTTGGCGGCATAAAAGCCGCCCATGACCTGTGAGGTCTCCAAAAGATAGTGCCGATAGTCGCGATAGGCGCGGGCATCAGGCTTCCACGGATCGGCGAAAAACTCCGCCAGCGGCTGCTCGGACACGAACTCGGGCTTGCGGTAGACCGAGTTGCCGAACACCTTCAGCGGCAGCCCGCGCCAGAGGGCCTGCTGGGCGGCGGTGGAGTTGACGGTGACCACGCCGCGGGCAAAGTTCATCAGCCCCGCAAGCTTGCCGCCGCGCACGAAATGCACGCGGTTTTCGATGCCTTTTTCGCGCGCTGCTTCCAAAGTGATCCTGCGCAGGGGAAAGCGCCCGTCTTCCAAAGGGTGGGTCTTGACGATCAGGTGATGGTGCACCGGCGCGCCTTCGGCAAAACCGTCGATCAGCAGGTGGATGAACTCCGGCATCGACTTGATCGGACTGTGATGCTGGATTGAGCTGTCATGGCTGAGCTGCAACAGTGCCAGATGATAGACATAACCGTCGCGTCTGATCCTGATCGACGCAGCGCGGCGCTGTGCGGCATGCAGGGGGATCGCCATTAACCGCCTGAAGTGCAACCGAAATTCCTGAAAAACCGAAATATCCCGGTGGGTGCGGTAATTCTTGTAGGCGCGGTTTCGGAAAAGGATATGCCCGTGATAGAGCGCCCCGTAATAGGCGTGGTGGCGCATGTCGCCCCAGCGCGCCGGGGCGTCGGGCAGCTCCATATCGCGATCCTTGAGCTCCTGGCGCATGTCCTCAACGCTCATCTCGGTAAGGCGCGAATTGCCGTTGACGCCACCGCGCTCGTAAGTGACCCAATAGGGTCTGAGATAGCCTTCCTCAAAACAGTGAATGGTAACGCCTGTCTCGCGCGCCGCTTTCACCGCTTCGGCATTGACGTGGCGCGTATCACCATAGAGCACGATATCGGTCACACGCTGCTTGGCAATGATCCGGCGGATTTCGCTGCCCCAGTTTTCAAGCTTGCCATAATAGGGCACATAACTCGCCGCTTCGCGCCAGAACGCCTGATCGCCGCGATTGAAACCGATCTTGAGAACCTCTGCGCCCGAGATTTTGAGAATCCGTGAAAGCTGGTAGAAAAACGGGCCATGCGGGCCTTGCAGAAACACAAAGACCTTACCCTTGCCTGACGCTTTGCCCATCGACTGCCCGCCTCTGGTTACTCCCCCCGCTTGGGCGGAGGATACATGTGTTCTTTCATTGGGGTCTGTCAGAGCAGTCCCATTTGGCTGACTATGCCTCAAATCAAGGACGGTTCAAAGTTTTTTGCGCTTGCCTGACGCGGCGAAACCGCACTTGCGGTACCCGCAGGGGCGTATTAGGTGAGTGGGCGGGTTTGAAACGGGGTAAAAACCATGTTCACAGGGATCATAACTGATGTCGGAACGGTACTGAAAACCGAGCAACGTGGCGACATGCTGGCGCGGATCGGCACCGCCTATGACATCGCCGGGATCGACCTTGGGGCCTCCATTGCCTGTGATGGGGTTTGCCTGACTGTGGTGGCCTTGGGGAGCACGCCTCAGAACTGGTTTGAAGTCGAGATGTCCGCCGAAACACTGTCCAAAACCAATGCCGGTGGCTGGACCGACGGCAAGCGCATTAACCTTGAACGGGCACTGAAGGTTGGCGATGAACTGGGCGGGCATATCGTGTCGGGCCATGTCGATGGCATCGCCGAGATTGTGGCGATGGAGGATGAGGGCGACAGCACCCGCGTCACCCTGCGTGCCCCTGACACGCTGGCCAAATTCATCGCCCCCAAGGGCTCGGTCGCGCTTAATGGCACGTCGCTGACAGTGAATGACGTTAACGGGGCGGAATTCGGCATCAATTTCATCCCCCACACCAAGGCGGTGACCACATGGGGTGATGTGGCTGTGGGCGACAGGATCAATCTGGAGATCGACACGCTGGCGCGTTACGTGGCGCGACTGCAGGAGTGGGGTTGAGGCGCACTGGCACCAGGCGCTGATTGCAGGGCGAAGCCCGCAACCCATCACTGACGCGCACCAAGTCAAATCCGGCGTTGTCGAAAAAGCCTTTGTCTTCAGGCCAAGCGGTCGTTACCCGTAATCCCTCTCCCAAAACTGCTTTTTGGCGCGCGCCTCATAGGTGGCATCATATGCCGCTCCGCCTTCCGCTCCTTTGGTCGCTGCCCGGATGAAATCCCCGGCGGTCGGCACATCCGGTGCTTCGTCCTTCCCCCAGAGACCGGCCCTCATGACCGCCTTGGCGCACTGGAAATAGATCTCCGCAATGGCAACGACCAGCACGGTTCGCGGCAGTTTACCTGCTTTGATAAACCGCTCTCTGATGTCGCTATCCGCCGTCACCCTGCCGCGCCCGTTGACCCTGACGACGTTGTTTGAGCCCTGCACCATGAACATCAGCGACACCCGGTCATCGCGCACAATATTGCGCAGGCTGTCGATCCGGTTATTGCCGGCCCAGTCGGGCATCAACAGCGTCTGTTCATCCAGTTCCGCCACCACCGGCCCATTATCACCGCGTGGCGTTGCATCGGTGCCTTCCGGGCCGACCGTTGACAGAACGCAGAATTTCGATGCCATGATCCAGCGACGGTAAAGGGGCGTCATGCGACGCACCACCTTAGTCAGAGACGTGGGCACCGGTTCGCCATAAATCGCCTCAAGTTCGCTGATATCGCGCAGGTATTTCACGGCCATTTCGCCTTCTCCACATCAAATCCGGTAGCCGCCATCAGCTGGTTTGACCGGGTCTCGATCTGGTCTTCCAACACGCGCATGAAATCTCCGGTGGACAAACCAGGCTCGATCGCGGGCAGAAACTCCAGCACCGCCATGCCCGGCCTGCGGTATATCCCGTGGCGGGGCCAGAATACGCCCACATTGGTGGCCACAGGGACGCAACTTTGCCCTGTTTCCTTATAAAGAACACCGGAGCCGATTTTATATTCCCGCGTCGCACCGGCAGCGACCCGTGTACCTTGCGGAAAAATGATCAGCTGGCCAGGCTTCTGCGCCCCGGATCGCACCCCGTCCACCATCATTTTGATCGCTTTGCTGCGCTTTCCCCGATCCACCGAGACACAGCCCATGCGCTTGGCGTAAAAACCGACGATGGGGGTCCAGATGATCTCTTTCTTCATGATGAATTTGGCGCGGGGCACGGCGTGCACGATCAGGATGATGTCAAAGAAACTCTGATGCTTTGAGGCGACCAGAACTTCACCGGTCGGCACCTCGCCGCGAATTTCCGAGTGCAGCCCGACCATCCAGCTTGCGGTCCACCGCACCCAGCCGCAATAGGTGTGAATGGCGCGAAACGTCCAGACACGGGAAAAGATCGCAAAAGGTGTAAAGAACAGCGCCATCAGTAACATCATCAGATACATCTGGCCGATGAAGATAAACGACATGACATATTGAACGAGAACACCCATCAGCTTAACCCTTTCAGTGTCCTGAATGCAGCGGCGCGCGTGGCCCAGAAAGCAACGATTGCAGCCCCCGGCGGTATGGTGAGAGGAAGCAGCCAGTGCCAGCCGCGAAAGCCAAGCCCGGTCAGAAATGCCCCTTCCTGTGCCGCCGCTGGCAAAAGCTGAACGCCGACCATGGCCAGCAATGCCCCAACCAGAGCCCCGGCAAACGCGCGGAGCGTGAACCGGCGCACGAAAGCGCGGGCGATATAGCTGTCTTTCGCCCCGACCAGCCGCAAAACCGATATCACCGTGGCATTGGCCGCCAGTGCGGAATTGGCCGCCAGCGTGATCATTGCTGCCGTTGACAGGGCAATCAGCGCAATGGAAAACCCGGCCAGCATCCTGAGACGGGTGGCGGCATCGATCAGCGGTTGGCGCCAGCGCGTGTGATCATCAAAAATCGCCCCCGGCGCCTCGGCCGACAGGCGCAGGCGCAGCCCTTCGACATCAGGGCCGCTTGGGTCTTCGACCACCTCGATCAGGCGTGGAATGGGCAATGTATCGACCGGCAGGTCAGGGCCAAACCAGGGTTCCAGCAACTGCCGCTGTTCGTCATCGCTCAAAACCCTGGCCGAAGCGATGCCGGGTGTGGTTTCAAGAACTTTCAGCACGGCTTGTGATTGGGCTTCCATCTGCCCTTCGGGTGCTGAGATGCGCACGGTGGCGGTGCGGGCAAGCTCGGCCGACCAGCGATCGGCAAGGCGTCCGGTGGCCAGTGCAAGTGCCAGAGCAAAGACCGCAAGAAACGCCATTGCGGCAGCGGTAAAGGTGGTTAGCCGCGCTGTATACCCTGATGGCGGCACCACTTTGTCGGCATTCTGATCTCCCAGAAAGATCGTCTGCAATGATTGCATAAACGCCCTCACAGATCCGCCCCCGCCAGTTGCAGCTTGCGATTATGGATGCGCAGAACCCGGGCTGAGATCTGGGATTTGGTGTTGCGGATCAGATTGAGATCATGCGTGGCAATCAGGACCGTTTTGCCCATCTTGTTGAGTTCCACCAGCAGTTTCAGCAGGCGCAGCGACATTTCCCAGTCGATATTGCCAGTCGGCTCGTCCGCAACGATGACATCGGGTGACATGATGACCGCCCGCGCCAGGGCGGCGCGCTGGCGTTCACCACCTGAAAGCTGGGGGGGCAGAGCCGCTTTCTGGTTGGCCAACCCGACCCAGGACAGCAACTCGTCCATATTCCCCTGCTCGGCCCCGGCATCCCGGCCCGAGACATTCAGTGGCAAAGCGATGTTTTCAGCCAGGCTGAGGTGATCGAGAAACTGGCAATCCTGATGCACAATGCCGATGCGCCGCCGCGTCGTGGCCACCTGATCACGCGACATCTCCCGAACATCGGTGTCAAAAATGCGGACATTTCCGGCACTTGGCAGCAATTGCATGGTGCAGAGCCTGAGTAGCGTCGTCTTGCCCGATCCCGACGGACCGGTCAGAAAATGAAACGAGCCCGGCGCAAGTCGAAGGGTCAGTTCCGTCAGGATATCCCCGCCGCCATAGGTGAAGGCAGCGTTTTCCAACTCGATCAATGTCTGCTCCGATTCTCTGCTTGGCTGATATTTGCCCAGCCTTGCCGAGGTTGCAATCTTTAGGAACCGGATTAACCGGCTCTTATCGTGCCAAGGCGCATCTTGCCATGAAACGAGCTGATACTTGGAATGACACGCATGCGCCGTTACAAATGACAAAGGGGGGCGATTCGCCCAAATGCGAGCAGAAACAAAATCTTGAGGGTTGAATGCGTCTGGTTTGCCCAAATTGTGCAGCCCAATACGAGGTTGACGACAGCGCTATCCCGGAGACAGGGCGCGATGTTCAATGCGCGAACTGCGGAAATACCTGGTTTCAAAATCCCGCAATTCCGCTGAGAAACGCACCAGAACCCGATCCTGCCGAAGATACGCAGGATGAGGAAGCCGCAGGTTTGGATGCGCCTGACGCACCCAGTGTTGTGGAAATCGAAGACGATGTGGCAGACGATGCCGAAGGGACAGGTGAGCCTGACGAAGACGACGAACCGGAAGAAGGTGATGAGTCCGGTCCTGCCGAGCGTCCGAAAGCGCGACCAACCGACCCCAGTGTTCTTGATATCCTGCGTCGCGAGGCTGAACATGAAACGGCCCGCCGCGATGCAGAAGGTGGCACAGCCGCTGATGATGAACCGGCGGATGTGCCGGATGAGGACGCG
Source organism: uncultured Rhodobacter sp. (assembly GCA_964567685.1). GTDB lineage: Bacteria > Pseudomonadota > Alphaproteobacteria > Rhodobacterales > Rhodobacteraceae > UBA5972. The sequence continues at coordinate 134,048 of CAZMNO010000002.1, read as the reverse complement.
GACGAAGAAGACTCCTCTGACGAGGATTCCCTGGCATTTCGCGCCCGTGCGGCACGGTCTCGCCTGACGGCCACGCGAACTGAACGACCGGACCGGGAGCGCGAGCAGCGATTGCATCTTTCCGCCTCTGAAGACGATGATGAAGATGAATCGGAGGCGCCTGAGGACGGGGATGATGACGAACTGGCGCCAGCCCCTCGCCGGGCACGCGCACGTGAACCGCATCCCCGCGACTTACCGGATGTTGATGAGCTGAATTCGTCTCTGCGTTCGGCCTCTGACAAAGATCGCTGCGATCAGGAGCAACTGGTTGATATTGTTGAACCAAGGTCAAGGCGCGGTAACAAGTTCGGGTTCTACCTGGCGATTCTGATCGGCCTAGTTCTATTGGCCGCTTACGCGCTGGAAGCACAGATTGTTGCAGCTTTGCCCGAGGCTGCGCCTTATCTTGAAACCTACACAAATATTGTCGATGCCGCGCGTTTGAGATTTGCCGGTGCGGTTGCGGCCCTGATCGAGGCTGCGCAGAACCTGATGGCGCAGTATCTCTGAGCTTTGCGGCTGACACCTCGTCCAGAATATCGCAATTCAGCTGATGACAAAACCGAAGGCCAATTCCCCTCAGAACCGGTCGAGCAGTCTTTCCAGATAATCAAGCTCCACCCGCGGGCGGCTCTTTTCGCCTGAGCGGCGGCGAATCTCTTCCATCAGCTGGCGCGAGCGCATGGCGAGTTCTTCACTGGGCAAAAGACCGTCTTCGGAACCGATCCGCCCCATCGTGCCCGTCTGCCGACCCAGTGGGTCGGTTTCGGAGTTAGGGTCAGGACTGCCCGCCTGTTCGCCCTGACGGCCCATGTTCTGGCTTTGATTGCGGGCGATTTCGCGGCCCAAATTCTCGATGCCTTCGCGCAGCGCTTCCAAAGCTTCGGCCTGATCGTCAAGGGCGCGCGGCAGATCACCCTGACGCAGGGCATCGCGGGCATCGCCCATTTCGCGTTCGGCCTGCCGCAGCGCTTCCCGCGCTGCGCGACCTTCATCGGTATTTCCATCGGGCAATCCGCGGCGCTGGTTTTCCAGCAATTCGCGTAAGGCTTCCTGCCGCCCCGCCAGATCATCTGCCGTGGGCGGGTTGTCGCGGCGGTTGCCATCGTTCTCCCCAGTGCCACGCCCCTGATCGTTGGAGTTTGGCCGATCGCCCGGTGGTTGCTGCCCGTTGAACTGATCCTGCAACTGGCGAAACGCGTCATCTGACAATTGCTGTTGCTGACGCAGGATATCCTGCAAACCGCGCATGGCCTGCTGACCCTGCCCCTGCCCCTCGCCCTGCTGACGGCGCGCGGTGCGCATGTTTTCCATCATTTCGCGCAGGGCTTCGAGCATTTGCTGGGCTTCTTCGGTGCGCCCCTCGCGCATCAGCTCTTCTATTCGGTCCAGCATCTGCTGCAACTGATCGCTGGTGACCCATTCTGTATCGCCATCATCGGGCTGCTGATCGGGGTTCAGTTCGGCCTCGCGCGCGAGCTGTTCGAGGTATTCCATCATGGCGCGGCGGAGTTCTTCGGTAAGCTCGGCGATTTCCTCCTCTGTGGCACCGTTTTCAATGGCCTCGGCCAACCGCTCTTCGGCGCGGCGCAGGCGGGCCTCGGCATCAGTCAGATCGCCCTCTTCGATCAACAAGGCGGTGCTCCACAAAAGCTCGGCGATTTCATCGCGCAGCTCGTCGGTCAGGCTGGAATCCAGACCACCTTCCATCCGCGTGATGGCAGAGCGCAACTGAAGATAGGCGTCGTTGTTGTCAAAAATATCCTCGGGGATATTGCTGACCGCCCGCAAAATCTGCGCAACGCGCATGCCGTTCTGCCGGTTCCACAATAAATCCCGGCGCTGTTCAACGATAGCCGAGGCCAGTGGGTCGAAAAAACGGCGCCCGGGCAGAATGATCGTTTCGGGTTCGGCAGAGGCTTCCTGTTCCAGATCATCAAATGCTTTGAGATGCAGCGTCACGGGCAGACCTGCCCAGGGGTGTTTGGACAGGTCTTCAACCATGATATCGGCAAAATCCCGGGTGTTGCCGGTAAATGGAAGCGGGATATCAAGCGTGATCCTCTGCCTTGGTTCAGGAGCCAGCGCCAGACCATAACGCCGGTCAACAGCCACCAGATCAAGCTCGAATATGGCGAGGCCTGCAACCACGGCGTAATCATCCGCCGCGCGGAAACTGAGCCGGGTTTCGCCTTTTGGGGTTCGTTCAACGGGGCCAGTGACGGCGATCATCGGCGGGGTGTCGGGGATCAGGTCGATCTGCCAGTTCGGCGCGTCATCCCCAGCGCCATCAAGGCGGATTGCCCCGCTTTGGGTGACAAAGAAATCAAGCTGTGTCTGCGCTGTGGTCTCGGCTTCTCCCTCGTTTTCCACTGCCTCACGGCCGGAAACACTTTCGTTGAAGGCCAGCCCGTCGGTCTGCCCATAAAGCCTGAGCGTGACTTTACTGCCAACCGGCACCGGCAGACGGTCACCGCCACTTATCTCGTTAAGGTAAATCGTTGGCAATCCGGTATAGCGCGGCGGCTCTATCCAGCCTTCATAGATCGGGCCGGTTATCTCGGCGACACTTTCCTGCGGGCTGAGCACATCCCTGAGCCCGCTGCCGTCATTGACCGAGCCGAACATCACCGCGATCACCACCGCCGTTGCCGCAACATAACGCAGCCCGAAGGGGTCGCGGCGCGATATGCGCAGATCAGGTTCCACCGCTTTGGCTTTGGCGGCGCGGGCCGTCATCTGTTCCACATGCGCCCGCCAGACACCGGTCGAGGCGGTATCGTCCGCACCGATGGCCTGACTATCCCACATCGCGGTCAGCGGACGCCCTTTGAGCGAGCGGTCGAGCCGGTCGGCGGCATCCTCCATCTTCGGCCAGTGGAATCGCCGGATACCATGGATGAGGAACCCGACAAGCCCGCCAATACCCAGCAATGTCAGGATATAGGCTAATTCGATCGACAATTGCCCGATCAGGCCGAAAGACAGCACCGTCCAAACCGCAAAAAGCCACGACCAGAAGGGCCAGAAGGCCCTTGTTGCGCGTTCCAGCGCCATTCCGGCCCGGGTCAGGGTCAGCGGGCGGCGCAGTGCTTTCAGCGCCCGGGCCCTGTGCATGACCTGAGTCGTCGAAATCTCGATATTTCGCTTCGCTTTGCGCATCCGATACCTTGCAAGGCCGGCAAATGCCTAGAGCCACGCAGGAAGTGTATCTCGGTTTATCATATCTTCATAGCTCGGACGTGCGCGAATGACGGCAAATTGATCCCCGTCTACAAGCACTTCCGGGATCAGCGGGCGGGCGTTGTATTCCGAGGCCATGACCGCCCCATAGGCCCCTGCCGAGCGGAAAGCGACCAGATCACCGGCCCCAAGTGCTGGCATATCACGCTGTTTGGCGAATGTATCACCACTTTCACAGACCGGGCCGACGATATCGACAGGTGATTGCGGGGTGCCGGGTTCGGATTCGTTTACAGCGACGATATCGTGATGTGCTTCGTATAGGGCGGGGCGCACAAGGTCGTTCATCGCCCCGTCAAGGATCAGGAAATCACGCCCCTCGCCATGTTTGAGGTAGATCACCGCGCTGACCATCAGCCCGGCATTTCCGGCGATCAGACGACCCGGTTCAATCTCGATCTCGCAGCCCAGATGGCCAACCGTGCGGCGAATGACATCGCCGTATTCCAAAGGGAGTGGCGGCGCTTCGTTTGAGCGCTGGTAAGGGATGCCAAGCCCGCCGCCAAGATCAAGGCGGCGGATGTCGTGGCCGTCGTGGCGCAGGGTCTCGGTCAGCTCGGCCACCTTGGAGAAGGCCAGTTCAAAGGGTGCAAGATCGGTCAGTTGCGAGCCGATATGGACGTCAATGCCCACAACCTCGATCCCCGGCAGGGCAGCGGCTTCGGCGTAAGCTTCACGGGCCTTGGCAATGGGTATACCGAACTTGTTTTCGGATTTGCCGGTGGCGATTTTTTCGTGCGTCAAAGCGTCGACATCGGGGTTGACCCTTATGGTGATCGGCGCGGTTTTGCCAAGCGACAGGGCAACCTCATTGAGCGTCAAAAGCTCCGGTTCGCTTTCCACGTTGAACTGGCGAATACCGCCTTTGAGGGCCAGTTCCATTTCGGTGCTTGTCTTGCCGATGCCGGAAAAGACGATGCGTTCCCCCGGAACACCCGCGGCGCGCGCCTTGGCATATTCACCGCCAGAGACAACATCGATCCCGGCACCAAGATCAGCCATCAGCTTCAAAATCGCCAGATTGCCGTTTGCTTTCATGGCAAAACAGATCAGGTGATCAAGCCCGTCAAGCGCCTCCTGAAACAACAGGTAGTGGCGGCGGAACGTAGCGGCGGAATAGACATAAAACGGTGTGCCGACCTCGCCTGCGATATCTGCCAGGGACACGTCTTCGGCGTGCAGGACACCGTTTTTGTATAGGAAATGATCCATCTCAGGTGACCGGACGCGCGCGCAGGAAGAGGAAAAGCGGCAGGCCGCAGGATACGCCAATAAGCCAGGTGGCGGGAACACAGATCAGCACCCAGTAATCCTTGCGCACATAGGTTTCGAACAGGATCCAGACATTAAGGGCAACAGCGGCGATCAGCAGGTCATAGTAAAGCCCGGTGGTGGCAAGATTGACCTTCCAGTCGGCAACGAGTGCGGACAAGGCAAAGCCGTTTTCCTGCAGCCAGGGAATGAAATAGGTCAGCGGCACCGCCGTACCGACAACCGCAAGCAACAGATAGATAATTCGTAATGCAGACATGTCCCGCCCCTGTCACCGGATGGTCAAACGCCACCCGATGACAGGGCTTAGACTATTCCACGCGGATGTGGAAGATGGACCAGACCCAGCGATCATCGGGCATGTATTTCAGATCGTCGCGCTCGGCACGCGGGAACACGATCTGGGTCGGGCCAAAATCGCCGATGCCGAACATTTCACCATCGCGTTTGTAGGCAACCACTGCGCCCTGGGCGATCATCTCGTCAAGCGGGGCCTCGACCGCATAGCCGTCAAGCGCCTGAACGGTGACAGTCTTGCCGGTTGCTCCGGCTGCGGCAAGGACATCGGCCAAAAGGGGGCCTTCGTATGTATGAACTTGCCGACCTTTGGGGAAATCTGCCTTGATGGTTACCGGCGTCAGGGCTTGCAGCGCGTCGAAGCTGAATATCGCCGCTTTGTCGAACTCGACCTCGTTATAGCCGAAAAACTTGTCGGTATCTTCGTTATAGCCGGTACGGTTGGGGTTGCTGATCTCGCCGGTGATCGTCAGCAAGGTGGGGCCGCTGTCGTCTTCCGCCAGCATCGGTGCCGCGGAAAAAGCAAAAAGGCCGAGGATCAGTGCGAGATATCTCAGCACCGTGTTCAGGGTTTGCATTGTCTGTCTCCCAGATCAGACCGGCAGAGCCCTGACTGATTGCGAGGATTTTGCCGGTGGTGTCAGCGGCTCGCCGTCAATTCCACAGCTCGCCAGCATCATTGTGATTGCCAGCGCTGCGCAGCAGATTCGCATCATCTCAGCCTCTCTTTCCAGCGGGCGATCTGAGCCCGGACCTGATCCGGCGCTGTACCCCCATAGCTTGTTCTACTTTTGGTTGAGTTGTAAACCCCTAATACATCGTATACCTGTTCAGTGACCCCGGCGCTGACCGCTTGCATCTCGTCAAGCGACACATCGGGCAGGTCACATCCCTTGTCTTCAGCGCATTTGACCAGCGCGCCGGTCACATGATGCGCCTCGCGAAACGGCATGTTCAATTCACGCACCAGCCAGTCCGCCAGATCGGTGGCGGTGGAAAATCCTGAGGCGGCGGCTTTCTCAAGCGAGGTCTTGTTCGGTTCCATGTCGCGGACCATCCCGGTCATCGCCGCCAGAGCCAGCATCAGGCTGTCGGCGGCATCAAAAACCTGTTCCTTGTCTTCCTGCATATCCTTTGAATAGGCCAGCGGCAAACCTTTCATCACCGTCAGCAGGCCAATCAGCGAGCCATTGATGCGGCCGACCTTGGCACGAATGAGTTCGGCTGCGTCGGGATTCTTCTTTTGCGGCATGATGGACGAGCCGGTCGAGAACCGGTCGCTGAGAGTGACGAAACGGAACTGGGCCGAGGACCAGATCACCAACTCTTCGGCAAAACGGCTGAGATGGGTGGCGCAGATTGATGCGGCAGAGAGGAACTCAAGCGCAAAATCGCGGTCTGATACGGCATCAAGCGAATTTGCGGCGGGTGCTAAGAAACCAAGCGCCTCTGCGGTCATGTGACGGTCGATGGGAAAGGAGGTTCCGGCCAGTGCGGCAGCACCCAGCGGGCATTCGTTCATCCGCGCCCGCGCGTCCTGCATCCGGTGCATATCGCGCCCGAACATTTCGACATAGGCCATCATGTGGTGCCCCCAGGTCACCGGCTGGGCAACCTGCAGATGGGTGAAACCGGGCATGACCAGATCGGCACCGGCTTCGGCCTGCACCAGAAGAGCGGCAATCAGCGCCTGCAACCCTTCGGCGGCCGCATCCAGTTGATCGCGCACCCAGAGTTTGAAATCCGTCGCCACCTGATCGTTGCGCGAGCGGGCCGTGTGCAATCGCCCGGCGGGTTCGCCGATCAGCTCTTTCAGCCGCGCCTCGACATTCATGTGAATGTCTTCAAGTGCGGTGGAAAACTGAAACGTCCCGCTATCAATTTCTGACAAGACTGTGAGCAGGCCTTCCCTGATCGCCTCGGCATCCTTATCAGTGATAATACCTTGTGCAGCCAGCATGGACGCATGGGCGCGGGAGCCTTCGATATCCTGCCGGGCCAGACGCTGGTCAAAGCCGATGGACGCGTTGATCGCCTCCATGATAGCGTTAGGGCCCGAGGCGAAACGCCCGCCCCACATTGCGTTTGATGATTTGCTGTCCGACATATTCATGCTCTCGTTGAGGAGACCCGCGATGACCCGAGCCAAGCCAATTCTTACAGCCGTGCTATACGTCGCCTTGGCGCTTGGTGCAAACCCTCTGGCCGGTGGCACGCTGGACCGCGAGGCACTGATGGCGGCGCGTGAAGGGGAAATGCGCAAGCTGGCGATTCACAAGGTGCCGGAAAGACTGCCGATCTTTACCCTGCTTGATATGGAAGATGCCGACCGGTCGCTGGATGAATTTCACGGAAAATACGTGCTGTTGAATTTCTGGGCGACCTGGTGTGCGCCCTGCCGCAAGGAAATGCCGTCGCTTGATGCGTTGCAGGAAGAGCTTGGCAGTGATGCCTTTGAGGTGGTTCTGGTTGCCGCCGGGCGCAATCCTAAACCGGCGATCAGCAAGTTTTTCAAGGATGCCGAGATCAATACGCTGAAGACCTTGCGCGACCCGACACAGCAACTGGTGAACCTGATGGGGGTTTTCGGGCTGCCGATCACGGTGATCCTGAACCCTGAAGGGGATGAGATCGCCCGGATGCGGGGGGATGCGGATTGGCACAGCCCTGAAGCGGTGGCGTTTTTGCAGACGCTGATTAATGGGGAGGGTGGTTAGCCGGCATATTGTGAGTTTCAAAAAGGTATCCCCTTTGCGGCTTTAAGAAGCACCCTATCCGAATCGCACCGCCCGGCGGCACCGCCGGGCCGCGCCCGACCCTCCCCACGGGAGGGCGCTTTGCAACGTTTCGTATTTCATAAAGGCTGCATTAGGTTGCGCTGTTGAAACAAACAGTCAGCGAAGTGCCGCCCTCCCAGGGTCAGGCGCGCCCCTCTTCATCATTCAACTGACGAAAGGGCTTTCCTGCCCCATTTCCGCAACGTCATCATGCCGCGGGCAACCGACCAGATGGTCGTTGACCATCCCCACGGCCTGCATGAACGCATAGACGATGGTCGGCCCGCAGAACTTGAAACCGGCGGTCTTCAGGTCTTTGGATATCTGTTTAGAGAGATCGGTTGACGCCGGAATGTCAGACATCGCGGAAAGCCTGTTCTGCAAGGGGCTGCCATCAACATAGGCCCACAGGAAACGATCAAAGCCGGGCCCGGCCTCGATGCGCTGCCAGGCTTGCGCATTGGATATCGCCGCTTCGATCTTGCCGCGATGGCGCACGATACCGGCGTTGCCGAGCAGGCGCTCGACGTCATCAGCGCCATATTCGGCAACAATATCAGGATCGAACCCGGAAAACGCGTCGCGAAAGGCGTCGCGCTTCTTCAGGATCGTCAGCCAGCTAAGCCCGGCCTGAAACCCATCCAGAATCAGTTTCTCCCACAGGGCGCGGCTGTCCCATTCCGGCACGCCCCACTCTTGGTCGTGATAATCTATCATGATCGCTTCCTGCCCGCTCCAGCCGCATCTGTCGCCCATTTAAATTTTCCATTTCAATCTGTTAGCTCGTTTCAGCGAATTTTAGCAAAATTAGAACAAAAAGAGAATATTTACTTTTTGTTCAGCATTTTGCCGCCAGTGTGGGGGCAGGTTTGCAAAAGGACGGGATCATGACAACCTCAGCAGCACTGATCGGATCGGGGGAACTGGACAGTCCGCTGGCCTTTGCGACATCGCGACGAGATCAGGGCATTCACCGGTTGATTGAAAATGCGATTGCGCAAAAGGATGTATTGCTGGCCTATCAGCCGGTCGTCAGTGCGAAAAATCCGGAAATGCCTGCCTTTTACGAGGGGCTGATTCGCATTCTTGACGAAGATCACAATGTTCTACCGGCGGGGGATTTCATGCCGGTGGCGGAAACGCGTGAGGTCGGGCGGATCATTGATTGCCTGTCGCTGGAAATGGGGCTGAAAGCCTTGCTGCAGGAACCGGCACTGCGCCTGTCGATCAACATGTCAGCGCGCAGTATCGGCTATCCGCGCTGGATGGAGGTACTCAATACCGGCCTGTCGCGCAGCAATACAATCGCTGAGCGCCTGATTCTGGAAATCACCGAATCTTCGGCGATGGTCATGCCCGATCTGGTGAGTGTTTTCATGACCGATCTGCACGCACGCGGCATCAGCTTCGCGCTTGATGATTTCGGCGCCGGATATACGGCATTTCGTTATCTCAAGGATTTCTATTTCGATATCGTGAAGATCGACGGCCAGTTCATTCGCAATATCAATGAGGATGCCAATAATCAGGTGCTCGCCTCGGCGTTGATTTCCATCGGCAAGCATTTTGACATGCTGACGGTTGCAGAAGCGGTTGAAACCGCCGAGGAGGCGGCTTTCTTGACTGCTGCCGGGTTTGACTGCCTGCAGGGATATTATTTTGGAATGCCAACGACAATGCCCGCCTGGGAAGAAAAACCGGCTGAAAGGGCGGCCTCCTGAGTGACAAAACCGGTGAACCCCACCGGAAAAACCCACATGCCCGCGACAAATCAGTACGGCGACGTATCGCTGATTGGCGACCTTTCGGAGAATTTGCGGCAGGCCCTGTGTTGTCTTCGGTAGCGTGAAATTTAATTTTCTGATCTTTTCCTCTTGCGCAATATTTGAAAATACAATATCGACCCTGCGCAACAAAAATGCGCGTCCGATAAGGCTGACAATCAACCGCTTAGGAATTATGCTGCAGCGCAGAAACGAATCGGATTGGGAAATTGAAAGGGTAACTAATGACCAATGTAGTGATCGCTTCGGCAGCTCGGACAGCTGTTGGCAGCTTCAGCGGATCTTTCGCAAATACGCCGGCGCATGACCTCGGCGCGGCGGTGCTGGAGGCTGTTGTCGAACGTGCCGGCATTGAAAAGGGCGAGGTCTCGGAAACCATCCTCGGCCAGGTGCTGTCTGCCGGTCAGGGCCAGAACCCGGCGCGGCAGGCGCATGTCAATGCCGGATTGCCGGTTGAAAGTGCGGCCTGGGGGATCAATCAGGTTTGCGGGTCAGGCCTGCGTTCGGTCGCACTGGGTGCCCAGCATATCCAGCTTGGAGATGCTGATATCGTTGCTGCCGGTGGCCAGGAAAACATGAGCATGAGCCCCCATGTCGCCAATATGCGCCCGGGTCAGAAGATGGGCGATATGAAGCTTCTTGACTGCATGATCAAGGATGGCCTTTGGGACGCGTTCAACGGCTATCACATGGGCACGACCGCAGAAAACGTTGCCAAGCAATGGCAGATTGGCCGTGATCAGCAGGATGAGTTTGCCGTTGCTTCGCAGAACAAGGCGGAAGCGGCGCAGAAAGCAGGCAAGTTTGCCGATGAAATCGCTGCTTTCACCGTGAAGACCCGCAAGGGCGACATTGTTGTCGACAGCGACGAATATATCCGCCACGGCGCAACGATGGAAGCAATGGCCAAGCTGCGCCCGGCCTTTGATCGCGAAGGTTCTGTGACTGCGGCCAATGCGTCCGGCATCAATGACGGTGCTGCGGCTGCCCTATTGATGAGCGCTGCAAACGCGGAAAAACGCGGCATTACACCGTTGGCGCGCATCGCCTCTTATGCAACGGCTGGCCTTGACCCGTCGATCATGGGTGTCGGGCCGATCCACGCCTCGCGCAAAGCGCTGGAAAAGGCCGGCTGGTCGGTTGACGATCTTGATCTGGTGGAAGCCAACGAGGCGTTTGCCGCGCAGGCCTGTGCCGTCAACAAGGATATGGGTTGGGATCCGGCCATCGTTAATGTCAATGGCGGTGCCATTGCTATCGGCCACCCGATTGGTGCTTCCGGCGCCCGCATCCTTAATACGCTGCTCTTTGAAATGCAGCGCCGCGACGCCAAGAAAGGCCTTGCCACCTTGTGTATCGGTGGCGGCATGGGCGTTGCCATGTGTCTTGAGCGGGACTGATCCGACTAGCGGGTATTCCCAGATCGCAAACCTGTTCCGGGGTGAATTACGCTAAGTAACCCCGGAACAAGAATAAAATCAAAAGAGAAGAGGAACAGATATGGGACGTGTCGCACTCGTCACCGGCGGAAGCCGCGGAATTGGAGAGGCCATTTCCAAGGCCCTGAAAGCTGAAGGGTATGAAGTGGCAGCCACTTATGCCGGTAATGATGAAGCTGCTGCAAAATTCAGCGAAGAAACCGGTATCAAGACCTATAAATGGAACGTCGCGGACTATGACAGCTCCAAAGAGGGCATCGCCCAGGTCGAGGCTGATCTCGGCCCGATCGACGTGGTTGTCGCCAATGCCGGTATTACCCGGGACGCACCGTTCCACAAGATGACGCCCGAGCAGTGGCATCAGGTGATCGACACCAATCTGACCGGCGTATTCAACACAGTGCATCCGGTCTGGCCCGGAATGCGTGAACGCAAGTTCGGCCGTATCATCGTGATCAGCTCTATCAACGGGCAGAAAGGCCAGTTTGCGCAGGTAAACTATGCCGCAACCAAAGCTGGTGACCTTGGCATCGTCAAATCACTGGCGCAGGAAGGCGCGCGCGCTGGTATCACCGCAAATGCCATTTGCCCGGGATATATCGCCACCGAAATGGTGATGGCGGTGCCGGAAAAAGTGCGCGAAAGCATCATCGGCCAGATCCCGGCTGGGCGTCTGGGTGAGCCGGAAGAGATCGCCCGTTGTGTGGCCTTCCTTGCGTCGGATGAGTCCGGCTTCATCAACGGCTCGACAATTTCGGCCAATGGGGCGCAGTTCTTCGTCTAATCCTGTCGACACTGAAATCTACGAAAGCCGGCAATCGTTGCCGGCTTTTCATTTTTCTGGGCGCAGTTTAATGCTGCCAGTCTGAAAGGATATTTTGATGGCCCTCAATCGCGCCACGACAATTGGATTTTTTGCCGTGCTGCTCTGGGCGCTGCTGGCTTTGCTGACGGTTAAAACCTCGCCGGTGCCGCCTTTTCAGTTGAACGCGATGGCATTTCTGGTGGGCGCGGTGATCGGGTTTGTCTGGATGTGGCGGGCGGGCACATTGGCAGAGTCCCGCAAGGGCGTCAGGTGGCCGGTCTGGGTCATGGGAATTGCCGGGCTGTTTGGATACCATTTCTTTTACTTTTCCGCCCTTCGGCTGGCCCCGCCGGCGCAGGCCGGGTTGATCGCCTATCTCTGGCCGCTCCTGATCGTGTTGTTTTCGGGATTACTACCGGGGGAAACCCTGCGATTTGGCCATATTGCCGGGGCAATCATCGCATTTGCCGGGGCTGCATTGCTGGTTGGGAATGCTGGTGGTGGAATTGAAGCGGAATACCTTGCCGGATACGGTCTGGCGGCGCTTTGCGCCCTGACATGGTCATCCTATTCAGTGCTCAGCCGCCGAGCCGGTTCGACGCCGACAGGGATTGTCGCCTATTTCTGCCTGGCGACCTCGCTGTTGGCGACCGGGGCGCATCTCATTTTTGAGGAGACTCGATGGCCCGCCGAGGCAATCGGCTGGATTTCTGTGCTGTTGCTGGGGCTCGGCCCGGTCGGGCTGGCCTTTTATCTGTGGGATATCGGCATGAAAAAAGGCAATATCCAGATACTCGGCGTCGCCTCATATGCGGCGCCCTTATTGTCGACGCTGATTCTGGTCGTTGCGGGTATAGCAGAACCAACCGGCGTGCTGTTTGCCGCCGCAGCTCTGATTGCCGGAGGTGCCTTACTGGCTGGTTACGCGAGCAAAGGTCGTTAAGCCTAAGCTGCCTGCATCCGCTCGATTTCTTCCTTAAGTTTGAGCTTCATTTTCTTCATTTCACCGATTTCAAGGTCATCTGTGCCTGGACTTTGCTGGGCCAGTTCGACTTTTCTTGACAGTGCTTCGTGTTTTTTCTGGAGTTCCTGAAGATGTGAACTCAAGCTCATATGCGTTCTCCTCGATCTGAGTTGCCTGACTATTATCTAGTCAGTGCAGCACAGTTTTTGAGTCGTGTCATCAATTCTTCGCAAAAATGTCGCGCCGGCGCGCAAACACAAGGTTTCCATCCGCGAATATCCGCCGACATGGAGTAAGTACCCATATTCTTGCCGTTTGCGGTGTTATCAGGCTGATGAGCCCGCCCAGAACAATGCCAGCAAGCCCGAAAAGGGCAATTAAACCAGGGACTTCCCCGAACCAGACCAAGCCGACGATAATCGCCGCGACCAGGTTGAAGTAGAAAAATGGTGCCAGACGCGCTACCTCGCTGCGCTGGTAGGCAGCGACGGTCAGAAAATGCGTTGCCGCGGTAACCAGCCCCAGCCCGATTGCGGGCCAGATCAGGGCGACGCTGATGCTGCCGATCTGCGGCAGGGCAAAGGGCATCAGCATGGCCGAGCCCAAAAGACATTGGATGGCGAGGGCCGAAATTGGATTGCTGCGATCCTGAGCGACGCGGGTGAGGGCCAGAAAGGCCCCCAGCAAGACCCCGCCTGACAGGGCAAAGACAATCCCTGCCTCAAGCCCTGCATCCGGGCGCAGGATCATCAGCGCACCAAGAAAACTGATCACCGAGCCAGCAAGACGCGGCAGGGTCAGGCGCTCACCGTGAAAGAGAACCGAGATCAGGGTTGCAACGATTGGGGCGATCAAGAAACCGCCGACCGCACTTGCTAAGGGCACCATCGACAAGGCAATGATCAGGAGCGTCATGGCCCCGATGACAAGCGCCGTGCGCAAGACCAAGCCCGCCCTGGCAGCGCGCGGCACCGACAGATCCGCGCCCGTCGCCCGGGCAAGAGAGAGAGCGATCAGGCCAGCCACAAAATAGCGAAGGAACACAATGAAAAGCGGGGATTGGGTATCGCCGAGATGCTTTGAAAGGGCATCCCCCAGCGGTGTCAATGACATCGAAAGGAGAATAAGAAAGACACCACTTTGCATTTCAAAGACCAAAAAATCCCTCAAGAGGAATATCTTACAGGTGATCCAGCCTTAGGGCGCATTGGTTAACAAAAGGTTAACGCGGGCTTCGCCAGAGCGTCGGACGAATATTCAGCGACATCGGTGAAAGTGATTTCGAAATCACTTTGTCACCTCTTGGTCGTGGTTTTCGGCACGATGCGTTAGCCGAAATGGAGCGCCGATCCCTCACGCAAAATCGCCTTCACCTCTGGCGTGTAACTTTCCCGGTCCCCGTCATGCCGCGCCCCTTCGTGCAGCACCAGCGGCGCATGCAGCCTGAGTGCCGCCTTGCCGCTTTTGCGCGCACGCAGAATAATGCGTCCGGCGGTGCGACCCTGCCGGGAGGCGAGAGGTTTGATCTCGATACTGCCGGCTCTGCCCCCAAGTGCAGCCAATATATCCGGCAGGCGCTCGGTCAGGTGAATGAGCGTAAAAAGACCCCGGGGCTTCAGCCGTTTCAGCGCCACGTCAATCCACTGGATCAGAGGTGTGGCCTCGCGAAATGCGATTTCGCGGGTTACGTCATTTGCCGGGCTTCCGGCACCGGAGATCAGATAGGGTGGATTGGCGATCACATGGTCAAATGCCATCTGACCTAGTTCTGCGGGCAGGTTGGTTAGATCAGCATCGATCACGGTGAGAGGCAGATCGTTACGCCTGGCGTTGCGGCGTGCCAGATCGGCATACTCCGGTTGAAGCTCAATGCCGGTCACGTCGATATTGGGTTGCCGGTGTTTCAGGCACAGCGCAGCGACACCGGCTCCGCATCCCAGCTCCAGCACCGATTCGCCGGATTGCAGTGGAACGGAGGCCGCCAGAAACACCGGATCAGTGGCAGCGCGATATCCGCGGCGCGGCTGCAGCACCCGGATCCGCCCACCTAAAAACCCGTCTTCGCTCAACTCTTCGTTTGAAAACGCCGTCATTCTGGCAGTTTGATATCGTTATCACGCAGGATTGCCTCGGCGCGAAACTTATCAGAACTCGGAACCATCAACCGGCGCGGCAGGATTCCGATGGAGCCTTCGAGCACGCTCATGTGGACGTCCAATTCAAAGCAGTCTATACCCTCACCGCGCAGCAGGGCTTTGGCAAAGGCGATGATCGTCGGGTCGTTTGTCCGCAAAAGCTCGGTCATGCTGCGGACTTAAAGGCAGGGTCACGCCCTTGTCTAGGGAAATGAAGGCGCATTCATGAATCAGATCGCAATCACCACCGGGAAACCGCATGAAGACCTTGCGGGCTTGTTGCGATCAGAAATGAGCGCCGTTGATGAGCTGATCCGGGCCCGCATGTCTTCGGACAATGCGCCGCGCATTCCGGAAGTGGCGGCGCATCTGGTCGAAGCCGGGGGGAAACGGCTGCGGCCGTTGCTGACTTTGGCCTCTGCCTCTTTGTGCGGCTATCAGGGCCCATATCACGTGCATCTGGCGGCGACGGTTGAGTTTATTCACACGGCGACCCTGCTGCATGACGATGTGGTCGATGAAAGCGCGCAGCGCCGGGGGCGGCCGACGGCGAACCTGATGTGGGACAATAAATCATCGGTTCTGGTTGGCGATTATCTGTTCTCGCGTGCCTTCCAGCTGATGGTTGAAACCGGCTCGCTCAAGGTTCTGGATATTCTGGCCAACGCTTCGGCGACAATCGCCGAGGGCGAGGTTCTGCAGCTGACGGCAGCGCAGGATCTCAGCACCGATCAGGACGTTTATCTAATGGTTGTGCGCGGCAAGACGGCGGCGTTGTTTGCCGCGGCAACCGAGGTTGGCGGGGTGATTTCGGGCGCACCGGAAGCGCATATCACCGCCCTCAGAACCTACGGTGATGCGCTGGGGGTTGCCTTTCAGATCGTTGACGATCTGCTGGATTACGGTGGATCGAGCGCCCGTCTGAGAAAGAACACGGGCGATGATTTTCGTGAGCGCAAGCTGACATTGCCCCTGATCAAGGCGGTGGCAAAAGCCTCGGACGAGGAGCGTTGTTTCTGGACGCGCGTGATCGAAGAGGGTCGCCAGGAAGAGGGTGATCTTGACCACGCGATGTACCTGATGAACCGCCACGGAGCGTTGGAGGCAACACGCGAGGATGCGTTGTTCTGGGCGGAGAAGGCCAAGAGTGCGATGTCAACGCTGCCGCAGAGCCAAATCCGTGATCTGTTGGTCGATCTGGCCGATTATGTTGTTGCGCGGGTTGTTTGATATAAGAAACCGATTTGGGCATAGAACCGCGCATTGACGACGTGCGCGGGGGCGTTCAAACACTGGTATTCTGGCATTTTATGCCCATCAAGCGAGTGCGGACTTTCAGTACCGCGCCTCCCCTGGCCTATCGCCGCCGCATAGGTGCGCGACGGCAAGGCGCGGCGGCCCTGCGGCCTTGATTCCGCGCGGGGTTGCTTTCTCGAATGGGGGCAAGTCCCATTAACCAAGGCATGTCTGCCGTACCCACCAGCCGGGATGCGCCGCCTCAATCGCCAAGGCAGCCTTGGCGGCGTGTTCCTGATTGCCATAAAGCCCGAAACAGGTGGCCCCTGAACCTGACATGCGCGCCAGGCGGCATCCGGAGGAGCCTTCAAGTGCTGCGATCACGTCACCGATGACCGGGCGGATTGATAAAGCCGCCGGTTCAAGATCGTTTCGCTGCAGGGAAAGATACCTGATCCAGTCATCCTGCCGGTTGCTTTCGGGCATATCCGCCAGCGCCGCCTGTGATTTGCCAGCCAGCGCCGCAAAAACCTCCGCCGTTGAAAGCGCGACGCGGGGATTGACCAATACCGCATCAAAGGCAGGCATCCAGGCCACTTCTTCGATCTGCTCACCGATCCCTTTCATGCGCGCCGTCTGGCCCAGAAGGCAGACCGGAACATCGGCACCGAGGGAGAGCACGGTCGCAGGCGCGGGCAATTCAAGCTGCCAAAGATCGGCAAGTAGCCTCAGCACCGCCGCGGCATCGGATGATCCGCCGCCGATACCAGAGGCTGCCGGCAGGTTTTTCTCCAAAATGATCCGAGCACCTTGCCGCGTGGTGAAACAGGCTGCGGCTTTCATGACCAGATTGTCACTAACGGGAATGCCTTCCCCAAATTTACCTGTGATTTCAAGGGACAGATCCGGAGCTGACGCAACGCTCACCCGATCGCCAAGGCTGGCAAAGCTCACAAGGCTGTCGAGCAGATGATATCCGTCAGATCGCCGCCCGGTCACATGCAGCGCCAGGTTTATCTTTGCAGGCGCCAGGCGGCTATTCATCCTTCGTAGTGTTCTCGGCCTCGATCTTTAAAACTTCGGTCAGGCCAATATCGAGTTTCTGGCGGATGCGATCCGCCTCTTTTTCCTCGGGATCAAAGGAGAGGGCGCGTTTCCACTGAAACTCGGCCTCAAGCTTGCGCCCGACCATCCAGTAAGCATCCCCCAGATGATCATTGATGATCGGATCAACCGGCAACAACTCGACAGCGCGCTCCAGATGAGGCACCGCCTCTTCGAACTTGTCGATCCGGTAAAGCACCCAGCCCAGTGAATCCGTGATATAGCCGTCATTGGGGCGCTTGGCGACCGCGGTTTCGATCATCTGTTGCGCTTCTTCCAGCTTGATGCGCTTTTCAACCAGCCCGTAGCCGAGATAGTTCAGCACAAGCGGCTGATCGGGTGACAATTGCAAAGCAAAGCGAAAATCAGCTTCGGCTCTGTCCCATTCCCCCTCGCGTTCCAGCGTGATGCCGCGCGCATAGTACAAGAACCAGTGGTTTGGCTGTGGCTGCGGCAGCAATGCAATCGCCGCGTCATAGGCCAGCGCAGCCTCGCCCAAGCGCGATTCACGCCTGAGGGCATCGCCAAGCGACGTGTGGACATTGGGAATTGATTTGTGGGTGTTGGAAAGGCCACGCAACACTTCAATTGCCGCGTCGGGTTTATCGGCGGCCTGAAGTGATTCAGCCCGGCCAATCTCGGCAGAATAAAACACCGGATGGTCCGACGGCACCTTGTTGAAGTTGATGACCGCGAGGTCATACTGGCCCTGCTCGTTCAGCAAATCCGCCACCAGCAGGATTGAGCTGACGGAATCGGGCCGCAGGTATTCCGCCAGACGGCCGTAAATCAGGGCAAACCGCTCGTTGTCTTCACCGGCCAGAACACTGGCGAGGGTCAGAAACACCTCAGACGCGCCTTCGGTTGCGTTTCTGACAGAATGAAACGGCAATGTCTGGCCTGCTTCCAGTTGATCACGTATCGCAACAATTTCAGGATCGCCGGAACCGCCGAGTGCGGCATTGAGCATGTTGAGCGCCTCGTCGGAACGCTCAAGCTGAGACAGAATCTCGACATGCGCAATCAGACTGCGGCGCCCGATGCGCAGAGGTTGGCCATTGCGACCCTGAAAAATCCGCTCGGCGGCTTCAAAATCACCTACGACGGCAAGCGCCAGGGCATGATGGTAATCGCTGAACACCTGCATGGCGCTGTTTTGTGCCATCTGGTCATAGCGGGCGATCGCATCGGACATCTGCCCCATGCCCAGATACACCCAACCCTGAATGAGGCCGTCCAGAAGCGGGCTGAATTCCTTGCCGGCAAGAAACATCTCGTTAGCGGCGGCAAAATCGCCATTCCTGATATGTTCAGACAGCAGCATCAGTTCAGCAAGCTGGCTGATCGCACCCTTGTTCTGCATCTGGCGCGCGATACTCAACCCGCTCTCGACATCGCCTTTGCCGAGATAGGCCAGCAAAAGATTCTGCATCAGGTCGAGATTGTCAGGATCACTGGCCAGAGCGCGGGCATAATAGCGCGCGGAGGCCTCGTAATTATTCTCGTAATTCGCCTGACTTGCGGCCAGATAGCTTCCGGCCAGGCTGTCTGCCTGACTGGGTGCCGGGGTTGATACAAAGGCAATTGCTGCGATTGTCACAGCGAATAAAGCCGGCCTGAAAATGGGGGTCACGCGAAAGATCCTCGGTCACTGATTTGTCATCGCGAAGCCTAGTCTGGTGGCCCACTATTGGCAATGCGGGGATCATGGGTTTTCGACTAACATGCAAGCAAGTTATTGCGAGGTCACAACCTGGGAGGGTTATGGCCCCTGCCCGTTTGCGGGCAGCGCCAGGTGATGTTCTGGCTCGGGTCTTTGGTGTTGCGGGGGAATGTGGGGGAAAGTCGCCGGGGTAGGTATGCGGGCTTTACTGCCTATCGCGGCGACTGCTCCAATGTCCCCAGTGAATTCAACGAACGGTAAACTAAAGCAAATTGCACTCATTTTTTGGCAGCCAGAACTGATCAAAGGCCACTGGCTTTCTGGTAAATTGCCAACAGTCGCCAACAGCCACCGATGCCAAACTATTTCATTGCTTTGAAAATCTGTTCGGCAAGAAATATGCCCGGAAAGACCTCAGTTTCTGGGCTCTTACCTGGGTAAAAGTCCTCGAAAAACAGCAGGACTTCATGAGCGTCGCATGCGGTCTTGATGCGGAGCGCGAGGGAAATGATGGGTTCCACGAACTCACCAAGGGCCCCGTTTCGACCACCGGAAGGCTTTCCGCCTACCACTGTGCGATACTGATTTGGGTAGAACACGATCGTCGGCTCGCGACGATTGGGTCGCTGAAAGTCATAGTACCGTGCACCTAAGCAATTTGGCCATTGGTCATGGCGAAGGAGCACTCGGCCCGGTGTGTCAAACCTCGGGTCGACAATGCGAAGAGGATCATTCAGCAAAGCAGTCTCGAAGTCGACGAAATCGAGCGAGTGGTTGAAAAAAAAGCGGACATCGAAGGTAGGACCATACCGCCAATTGTCGGGATCGGCTTGAAATGCCAATTCGGCATCCGAAAGTCCGGCAGGGTTTCGTGAATGGTAGTTGGTCATGATCATATGCCGAGGGGAATTGCTGCATCAAAAAAAGCGGACACTATTGCAATGTGCAGCATTGTGCAACTTGGGCTCAAAACAGGCATTCGCCCCCGGGGTTCACATGAGCTGACCCGTTACGTTTTTGGCTAATTCGGTACTTTAACGCCTTGTGGTCATAGCCAGGTGATGTTCTGGCTCGGGTCGTTGGTGTTGCGGGTTCTGCGCAGGATGATGGGAGGCCAGTGCACGAGGCGAAGCAGTCTTTCACTCCCCTTTCGGCACGTGGTCACGTGAGGTCAGAGTCCTTTTGTGCAGCGCGAGCATTTCTGCTGTCAGAAAGTCAACAAATCGACGGACGCGGACGGTTTTTCTGAGGTCGGTATGAAGCAATATCCAGAGCCACGGTCCGTTGAATATTTCCGTTTCGGGCATGCGGCGGAGGTTTGGGAAAAACTGCTCAAACAGGACGGGCATGTGGGAAATGCCCGCACCCAGGCTGACGAGGTGGGCCCGCATATGTCCGTCAGTCACCTCGTGGCGGACTGCAGCCTTGGGGAACGACGAACGTGCCAACCAGCTTTTAGCATCCCCATCACCGGGCAACCCTATCCAGGTCAGTCCCAAGCCTTCCGGTCCAGCGTTCGGGACGATCTTTTCAACATAGTCGCTGCTGGCGTATGTGCCCAGATCAAGCCGGAAAAGTCGACGCGCGACAACGTCATCGGTTACTTCGATTGCAGCGCGCAGGGAAATGTCGGTTTCGTCATTGGTGATGGATTCCACATCTGAGGTCAGCCGCAACTCGATATCAATCTCGGGATATTGATCGCCAAACCGGGCAATGATCGGTGCCACGATATCATAGGCCAAAGTCGGTGAGAGCGAGAACCGGATCTTGCCGGATTCGCTTTTGTCCATCCCCTCGACACGCTTTCGGGCCGCGATGACTTTCTGTTCGGCGTCCTCGGCAATCGGCATCAGCGCCTCACCGAATTCGGTAAGCGTGAACCCCCGTCTGGACCGGTGAAACAACCGGGCACCATAGCTTGCTTCCAGTGCCTGAATACTTCGGTTCACGGTGCCGTAATTGGCTCCTGCCAACTGCGCAGCGGCGCGCAGACTGCCGGCCCGCGCTACGGCGAGAAAGTGAGGCAATTGTTGCCAGTCAGTTGTTCTCATGTTTCTTTAGTGTAACATAACGTTTCTTTTGTTTCATATATTATTATGAAGGAATTTGATAGTTTGAAATGATACTTCCCTCAAGCACGTGCGTTTTGGCGCTGCAACACACTGGCATTGGAACTCTTTGATGAAGCGATACCATCCCCTTCTCGTCGGCCTTCACTGGCTTATTGCCGTTATGATCCTGATTGCGCTGCTTGTCGGCGGGCCCGGCCTGGCCGATATTAAGAATGATGATCCTGACAAGATGTTTGCGCTGACCGGTCATATGATTTGGGGGCTTAGTGTTGGCGCGTTCATGATCATACGGCTTGCAACCCGCTTTCTTTCACAGCGTCCTCCCGAAGCGGACACCGGCAATCCGATGCTCAATTCAGGAGCGAAATTCGCCCATTGGGGAATGTATCTTCTTGTTTTCGCGATGGTTGGAAGCGGCATTGGCACCGCCCTTTCGGCTGATCTGTTTGCGATCGTGTTTTCCGGTTCGGGTGCACCCTTGCCCGCTGATTTCAACGTTTTTTCAGCGCGCGTGGCACATGGAGGAGTCGCGACTTTGCTGCTCGTCCTGATTGGCCTGCACTTTGCAGGTTGGGCCTATCATCAGTTCTTTTTGCGGGATGGGCTGATCAGTCGAATGTGGTTTGGGAAACGCAAAGAATGAGCAGATCAAATCCCGGTTCGCACTATACCCGATAGGACAGTCTTGCGGCCATTGTTCCGAGTTGTGCGTGGGCGTGTTATACGTGGTATACCCGGGCCAATAACCAAACTTCCCAAAAGGAGCACACGGAATGATTGCCTATGTCACCGTTGGTGCTGACGACATTGAGCGTGCGAAGCGGTTCTATTCTGCGTTCCTGCCCGCGCTTGGTTACGGGCTAGACGAGGTTCATGGGGACCTGAGTTATACTCTGCAGAGTCAACCCGACCAGCTTGTCGCTCTGCCAGATTTCTACGTTAAATCACCCTTTGATGGCCATCCGGCCTCGGCTGGGAACGGGACCATGATTGCGTTTGAAGCGCGCAGTCAAATGCAGGTTCGTGACCTTCATGCCGCAGCGCTTGCCGCGGGTGGTTTTGACGAAGGCCAGCCGGGCTTCCGCGCTTCCTATGGACCTCATTTTTATGTGGGCTACCTTCGCGACCCTCAAGGCAACAAGATCGCTTTGTTCTCCAGCGATCCGGACGAACCCGGACGCGACGGATAGCGCGGGATACGCAGGTGATAAAAGCACCCGGTTCGCCTGCCAGGCCTGCTTTCGGCTACACCTGTTCCACGGCTTTGGCAAATCGCGAGATTTCATCGCGGGTGTTGAAATAGTGGATGGAAGCGCGGGTCAGCGATTCAAGACCGCGCGGTTGCAGATCCAGCCGGGCGGAGCGCATTTGTGATACGGATACATTGATCCCCTTTGAGCGCAGACGTTCCGCGATATCCTTGGGGTCAATGCCCGTTTTGGTGAACGTGACGATACCGCATTTTCTCTCTCCCAGATCATGCGCGCTGACACCGCTGATTTGCGACAGCGCATCGCGCAGGTCCTGGCCAAGCTGTGCCACGCGCTGTTCAATATTCGAAAGACCGATTTTGCGCGCATACCGGACGGCTTCCATCAGGCCGACGCGCCCCGCGACATAGCTTTCCCAGTTTTCAAACCGCCTGGCGCCTTTGATGAACTCAAAACCGTTCGCCTCTGTCCATCTGGCGGAAAAAAGGTCGATAAACGGGGGGTCAATCTGGTCGATGATGCCCTTTCGGACATAGAGAAACCCCGTTCCCCTTGGTCCGCGCAGAAACTTGCGACCCGTGCCCGACAGAATATCACAGCCGATCTCAGCAACATCGACGTCGATCTGACCCACGGATTGGCAGGCATCAAGCAGGTAAAGAACACCGTGTTTCCGCGCGATTTTGCCGACGTCAGCGGCGGGGTTGACCAAGCCGCCTTGCGTCGGAACATGTGTGATCGCGATCAGTTTCGTCTTTGCGGCGATCAAGTTGTCCAAAGCCTCAACGTCGATCTGGCCGGAAGCATCAGAGGGCACCAGGTCGATCTCAAACCCGAGACGGCGCGATTGCTGCAGCAGTGCCAGGTAGTTGGAGGCGTATTCGGACCCGTGGGTGATCACCCTGTCCCCGGGTGCCAGATGCAGCCCGTAAAACGCCATGTCCCAGGCACGGGTTGCATTCTCGACAAAGGCGATTTCCTCGGGGTCGGCGTTCAGAAGTGCGCCAAACTCGGTATAGAAGGCCTGAATATCGTCTTGGGCAAGGCGTTCTGCCTCGTAGCCGCCGACTTCGTTCTCATTTGCCAATACGCTTTGCAGGGCCTTGAATACCGGAACAGGCATGAGCGACGATCCGGCGTTGTTGAAGTGCAAAACGCGCTCGCAACTCGGCGTATCCAGGCGGACTTTTTCAATATTTATCATGGTTTATATCCTCTGCGTTGCGGGATGCGGGCAATCGATCTGCGCGAAGTTGGCTGATTTCCAACATTCGCGAGGTGCCAAACTTCTGCAAGTCTGGCGCAAATCAGGCGTTGGCCAACTGTCTTCGCGACAGCTGAACCCTTACATATTCGGATAATTCGGCCCCTCGCCGCCTTGTGGGCTTTTCCATGTGATGTTCTGGCTCGGATCCTTGATATCGCAGGTTTTGCAATGCACACAGTTCTGCGCATTGATCTGGAAGCGTGGGTTTGATCCGTCATCGTCGCGCAGGATTTCGTAGACACCGGCGGGACAGTAGCGTTGGGCGGGTTCAGCGTATTTAGGCAGGTTAACCGCGATCGGCAGATCGGGATCGGCCAGTTGCAAATGGCAGGGCTGCTCTTCCTCGTGGTTGGTTGCCGAAAAGCTGACATTGGTCAGGCGGTCAAAGGACAGAACGCCATCGGCTTTCGGGTATTCGATGATCTTGTGCCTGTCCGCAGGTTCGGTCGCGGCGGCATCGGTTTTGCCGTGCTTGAGCGTGCCAAACGGGTTCCAGCCCGTCAGGTTGGCAACCCACATGTCAAGGCCACCGAGAACCAGCGAAGGCAGCATGCCGAATTTCGACCAGAGCGGTTTGACGTTGCGCACCCGTTTCAGATCCTTGGCGATGGGGCCTGAGCGCAGGTCGGTCTCGTAAGCGGTCAGCTCATCGCCGCCGCGCCCGTCATTGATGGCGGCATAGGCTGCTTCGGCGGCTGCTTTACCGCTTAGCATGGCGTTATGGTTGCCTTTGATCCGGGGCACATTGACCAGCCCTGCCGAGCAACCGAGCAGTGCGCCGCCGGGGAAGACTACTTTCGGGATCGACTGCCAGCCACCTTCGGAAATCACCCGTGCGCCATAGGCAACCCGCTTGCCGCCTTCCAGAATCTTCGCCACATCCGGGTGATGCTTGAAGCGCTGGAATTCCATGTATGGAAAGAGATGCGGGTTCTTGTAGTTCAGATGGACAACGAAGCCGATATAGATCTGGTTGTTTTCCAGATGATAGATGAACGAGCCGCCACCGGCATTGCCGCCAAGGGGCCAACCCATGGTGTGGGTCACCGTGCCTTCGGAGTGGTTTTCCGGCCTGATCTCCCAGATTTCCTTCATGCCGATGCCGAATTTCTGTACATCCTTGCCGGCTTGCAGGTCGTATTTTGCGATCACTTCCTTGGCAAGCGAGCCGCGCACACCTTCTGAGAGGAAAACATATTTGCCATGCAATTCCATGCCGGGCTCGTATGAGGGGCCGGGGGTGCCGTCGGGGTTTTTGCCGAACTCACCGGCCACCACGCCTTTGACTTCGCCGTTGTCGCCGAAGACAAGCTCGGAACAGGCCATTCCGGGGAAGATTTCCACACCCATCTCTTCGGCCTGCTCGGCCATCCAGCGGCAGACATTGGCCATCGAGACAATATATTTGCCGTGGTTGTTCATCAAAGGCGGCATGGGGAAGTTGGGGATGCGGATCGAACCGGCCGGCCCCAGCATCAGGAAATTGTCTTTCTTGACCTTGACCTTGATCGGCGCGCCGCGGTCTTTCCAATCGGGGATCAGGGCGTCAAGGCCGACAAGGTCAAGCACCGCGCCGGAAAGAATGTGGGCGCCGACCTCAGAGCCTTTTTCCAGCACCACGACATTAAGGTCTTCGCTGAGTTGCTTGAGCCGAATGGCCGCCGACAGACCGGCGGGGCCTGCACCCACGATGACAACATCATATTCCATCGACTCGCGTTCAATATCGGCCATGAGCCATCCCCTTTTTTCACCCCGGACTCCTGTCTCGGATCACGTGCTTTTTCAACTCGGCTATGCCTAGACAAGGCGCGGGGTCAGGTCAATCGGGACCAAACGGCAGAATTGGAGTTTTCTGTTGGAAACAAGGCCGATTACAGGTCTTTGGGTGGGAAATCGGCTTGTCAGATCAACAATGCGCAGATTCAGGAACCAGCGCCGCCTTGTGACTGTCAGACATTCAGTGACTCATCTTCCGGCGGGATCACCCCGAGACGGCGACCGAAATCGAGATAGGAGTGCTGGCGACGATTTCTGAGCTCGCGTCGCACATCATCGTTTTTGTCATAATCAAAGGTTACGCCGGCACCTTCGACGATGCGGTTCATCATGTTGAAGGCGGCTGAGACCTGGATCGCTTCAAACAGGGCCCGCTCGGTCCAGCCCACCGCAAACACGGCATCCGCATCGGCCTGGGTCAGTCGTGACGGCAGGGTGTTGAGCTTTTTCACATAGTGCAGAACCGGTTTCATTTTGTCGCTGATCTCTGCACCTTCAATATCGCGCAGCAGGGCATCAACGGTTCCGCGCGGCAGACCGAAAATCTCGGAATAGACGCGGTGCGATCCATAACAGAAAGTGCAGGCATTGAGGCCCGAGACATAGGCCGCGATCAGCTCGCGCTCGCCGATTGAAAAAACCCCTTCGGAACGCAGGATACCCTCAAGGTAGACCATCAACGGCCCCGCATTGTCGGGAAATCGCTGAAACAGATCGGACAGATGGGCGTCTTCTGGGAGGGAGGGGAAAAATGCCATCGGCGACTCGAATCCTTTGCACTCAACACAAGAAGGCTAACCGACAAAGCCTCTGTCCATCAATGTTTTCCGAAAACGCACCATTCGGTCGAATAGGAATCAATACGGGCAGGTCCCGCGGCGGCTGCAATTGGCGATAGAATCCCTTGCCCTTCGCCAGCGCAAATCCTATGTTCGGCGTTCGAGAAACCAGACAAGGACGATCCGGGCGAAATGGAAAAGATCCCCGTCACACCCCAGGGCTACAAAGCCATGGACAAAGAGCTGAAAAACCTGAAATCGGTTGAACGGCCTGCCGTGATCCGGGCGATAGCAGAGGCGCGCGAGCATGGCGACTTGTCGGAAAATGCCGAATACCACGCGGCACGCGAACAGCAGAGCCATATCGAAGGCCGGATCAAAGAGCTTGAAGGGCTGATCGGACTGGCTCAGGTGATCGACGTTACCAAGCTTAATGGAGCGATCAAGTTCGGTGCCACAGTCGAACTGGCGGATGAAGACACCGATGAAGAGAAAACCTTTCAGATCGTTGGTGAACCCGAAGCTGATATTGAAAAAGGCCTGCTCAACATCAAATCACCCATCGCACGGGCACTGATTGGCAAGGAAGAGGGTGACTCCGTCGAGGTGAACACGCCCGGGGGCACAAAAAGCTACGAAATCCTCAGTGTGAAGTTTATCTGAACGCTTGTGGCAGTCTTTCGCGCGGAAAAATGGCTTGCACCGGTGGATTTTTCCTGAAACCAGTGCGAGATTGTCAGTGATGACCATCCCCTAAGGCAGTTACGCCATGGATTCAGGAAAACCCGAAGCTCCGCTCGACCTTGGAATATACGGTCGGCAGGTGCGCAATCGTGTTGAACTTTCCGACATTATTGCCGCGGTTCTGAGCCTGATCTGGGTCGCTGTTGTCGCCGGTTTCTGGCTCTTTATCGGGATATCGTCCGACGAAAACACCCCCGGTTTCAATCCGATGACATTCGTTATGACGATGGTGTCGATCCTGTTGCCCATCGGATTGATCTGGGTTGCCAGTGCGGGCGCCAAAACCGCCAAGGTCATGCGCGAAGAGGCAGCAAGGTTGCAATCCTCGATCGATGCGATGCGCCATGCCTATGTGACCCAGCAGCAAACCGCCGGGCAAAGTGTGAAACCTTCGCTAGAAAAACAGCTGGGCGAGATCGCGGCCTCGCAGAAACAGACCGAGACGGCGATTGCGACATTTGCCTCGCGGCGGGAACCCGTGGCGCAGGAGGTCAGCACGACCAAAGCGGCGCTGAGTAAAAAACCCAGCGAGGATACAACCGAACAGCCTTTGCTGGCGCTGGGCACACCTTCCAGCGAGTTGATGGAACCGATCACGATTGCCGAGTTTATCAGGGCAATGAATTTCCCGGAAAACGAAACCGACCGCGAGGGGTTCCGCACCCTGCGCCGCGCCCTGGAAGATCGTGACATTGCTAAGATGATCCGGGCTTCGCAGGATATCCTGACCCTGTTGTCGCAAGACGGCATTTACATGGACGATCTGCGCCCCGACCGCCCGCGCGCTGAAACCTGGCGGCGCTTTGCCAAGGGTGATCGCGGCCCCGTTATCGCCGGTCTTGGCGGCATTCGTGACCGTTCCTGTCTGGCATTGACGGGTGGGCGCATGAAACAGGACCCTGTTTTTCGTGATGCAGCACATCATTTCCTGCGCCAGTTCGATCTGGTTCTGACTGATTTTGAGGCGAATGCTTCGGATCAGGAACTGACGGAGATGGGGGAAACCCGCACGGCGCGGGCATTCATGCTGCTCGGCCGGGTTGCCGGTACGTTTAACTGAGGCGACGGCCTCTTTTCTGAACCCTTCGATATCTCTTTGAAACGGTGGTATTCTGCCCAGACCTGATATTGGCCGGTTAGTCACAGAGCCGCACATTGCCGTCATGCACAGGGACGGGGTGCGGGGGCCTTTGCAATTTGTTGCGTGCGGATTGGTTTTGTTGGATGGAGGCGCTGCATTATATGCAGCCGTTTCAAATGGACACTGATTATGTCAACGAAATGGGTCGTTGGCAAAAAAGGCGTTTTAACCACGTCAGAAAAGGCGGGTCTTTACCACGAATGGCCTGCCCGGTTCAGTTCTTATGCCAGAACCGGACAGGCCCCTTCGTTATTTCTTCAACGCCAGCGCGGGCGACATCACGTCAAGCCCCAGCGCCTTGCCAACGGCAAAGTAGGTCAGGTGACCCGCATGGGTGTTCAGCCCGTTCAGCAGGTGCTCGTCATCTTCGCAAGCCTGCCGCCAGCCTTTGTCAGCCAATGCCAGCATGAAGGGCATGGTGGCATTGCCAAGGGCGATGGTTGAGGTGCGGGCAACTGCGCCCGGCATGTTGGCGACGCAATAGTGCATGATGCCGTCGACCTCGTAGATCGGATCGTCATGAGTGGTCGCCTTTGAGGTTTCAAAGCAGCCGCCCTGATCGATCGCAACATCAACAATCGCCGCCCCCGGCATCATGGTTGACAGGTCCGCACGGCTGACCAGCTTGGGCGCAGCCGCACCCGGAACCAGCACCGCCCCGATGACCATATCGGCCCGGGTGATCAGTTCCTGTGTGTTGCCTTTGGAGGCGTAGCGGGTTTTGAACTGGTGCCCGAACACATCATCAAGGTAGCGCATGCGCGGCATCGACATATCCAGAACGGTGACATTCGCACCCATTCCGGCGGCAATGCGCGCAGCGTGAGTGCCAACAACCCCACCACCGATCACCACGACCCGTGCCGGGCCAACACCAGGAACGCCGCCCATCAGCACACCGCGCCCGCCATTGGCTTTTTGCAGGGTCCAGGAACCGACCTGCGGGGCAAGCCTGCCTGCCACTTCGGACATCGGGGCCAAGAGGGGCAGGCCGCCGTTGCGGTCGGTGACGGTTTCATAGGCAATGGCTGTCACGCCACTTTCCAAAAGGTCTTGGGTCTGCGCGGGATCGGGTGCGAGGTGGAGATAGGTGAACAGGATCTGCCCTTCGCTTAGCTGCTTGCGCTCAACCGCCTGGGGTTCCTTCACCTTGACGACCATTTCCGCGCGCTTGAAAATCTCTGCCGCGGTCTCGACGATTTCGGCACCGATGCCGGTGTAATCCTCATCGGGAAATCCCGCACCGGCACCGGCACCGGATTCAATGATCACACTATGGCCCCGGCTTATCGCCTCCTGTGCGGCCATCGGGGTCATGCCGACCCGGTATTCCTGGTTCTTGATCTCTTTCGGGCAACCGATCAGCATTTCAGATTCTCCACTACCTGCCGTAACGATAGAGCGATCTTGCCGGAAGCTCGGGGAAATAGCTTTGCAAATTTCAGTGTAATCAGGGGGTATTCATGATAGATTTGACGAATATTAGCCAGATTTGAGCAAGGAATGTGCGAAAAATGGAGATTGATCAGACAGACCGCCGAATCCTAGCCGTGTTGCAGAAACAGGGGCGCATGACCAATGCCGAGTTGGCAGAGCAGATCAATCTGTCTCCATCGGCCTGCCATCGGCGGGTGCAGCGGCTTGAAAAGAACAAGGTGATCACCGGCTATGTCGCGCTGCTTGATCCGCGCGAGCTTGATCGCCGCTCGACGGTGTTTGTGGAAATCACGCTGTCAGGCCAGGCGGATGAGGTGCTGGAAGCATTTGAAAAAGAGGTTGCACGTATACCGGATGTTCTGGAATGCCATCTGATGGCAGGGACTGCGGACTACCTCCTGAAAGTGGTGGCGCGGGATACCGATGATTTTGCCCGAATTCACCGCCGCTATCTGGCGCGCCTGCCTGGGGTGGCGCAGATGCATTCGTCCTTTGCTCTGCGCACCGTCTCCAATACCACGGCCCTGCCGCTTTAGGCAGGGGTCGGAGCTTCCGGCGGGGATATTTTGCAAAAAGAGAAGGCGGGTCAGCCGAGAATGACCTGGAGCCCGTAAAGGGCGACCAGCCCACCAAAGACCGCGCCAACTACAGAGCGGGTCAGGATGCCGATCAGAAAGGCAAACAGGGCTGCACCGAGGCGGGTCGTATCCGGACTGCCACCGGTTGCTGCGGGCCAGACGACCAGCGGCGCGATCAGACCTGGCATGACCGCAACCGCGACATAGCGCAGATGCAACAGCACCCAGTCCGGCAGGTCGCGCCCTCCAAGCAGGCCGAGAAACGAAAACCGGATAAGATATGTGCCAACCGCCAATCCGGCGATGACGATCCACAATGTCGGTTTGTCGGTGATCATGACGCGCGCCGCTTTAGCCAGAGTTCGACCTGTGCACCAGCGATCATCGCCAGAACTGCCGCAAGGATCAGGCCAAGATTGTAAGGCACCCTGATGAGAGAAAGGGCGGCGATGATGGACACAAGTGCGGCAATGAAATGCGGCAGGCTGCGCATCATCGGCGCAGTGAGGGCGATGAAACAGATCGGAAGGGCGAAATCGAGCGAATATTCCGCTGGTATCGACCCCCCGGCCACCGCACCGATGTAAGAAGACGCATACCAGAGCGGTGTCAGGGCCGAGATCGAGCCAAAGTAATACGCGGTTTTCTGCGGCATCGGCATTTTTGGCTGTTCGTCGAATTTTTTGACCGCCAGCGCAAATACCTGATCGACCATGAAATAAGACATCAGGATACGCATCCTGAGCGGTGATTTGCCAAAATGTGGCACCAGCGCCGCTGAATACATGGCCATTCTCAGGTTCACCGCCAGCGCTGTCAGCAAAACGATAAAGACCGGCGCATGTTCAAGCATCAGCGCAATGGCCGTAACCTGTGCCGCCCCGGCAATCACCAGAACCGTCATGGTCATCGTTTCGATCAGGTTGAGTCCGGCCTCGGTTGCGATGACCCCAAACAGCGTCCCGAAAGGGATCACCACCAGAATAAACGGGCTGCCATCACGAAAACCTGCGACAAAAGCTGATTTGGGGTTGGTGAAGGTCATTGTGAAACCTTAGATAGGGCTGCAGACAGGGGTAAGCTGATTTGCTTTGAGGAGTCTATTGGGAAAACGCACCGAAATATCAGATTATATCATCGCACCGGTCATGAATGCTGATGGTCTGACCCGCCGTGTTGACGGAACCGACCAGTCTGGCGAGTCGCGCGAGATTTCGGTGATTGAAGAGCGCCCGCTGACGATTTTCCTGAACAGCCAGGAGATTGTCACGGCGATGACGATCGGCGATTACCCGGAATATCTGGCGCTAGGGTTTCTTAAAAATCAGGCCATGCTGACTGATCAGGACGAGGTCACGGCCGTTGACTATGATGACGAGTTGGAAACCGTCGTCGTGCGCACCCTTCGCGAAACCAATTACGAGGACAAGTTCCGCAAGAAAACCCTCACCAGTGGCTGCGCCGTGGGAACACTCTTTGGCGATATCATGGAAGAGCTTGAAGGGCTGCAACTGCCTGCTGCCAGCCTGCGCACCTCCTGGCTTTACGCTCTGGCGCGCAAGATCAACATGACCCCCAGCCTTTATCTGGAGGCGGGCGCGATTCACGGCACGGTTCTGTGCAAAGACGATCGCCCGCTTGTGTATATGGAGGATGTCGGGCGCCACAACGCAGTTGATAAAATCGCCGGCTGGATGCGCAGCGAGAAAGCGACGGCTGAGGACAAGATCCTCTATACGACCGGCCGCCTGACCTCGGAAATGGTGATCAAGACGGCGATGATGGGCATTCCGGTGTTGGTCTCGCGTTCCGGCTTTACTGCCTGGGGCGTGGAAATCGCAAAACAGGTCGGGCTGACGCTGATCGGGCGGATGCGCGGCAAACGCTTCATCTGCCTGTGCGGAGAGGACAGGCTGATCTGGGATGGTGACCCCGAGAACGAGACGGACGAGGAAAAGCATAGGCATCGCAAAGGGGCGGAACATGACTGATATTCCGGCGCTGATACTGGCAGGTGGCCTCTCGCGGCGCATGGGCGGGGGCGACAAGGCCCTGCTTGATCTTGGCGGCAAACCGATCCTTGCGCATGTGATCGAACGGATTACGAAACAGGCCAGTGCGGTCATTCTTAATGCAAATGGTCCTTGCGACAGGTTTTCAGCCTACGGCCTGCCTGTAATTGCCGACAGTATCGAAGGGTTTGCCGGGCCATTGGCGGGTGTTTTGGCCGGTCTTGACTGGGCGGTGCAAAATGGAGCCTCGCAAATCGTCACGGTCGCCGCTGACACGCCGTTCTTTCCCGCAGATCTGGTGGAACAACTGGTAACGACGGCAGAGGCCGAGGGTACGGATCTGGCTCTGGCCGCAACCTCTGATCCGACCACGGGCATCTCGCGCCATCCGGTGTTCGGCCTCTGGCCGGTCAGACTGCGCGAGGATTTGCGGCGCGCACTGAACGATGGCACGCGCCGCGTGCTTCAGTGGGCCGACGGGCGTGGCGCTGCAAATGCGCTCTTTCCAATGGGGGCGGTCGATCCGTTCTTCAACGTCAACACGCCAGAGGATCTGGCATTGGCAAACCGGCTTCTGGCGGAGGAACTGGCGTGAAAATCTTTGGCGTAGTTGGCTGGAAAAACAACGGCAAGACCGGGTTGATGGAGCGCCTGGTAGACGACATCACTGCCCGTGGTTTCACCGTTTCCACCATCAAGCACGCCCATCACCGGTTTGACGTTGATCGACAGGGCACCGATTCCTACCGCCACCGCGAAGCAGGTGCTCATGAGGTGCTGCTGTCATCGCGCAACCGCTTTGCCCTGATGCACGAAGTCAAAGGCGAAGGGGAAACCACGCTGGCCGATTTGCTGAAGCGATTGAAACCGGTCGATCTGGTGCTGATCGAAGGCTACAAACGCGACAATCACCCAAAGATCGAGGCGCATCGCCGCGAAACCAGCCAGCCCCTGATCGCACCGGGTGACGACAGCATCGTTGCCGTTGCCGCTGATTGCAATCTCAGCCATGTCAGCCAGCCGGTTTTTGCACTTGATGACACCAAGACCATCGCCGATTTCATACTGAACCACACAGGTCTGATCTGATGCAGCCTCCACATCTCAAGAACGATTGTTTTGCCCTGCCGCCAGGGGTTGACTGGACCCCGGTCGATGATGCGCTGGCGCTGTTGCGCGAGCGGCTCCATTGTGTTGTCGGCACCGAGGAACTGGCGCTTTCTGAAGCTGCGGGCCGGGTGTTGGCGGCAAGTGTCAGCGCCAAACGGTCAAACCCGCCAACCGCCAATTCCGCGGTGGATGGCTATGGCTTTGCCCATGCCGCTTTGGGTGCGGGCGTGCAGATTCTGCCGCTGCTTGATGCCCGCTCTGCTGCCGGTCAGGCGTTTGAGGGTGAGGTGCCGCATGGCCACGCGATTCGCGTTCTGACCGGGGCGCAACTGCCGACAGGCGTTGATACCGTCGTGCTGGAAGAGGATACGCGTGAAGAGGACGGCAAAATCGCCTTTCACGACGGCCTGAAAAAGGGTGCAAACGCGCGTCAGGCGGGCGAGGATGTCAACGCCGGGGAAACGCTTTTTGCAGCCGGACATAGGCTTGGGCCGCAGGATGTTGCCTTGCTGGCGGCGACTGGTCTTGGAATGATTCAGGTCTTTCAGCCGCTCCGGGTGGGCATTTTGTCCACCGGTGACGAAATTTGCGAACCCGGCACCGAGGCCGGCATGAACCGGATTTTTGATGCCAACAGGCCAATGCTTTTGGCAACGTTGGCACGTTGGGGGTGCACTGCGGTTGATCTTGGGCATGTGAACGATGATCGCGCATTATTGCGCGACCGGCTGAACGATGCCGCCAGCCGTGTGGATGCGATCCTGACCTCTGGCGGGGCTTCCGCAGGAGACGAGGACCATCTCTCTGCCATCCTTGAGGAAGAAGGCACGATCAGCACCTGGCGCATTGCCGTCAAACCGGGGCGGCCGCTGGCACTTGGTCAGTGGAATTCTGTGCCCCTGTTCGGGCTGCCAGGCAATCCGGTCGCCGCCTTTGTCTGCACGCTGGTCTTTGCCCGCCCCGCACTTGGGCTGATGGCCGGGGCGAACTGGCAATCACCACAGGGCTTTCGTGTTGAGGCGGCGTTTGCCAAGAACAAGAAAGCCGGTCGGCGGGAATATCTGCGCGCCCGGCTGAACGCCAAGGGTCAGGCCGAAGTGTTCCATTCAGAAGGGTCCGGGCGCATCTCCGGGCTGAGCTGGGCCGATGGGCTGGTAGAGCTGGGCGATGGGGCTGAGGGCATTTCAGCCGGAACCGCGGTGACCTACTATCCGTTTTCCAGCTACGGGCTCTAGATACCCTGTACCAACGCCTCGTTCGAGTAACTCGTTCGGCAACCGATGCGATTTAACCCGGAGCCGCCAATTGAGAAAAGCACCCCGCGCGGAACAAATGGCAAAGCCCGACATGGGTCTGAAGCCCGCGCGTGAGATTGGGCCACGCCGGTTGGCCTGACCAGCCTGAACGGGTGCATGTGCCGCATGAGCACGAAGACATGAACGAAACCCTATCACGACGCATGACCATTTCGGCGCCGATCTGAGCAAGGCGCATTATGACCCGCTGCTCACCCCTCCTGACGGATCTGCACTACATGCGGATAGGGGATCGTGATGCCGTTCTTGTCAAAGGCTTCCTTGATCTCTTTGGTCAGCTTGAACTTCAGATCCCAGTATTCCACCCGATCACACCAAAGGCGTGCCGTCAGATCGACCGAACTGGCCCCCAGAGCCGTGACCCGTACCCAGGGCTCGGGATCCGTGTGGATCCGCCCGTCAGCCTTTGCCGTTGACAGGATGAGCGCCATTGCCTTGTCCGCGTCATCGTCATACCCAATCCCGAACGTCAGATCGAGCCGCCGCGTCGGATGTGCCGAATAATTGGTGATCACCGACCCCCAGGCCTGCCCGTTCGGCAGGATGATCTTGACGTTGTCAGGGGTGACCAGTTCGGTCACAAAGAGGTTGATGTTCTTGACCGTGCCCGAGGTGCCGCCGACATCCACATAATCGTCAATCTTGTAGGGCCGGAAAAAAATCAGCAGGAAACCTGCCGCCACATCGCTCATCGTGCCCTGCAGCGCCAGCCCGATGGCCAGTGTTGCTGCACCCAGAATGGCCACCAAGGATGTCGCCTCGATGCCAAAAATGCCAAGCACCGCCACCAGCACGACGATCAGGATCACCCAGCGGATGATTGCCGCGATGAAGCTGCCGATCGTGTCGTCAAGCGCTTCTTCGGCCAGAACCTTGCGCCGGACCGCGCGGCTGATGGCCCCGGCGGCAATCCAGCCGATGACCAGAACAACAGCCGCCTTCATCGCGCTAAGTGCCACTGGCCCGTAAGAGCTCAATTGTTCGAAAAAGGCTTCCATTTTCCCTCCTTCTGCCCCGGTCGCTCTTTGTCAGGAAACCGGGGCACTGGCACTATTTCTTCAGCGCGTCGCGGATTTCCAGCAGGACATCGAGTTCGCTCGGGCCGGCAGGGGCTTCGGGTTCCGGAGCGGCCTCTTCCTCTTTTTCAGCCATTGCCTTCACCTTGTTGACGTAGCGCACCAGCAGGAACACGACCCAGGCGATGATCAGAAAGTTGATCACGGCCATTATGAATGCACCATAAGCAAAGACTGATGCTCCGGCCTCGCGTGCTTCCAACAAGGTGGCAAAGCTGCCTTCGCCAAGCACAATGAAAGCATTGGTGAAATCAATACCACCGGTAAAAACACCGATGATGGGGTTGATCAGGTCACTGACCATTGATTTGACGATGGCAGTGAAGGCAGCGCCGATAATGATACCGACCGCCATATCCATCACGTTGCCCTTTGCGATAAACTCTCTGAACTCTTTAAGCATCAAAGCCCCCTTTATGTAGTTGCAGAACCGCTTTACACTACTAAATCTGCGCTAATCGCGACTGCAAAGCAAGGAATCCGTAGTGGGCACCTTTTATCCTGATCAACTGCGCCTAAATGGATGCGGAAGCCCCGGTATAAATCTTCCCACCAGAGAACAAGGACACCCGCAATGACTGAACTCGCGGATTTCGCCATTTCCAAACGCTGGCCGCCGGTCAACCCGGACAACATTCAGCTTTACGCGATGACAACGCCGAACGGTGTCAAAGTATCGATCATGCTGGAAGAGACTGGCCTGCCTTATGATGCGCACCTGATCAACATCATTGCGGATGACCAGATGACACCAGAGTTTCTGGAGATCAGCCCCAATAACAAGATCCCGGCAATCATCGACCCCGATGGACCCGGTGGGGAGGCGATCTCGTTGTTTGAAAGTGGTGCGATCCTGATCTATCTGGCTGATAAGACGGGGAAATTCCTGTCTGGTGATCCTGCGAAACGCTATGAGACACTGCAATGGCTGATGTTTCAGATGGGTGGGATCGGGCCGATGTTCGGGCAGCTTGGGTTTTTCGTCAAATTCGCCGGCGCCGAGATTGAGGATAAGCGTCCGCGCCAGCGCTATATCGACGAGGCCGAGCGCCTGCTCAACGTGCTGGATCAGCGGCTGGAAGGGCGTGATTTTGTGATGGATGACTATTCCATCGCCGATATTGCGATATTCCCCTGGCTCAACACGCTGAAGAATTTCTATGAGGCCGGTGATCTTGTCGACTGGGACGATCTGGAGAACGTCCCGGCTTATCTCGAGCGCTGCCTCGCCCGCCCCGCCGTTCAGCGCGGCATGGTCAATCCACCGCGCCCTTAGGCCGCTTACAACTCCCCGTTCAAGACATAGCGCAGCATCCTGACGACCTGTTCAGGATGCTCGCACACAGCCAGAGCCGCGGCATCAACTTCTTTCAGCGGATGCTGGTGTTCCGGCCCGTGCATGACGATCAGCGACTTGCCGAGTGCCGCTGCCATACCCGCATCAAAGGCGGCATTCCACTGGCGGTATTTTTCGCCAAAGCGCGCGACCACGATATCCGCATCCTCGATCCCTTTGCGGGTGCGGATGGCATTGAGGCTGGCGCCCTTGCGGTCATGCCAGAACGGATTTTCCTCGGACCCGAGGATGGTGACGCCGCAATCGTCCGAGGCAGCGTGATCAGTCACCGGTGCGGAAAACTCGACCGACAGGCCTTCTGCGCCTTTGATTATCTCTTCGCGCCAGTTGGTGTGGATTTCACCAGACAGGTAGACTTTCAGCTTCATAGTGGTTGTTCCCTTCAGTTCGTCCCGTTTTCAAGCATCCTGCCCACATGACGGGCAATCGCAAGACAAGATGTCAGACCGGGGGATTCAAAACCGAAAAGCTGGATGAGCCCCGGCACGCCATGCTCTTTTGATCCTTGAAAGACAAATTCCCGCTTGGCCATGCCGGGCCCCCAGATGCGTGGGCGAATGCCGGCCATATCCGGTTCCAGAGCCCCCGATGGCAGGTCGGGCCAATAGGACCGGATCGTCGCTTCGAACCGGGGCCTGAGTGCGGGATCAACCGTATAGTCAACCTTGTCGACCCATTCCATATTCGGCCCGAAACGAATGCCGCCCCCCAGATCCTGCACCGAATGCACACCGAGCGAGCCGGTTTGCGGCATCGGGTAGATCAGGTGTTGAAAAGGGGATTTCCCGGCGAACGTGAAATAGCTGCCTTTTGCCAGATGACGGGGCGGGATGCTGTCTTTGTTGAGGGTTTTGACGGCATGGGCCACGTCCCACGCACCAAGTGCCGCGGCGTTGATCAGGTTGTCTGTGGTCAGGCGTGTTTCGGCCTCGTCGCCGATATCCAACAGCAGGCCTTCAGGCACCGGGCGAACCTTTTTCAACCGCGCGTTCAGAGCTAGAACGGCGCCTGCACTTTCTGCCTCGCCCAGTAAAGACACCATCAGTCCGGGCGCATCGACAATGCCGCTGGAAGGCGAGATCATCGCTGCTTTGCAGCTGATTTCCGGCTCAAGTGCGTGTGCCTCAGCTTCTGAAATGACCCGAAGATCATCCACGCCATTGGCTGCACCGCGTTTGCATAATTCGGCAAGACCGGCGGCCTCTTCTTCCGTGCTTGCAACGACAAGTTTCCCAGGCTTTGCCACCCCGATATGACGGGTTGCGCAATAGTCATAGAGCATGGCCCTTCCGGCAACACATAGCCGCTGCTGGTCAGATCCCAGTGGATAGTAAATTCCGGCATGGATGACCTGCGAATTGCGCGACGAGGTGTGCTGGCCGATCGCCCCTTCCGCCTCAAGGATCAGCACCTCGTGCCCTTGCGTGGCCAGATGACGGGCAATCGCCAGGCCGATAACACCGGCACCGACGACAACGGTCTGGATGTGATCGTAACCACTCATGTCACCCGGCCCCGGATCAGATCCGCCGCTTTTTCGGCAATCATGATTGCCGGTGCGTTGGTGTTGCCGCCAATCAGCTTGGGCATCACCGAAGCATCGACCACGCGCAGCCCTTCAATGCCGTAAACCCGCAGTTCCGGATCGACAACGGCCATTCCATCAGTGCCCATTTTACAGGTTCCCATCGGGTGATAGATCGTATCGGCCCTCGCCCGAATATCGGCCATCAGTGCCGCATCCGAACCGTCATGGGCATAATACTGCTTGCCCCGCCACGGATCGAGCGACGAGGCAGAGAGCACCCTTTCCATGATCCGCGCCCCTTTCAACAGCATTTTCGCATCATCAGGATGCGACAGAAACTTCGGATCGATCTTTGGGGGCGAGGTCGGACGGGCATCTTTGAGACCGACCGATCCCCGGCTTTTCGGGCGCAAATAGCAGACATGGCAGCCAAAACCGTAAGACAGGTGGATTTTTCGCATATGCCTGTCGGTGACACCAATGAGGAAATGCAGCTGCATATCGGGCCTGGGCAAATCCGGCTCGGAACGGATGAAGGCCCCGCCCTCGGCATAAGGCGTGGCAAACAAGCCCTTGCCATGCCGCCACCAACGCAAGCCTGCCCATGCCAATGTTAGCAGACCAAGCGGATTGAGGCCGACGACATCGCGCCGTTTTGAACGGAATATCACGGTGTAATCCAGATGATCCTGCAGGTTTTGCCCAACTCCCGGCAATTCATGAACGAGATCAATGCCATGCGCTTTCAACTCGTCAGCCGGCCCGATCCCGGATAAAAGCAGCATCTGCGGCGAGCCGAAAGCTCCGCCACTCAGGATAACCTCGCGTCTGGCTTTGAGGGTGCGCCGCCTACCCCATTTGAGATATTCAACTCCCGTGGCGGTTTTATCTTTCAATATGACGCGTGCAACACGGGCACGAGTGATGACAGTCAGATTGGGCCGCGTGGCCATGACGGGGTGCAGATAGGCAGCGGCAGCTGAGCAACGGTTGCCTTTCTTCTTACCCTCAAAATACTGGGTCACCTGATAGGCACCGGCCCCCTCCTGATGCGGGCCGTTGAAATCAGGGTTCGGGCTGATCTGGTTTTCACCAGCCGCCCTGATGAACGCATCGGTGATTGCGCGTGGGGCATTCTGGTCAGTGACCTGAAGCGGGCCGTCTGCCCCATGCAGAGCGTCCGAACCGCGCACATTGTTTTCGCTTCGTTTGAAATAGGGCAGAACATCGTCCCAGCCCCAGCCGGGGCAACCGAGATCAGCCCATTCGTCGTAATCCTGCCTATGCCCGCGCACATAGAGCATGGCGTTGATGGCGCTGGAGCCGCCCAGCGCCTTGCCGCGTGGCTGAAACCCTTTGCGGCCGTTCAGTTCCGGTTGCGGTTCGGTATGGAGCGCCCAATTGCTGAGTTTCGGACGGCCTGAAACCGTTGCCGCAACGAAAGCCGGGGCACGTATCAGAATGTTGCGACCGGACCCGCCGGCCTCCAGCAGGCAGACCGTAACGGTCGGATCTTCGCTCAGCCTTGCGGCCAATACGGCCCCGGCAGAACCGCCGCCACAGATCACATAGTCAAATTCCACCAACCGGGTTTCCAAACTGCCTGGGACAAATCCAAGGATAGGCTGAAGCAGTGCCTGACCGAAAGGTGGTACTTGGCGTCAACTGCGCAGCTGGCCGCCGGTTGCCTTTTCAACCTTGGCAATGATCTTTTGCGAGACCGCCTCGATATCCTTGTCGGTCAGGGTGGCGTCACTTGGTTGCAGACGCACGGTGATGGCGATGGATTTCTTGCCCGCACCCATCTGCGCCTCGGCGCGTTCGCCGGTGAACTGATCAAAGACCGAAGCCTCTGCAATCAGCGCCTTGTCGGCACCTTTGGCGGCGTTCAGAAGGGTCATCGCCTCAACCTCGGCATCCACAACAAAGGCGAAATCGCGCTCCACGGTCTGGTAGTCGCTGATTTCCAGCGCCGGGCGCGTTGCGGATTTTGATTTCGGGAAAGGCACGTTGGCGATGTGGACGGCAAAGGCCAAGGCCGGGCCTTTTACATCCATCTGGTTCAGAACCTTCGGGTGCAGTTCACCAAACGCCCCCAGCACGTTTTTCGGCCCCAGCGACAGTTTTGCCGCCCGTCCCGGATGCCACCAATTGTTGACACCGCGCTGGGTCATCAGCTTTTTCGGCGCGCCAATGGCGGCGAGCACCGCCTCGGCATCGGCCTTGGCATCGTAAAGATCGACCGGGCGACGGGCACCGTGCACATCTCGCGGGCCGTTATGGCCAACAAGCAGGCCGGTAATCAGGGTTTCCTGTTCTTCCGGTTCGCCGCCGTGAAAGACTGGGCCAACTTCAAACAGCGCCAGATCCATGAAGCCGCGTGCCTGATTGCGCGCCGCGGCCTGCAGCAATCCGGGCAGCAGCGAGGGGCGCATATGGCTCATTTCGCTTGAGATCGGGTTGGCCAGCCGGGTTGCTTCGGCACCGCCGCCGAACATCTCAGCCGACGTCTCATCGACAAAGGAATAAGTGACGCATTCGTTGTAACCAAGCGCTGCACTGGTGCGCCGCGCCGCCGCTTCACGCCTTTGCATCGGGGTCAGGATGGCGTGGGTCACGCCGACCGTGTCACGCGACATCGGTTTACCTTGAAGCTGGGTCAGCGAGGCAACGCGGGCGATTTCCTCGACTAGGTCGGCCACGCCTTTGACGTCGGGGCGCCAGGTCGGGGGGGTGACGTTGAGACCATTGAGCGCAAAGCCCAGCGCTTTCAGGGTTTCGATCTGGGTTTCGGCCGGAATATCCATGCCGACGAGCGAACTGACACGATCGGTATCAAGCCTGTAGCTACGCGTGGTGTCGGGTACCGCACCGGCGACGACCATTTCAGAGGCTTCGCCACCGCAAAGCTCCAGGATCATCGCAACCGCAAGATCAAGACCAACCGGCGTGAACGCCGGGTCAACGCCACGTTCAAACCGGTAGCGGGCATCGGAGTTCACCTTCAACCGCCGCCCGGTCGAGGCAATGGTGACCGGATCCCAGTAAGCGCTTTCAACGAACACATTCACCGTCTCAGCCGTACAGCCGGTGGCAAGGCCGCCCATGACACCGGCGATGCTTTCGACACCGGTCTCGTCACTGATCGCCATCATGTCGGCTTCAAACGTATATTCCTTGTCATCCAGCGCCATCAGGCTTTCACCGCCCTTGGCCCAGTGGACGCGAAGATCTCCCTTGACCTTGTCTGCATCAAAAACATGCAGGGGCCGGTTGCGGTCAAAGGTGAAGAAATTGGTCACATCGACGAGGATGGAGATCGGGCGCAGCCCAATCGCCTTCAGCCGGTCCTGCAACCATTGCGGCGAGGGGCCGTTCTTGACCCCTTTGATCAGGCGACCTGTGAATAGCGGGCAGCCTTTTTCAAGCACGTCCGGATCAATGGTTACGTTGATCGGGCTTTTGAAACTTTCTGTGATTTCAGAAGCGGGTTTTACTTTCAGCGTTCCCAATCCGCGCGCCGCTAGATCGCGGGCGATGCCTTCGATGCCCAGCGCATCGGGGCGGTTTGGGGTGATGGCAATTTCAATCACCGGATCGTTCCGCTCGGCATAGTCGATGAACCGCGCGCCCATAGGTGCGTCTGCGGGCAGGTCGATGATTCCGTCGTGATCGTCCGAAATCATCAGCTCGCGTTCCGAACACAGCATTCCATTGCTCTCGACCCCGCGAATGATGCCGGGTTTCAGATCAACGCCGGTGCCCGGAATATGAGTGCCGACAGGGGCAAACACGCCGACCAGCCCGGTGCGCGCATTGGGGGCGCCGCAGACGACCTGCACTTCCTCGCTCGTGGCCTCCGGGCCATTGGGCCAGGCTTCAACCCGACAGAGGCGCAAACGGTCCGCATCGGGGTGCTGCTTAGCCTCGATCACCCGGCAAATGCGAAAGGCTCCAAGCGCGTCAGCGGGGTTTTCCACGCCTTCGACTTCAAGACCGAGATCGGTGAGGGCATAGGTGATATCGTCAAGGCCCGCCTCGGTTTCGAGGTGGTCTTTCAGCCAGGAGAGGGTGAATTTCATCAGAGTTTCACATTCGCTAATTCCGTTGCCAGCGAATTACTTGAATTACCGTCCGATGGAAAGGGGATAAGTATCACGTCCATAGATGAAAGGTGCCTTTAAAGTATACTTGAATAGTGCTCTTAAAAGTGCTATATAAAGCCCTCCAAGAAAGGACTGCCCATGGCCCATGCGATCTATGCAGATATGACTGCCAGCGTGACTGAACTGAAGAAAAACCCAATGGGCACCGTTCAGGCAGGCAAAGGACACGCTGTGGCCATCCTGAACCGCAATGAACCGGCGTTTTACTGCGTTCCGGCGGATGTTTATGAAGAATTGATGGAACTGATGGACGATCTTGAGCTTGCGCGGATTATTGAAGAGCGGAAGGACGATGAGGTTATCCCGGTCTCGCTTGATGAGCTATGAACTTGGATTCCTGAAGGCAGCTCGCCGCGACTGGAAGAAACTCGGCGCAACGACAAAGCGGCAATTCAAGGTGAAACTGGCTGAACGGCTGATCGAACCAATCGTTCCGGCCGACCGATTGCGTGGGTATCCCAATCACTACAAGATCAAGCTCCGCGCCTCCGGTTACCGGCTGGTCTATGAGGTGCGCAAGGAAAGCCTGATCGTTGTCGTGGTAGCGGTCGGGAAACGCAATCGCGGGGAAGTCTACCGGAAGGCGGCGGGGCGTTGAAACTACTTGCCTGAAAGTCTCCTTCGCTCTTCATCATCGAGAGGGAGTTGCAACAAAGCAATTTGGGCCTTCTCTGCTGCCTTGCATACGGCAAGCCATCTAGGATCATTCAGTACAGCTTCGTTATCCCAATCATCGCCTGTAGGCGACTGGTGATTGCTGATGAGTTCGTGGAAATCCGAAATAATAACTCGTTCCCGCTCAGACAGGAAACCTTTGGAAACCATTTCTTTTAGGGGTTCCCAAATATCAGTTGTATCGCTGCCAATATCAACTACATCAAAGTAGCAATTGCTGTACTGAATGTAAGAAAAATGAAGGTTTGATTGGTCAGGTAACAACCAATTTGATTTCTGCTCTTCTACATCTGCTATCTCTGCAATTGAATCCATCAATCGCAGCCGCACATTCCGTCTCAATTCAGGATCGAGCATGTTCCTTGCCGACAATCAACGTGACAACCCCCCATGCAAATTCGGCTGGTCGAGCGATGCAAAGCCGTAATGCCTGAGCCAGCGCAGATCGCTGTCAAAGAAGGCCCGCAAATCCGGTATGCCGTATTTCAGCATGGCGATCCGGTCGATCCCCATGCCAAAGGCGAAGCCTTGATAGCGGTCGGGGTCAACGCCTCCGGCGGCCAGCACTTTGGGGTGGACCATGCCGGAACCCAGCACTTCCATCCAGTCGTCCCCCTCGCCGATCTTGAGCTGGCCACCTTTCCAGGAGCACTGGATATCGACCTCGGCAGAGGGTTCGGTGAACGGGAAATGGCTAGCGCGAAAGCGGGTTTTGATGCCGTCGATTTCGAAAAAGGCGCTGAAGAACTCTTCCAGCACCCATTTCAGGTTGGCCATCGACAGATCATCGCCCAGCGCCAGCCCTTCGACCTGATGGAACATCGGCGTGTGGGTCTGATCGTAATCCGCCCGGTAAACACGACCCGGCGCGATGATGCGGCAGGGCGCGCCTTGGGCCTGCATGTGGCGGATCTGCACTGGTGAAGTATGCGTTCGCAGAACATGCGGCGGGCGATTGTCGCCCGCGTCGCGGTGCATGTAAAACGTATCCATCTCGGTCCGTGTCGGGTGCTCGGGCGGGATGTTCAATGCATCAAAATTGAACCAGTCACTTTCCACCTGTGGCCCCTCGGCCACGGAAAACCCCATATCGGCGAAAATCGCGGTCACCTCTTCGGTGACCTGGCTGACCGGGTGAATACTGCCCTGAGGCCGGTTGCGCCCGGCCAGCGTGACATCCAGCCACTCGGTTGCCAGCCGCGCTTCGAGGGCGGCATCGGCGAGCGAGGCCTTGCGTGCCACCAGTGCGGAATTGATCTCAGCCTTCAGCGCATTCAGCGCCGGGCCGGCCACCTGACGCTCCTCGGGCGTCATCTTGCCAAGCTCGCGCATTTTCAGCGATATCTCGCCCTTCTTGCCAACAGCGGCCACGCGCAAATCTTCCAGTGCCGCCTCGTCCGAGGCTGCCAGCACCCCGTCCAGATATTTTTTCTTCAGCGCGTCAAGGCCGTCCATCATTGATCCGTTCTTCTCAGAAATTCGTTCCGCCGGTGCTATCACACGAGCCGCTGATTGCAAGTCTCAGTCATGTGTTGAGCGCGATCGTCATATTGGTTGCGGTCATCGTGGCGATCAGCTTCTCTGCCCCGTCTCTGATGGCATAGGCCCGGCCTTCGCTCACCGTAACCGAGCGCCCCGGTTTCAGGACATCAGCTTCAATGCGAAACCTTTCGCCGATCCCTGCCGCCAGAAAGTTGGTTTTAAACTCTATCGTGGTGATGCCAAAACCCGGAGGCTGCAAGGTCACCGCAGAAAACCCACAGGCGGTGTCGAGCAAAGCGGCCACGGTCCCCCCATGCAGGCCGCCATGCTGATGCAGCAGGTTTGGGCTGAAATCCT
Source organism: uncultured Rhodobacter sp. (assembly GCA_964567685.1). GTDB lineage: Bacteria > Pseudomonadota > Alphaproteobacteria > Rhodobacterales > Rhodobacteraceae > UBA5972. The sequence goes on along the minus strand of CAZMNO010000002.1, from coordinate 89,197 downwards.
GTTCGATCACAATCCGACCCGGCAATACTTCAGTAAGTTCAGCGGCAAAAAGAGCCATCAGACTCTGATCGGCAAATCCCTTACGTACGTGATTTTCAAAATCCGGGTTTTTGGCAACCAGTTTCATCATTTCACCCTGCCATCTTTACAAAACAAGAAAACCCGCACTCGCCAGAGCGCGGGTTTTCCCGTCTTAAAACTTTTGGCAAGTTTAGGCCAGCGCCGCTTTCGCCGAGGCAACGATGGAGCCGAACGCATCAGGTTCATTGACGGCCAGGTCGGCCAGAACCTTGCGGTCAACTTCGATACCTGCAAGCGACAAACCATTGATGAAGCGCGAATATGTCAGCTCTTCGTCATGGCTGCGCACGGCGGCATTGATCCGCTGGATCCACAGCGCGCGGAAATTGCGCTTGCGCGCCTTGCGGTCGCGGGTTGCGTACTGGTTGGCTTTGTCGACGGCCTGTGTGGCAGTGCGAAAAGCGTTCTTGCGGCGGCCATAATAGCCTTTTGCGGCTTTGACGACCTTGCGGTGACGGGCGTGCGAAGAAGCGCCCCCTTTAACTCTGGACATTGTTCAGGCTCCTCTTAGCGCGCGTAGGGCATGTATTTTTTGACGATCGTCTCGTCCGCAGCACTCAGCGTGGTCTTGCCACGGGCGTTGCGGATGAATTTGTTTGATCGCTTGATCATGCCGTGGCGTTTGCCCGCCTGACCGGCCTTGATGCGGCCTGTAGCCGTCACCGTGAAGCGCTTTTTGGCGCCTGATTTGGTCTTCATCTTGGGCATTTCCGTCTCCTCACTCAGGAATGGTCATCAGGCACGACTCGGCAGCCCTTTCAGCCGGCCGTACCGTTGGAAGTGGGGTGTATAGGCAGCATGGTTTTGTTTGGCAAGCGGAAAGCACATAAACCGCCCGCCCATATCAGAGCTGACACAACCGGTTTCATTGTTTCAAAAATACTCAATTTCCGAAACCAGGACACCGCGCATCCGCTGATGCTATTTCAAAAAGCCTGCGATAACCGTCACGAACGCATTGGGGATATCGCGCCAGCCGATCCCGTCCTCTGATCTCAGATACGCCAGAACCAGAATTCCGATTGCCACAAGCACTGAAAACCTTGCAACGCGTGAGCGCCGCCCCTCAATCATGGCGTTGAGGACGGCGACCATCGACAGGACCGCCAGAACACTTCCCGTGACAAGAAGTGTTTCATAACTGACCGGAACATTCATGATTGTATTTCCCTCTTACTGGTTACGCGACACTCAGATCACTGACATCAATCTGACTCAAAATCATCAATAAGACGCATATCTATCGGAGAAACCCTGAGAATATTCGTCGTGCCCGGCATATTGAACGGAATGCCCGCGATCACCACGACGGATTCGCTGTCACTGCCAAACTTGTATTTCTCGGCGGCCCGGGTCGCACTGACCACCGCCATTTTGAACCGGCCAACCTCCGAGGTCATCACACAATGCATGCCCCATGACAGGCACAGCCGTCGGGCCGTGCCAGTCAGTGGTGTCAGGGCGATGATCGGCACGCGAGGGCGTTCACGCGCAACCTTGAGCGCCGTTGTTCCGGAATGGGTAAAACAGCAAATCGCTTTCACTTCGGTAGTTTCGGCGATTTCGCGCGCGGCAACCGTGATTGCGTCCGCCACGCTGGTGCTGGCAGCGGTGCGCGACGCCTCGACTATCTCGCGATAGGTCGGGTCACTTTCCACCTCGATTGCAACGTCATTCATCGTGGTGACAGCCTCGACTGGGAAATCACCGGCTGCGGATTCCGCTGACAACATCACCGCGTCGGCACCTTCGTAAATCGCCGTGGCCACATCGGAAACTTCGGCGCGAGTGGGCACCGGGGCCGCAATCATGCTTTCCATCATCTGGGTCGCCACGATGACCGGCTTGCCGACATTGCGGCACGCCCGCACCAGGCGTTTCTGAATCGGTGGAACATTCTGAACGGGCAACTCGACCCCCAGATCACCGCGCGCCACCATGATCCCGTCTGAGGCATCAAGAATTTCCGCGAAAGCCTTGACCGCCGCCGGTTTTTCGATCTTGGACAGAATTGCGGCGCGCCCTTCGGCCAGTTTGCGCGCTTCTTCAACGTCCTCGCGCCGCTGAACGAAAGACAGAGCAAGCCAGTCAACGCCCAGCTGGCAGGCAAACTCAAGATCCGCGCGGTCTTTTTCAGACAGGGCCGCAAGCGGCAGGATCACATCGGGGACATTCACGCCTTTGCGGTTTGAAATCTCGCCACCAACCTCGATGCGCATATCTGCAAAATCATCGCCGCAAGCCTCGACCCGTAAACGGATTTTGCCGTCATTGACCAACAGAGTTTCACCGACATCAAGTGCGGCAAAAATCTCCGGATGAGGCAGGCAGACGCGGGTTTCATCGCCGGGTTCCGGATTGAGGTCCATCCGAAAAGTCGCGTTTTCCTGCAGGTCGACCGCACCGTCTGCAAACTCACCGCAGCGCAGTTTGGGCCCCTGCAAATCCGCAAGAATGGCAATCGGACGTTCGGTTTCGCGTTCAATCTCACGAATAATCGCGTGACGTCGGCGCAGTTCGTCATGGGTTCCGTGGCTCATATTGAGCCGGAACACATCAGCGCCGGCCTCAAACAGCGCCCGGATCATCCCCTTGTTATCCGAGGCAGGCCCCAGTGTAGCCACGATTTTTACATTGCGAAGTCGTCTCATTCCCTGCCCCGGTTTTCCGTTTTCTTTATTTTCGGTGCGACATGGCGCCGGTTCGGGCGAATGTCTGTGTCATTTGCACGAAAGCTGCAACTGGCGTCTTGTCGCTGCCCTCAGTTTCGCTATCTATAGCCTGAAAGTTGAGGAATCCATGACAAACACCAACGCCGCGTTTGAAATCGAGGGGCAGAACCGCGACAACGAGATCGTGATCACCTGCGATCACGCCTCCAATCGCGTCCCGATTGAGATCGGTAATGGCTCTCTTGGCCTGACCGCGGCGGAAATGGATCGCCACATCGCCTATGATGTCGGCACCGATGGCGTATCGCGCCATCTCGGGGCGTTGCTTGAAGCCCCGGTTATCCTGTCGCGCTTTTCGCGGCTGGTGATCGATCCGAACCGCGGCGAGGACGATCCGACCCTGATCATGCAGATCTATGACGGCACGATCGTTCCGGGCAATCGCAATCTAGGCGCTGAAGATGTTAACTGGCGGCTTGAAAACTGCTATCACCCCTATCACGCTGGGATGGCTGATTTGCTGGCCAGCCGCCAAAACCCGGTGCTGATCGCAATCCACAGCTTCACCCCACAACTCAACGGTTACCCAAGACGCCCCTGGCATATCGGCATTCTGCACGGCAAGGACAAACGGCTCGGCATCCCGATGCTGGCCAGTTTGCGCAATGAACCCGATCTTTGCATCGGCGAGAACCAACCTTATGGTGGCCATCTGGATGGTGACAGTATCGACCGGCACGCCATCTCGCAGAACCGTCCGAACATTCTGATCGAAATCCGTAATGACCTGATCCGTGAGGAAGCGCATCAAAAGCAATGGGCTGAGCGCCTCGCCCCGATCATTCGCGATGTGGTTGCCGCAACACCGTTTTAAAGGAGCTCCAATGGACAAGCAGACCGAGATCGAAATTCAAGCCGCCGCCTTTCGCACCCTGCGCGAACATCTGATGGAAAAACGGACCGATGTGCAGAATATCGACATGATGAACCTTGCCGGGTTCTGCCGCAACTGCATCAGCCGCTGGTATCAGGAAGCCGCTAATGAGCGGGGGATTGCGATGGACAAGGAAGAAGGACGGCTGGCGTTTTACGGCATGTCAACGGCCGAGTGGAAAGAGAAGTTCCAAACTGATGCAAGTGCTGAGAAACAGGCTGACTTTGAGGTGGCGTATCGGGAGAATGTCGGCGAGTCTGGCAAAGACTGACCGACCTTTGTGTCACCGTCCCTACTTAACCAGCAGATACTGAATCGCAGAAACCCGCGGTCTATTGCTTCTTTCGCCCGACCACGGATATCTTCACTTCACGCCGAAAATCTGGTCAGCTACTGATCAAAAGCGTTTTATCAGGCCAAGATACCATATCTGCCAGCTGCTACTGCCATCGGCATTGCCACCGTTGCCCACTTCAACAACAGCGCCAAGACCTGCGCTGCCAAAATCAAGACCATATTCCGTACCGATGCCATACTGGATAGTGTTGAAGCCATCATCTTGCCCGAAAGCAACGAAGCCATAAAGCAGAAGCGCTTGCGATGCCGCCCAGCCGAAACGCGCACGCGCGTACATATCGTGCCACGATCCTGATCCGCTTTCGGTGTAATGGCCGAAATAAATCTGGCCACCGTAAACAAAACCGGCAGATGATGCACCGGTTGCCCGGTCGTAACCCAGAATGATACCCTGAGTGGCACCAGCCTGACTTGAATCCGTCCATCCGCCACCGAGGAAGCCGGTGTAAAACCCGTTGAACCGATCCTGTGCGGAAGCCGTGAAAGGCAAAGCCGCTGCAAGAACCAGATCTGCAATTCTGATAAGATTCCTTAGCATCGCACTTAACCCTCCATAGAAACACCTGTTGGAGACTTAGCTCACTTCATAGGGCCAATGCAATTCTGAACAGTCAATATTCCTCTAGTTGTTTCCCAGAGGCAACGTAAGCCCGATGGTATGCATCTTGCCGCACCGACCTCATGCGACGCAAATGCCAGAAACAGTCAGCCTTGAAATCTCCTCGTCGGATATCCCCAGTTCTTTCAGGATTTCAGTTGTCTGCGCCCCAAATCCCGGCGGTGGACCCGCCAGATCCGGCCCCCCGTGTGCAAATGAAAAGGCTGCTGTTGGCAGGCGATCCGGGGCATCGCTAGCCAGACTTTCTCCGTAAGACTGTAGGATCTGACGCGATGCGATCTGCGCCTCTGCCAGCGTTTCCTCCATCCGCCGGGCACGGGCTGCCGGGATGTGGGCTGCGTTCAGCAGTTCCTCCCATTCAGCAGCCGGTCTTGTTGCCAGCACCCTGGCTATATTCCGGCGATCCTCTACCTGATTTTGAGAGTGCTCCGATTTGGGCGTCGACAGGATTTCATCGGCACGGTCATCCAAACCCAGAACCCGCATGAAACTGGCAAATTGCTTCGGCGTATAAGCGGCAACCACAATCCAGCCATCCGTTGTCAGATAGGCGTTGTTTGACGGGCGACCGGTGTTTTCGTTCCCATAAGCGGGCAGCGACTGACCGGTTGCCACCGTATGGGTGACATGTGCGGTCATCAGCATCAGTGCCGCATCGGCCATCGCCAAGTCGATCTGCTGGCCTTTGCCTGTACGTTCGCGCTGGTAAAGCGCAGCTGACACTGCAAAGGCCGCCTGCATGCCGGTGCCATAATCGACCACGGGCGGGCCAACCCTCAAAGGGCGGTCTCCGTCATCGCCCCAGCCATTGGCATACATCAGCCCGGTATAGGCCTGAATGACCAGATCATAAGCCGGATGCCCGGCCTTCGGCCCGGTGCGCCCGTAACCGGTCATCGAACAATGAATGAGGTCCGGTTTCACCGCCGCTAGATCATCATATCCCAGCCCCAGCCGGTCCAGCGCATCACCGGCGTAGTTCTGCACTACCACATCGGCGGTTGCGACCAGTTTCAGAAAGACCTCGCGCCCGTCTTCAGATTTCAGATCCAGCACCAGCGAGCGTTTCCCCGCCGCCTGCGGCATGAACCCCGTGCCTGTCAGGGCTTCGTTGAGTTCAGGAGACGTGCCTTCGTCGCGCATCATGTCCGGCTCACCCGGAGGCTCGATCTTGATCACATCCGCGCCAAGGGTGGCCAACTGATAGGCGCAAAACGGCCCCGCCAGCACATGGGTGAGGTCAAGAACGCGGATACCTTCGAACGGTTGCATGGCGATTTCCCCTGTCATTTCAGACAGAGGACTGGCGTTTTGCGCTGAGGTCTAGCCTGAAAACGGCAAATCGCCCCATCAGCATTAATTCCCAGGTTGGGCAGTACCGCCCGCCGTTACCGACCCGGTTTCCGCGCGTGTCCGATTTGAAAACGGCGGGCGAAGGCGCAGGCAATGCGCCAATACGCAGATTGACCACGGAGACATTGTGCATTTCTGCACAGAAGCTGTGTGGTACACGGTCTTTTCGTGCGGCATCCTGGTGTCTAAGTAGGCGGACAACGCCTCAAGACAAGGAACCGACTATGACCCAATTGATGCCCACATATTTCCTGTCACATGGCGGCGGGCCCTGGCCGTGGATGGAAGAACGGCGTCAGGAGTCAGCCCTGCTTGAGACCGCGCTCACCCGCATCCCCTCGGAGCTTCCGGAAACACCAAAGGCTGTCCTCGTCATTTCAGGTCATTGGGAAACGCCTGATGTTTCCGTGATGCGCGCGGCCCATCCGCCGATGCTCTATGATTACTACAACTTTCCGCCCCATACTTACGAGATTGACTACCCTGCCCCCGGTGCGCCATTGCTGGCGGAACGGGCCACCGAATTGATTGCCGCAGCCGGGTTTTCCGTCCATCAGGACGACAAAAGGGGCTTTGATCACGGAACCTTCGTGCCGCTGGCATTGATGTATCCCGATGCGGATGTGCCTGTATTTCAGGTATCCATCCGTAAAAACTATGATCCGACACAGCATTTTCGCATCGGGCGAGCGCTGGCACCGTTGCGCCGCGAAGGCGTGCTGATCGTCGGCTCCGGCCTCAGCTATCACAACCTGCGTCTGTTTGGCCCGGCGGCGAAGGAATCCTCGACAGCCTTTGACAACTGGCTGTCAGAAACGCTTGCCAACCCTTCGGCAGAATAACGGACAGCGGCGCTGATCGATTGGGAGTCTGCGCCCTTCGCCCGGATCTGCCACCCTGAGGAGGATCACCTTGTACCCCTGTTCAGCGCGCTCGGCGCAGCCGAAGGGGCAACGGCCACCCGCATCTGCCATGAAACGGGTGTGTTTGGCGGCGTAACCTCTTCAAGCTACCGGTTTGACGGGTAAGGCGTTGCAGGCTCGGCGGGAAGTCCAGGCTGGCGGCAGTATCAACCTCGTGTAGGGTGACCGGAGTACTGATCAGACCGCCGCCTTTCGGCTTTCCTCCAGATAAATCTCGCGCAGGCGTGTCGCTACCGATCCGACCTTGCCATCACCGACCGGCTCACCGTCGATTTCCACCACCGGCATCACGAAAGTCGAGGCCGAGGTGATGAACGCTTCGTCCGCCCCTTGCGCCTCGGCAATGGTAAAGGCCCGCTCCTCGACCTCCATCTGTGCCTCGCGGGCAAAGCGCAGCACGGCGGCGCGGGTGATCCCGTGGAGGATATCGGTCGACAGATCACGGGTGATGATCCTGCCGCCCTTGACGATATAGGCGTTGTTCGAGGTGCCCTCGGTCACCGCCCCATCTTCAACAAGCCAGGCGTCATCACAGGCTGCGGCTTTCGCCATCATCTTGCCCATTGAGGGATAGAGCAGTTGCACCGTCTTGATATCCCGGCGGCCCCAGCGGATATCGTCGATGGAAATCACCTTGATCCCGGTTTTGGCCTGCGGGCTATCGGCCAGCCCCGGTTTGGACTGGGTGAACAGAACCACGGTCTGCGCGGTCTCCTCGGGATCCGGGAAAACGAAATCACGATCGCCCGGCGCACCGCGGGTGATCTGAAGGTAAACCCCGCCATCGACCACGTCATTGAGGCGCACCAATTCGCGGTGAATCTCCAGCAACTCGTCCTTGTCGATGGGATTGCCCATATCAAGCTCGCTCAGCGATCGGGCCAGCCGCACGGCGTGGCCGTCAAAATCCACCAGTTTGCCGTCAAGAACCGAAGTTACTTCGTAAACGCCATCGGCCATCAGGAAACCACGATCGAAAATCGAGACCTTCGCCTCTTCTTCCGGCAGGTATTCTCCGTTCACATAAACTGTTCGACCCATGATTTTCTTCCCTTTTTCTTAACCCCAAAGCGCGCGTGGCGCCGGGTGAACCCCTTTGGCGTCAAACGATAGCGCCGGATCCCGGTCTTCGGCCAACAGAAGCGGCCCGTCAAGGTCCGTATAGGCCGCACCCCGGGCTACCAGCAGCGCCGGGGCCATCGCCAGCGATGATCCTACCATGCAACCGACCATCACCTTGTAGCCATCTGCCAGAGCCGCGGTCCTCAGCACAAGCGCCTCGGTCAGGCCGCCGGTCTTGTCGAGCTTGATATTGACGATGTCATATCTGCCTTTCAGCGCGGGCAGGCTGGCGCGGTCATGGCAGCTTTCATCGGCACAGACCGGCAGCACCCTTTTCAGGTCAAGCAGCGCATCATCCTCACCGGCGGGAAACGGCTGTTCGACCATTTCAACACCCAGTGACACCAGCACAGGAGCCAGAGTCTCATATAGATCAGGCGTCCAGCCTTCGTTGGCATCGACGATGATGCGCGCATCCGGTGCGCCCTCGCGCACCGCTCTGATCCGGGCGATATCCTCTTCCCCGCCGCCGAGCTTGGTTTTCAGCAACGGACGATGCGCGTTTTCCGCGGCCTGCGCTCGCATCTTCCCAGGCGTATCCAGCGACAGGGTGAAAGCTGTAATCTCGGGCGCGGGGGCAGGAAGGCCGGCAAGCTGCCAAACCGGTTTACCCGCCTTTTTCGCCGCCAGATCCCAAAGCGCGCAATCGACAGCGTTGCGGGCGGCCCCGGCCGGCAATGCCGCCTGCAAAGCGGCGCGGTCTATCGGCAGTCTCAGCCCTTCAATCTGCGCAGTAACCGAATCCAGTGTCTCGCCATAACGCGCATAGGGCACACATTCGCCGCGCCCGACATGACCGTCGTCTTCGATGGTTACGGTCAGCACCTGCGCCTCGGTCCGAGAGCCGCGGGCGATTGTAAACACCTGTGCCAGCCGGAAAACATCCCGCGTTACGGTCAGCTTCATCGCACCCGCCTCTTCTTTTTGGTCAAAATACTCCCCGCGCGGCGCGCATGGAGTCTCTTTCACACCCTCAGGCGTCTGGCACAATCGCCGGATCATGGGCAACAGCCACCGCAGCCCCACGCCCCTTGATCCCGTCGAGTGCATCCACCAGACGACTGGCACCTTGGCGGAACGGATCGACCGCCGGCAAACCCATTTCCGCCTCGACACCAGCCAGATAAGTCAGCGCCTCGGCTTCTGACAGGTGCTGGGTGTTGACCGAAATGGCCACGGCCTGACATTCCGGGTTGCCAACACGCGCCAGCGTCAGCGCCGTATCGCGCAGCTTTTGCAGACTGGGCTGCTGATAATCCGGCAAACCGCGCATATGCGCCCGCGTCGGCTCATGGCAGAGGATCAGCGCATCGGGCTGCCCGCCATGCACCAGTGCCATGGTGACCCCGGAATAGGAGACATGAAACAGCGACCCCTGCCCTTCGATCAGGTCCCAGTGATCCTCGTCATTGTCAGGCGTGATATATTCCACGGCACCCGCCATGAAATCGGCGATAACCGCATCCAGCGGCACCCCGTCACCGGTGATCAGGATGCCGGTCTGACCGGTGGCGCGGAAATCGGCCTTCATGCCACGCTCGCGCATTTCGCGCTCCATCGCGATGGCGGTATACATCTTGCCGACCGAGCAATCGGTGCCGACTGCCAGACAGCGCTTGCCGGTCCGGCGGCGCCCGTTGGCAATCGGGTACTCGACTTCGGGAATGCGCACGTCGTGCAACTCGCGGCCGCAGGCCTTGGCCACCGCGGCCAGTTCCGGCTCGTCGCGCAACAGGTTGTGCAAGCCGCTGGCGATATCAAATCCCTCTTCCAGCGCCTGAACCAGCACCTTTTTCCAGGCTTGGCTGATGACACCGCCACGGTTGGCCACCCCGATCACCAGCGTCTTTGCGCCCGCCGCTTTGGCTTCGGCCAGTGTCATGTCGGTCAGGCCCATATCGGCGTTGCAGCCTTCCATCCGGTATTGCCCGACCGAAACATCCGGTCGCCAGTCCTTGATGCCTTGCGCCACTTTCGCAGCCAGCGCATCCGGTGCGTCACCGAGAAACAACAGATATGGTGTCTTGATCATGGCAGCCTCCCCCTTCAGGCAGAATTGAACGGAGTATTGTTAGCAAAACCCGAAAGGGAAATTTTGGAGAATCTCGCAAGCAGCGTACCCATTTTTCGATATTTATTCGAACATCTGCCAAATTAATCGAATTTTATTCGACTATCACCCAATAAGCACCCATTTCTTTCCAAGTGATTTGCTTGTGAAGCGTGGCGAAATGGCAATTACTCAGGCGAGAACACCCGCGTTATCACCCAGCTCTTTCAGCCTCGGGATGCAGTTCGCCGGTCAGTTGCACACCCTGCGCAGACAGGGCCTGAGCCGCCCGCGTCTCTTCCGGGGCTTCTTTGCGCGCAACCCTGAACATCGCGACGAAAACCGTCAGACCACTGACACAGGCAATCAGCACCATCAGGCCTGCAGGTCCGGTCGAGCCGAGCACGGCAGGCCCGCTCAGCGCGCCAAACAGAATGCCGACATTGATCGCCAGAACCAATGTACCACTTGCCGGAACGATCTGTGCCGGGGACAGCTGGTCATTGGCGTGGGCCACGCAGAGCGAATAGACCGGCAACAGCAAACCCGCCATCACCCCAATCGCCAGATGCACCTGTTCATCCAAAACCCCGCTTGCCAAGCCCAGTGCCACCAGCGCTGCCAGACCTGAAACCGACGCCACCACGATTCGCCGATCAATCCGGTCAGAAACCCAGCCCACGGGAAACTGAAACAGAGCCCCCGCCAAAGTCGCCACCACCAACAGCGATGCCGCCCCTGCCGCGTTCATCCCCAGAGCCAGCCCGTAAAGCGGCAGGGAAATGAAAACACAGGAGGCCAGAACACCGTTAAGAACAGCCCCCAGAACGGCCATCGGCGAAATGATGAGCAACTTTCTAAACGGCAGGCGTTCAGGTGCAGTATAGGCCGGGGCTTTGTTGTCGGAAATCAGGATCGGCACCAGTGATATTGAAATCAGAATGGAGGTGACGCCAAACAGCAATGACCCGCTCGGGTCTTCAATCCCCGCCATTGCCGCCCCGGCCGAGGCCCCGGCGGCGTGAACGATGAAATAGATCGACAAGAGACTGGCGCGATAGGAGTTTTCCGCCTTGGCATTGAGCCAGCTTTCACTGATCACATAGAGCCCGGGATAACAGAGGCCTGCAAGAACGCGCATCAGGCTCCAGCTTATTGCATCGTCAGTCACCAGATGCACGATCGCAGCAATGGAACAGAGCGATGCCAAAGCCCCGAACGAGCGGATATGCCCGACCTTCTCAACCAGTTTCGGCGCAACCACACTACCCAAAAGCGCCCCAGCGGGGTAGCCTGCCTGCATGATGCCGATCGTGGTTTCGGAAAACCCCAGCGCGTGGCCGCGGATGGTCAGCAATGTCGCCAACAAGCCGTTTGAGACCATCAAAAGAAGAATGCCCAGAAACAGGGCCCAGTTATTTTTCAAAGCGCGGAACATGGAGGGGCGCTATCACGGATAACTCACCCGCAACAGGGGGTGCGACCTTCTATTCTTGTCTGAACGGATTAAGGTCTAATTCAGCAGCGCAATCGGCGCGTCTTCGTCGCGATAATAATCCAGCGGTGCCTCCTCAAGAGCCGCCGTCTGGCGCTTGAACTCGTAAATCCGCTCGCCGCCCTCAAGCGAGGAGCAGACGACAAGGCATTGATAAAGCTGGCGTGTACCATCGTAGATATCGACAAAGCCGCGAATATGCGGCGCTGCTTCGGCGTCCAGCGAAAACCCGCCTTCCCACAGCCGCAATATGGAAAACTGCTCGTCGCCGACCTGCACCCGCAGACGGTTTTTGCGCCCGTGATCGCGCGCACGCGCCTGACGCAACCCTTCCAGAACCTCTTCAGGTAAATCGTAAATCATCGCAATCCGCCCCCATAGCCGAGCCAGAAAAGGGTGATTCGCAGGGCTGATCAAGGGGGGGGCGGCAGCAAAGATCGTCAGGTGTTGTGATCTTCCACCAGATCAACCCCGGCGACCGGACGCAAGACATGGGGTTTTTCCGGATCATAAAGCGCTGAATCCACAAAATCTTGCGTTTCCGCCATGGCAGGCCCGACAAAAATCAGAGCCGTGCGTGTGATCTTTTCTTTGCGCACTTTCCGGCGGATATCGCGCAATGTGCCGCGAATGATCATCTGATCGGGCCAACCGACGCGATACGCCACGACCACCGGGCAGTCGCTGCCATAATGGGGCGCAAGCTGGCGTTCGATCTCGCGCATGTTGCGGATCGCCAGGTGGATCACAAGCGTGGCACCTGTGCGGCCGAAGTTTTCAAGCGTCTCACCAGCGGGCATCGAGGTCGACTGCATCGACATTCGCGTCAGTACAATCGACTGGGCAATTTCGGGAATGGTCAGCTCCTGCCCCATCACTGCCGCCGCTGCCGCATAGGCCGAAACGCCGGGAATTATCTCAAAAGGAATGCCCTCTGCCTTGATCTTCCTGATCTGTTCGGCAATGGCCCCGTAGAGCGATGGATCGCCAGAATGCACCCGCGCCACATCCTCGCCCCGCGCATGCGCTGCCCTGATCTCGGCATGGGTATCCTCAAGCGTCATCACCGCCGTATCCATCACCCGCGCGCCTTTGGGCGCAAAGGCCACAACCGCCTCGGGCACCAGCGAGCCAGCGTAAAGGCAGACAGGACAGGCCTCAACCAACCGCCGCCCCTTGACCGTGATCAGATCGGGGTCTCCCGGCCCGGCACCGATGAAATAGACCGTCATAACCGCTTCCTTGTCTTCTTTTTGGTCTCAATACTCCGGGAGCACGAGGGCAGCAGCCTCGTTCCTCCCCATCAGCTGAGATCGCCATCAATTTTGCGCGCGTAGCCGCGCGGTGTGTACATCCTCGGGCCTTCCCCTAGCTCTGCCAGCTGCGAATGGGACGAGCCGACCAAGACGACTGTCAGCATGTCAACCTCATCCACCTCAAGGTCTGAAAGCCGCCGATAGCGCAGATGCTCTTCCGGCCGTCCGAGCGAGCTGGCCAGCAGAACCGGGGTATCCGCCGGGCGGTGCTTCAGCAGAATATCCCGCGCCTCCGCCAGCAGGGTACGGCGGCGCTTTGAAACAGGATTGTAAAACGCGATGATGAAATCCCCTTCCGCCGCGACGTGGAGCCGTTTCACGATATCCTCGCGCGGGGTCAGCAGATCGGATAGAGAGATCGCACAGAAATCATGCCCCAGCGGCGCACCCGCCCGTGCAGCCGCTGCTTGCAGGGCCGATATTCCGGGTGTGGAAACAACCTCGACCCGCCGTGCTGCATCGGAAACCCCCATCTGATCAGGCCCGCGATCCAGCAGTTCGAAAACCAGTGCCCCCATTGCGTAAATCCCGGCATCGCCCGAGCAGATCAGTGCAACGCTTTTGCCTTTACCAGCTTGTTCAAGCGCATAGCGGCAGCGCTCCTCTTCTCCGCCCAAAGGGAAGTCACTGCGGGTTTTGCCAACGGCCAGCGGGCCGAGCAGATCGATATAGAGGCCGTATCCAACAAGCTCTTCAGCTTCGGCAATCAGCGCCGAGGCTTCCGGGCTGCGCCATGAGTTTTGCCCCGGACCGATGCCGATGATCGAGAGTTTCCCGCGCCCGCGACCACTCATCAATGTTATCGGGTCAGGGGCACGGGCCAGCGCAACAGTTGCATTTTCGCTTTTGTTTTTCGGCACAGCAAGAACCGCATCAGACCCGGCCTGTGCCAAAGCCGCGCCCTCGGCAACGCCGTGACAGCCAACCTCGGCAAAGACGATATCTGATGGGGTTTGCAACCTTTCGGCCTCAGATTCAAGTTCTGCGGCTGTAAACAGGCGAAAAGGTACGCCCAGCCGGGTGGCCACATCAATGATCGCCGGTTCATCGGCTTTGAGATCAATCGAGGCAATGGCTGCGATTGCCCCCTGCGCGATGCCTGCTTTGAGCAAAACCTTTTGCACAAGATCCCACATTTCACCGGGATCGCTCCCACGCGCGCAGCCTAGCCCCAGGACATGGCGTTGCGGATGATAGATCAGCCGGTCAGGCCCGGTTTCAACCGGCTGTTCGCTGACGATCAGCGCAATTTCCCCGTCGGGGTCATCCGCAAGGTCAAAAAGCGGCTCGCCCTGCAATGCCAAGGTTTTGCCAGCCAAAACGGAAGCCATCACCGGTTGCGCATCCTCAGGATTGGCCAGGCGATACCCGGCCGGTGGTTCATCCAGAGCCACCCCCAGCGCCACATCCCCTGCTGTGGTTACCGCAGCAGTCGCGCCCAGAGCTGCAGCGATATCACGCGCCAGACGGTTGGCACCGCGATGCCCCCCAAGCAGGGGAATGACCGCGCTGGCGTCATCGGCAACCGCCACGACCGGCGGCTCGGTTTTCTTGTCGGCCAGCAGTGGTGCCACCGCGCGGATCAGGATGCCGGCAGCACAGACGCCGATAGTGGGCACGCCAGCTGCAAACAGTGCGCGCACGTGATCAAGCGCATTCGGGAAAAAGGCATCGGCCTTATTCACTCTGCTCTCACGCCCATGCACCTGAGCCCCCAATGCCACGGCAACGCGATGCGCCACATCCTCTCCCGCCTGGTTGAGGCAAATAACAACCGGAGTCACAGCCATGCGTCACGGCCTTTCGTCAGTAAAACCAAAGAGAAATAGGGGGCGTTCAATGGGGCCTCGGCCAGTGGCAGAACCACTTCATCCGCAAGGCTCGCCCGCTCGACATATGTCGCCTGATCGGTCAGGTTCAGCCGGTCCAGAACGCGCCGGACTTTGGCCATATGCCGCCCGACTTTCATCATCACCACGGCATCTGCCGCCCTGATCCGCGCCTCAAGCTCGTCTTCCGCAAGCGGCGCGGGGATGACACTGAGCGTTTCGTTTCTTGCGACCAGTGGTCTGGCAAGCGTTGCCGAAGACGCCGAAACCGAAGTGATGCCCGGCACGATTTCAGTCGCGAACCGATCAGACAGGCGCGCCTGAAGATACATGAACGAGCCGTAAAACAAGGGATCACCCTCGCACAGAAACACCACGTCCTGACCGGTTGCAAGAACTTCGGCAATCCTGTCGGCACCTTTGTCATAGGCTGCCTGCGCCGGTTCCCGCGCGACGGTCATCGGCAATCCGATAACGATCTCCGTGGCGCTGTCTTTGATACAGGTTGATGCGATGGACCTCGCAAAACTGTCTGCGCCCTCAAGGCTTGGATAGGCGACGACATCAGCGGAACTGATCAACCGATGCGCCTTCATTGTCATCAATTCAGGATCGCCGGGGCCAAGCCCGATACCAATCAACTTCCCCAGCATCACGAAACCCCGCCACCCGTCATCGTTTAATCAGGCTCCACTGGGTCACCGGTTTCATCGGCTTCCAACTGGTCAATGCACCGAGCGCCGTTGTCCGCGCCACGCTCAGCTTCACCAGTTCCCCGCCGTGCTGTTTGTAAAGCGCCAGCAACAGTGCCTCGCTTTCCAGCGTCACCGCATTTGCCACCAGCCGACCAAGCGGGCGCAGGGCGGCCCAGCAGGCGTCAAATGTTTCGCGGCTCAGCCCGCCGCCGATAAAGACCGCGTCTGGCGCGGCCAGCCCGTCAAGTACCTCTGGCACGACACCGTCTACAAGCTCGAGTTTCGGCGTACCCAGTGCCGCTGCATTGGCTGCGGCAAACACCCGGCGCTCGGCTTTGGGTTCGATCCCGATGGCTTGCGAATAGCGCGCTGCGCGCATCCATTCGACAGCAACCGAACCACAGCCACAGCCGACATCCCATAATAGCGCGCCGCGCATCGGCATCAGCTTGGCCAACGTGGCGGCGCGCACCTCCTGTTTGGTCATGGTGCCGTCATGGGTGAATAGATCATCGGCAAGCCCCGGCACACGAGGCATCAGGGCGGCGTCTGAGGCGGCAACGCATTCAACCGCCAGCGTGTTGAACGCCGGCACATTATGTGACCAGCTTTCCGCCAGCCCGTCAAAGCGCGCCTCATCCGCGCCGCCCATTGACGCCAGAACCGTCATCCGGCTTTTGCCAAAACCGCGTTCGCTAAGGAAGCGGGCGATCTGCTGCGGGGTTTCCTCACCGGTCGTCAGGATCAAAAGCCGCTGCAGGGGTTGAATGAAAGCGATCATCTGTTCGACCGGGCGGCCATGCACAGTGAGGGTTTCAAGATCGGCCATCGACCAGCCCATGCGCGCGGCGGCCAACTGGAAAGCCCCGACCTGCGGATGATAGGTGATCTCGCCGGGATCAATCGCCCGCCCGATGCGTGCGCCGACCGAATACCAAAGCGGATCACCCGTTGCCAGCACCACCACGCGACGGCCCTTGTTGGCTTTCAGAAGCTCGATCAGATCATCAAAGGGCGAGGGCCAGGATATCCGCTCGGCTTTCACCTTTTCCGACAACCGCTGATGCCGGTCACCGCCGACGATAACTTCAGCCGCCTCGACCACGGCACGGGTTGCCGGGGTCAACCCTTCCATGCCGTCTTCGCTTATACCGACAATGTGCAACCAGGGTTTCATCGGCTCTCCTCCTCGGGCAGGCCTGCCGCCAGCGCGTTGACGGCTGCCGAGGCCATGGCCGAACCACCGCGGCGGCCGCGCAATGCGACGAATTCGCAATCCCGAGGACGTTCCGCCAGCTCGGCCTTGCTTTCCGCTGCTCCGACAAACCCGACCGGAAAGCCGAGAATAAGTGCCGGTTTCGGCCAGCCATTGTCCAGCAGTTCCAGCAGATGAAACAGCGCGGTCGGGGCATTGCCGATGGCCACTACCGCACCCTCAATCCGATCTTTCCAGAGCTCGACTGCCGCTGCCGAGCGGGTGTTGCCGATCCTTGCCGCCAGGTCCGGAACCGAAGGATCATTGAGTGTCACCACAACCTCGTTGTCGCCTGGCAAATAGCGCCGGATAATCCCGGCCCCCACCATCTCGCAATCACACAAGATCGGTGCACCTGACAGCAAAGCCGTGCGCCCCGCCTCAAACGCGCCAGCAGAAAACGCCAGCCTATCAGCGATCTCGACCATGCCGCAGGCATGAATCAGCCGTATCGCCATCGCATCCAGCCCCGACGGAAAGCGATCGAGCCGCGCCTCTGCGCGCACGGTGGCAAAACTTTCCGCATAGATTGCGGCGGGTTCCTTCAGATAAGGCCGCATCACCGCCCCTTCTTCTTGGCAGGAATACTCGCGCCGCAGGCCGGGGTTTTCGCAGAAAGCCCCATCATGACCGAACCTTGCGCGCAGATTCCGGCCCTAAAGGATGCTTGGCTTGCGGATAAGGCTGATGGGCGTGCGCATGATCATGGTGATGATGATGCCCGTGATCATGCGAATGGTCGTGATCGTGATGGTGGTGGTGATCCATATACAAGCGGCACTCACCAGTGCAGAACGTATCGCACAATTCGCAATCCGCGACATTCGATCCAGGGGCCGATGCCCCCTGCCCTTCTACGTGATGGTGGTGGCTTTCCTGCTTCAGACCAACCTCGGCCTCGAACCCCAGAACCTGCACGCGATACTTGCACATAACGCAAGTGGGCGGGGGAATATCACCAAACGCCGGATGCAAAGCACGGTCACCCGGTGCAATTTCCTGCACAGCGTGACCCTCAACCGCGAGAATCTGGGTGCGGTAAGGGCAGAGACCACAATTGGGTGGTGGCATGGTGCCGACCTGTTCAGTGATCCGCTCGGCAAATGTCTCCAGAACCTTCTCGTGATCGTTCAGATACCCAGCCTTCACGAACTGTATATCCGGGTTCCTTGCTGCCACCACATCGGTAAATCCGTAAATCCGGTCAATCAGAATGCCGGTGAAGAGGAAATAGGGAAACACGATCACGCGCTTGTAGCCAAGCTTGGAGACATGATCGAGACAGGGCTCGACCAACGGAAAGGTCACGCCGGAATACCCTGTCTCACACCAGCCAAACCCCATGCCTTCCCACAGCATGCGGGCGATCTTGGAAACATTGGCATTGGCATCAGGGTCGGACGCGCCGCGCCCGATCACCACCAGCGCTACGTCGTGCATCGGCATCTCGCCGAACTCGGCATTGGCCCGGTCCACCGCTTCCCTGACCCGTGCACCTGCAGCGGCGATCATCTTTGGGTCCACCCCCAGCTCGCGCCCGTAGGAAACCTCGATCCCGTGTTTTGCGCCATAGGTGTTCAGCACTGTCGGAATGTCGTTCTTGGAGTGCATGGCGGCAAACAGCATCCCCGGCACGGCCAGAATGCGCTCACAGCCTGCCTCACGCAACCGGTCGAGCCCATCACGGATCACCGGGTTGGCAAATTCCAGATAGCCGTAATCCACCATCCAGTCCGGCGGCAGCATCGGCGGCAGTTTTTTCGCCAGCACCGCAAACTCATCCACTGCGTCCTGGCTGCGCGAGCCATGCCCGCAGATCATCACCCCGATTTTCGACATTGGCACTGGCCCCCGCCTCTTAAGTCACATCAAAGAGGTAAAATGAGCCCGTCAGGCCACCGACGATACTGCCTTGGGTCCCCGGTTCGGGTCGACCCCATTTGCAGCGCACCTCTCAGGCCCCGGATGCGGGGCTTCGTCACCCTCTCTATTGGACCGGTGCCGGGCGGGATGCAATGAAAGAATCGTCATTTCATATGTTGGGCGCGACTAATGTCCAACAATATTGGCTCGCTTCATTGTTACCGAATTAGAAACAATCTGGTTCAATAAAAGCTATTTATTCCAATTCAAAAACCGTTAACTGTCGGATGAACAGCGAAACCAAAAGGTATATTTCTATGGGACAACTTGTGAACGGCCAGTGGAGTACAGAATGGTACGATACCAAATCCACCGATGGGAAATTCGTTCGCACAACTGCCGGGTTTCGCAACTGGATTACCAAAGACGGAAGCGCCGGACCTTCAGGTGAAGGCGGCTTCAAGGCTGAAAGCGGGCGCTATCATCTTTATGTTTCCTATGCCTGCCCGTGGGCGCACAGGACATTGATCTTTCGCGCGCTCAAAGACCTCAGCAGCCATGTTTCATTTGATGTGGTGCATCCCGATATGATGGATGACGGCTGGGAATTGGGGGCGGACTATCCCGGCGCCACCGGCGACAGCCTGTTCGGTTTGCCCTATCTGAGGGATATCTACACCAAAGCCGACCCCGGAATTTCCGGCCGTGTGACGGTGCCGGTTTTATGGGACAAGGCGCAGGGCAGGATTGTCTCAAACGAATCCTCTGAAATCATCCGCATGTTCAATTCCGCCTTTGACGATATCACCGGCAACAATTCTGACTACTGGCCACAAGCCCGCCGTGATGAAATCGAAAAGGTCAATGCGCGTATCTATACAAACGTCAATAACGGGGTTTACAAAGCCGGATTTGCCACAACCCAGTCGGCCTATGAAGAGGCCTGTCTGGCGGTCTTTGAAACGCTTGACTGGCTGGAAGATCGCCTGACATCAAATCGCTATCTGATGGGCACCGATCTGACCGAGGCCGACTGGCGGCTGTTCACAACCCTCATCAGGTTTGATCCGGTCTATCACACACATTTCAAATGCAATCGGAAATGGTTGCGCGAATATCCCAATCTCTGGGCCTATACGCGGGAGCTTTATCAATGGCCCGGGGTTGCTGAAACCGTGAACCTGGATCATATCGTGCGCCACTATCATTACAGCCATGAAACGATAAATCCTCATCGGATCATTCCGATCAACCCGGTGATTGACCTGGATGAACCGCATGGGCGCGAAACCCTCTGACAGAGGTGTCCTCAGGCTGGTTGCCCGGTACCGTAATGCTCGACAATCGCGGCCAGATCGTCGGGCGGGACCGCTTCGGGGACATAGGCACAGGCATTGGCTGCAAGGGCAAAAACCGACCCGTCCGAGAAGAACCCGGCCTTTGTGACCAGCACCACCTGGGTTTTCGGTGATCTGTAGGCGGCGAAATCCGCGATTGCCAGGGCGTTGCCGCTTGTCAGTACCAGATTGAGCACGATAATCTCGGGCCGTGCCCAGCGGATATGTCTGATGGCGTCGGTGTCGTTATCGACAAGATCAACTGAAAACCCCTGCCGGACCAGATGGTTTTTCCAGACCGTACCGAGATCTCTGTTACTCTCAACAATCAAGACACGCATATCGCCCCGAGTAATTTGTACCGCAGTCATCTTTGGGTAACCTTTGTGAAGAAATGGTTAACACTGTTTCAGATTTGCAGCCTGCCAACCATTTTGCGTTGCAACGTGGAGAGAAATCCGCTTGATGGACAGAAAAACCGGTTCGGGAAGACGCCATGAGCACGACGATTACTATCTGTGACACCTGCAAACGCGAGGATTGGGAGTCTCGCGGAGCTTCAGAAACTGACGGTGAAATTCTGGCGGGCCTTATCGAAGCCGTAGCCAGCGACGTAAAGGGAGTCAGAACCCGTCGCCATTCCTGTCTTATGGGGTGCGGGAAAGGGTGTAATCTGGCAATTCAGGCAGAAGGGAAGCTGGCCTATGTATTGGGCGGTTTTGAACCCGATAGAAAACAGGCCGAAGCGGTGGTTGAATATGCCCGGCTGCACAGCGAAAGTCAGAGCGGACAGGTTGCCTATCGTAGCTGGCCCGAAGATATAAAAGGGCATTTTGTCAGCCGTATTCCCGTGCTTGAACCGGATCTCAAATGAAAGCGCAGCCGCGTGATCACGGTGGAGGTCTGGACGCCGCAATCGCAGAATTTGGGGGCAATCGCAGCGACTGGCTGGATCTTTCAACCGGGATAAATCCCACCGGCTATCCGGTAACTGGTTTTTCCGATACCGACTGGGGGGCATTGCCCGATAGTGGTGCGATGGCTGATATTCTCAAGGCTGCGCGTGCGTTCTGGCAGGTGCCGGACAATGCCGTGATTATTGCCGCATCAGGGGCCTCGGTTCTGATTGCGCAAATCCCTTTTCTCAGACCCGCAGGCCGGGTTCAGATCGAAGCGCGGACTTACAACGAGCACGCCCATGCCTTTCTGAATGCCGGCTGGCAGGTTGGTCATGCACCGACTTCTGCTCGGGTTGTTGTTCACCCCAACAATCCCGATGGCCGGTTCTGGGACGAGGAGGACGTGCCAGGAGGGCAGGATCGGTTGCTGGTGATTGACGAGAGTTTTTGCGATATCGCCCCGGGTGCCAGCCTGATCAGGCGAGCGTCAGAGCCAGGTACGGTGATCTTGAAAAGCTTTGGCAAGTTCTGGGGCCTTGCCGGGGCGCGGCTTGGGTTTGCCATCGGACAGCCCGACATGATGGCGGAACTGGCCGTGAGGCTGGGGCCGTGGCCAGTTTCCGGGCCGGTCCTGAAACTGGGGGCGAAGGCTCTGCGTGACAGCGATTGGGCGGATGCGACAAGGGCGCGTTTGGAAACAGACGCAAAACGGCTGGATGACCTGCTTTCAAAACACGGTATAAGGGCGATCGGTGGCACAACCCTGTTCCGGTTATACGAAACACCGGATGCCCGGGCATTCCAGCGAGGGTTGGTGCGCAATCGGGTGCTGAGCCGGATTTTCCCCTATTCCCGGAGCTGGGTGCGACTGGGTCTGCCCGGCATCGAGTCCAGTTGGCAACAGTTGACCGACGCTTTGAAAGCGATGGAATGAGCCTGATTGAAGTCCTGATCATTGCCTTGGTGCTGGATGCCCTGCCGGGTGATCCCGACTGGTTGTGGCGGCAGCTTTCCCACCCCGTGGCAGTGATTGGCCGCCTGATCGGCGTTGCCGACCGGAAATTCAACACGGGCAGGCACAGGCGGCGAAACGGGGTGTTGGTGATCCTGATCCTGACCCTCGCGGCTGCTGTGTTCGGAATGGTCATAGGGCAATTACCCGGTGGAGGGTTTTTAGAGCTGGCGTTCTGCACGATTCTGCTGGCGCAAAAGAGCCTTGTTCAGCATATCAGCGCGGTTGCCCGGGGTTTGGAATCCAGCCTTCAGGCGGGACGCAGCGCCGTTGCCATGATCGTTGGTCGCGATGCGAATGCTTTGGATGAAGACGGTGTTGCGCGATCGGCGATCGAAAGCGCTGCCGAGAACTTTTCCGACGGGGTCGTGGCACCGGCGTTCTGGTTTCTGCTTCTCGGATTGCCGGGGATGCTGGTTTACAAAACCGTCAACACAGCGGACAGCATGATCGGCTATCGAACGGAAAAATATGAGGAATTCGGTTGGGCTGCGGCGCGCCTGGACGATCTGATGAACTGGATTCCGGCCCGCATTGCAGGTATGGTGATCTGCGCAACCCATACCTCGTTGAGAGCTGTCCGGGTCATGCACCGGGATGCGCCACTACATCGCTCGCCCAATGCCGGATGGCCCGAGGCGGCGATGGCCGCAGTGCTGGGTGTCGCCATTTCAGGCCCGCGTATCTATGATGGGCAACAAACCAGCGACCCGTTTGTTCATGCCGAAGGCCGGAGGGCACTGAGTGCGGCGGATATCGACCGGGCGGTCGCTGTTCTCTGGCGCGGTTGGGGCGGGGTCGTGGTGGTTTCCTGCCTGATCTGGTTGGCGACTTGACACGGAAAGGCCGGACATGAACCAGCGACTCTATGCTGTTGGCGATATCCACGGGCATCTGGACAAGCTTGAGGGCGTGCACGCTCGCATTCGGGCCGATCGTCTTGCCGTTCGGGACGACGGCGCGCCTGTTATTCACGTCGGCGACCTTGTTGATCGCGGGCCCAACAGCAAAGGGGTGATCGATTTCTTCCTTGCCGGGCAGAAGCAGGGGGAGCCCTGGTACGTGCTTTTGGGCAATCACGACCGGTTGCTGTTGAAGTTTCTTGACGACCCTAGTTGGTGTGATCCACGCCTGCGAACGGGCCTTTGGTGGCTGAGCCAGAACATGGGCGGGCTGCATACACTGGCATCCTATGGCCTTGATGCCCATGGGGCGCAAACCCTTGCCGAAATACACCAAGACGCCCTTGGTCTGATACCCGAGAGCCATCACCGGTTTCTGGCCGCGCTGCCTCTTTATTACGATGCGGGGGAAATCCTGCTGGTCCATGCAGGTATCCGTCCCGGCGTGGCCCTGAAGGAGCAGAGCGAGGATGATCTGGTCTGGATTCGACGAGAGTTTCACGACCACCACGCATCACATGGCCCCCTGATCATCCACGGCCATTCCGTCGTGCCGGAGGTGATGCATTACGGTAATCGAGTGAATATCGACACCGGCGCTGGTTGGGGCGACCCGGTATCGGCAATTGTCGTTGAGGGGCGCGAGGTTTTTGTTCTGGAAGAACAAGGCCGCCGCCGGTTGGAACCGGCAACGGCCTGAAAAAAATCCGCGGATTGCCTGCCGGTTTTAGACGCCCGTAAGCTCCTTCTTGTGCAACCAGTCGGCATGTTTCGGTGCTTTTTTGGTCTTTGACCATTCTTCCAGCATGTCCCATTTGACTTCGTCCATGCGGGCCAGCATCGCTTCTTCGTCCGGATCGGGACAGGCCAGTTCAACCCGGTGGCCCGAGGGATCGAAGAAATAGATGGAGTGGAAGATCGAGTGGTCGGTGACGCCCAGAACATCCACACCGTTAGCTTCGAGATGGGCCTTGTACTCAAGCAGCGCATCGCGGTCTTTGACCTTGAAGGCGATATGCTGCACCCAGGGTGGGGTGTTTTCGTCACGACCCATTTCGGGTTTGGTCGGCAGTTCGAAGAACGCCAGCACATTGCCCATTCCCGCATCCATGAAAATATGCATATAGGGGTCGGGTTCATGGGTTGAGGGCACGTGATCCTCGGCAATGGCCAGCACGAAATCCATGTTCAGCATCTTGCTGTACCA
Organism: uncultured Rhodobacter sp.; assembly: GCA_964567685.1. Lineage (GTDB taxonomy): Bacteria > Pseudomonadota > Alphaproteobacteria > Rhodobacterales > Rhodobacteraceae > UBA5972. The sequence goes on along the minus strand of CAZMNO010000002.1, from coordinate 65,276 downwards.
TTCCACGGTTTCCTTCGCGTCCTTGCAGCGATAGGCGACGTGGTGAATCTGTTCAATTTTCATTTTCATCTCCTTTCAGTTCCGCCCGTTCAGGCGTTCGGGGTATTCGTTAGTTCAGGCGACAGTCAGCCTTTTGCCGCCAGCACAGCCTTTTGCATTGCGTCAGTCAATATCGCGCGATCACCGATGTGATTGGCCATCAGAAGGATGAGCCGGGCGTTGATCGCGTCGCTTTCCTCTTGGGAGCGGCCTTCGTGAACGGCCAGCAACTCGGCATAAAAATCATCGGCACCGGTGATATTCGGGAATGTATTGATCGTTTTCATGGTCAGATCTCCTTACCCGCGGCCGGTGGCGGTTTTCAAGGCCGACAGCACTGCTGCTTCGTCATAATCGGCCCAGCGCGCGGCGACGTGCTGATCGGGGCGCATCAGATAGATCGCCTGTTTGGCACTGCCCAGATAGCGGGTGGTGAATTGTGCGGATTCATCGTTTTTGAGTTTCAGCACCTCAATTTTGATCCCGTCATCTTCAAGAGATTCTGGGGCGTCCGCACCAATCGCCAGTATCTGAAACTTGTCGCCCAGCCGATCAAGCAGCCATCCGTTCTTTGTCGGTGCGTCCAAGGCAGAAGAGCCGGGGCGCAGATTTGGCGGCAGACCACCCTCGTCAGGGCCATTCAACTCTGATCCGTCATATGTACAGGGCACGGACAGGCGGCCCGAATTGACCAGCGGGCGGGCAAACTCGAAATGCTCGGCCAGATCAAGAACAGCGTCGCGGAATGTACGGCTGGTTTCGGATTTCGGGGTGATGAAATCGGTAGAGCGGCTGGAATTCAGGATGTTTTCATCGGCCCCGTAAACCCGTTCGTCGGAATAGGTGTCAAGCAGTGCATCGGGCGCTTTGCCATCCAGCACCAGTTTCAGCTTCCAGGCCAGATTGTCGGTATCCTGCAACCCGCTATTGGCACCGCGCGCGCCAAAAGGAGACACCTGATGCGCCGCATCGCCGGCAAAAAGCACTCTGCCGTGACGGAATTTTTCCATGCGACGGCACTGGAATGTGTAGATCGAGGTCCATTCAAGCTCAAACTTCGCATCTTCGCCCAGCATTGCATGCAGGCGTTTTCTGATGTTTTCCTCTTTCAGCTCTTCATCACGGTCAATATCCCAGCCAAGCTGGAAATCGATGCGCCAGACATTGTCAGGCTGTTTATGCAGCAGGGCCGACTGGCCCTTGTTGAATGGTGGGTCAAACCAGAACCAGCGTTCGGTCGGGTATTCGGCCTCCATGATCGTATCGGCGATCAGGAAATTGTCTTCAAACACCCGCCCGATGAAATCGAGCCCCAGCATCCGCCTCGTCGGGGAATTGGCGCCATCGCACGCGATCAGCCATTCGGCTTCGATATTGTAGGGGCCTTCCGGTGTGTCGATTTCCAGCACCACATGATCATCATGGCTGCCAATTGCGGAGACCTGGTTCTTTCCGCGCAGCTCAATCGGCTTACCTTCGGCCTCCAGCTCGCGCACCCGGTTGATCATGTATTCTTCAAAATAATATTGCTGAAGATTGATGAATGCCGGGTTTTTATGGCCATCTTCCGGTAACAGATCGAAATTGTAGATTTCACGGTTGTCAAAGAAGACCTTGCCAAGGTTCCAGGTCTCGCCCTTTTCAACCATCGGCTCACCGCAGCCAAGCCGGTCGAGAATCTCAAGCGGCCTTTTGGCGAAGCAGATTGCTCTTGAGCCGAAGGACACGCGATCATTGTCGTCCAGAATCACAACCGGAATGTCGTGCTGGGCTAGATCGATTGCGGCCCCAAGGCCAATGGGACCAGCACCGATGACCACTACGGGTCGGCGGGTTGTGGTCACCGCATCCTGATCCTCTGACCGTTGGTAAGGATAGAGCGGGGTTTCAAATATTTTCAGGGTCTCGTTCATCTTCTCTCCACATGGCATTCAGTCCGAAAGGGGCTGAAAACCGCTCTGATAAGCGTTAGCAAAGGTGTCTGTGCACCGATAATTATGCAGGAGTATTTGCTCCGTTGCCGTCTTGTATACAGTAATCGTTTCATTTGCAACGATTTTTTGAACCACTCAGAAAACGTGTTTAATTTAGTATCTTCAAAGGCTTACGATCAAGATCCCTCAACCGTTCCAATCGTGACTACGCGCAGAATGATGATCGCAAACAAGAGAACCGTCAGCAGGATCACCCGGCGGCGGCGGGTTTTGTGCTCAGCAGAACTAAGGAATTCGGCATAAACGCCAAGCGAGATCGCAACCCAGCCGAAATAGCCGGCATTGCGTTCGGCCTTGCGCCTGAGCGATATTGCAGCGAGACCTGCGAGCGTCTGAAACATCACAAATGCCCAGACGACAAACACAAGGCCCATAGCCACCAGCCAGAGGATATTCATCGCTCCCATTTCACGGCCTTTCTCAGCCCTGCAGCGCCTCCCACATCTCCAGATCGCGCTGGGCTGTCCAGATGCGCGGCGTATCAATGCCGCGTGCTTCATCATAGGCACGGGCGACATTGAACGGCAAGCAATGCTCATAAATCGCATAATCTGCGAATTTGGGGTCGCAGGCTTCACGGACGGCGTCCCATGCCTCTTTCAGGGTGCCGTTGCGGGCAGCGACGCGGGCAGCGGCCTTATAGGTGCTTTCGACAAAATCGCGGGTGTTTTCGATGGCCGCATTCACCATCTCCTTGCCAACGAGCGCGTCGCCCCGGCCCGGTGCGATGGCATCCACGTCGAAGCTGGCGATGTTGTCGAGCGTCTGGCCCCATTCGGTATAGTGCCCGTCGCCGCAGTAACAGGCGGAGTGGTATTCGACGATGTCGCCGGTGAACATGACGTTTTGGTCGGGCACGTGGATGACAATATCGCCCGCCGTGTGGGCGCGGCCCATATGCATCAGGTTGATCTGGCGGTTGCCAAGGTAAACGGTCATGTCTTCGGAAAACGTCGTGGTTGGCCAGGTGAGGCCGGGGATGCTTTCATGGCCTTCAAAGAGGCGGGGGAAGCGTTGGAACTCAGAGTCCCAGTCTTCCTGTCCGCGCTCCACCACCATCGAACGGGCGGTTTCGCCCATGATGACCTGGTCGGCGTTAAAGGCTGAGGCGCCAAGGACGCGCACGGCGTGGTAGTGGGTCAGCACCACGTGGCTGATCGGTTTGTCTGTCACTGTTCGGACGCATTCGATAACCTTATTGGCGAGCCTTGGCGTGGCCTGCGCCTCGACGATCATCACGCTGTCGTCGCCGATGATGACGCCTGAGTTCGGATCGCCCTCGGCGGTGAAGGCGTAAAGCCCTTCGCCCACCTCGGTGAAACTGATTTTCTTTTCCGTCATGTCGCCTTGGGATGCGAATGCTTTTGCCATGGTTTTAGTCCCCGATGTCATAGTCGATTTGCAGGATACCCCCGGCCAGTGTCTGGCAGGAGGTGAAGTTCAGGTTGTGTTGTTTGCCGTCGGTAAAGAGCGGACGACCACCGCCGAGAAGCGTTGGCATGATGAAGACGCGCAAGCTGTGGAACAGGCCTGCGTCAAGGGCCGTGCGTTGGGCAGTGCCGCCGCCCATAATCCACACGGTATTATGTTCGGCCTGTTCGATGGCGTCGCGCAGGCTGTCGATGTCGCCAACGACGGTGATGTGATCGCCGGAATAGGTTGGGTTGGACGTCAGGACGTAGCCTGAGCGACCTTCATAGGGCCAGCCCCAGCCGATCACCTGTTCGTAGGTGAGCCTGCCCATAACGAGGGCGTCGACATCCGCGATGAAGTCGGCATAGCCACCGTCGCTGCCAGCTTCCGCCAGTGTGGTGTTAAACGGATCAAGCCAGCCAACCCCACCGGAAGCATCGGCGATGTAACCATCAAGGCTCATCGCGATATAGCCGACATATTTGGGGGATTGGGGCAATAATCTCTTTCCTTTACGAGAGGTGCGCATTCATTGCGCACCGTCGTCTCAGCGGGCGTAAGGGTCTTTCAGCGCCGGAAGGACCGTGCCCACGCAATCGCCGAAACCGATGGTGTAACCGTCGCCCATCGCGCCCCCCTTGAGGGTGAGCGTGTCGCCGTCCTCGATGAAGGAACGGGATTCGCCAGTATCGAGCGTGAAAGGTTCCTTGCCACCCCAGCTGAGTTCCAGCAGTGATCCACGCTCGGGCTTGGTGGGGCCAGAGATGGTGCCCGAACCAAGCAGATCGCCCACGTTCATCGGAGCGCCTGCGGTCGTGTGATGGGCCAGTTGCTGGGCGGCGGAGTAATACATCTGGCTGTAATTGGTCTGGGCGATGGTGGTCGCCTCCTTGCCCTCGGGGGCCAGCGTCACCTCCAGGTCGATGTCATAGAGCATCGGGCCGACGTCCTTGATGTGGTCGAGCAATTCGAATTCCCGCTCCGGCGCATCGCAGCGAAAAGGCTCAAGCGCTGCCTTGGTGACGATCCAGGGGCTGATCGACGTGGCCGTCGCCTTGGCCTGAAAGGGACCCAGGGGCTGGTATTCCCAGGCCTGAATGTCGCGCGCCGACCAGTCGTTCAGGAGCACATAGCCGAAGATACTATCGTCAGCCTCCTGCACCGTGATCGGGCCTTCGGAAGGCTGGCCTACGATGGCACCCATTTCCAGTTCGATATCAAACCGGCGGCAGGGCAGGAAGGCAGGCAGGTCGTGATCGGGCGATTTCAGCTGGCCCCAGGGGCGGCGTATTTCGGTGCCGCTGACCACCACGGAAGAGGCGCGGCCGTTATAACCAATAGGAATGTGCAACCAGTTCGGCGGCAGTGCGTTTTCGGCACCGCGGAACATGGTGCCGACATTGGTCGCGTGATGGCGGCCCGCGTAGAAATCTGTGTATTCGGCCACCACAATCGGCATGTGCATTTCAGCGTCACTCTGGGCAATCAGAACTTTCGCTTTCAGGACCGCATTACCTGAAATCGCGTCATCACCGCCTTCAATCAATAGCTCGGTCAACCGGGCGCGCAGGGCGGCCCAGGCCTCGGGCCCCAGCTCCATGAAGTCGTTCCAGAAGGGCAGATCCAGCACCGGTTCGTCGCTGATCTTGATGATGCCCTCTTCTTCCAGAAGGGCCACATCCAGAATCATGTCGCCGATTGCCACGCCGCAATGGGCTTCGTCGCCATCGGAAAAGACGCCATAGGGCAGGTTGTTCAAAGGAAAGTGGGTTTCCGGATTGTTTGCGCTGACAACCCATGATTTTTGTAGTGTCATTTGCGTATCCTTGTTTGGTGATGGGATGCCTTGTATCCATCTCTTCTATTTCGCGTCCACCTTGAGCCGAAGAGCGTCGCAAGCTCGACCACTTTGTTTGGCAGACCTCTGTTCATTTGTCGCTCTCAAAATTCGAGCGATCCGTTGGTATCCGATCCCACTGACCGCGCTCAGGACCGCGCAGTTCGTGCCCCGGACCCTTGCCATACCGGTCAGGACGATTGGCGAGAAATTTCTGCCACCATGCAAAAATGATAGCCAGCGCAATCATTGCGAGAAAGGCCAGAAAGAAATATCCCCAGAAACTCACCTCATATCCTTCGTTTTACTGTGTTTTCTCTCAAACTCGAAAGAGTTGGAAAGACGCGTCGGGCAGCTCGGTCCGGGCAAGTAGACTCCGTATCCTCATGACCTTCCCACGTGTTGCGATCCTGTCGGTATCGCGGTCCCGCGCCTTTTATCGTTTCATTTGCAACTAAGTCAACGATTCCCTCCCGCAACCCGCTTGAAACCCGCCGTGTTTCATGGCCATATGAATTTCGTCTCAAACGCAACAAAAGGCGTCTTTTTGACCGGTTTCATCCTCAACGAGTTTCTTCCCTACCAGTTGGCGGTTCTTGCCAATCGTGTCAGTGAACGCTTTTCACAACGCTATCGTGACCGGTTTGGCATCACATTGCACGAATGGCGGGTTGTCGCGCATCTTTCGCAGGTTGAAAAAATATCGATCCGCGAGATATACCGGCAGGTTGAAATGGATAAATCCAAGGCCAGCCGCGCTGCGGCGCGTCTGGAAAAGGCCGGGTATGTCACTAAGAACATCAACCCTGATGACAGGCGTCTGGTGGAACTGTCGCTCACCAAAAAGGGGCATGCGATGATGGACGAGATCGGCCCAATGGGCCGGGATTTTCAGAAAGAAATTCTGGAATGGCTGGAACCCGAGGAGCGGCAAAAATTCCTCGATTCGCTGAACTCGATGCTGGAGCAATGCAAATGAGCGTAATTTTGTTTGACTACTGGCGTTCGTCCGCGGCTTACCGGCTGAGAATTGCCCTCAATCTTCTGGGCATCGACTATGCCGCTTTATCGGTTGATCTGGTCCAGGGGGAACATCGCGGTGCCGAGCATTTGGCGCGTAATCCGCAGGGTCTGGTGCCTGTCCTTGATCTTGATGACAGGCGTTTCATCCAGTCGCTGGCAATCATCGAATATCTGGATGAAACCCGCGAGGCCGGTTTTCTGCCCGGATCCGCGCCTGAGCGGGCGCGGGTTCGCGCCCTGTCTTATGCCATCGCGATGGAGATCCACCCGGTCTGCAACCTGTCCGTTGCCAAATTCGCTGTCGAAAACTCGGGCGGCAAGTTGGCGATGAAAGACTGGATGCAGGCGTTCATTCCGCGTGGCCTTGCGGCGTTTGAAACCATGCTTGACGACCCTCAGACCGGCCGGTTCTGCCACGGCGACACGATCTCGATGGCGGACATCTGTCTGGTGCCACAAATCTACAATGCCAACAGGTGGCAGGTGGACGTGACGTCATTTGTACAAATCAACCGGATCATGAAAGAACTGAACGCGATTAAAGCCGTTGCTGCGGCGCATCCTGACAATCATCAACCAGAGGCTCAGACATGACTGACATCGTAATTCTTGACGGCACGCGCACGGCAATCGGTACTTTCGGCGGCGCCTTTGCAGCCACCCCACCGATCGATCTTGCCGCCCATGTTGCCAAAGCGGCAATGGAGCGGTCAGGCGTTGAAGGCGGTCAGATCGGCCATGTCGCTTACGGTCATGTGATCAACACCGAGCCGCGCGATATGTATCTTTCGCGGGTGGCAGCGATTGATGCCGGCATACCCGACACCACGCCCTCGATGAATGTGAACCGCCTCTGTGGTTCCGGGGCGCAGGCGATTGTGTCGGTCGCACAATCGCTGATGCTGGGGGATGCCGAGTTCGGCCTTGCCGGCGGAGCCGAGAATATGAGCCGCTCGCCCTATATCCTTCCAGCGGCGCGCTGGGGGCAGAAGATGGGGGATACGCCACTTGGTGACATGATGCTGGGCGCACTCAATTGCCCCTTTGGCACCGGACATATGGGCGTGACAGCCGAAAATGTTGCCGCTGAACATGATATCGACCGCGCCGCGCAGGATGCTTTTGCTCTGGAAAGCCAGCAACGGACAGCTGCGGCAATTGCTGAGGGGCGCTTTGCCAGCCAGATCACGCCTGTTGAGGTAAAGCGCAAGCGCGAAATGGTGGCGTTTGATACCGATGAGCATCCCAAAGCCACAACGCCTGAGGCTTTGGCAAATCTGCGTGCGGTTTTTCAGAAAGACGGCTCGGTCACCGCAGGCAATGCCAGTGGCATCAATGACGGGGCGGCGGCGATTGTCATGGCGCGGGCCGAGGCGGCGGAAAAGGCGGGTCTGAAGCCGAAAGCGCGGCTATTGGGCTACGCCCATGCCGGGGTGCGCCCTGAGGTGATGGGGATCGGGCCGGTTCCGGCGGTTGAGAACCTCATGGCGAAAACAGGCATGTCGATCAGCGATTTTGATGTCATCGAGTCAAACGAGGCTTTTGCCGCGCAGGCTCTGGCGGTCAGCAAATGCCTTGGTTTTGATCCGGCGAAGGTCAACCCCAATGGTGGCGCCATCGCCCTTGGACACCCGGTCGGCGCGACCGGCGTGATCATTACGGTCAAAGCGCTTTACGAGCTTGAGCGGATTGGCGGCAAGCATGCGCTGGTCACCATGTGTATCGGTGGCGGTCAGGGCATCGCGCTGGCGTTTGAGCGGCTTTGACGCGCCACCTTCAAACCTTCACCTGCGAAAAGCGATTTCGAAATCGCATAGAAAGCCGTTTCGAAACGGCTTGCTAGCGCAGCTCTACAAGCGCTTTCTGCGACCGACCGCGAGCGTCAACCACCGAGATTTCAAGAAATCCCGGTCCTTCGGGCTGGTATTCTGCCTGCCGTTCGCGGATGGCGATCAGAAAAGCCGAGCCGTCCGCGATCCAGGTGAAGGGCGGAACACCATTGCGTACTTTCAGCACAAGCGGCATATCCGACCCGTGATCGCTAAAGCCCAGTTCAATGGCTGCACCATCCGGTGGGAAAGCGATTTCGGGCGCATCCCGGCTTGGCGCAAAAAGCGCGTTGGCCCCGTGAAAATGCTTGAGGTTCATCGGCAGATCGGAATGGGAAACGATCAGTGTCGCCGGTGGCGGTGGCGGCATTGGGTCAAGTTCGGGCTTCAGCCGCCCAAACGCTTCAAACAACAGGGGTGCAGCCAGATCAGCCCCCAGAATACCGGGCACCGATGCCCCATCGGGCCGACCAAGCCAGACACCGATCACATGCCGCCCGTCAAAGCCGATCGCCCAGGCGTCGCGATAGCCATACGAGGTACCGGTCTTGTAAGCCAGATCGCCACGGCGAGCCAGTTCAGGGCCGACGACGCCAGTCAGGATTTCACCGACCTGCCACGCCGCCTCTGCAGACATCAGCTGTTTGACCGGGGACTGCGCCGCATCGTTTTCAGCATGCTGCACCGCCACCGGCTGCCCGCCATTGGCCATTGCCGCGTAAAGAACCACCAGATCATGCAGGCTGAGCCCGATCCCGCCGAGCGCAATCGCCAGCCCCGGTGGTGCGTCACCGGGAAGCCGCGCCTCCACCCCGGCCCGACGCATCCGCGCCACAAGCTGAACCGGGCCAATGGCCTCAAGCAAGGCCACGGCGGGAATATTCAGGGAATATTGAAGCGCTTCACGTGCGCTGAGCGTGCCATAGAACTCTTTGTTGAAATTTCTGGGGGCGTAGGTGCCAAAGGCGGTTGGCCGATCCTCCATCAGGGTTTCGGGATGCGCCAGACCGGCCTCAAAAGCAAGCCCGTAGATCAGGGGTTTGAGGGTTGATCCAGGCGAGCGCACGGCCCGTGTCATGTCAATGAACCCCTGCCGGTCATGATCGAGAAAACCCGATGAGCCGACCGAGGCCAGGATTTCGCCGCTTTGGTGGTCCATCACCAGTAGCGCCGCCGACAACCCGTCGCTCTCTGCGTTCACATGCCATTCAGCAAGGGTTTCCAGAGCCTGCTGAAGCGCGCGCCTGACCGTCAGCCGATGTGTGGTTGCAAGCGGCTGCCCGGCCCGCTGCCGGTCCGCCAGATGTGGGGCGATGGCGGGAAATGCAAGCCGGGTCGAAGGCAGCACCTCAAGAGTTGCAGCGCGGGCTTCATCCACTGACAGAGCGCCAGCTGCTGCAAGCCGCACAAGAACCCGGTTTCGTGCCTGAAGTGCTGTGTTGGCCGCACGATCCGGGCGGCGGGTTTCCGGCGATTGCGGCAGGGCCACCAAAAGCGCAGATTGCGCCGCAGTCAGGCGCTTTGGCTCCTTGCCGAAATAGGACAGCGTTGCCGCACGCACACCTTCCAAATTCCCGCCGTAAGGGGCGAGTTTGAGATAGAGGTTGAGTATCTCCTCTTTCCCGAGCCGCCGCTCCAACGCCAGGGCCAGCTGCATTTGCCGCAGTTTCGGCCCCCAGCGTCCGGTGCCGCCGCCTTCGAGCAGGCGGGCGACCTGCATGGTAAGAGTCGAGCCGCCGGAAACCACCTTGCCATTCCAAAGTGCCTGTCCGGCGGCGCGGGCCAGCGCGATCGTGTCAACGCCCTTGTGGCGATAGAAGCGCTTGTCTTCATAGGCGATGAGGTGGGCAAGATAGCGGGGATCGACATCGTCAATGCCGGCAGGCAACCGCCAGCGCCCGTCAGCAACGGTGTAGGCTCTGAGCAGGAGGCCGTCGCGGTCCAGAACCGTCACGGAGGTTTCAAGATCAAGCGCCGGGATCGGGCTGTGGCTGACCCAGCGATCAAGCGCCAGCATCGCCGCTGCGGCCAGGCTGAGGGCCAGAGAGCCAGCCAGGATCAGACGCTTGACAATCATCAGGGCGAACGGTGCTCCTTTTCTACCTGTCTCAGACCCGGCAAGTTAATTGCCGGGCGCTGTTCAGCGGGCCGATATATCAACCCGGCCAACTCCGGTGCGGGCGCGGTATTGCGGGCGGTACATGTCTTCAACGCTCGCTGCCGGGTGGTGGAATGACCCCGGCGAGATCGCCCTGACGATATAGGCAAGCTGGAACGCATCCTTGCTTGACCAGTCGACTGCCGCAACGAACCTTTCGGCGCGGAACTCGGCATGTTGGGGCTGCACGTTTAGTTGCAGCCAGTCGAGCGCTTTCACGTCACCTGATCGCAGCAGGTTCGGATTGTCGATCTCAAGCCCCGCCGGTAACGGATCGTTCACGATCAGCCGCGCCTCGGAATAGCGTTGCGGTGTCACCTTGACCAGTACCACCAGCCGTTCGTTCAGCGACATTTTTTCCGGCGACACCGGCTTTCCGTCCATGGTGAAATAGAACCTGTCGATGAAATAGCCATTGCCGCCTGCCGGTTCCGGTTCTGCCGGGATGCCGTAGGTGGTCAGGACCGTGGTTGCCGATTTGCCGGACTGGTTCAGAACCTCAACCCGGCGATCCGCCCCGGTTTGCGCATCCAGCACCTCGACCAGTGGCCCACCGGCCGGTGCACCGTTGATCAGGAAAGCATCTGCGGGCGTATCTTCGATCAGCGCATTGGCGGCCATCAGCGACCACATGTTTTCCTGGGTCGAACGCGTTCGGCCAACAAGACGCTCGGGCGCAATCCGGCGGGCCAGAGCGGCTGCATCCAGCACTTCGGAACCGCTTTCAACTGCCAGAGCCAGAACGGCGGCGGTGTCCCTGAGATTGGTGCCGTAATCGACTCGCCAAAGCTGCGCCTCGACCTGGCCTTCGATCCGGTCAAGCCGGGCCCCGGCAAGGCGGAACATCTGGTCAGCCCGGCTCTGATCGCCGTATGAGGCCAGAGCCGCCCCCAGTTGCGCCAGCGCCAGAGGTGTGGCGAATTCACCGGCTTTGGTGTCAGCGTAATAGCGCAGATCACCGATATTGGCGGCACCCTCGCGGGCCAGAACCATCAGCGCATAGGCGATATCCTCGCCGCCATTTTCAAAATCGGCAGCATAGTTCACGCGGTTGCGCAGATTATCCATCGCCAGCCTGAACGCCTGTGCAGGCACGACAAACCCCTTGCTGCGCGCCCGGCTGAGGAAATCGCTGACATAGCTGTCGAGCCACAAATCGCCGGATTCAGGTCGCCAGAGCCCAAAGCCGCCATTGCTGGCCTGATTTGACAGAACCTCGGCAATCGCCTGATCGATCCGTTTGGCGACATTCCGGTGGCCTGCCACGTCAAGCGTTGTCGCAACCTGCTCGAAATACAGAAGCGGCAGTGCCTTGGAGGTGATCTGCTCGGTGCAGCCATAGGGATAGCGATCCAGTGCAGAAAGCAGCCCCGGCGCATCAAAGCGCGCGATGGGGCCAACTGCCAGTGTCGCGCGGCCCGTTCCGGGGACAAAACCGGCAAAGACGTCACGATCAAGGGTGAAGACGTCGCCATCGCCAAGTTCAACCCGCGCCGTACGGGCAATCTCGGGATCATTGGCGCGGACCGGCAGGGTCAGCGTTTTGGCCAACCGGTCGCCATCCGGGGTGGTCATGACAATGGTGATTTCCGGCGTTCCGGAAGCCGGGGCGGTTACCGCCAGATTGAGCGTGACCCTCTCAAGTTCACCCAGCGTTACCGAGCTTGGCAGGTTTGCCTTGTCAAGATACATGCCATCACTGGCGCTGACCTCAAGCCCAACTTTGCCGGCCGGTCCGGTGGCATGGGCCAGTTCGATCAATATGCGGCTTTCGTCGTAAGGTGCCAGGAACCTTGGCAGGCTCGCGGTCAGAACGATCGGATCGCGGATCAGGATATCCTTGCTGGCCTGCCCCACCCCGGTTTTCGTCCAGACGACCGCCATCAGGCGGACTGAGCCGTTGAATTCGGGAATATCAAACTCTGCCGTCACCTCGCCGTTTTCGTCAACCACCAGTGGGCCAGAGAAAAAGGCAACAAGCTCCTCGCTCGGCGGTGGGCTTTGCAGCCGGTCGGCCAATGGCCCGTCACCCCCTGAGCGCACCTGCCCCGGTGACCCCTGATTGCCATCAATCAGACGACCATAAACGTCGCGCAGTTCCATCCCCAGCTTGCGCTGGCCGAAATAATGGCCATCGGGATCAGGGGCTGTGAACCCGGTCAGGTTCAGGATACCGACATCGACTGCTGCAATCGTGGCATAGGCGGTTTCACCTGACAGAACGCCATCAACCTTCAGGCTGGCGGTCATTGTCGAGCGTGGGCCAACCTCGTCAGGCGTGGTGAACACGGCGCTGAGGCGATGTTCGGCGGGGTCGACACCGGCCCAGTTAAGGCCCAGCGCGCGTGCCGGATTATGCCCGGCGGCCACATCCATCGGGCGGATGACGCTGGCGGTCACGTAAGCACCTGCCCCCCATTCCTCGGTCACGGCAAGATCAATCAGGTTCTCGCCCTTGCCAACCTCAACCGTTTTCATCGCGATCAGACGGTTTGAAACAACCGTGACCAGCGCCGTTCCGGCATAGCGCGGCACCAGTCTCAGCTGAGCGGTGTCGCCGATTGTGTAGATGTCCTTGTCAAGCCCAACCTCAAGCGTATCGGGCGTATTGCCGCTGTCAGCCGGGGCGTACCAGCCCGCATAGAAGTCGTAGGACGCGGAAAGATAGGCGCCATCGAGCGTTTCAAGCTTGAGTTCGTAATGCCCCCAGTCAACCGCCGCCTCGATCCCGGAGGGGCCATCAGTGCCAAGATCAATTTCGCCGCTGGCAACCCGGGTGCGGGTTGTTACCGGCTCGTAATTCCAGTTGCCGTAGGTTTCATACCATTGATAGCGGGTCTTCACCCGGTTCAGCACCCAGCCAACCCGCTTGAGGCCAATCTGTTTCAGGTCCGGGCCAATCGCCAGCGCCTCAAATCCGGCGGTGCTGCCTTCCGAAACCACCCCGTCAAACAGGGGCTTGATACCCATCACCGGGCCGGTAGGGGCAAGATTGGTTTCAATTGACCGTTCAACCGGTCGGCCCGAGCCTTCTTTGACCCGCACCAGTGCGTTCAACTTCAGGGGCAGCACGGTTTCGCCAATATTTGGCATGGTCAGGGCAAAGCTGACGTGACCATCATCATCGGTAACGATCTTGCCCGAAGTGAACTCCATCCGTACACCGAACACTTCGTCGTGGCGGCCAAACTGATAACCCTTGTAGCCTTCAAAACCGTCGGCAAGGCTGACCCTGGTTTCCGCCTCGACCGCAAGCCCGGCCCCCGGAGCGCCGTAAAGATAGCGTGCATCCAGTTCCACAACCGGCACATCATCGGCGCGGATCGGCCCGTCCTGCAAAGCCAGATCAAAGTCGATCCGTTCGGGGATCAGGTCTTCGACCAGGAATTTCTGCGAAGTCAGCGCAGCGGAGTCCAAATCCGCATGGATGCGGATATTCCAGGTGCCGCGTTGGGCGGAACTGGGCAGATGAACGGCAAAAACGCGCCCACCTGCGCCCTGATCATCAAGCAATTCACGGGTAAACTCGACACCATCCGGGCGGGTGACGATGGCTGTTAAAGGCAGATCTTCCAGCGCCTCGGCCCGGTGATCACGCGCCAGTGCAGTGGCATAGACGGTTTCGCCAGTGCGATAGGCACCGCGATCCGTTGTCAGGAAAATATCCATAGGCGGCGGTGAGACCCGCCCCTCAACACCGCGGTCCGAAAGATCGAAAGCCGGTTCCCTGAGATTGAGGAAAGCGAAATCATCTGCGCTGGCAACGGTCAGCAAGGCAGGTGTTGCCCCGCCGGTGCCTTTGGTCAACCCAACGGCAAATCTTGCATAGCCATCCTGATCGGTGATGGCTTCGCCAAGAATATTATTGTTCTTGGCAACCAGTTGCACAACAGCCCCTTCTTTGGCCGCAGCTGAATTGAGCGAGCGCACGAATACATGCAGCCCATCACCACCCTTCATCGAAGAAAGGCCAAGATCGGTGACCACAAACCACTGCGCCGCGGCGTTGCTGTCATAGGGGTCATCCCCCGGCACCCGGGCACGCATGACATAAACACCCGGTGCAAACTCGGAAATTGCATCCCCGATGGGCAAGGCGGTGGTGACATCTGTGTTCACTTCACGCTCGACCAGTCCGGTGCCCGACCAGACCTCTTCACCGATCGAATTTTGCAGGTCTTTCTCATCCCATGTCGAAAGCGGGCGTCCAAAATAGCCCTGCTGGATTGCGCGCACCAGATTGCGATCACCGACGCGGTGAATTTTCAGGTCCACCTCGGTCAGGTTGACCGTAATGATCGGAATGGCGGCGGATTTGCCTTTGGGCAGCACATAGGCCCGCCCTATGAAACGGGCCGAGGGATCGCGGTCACGCACATAGACGTTGAGATCAACCGCCTTTGACAGGCGCTCGCCGCTTTCAGCGGGCAGGCCCTTGCGGAAGGTGAACTGATACCGCTCGCCATGGCGCACACCATCGATACAGATCTGGCTGGCGTTGGATTCAACCACCAAGCCGCTTTCCGGCAGGCGCACGAAATCGGCGTAATCGATGCCGGCGGGCACCAGGGTTTCGGAAAACGATGTGCAGATGCGCGGTGAAGCGGCGTTGTTGTTGACGACGTGTTCGGTCATGCGGAAACCGAATAGCGCGATGGCACGCTCCAATGCTTCTTCCGTATCAAGCCGTGGCGAGATTGATTGCGCCAGACGCAAGACCGAGATTGAGGTTCTTCCGTTGCCGCGCAGTTCCACCCCTTTGGCCAGGATATTGAGTGCCGTCACTTGGACAGCCGGGTTCTTGCCCCTGAGATACGCATTGATCGCGGCCGAGGTTGCAATGCGTTGCAGATCACGCCGCTCGTTGCCGTCTTTCGGTTTCACCTCAAGCGCCAGTTGCGCCATTTCAGCCCAGTCGCCGGCGGCATCGGTCAGGTTCAGCGCTGCCCCCATGAAGCGCATGGCGTTCATCAGGTTGCCGCTGGCCCGTGCATTGCGCGAAGCTTCGATCAACTGATCGGCGGTCCACTGGTTGGTGATGTAATCACGGGCCAGATTCAGTGCCTGATCACGGGTTTCGCGCCGGTAGCGCGATGGCAGGAAACCAAGATCCTTCAGACGCGCAGACTGGGTTTTCAGAACCGCAGGATCGGTCTCGTAAACAGTGGCTGATGCGGCACCTTCAAACGGTTGCCTTTCGCTGATTTCACTTTTCGGAAAACAGGCGGAGGATTTGAAATTGAAGGTGAAGGCCTGGCATTCGGTGTTGTTCAGGCAAATCGTCTGGCAGGTTTCAAAGGTAGTTTCGAAAACCGGTTGGAGGTCGGAGCCGAAGAAATCCATATTCTGGATAATTGCCAGCCGCCTCTCGGGGATCACATCATCCCCGGCTTTGACGGGACCGCTGGCGAGAGCAGCGAGGGCAAGAACCGGAAGGAATTTAAGAACGCGGGAGCGGGTCTTGGTCAACAACATCAAACGACTCCAAATACTGAATAAACCTGGCCTGATGCTGACACAGAATCCCCTTTGATTGCAACTTTTGTCAGGGTGGGGAAATCCTTGCCCGTCTGGTGCGGACAGGCTGGGTTAGCTGTCTTGAGGGCAGGAGCGACCCGGCAAGTTCAGCCGCCTTATGACGCGGGTGCCCTTCGCAAAGGTTTTGACGACGCGTCGTTTTTCACGCCGACTGCATATCGCTGCAGCGGTCTGGCCAGCGGGATAGCCAGCTCCAGATGGTTTTCACACCCCAATCGGCGAAATGTCAGGCTTTGGGTCAGACGCCTGATCAACATCCAGCCAAACCCGCCTTCGGGCAGCTCTGCGCGCGGCACATCCTTGATATCAATCGCACCCATTGGTGGCTCGCCACCGGGCATAGCGCGACCTGAATCACTGATTTTGCAGGTTAACACACTGCTACTAAGGCATAATTCAAGATGAATTTCGCGATTTTGATCGGTGGGCATCGCGTGTTCAACCACGTTATTCAGCACTTCGGTCAAAACCAGCTCGGTTTTTTCGGCATCCGCCCGACCGACGCCAGCGGATGCCAGCAAACCCTCAAGCAGCACCATCGAGCAGCGCACGTCCAAATCGGTTGCCGGGAAGTGCAGGCTGAGCCTGCGAAGCTCAGCATCAGGGCAGGCAGTGTCGGCTCTGGCCAAATCAGGCGGAGGCTTTTGATGCATTCCCGGCTCCGCTCGCGGCCAGCGCTTCCTTGGCTGATGCGAATATCCTGAACACCGTGTCCATTCGAGTCAGGCGAAAAACCCTGTCAACGGGTGGGGAGAGCCCGACAAGATCAAAGGTAGTGTCAAATCCAAGTGATTTGTAAATCGCCACGACGGCCCCCAGACCGCTGCTGTCCATGAACCCAACCTTTGACAAATCAAGAATATAGCGCTGCGTGTTTTCATCCGTCAGCTCGCGAAAACTCTCCTTAAACTGCACTGCGATTACTGCATCAAGTCGCTCTTCCAAACATCGCACCATTTTGGCGTCGCCAATTTCCTCGCATTCAAGTTCCATAGACGTCCCTTTTCACTGTATTTCCAAACTGTGGCGCAGAAGGTTTAAGCAAACACTGCTGACAAAGCCGTGAATGCAGACAATTGCGTCGAATAGCCTGCCACCGAGCCCTTGCTCAGCACGCAAAAGGTTGAAATACCGTGGCAGGATCGTTTTTGACTGAAGGAGCCATAGATGGACCCGATCGTAATCACCGGTGCAGCACGCACCCCAATGGCCGGATTTCAGGGTGCCTTTGCCGGTGTTCCCGCCGCCGAACTGGGTGGCGCTGCCATCAGTGCCGCGATCAGTGGTGCCGGAGTTGATGCAAGCAAGGTTGATGAATTGCTGATGGGCTGTGTTTTGCCCGCAGGTCAGGGACAGGCACCGGCGCGTCAGGCGGGATTTGCCGCGGGGCTTGGCGAAGCGGTGCCCGCGACCACGGTCAACAAGATGTGCGGCTCTGGCATGAAAACCGTAATGATGGCCCATGATCAACTGGCGCTTGGTCAAAGCGACATCCTTGTTGCCGGTGGCATGGAAAGCATGACCAATGCGCCTTACCTTTTGCCGAACATGCGCAGCGGTGCCAGGCTGGGGCATTCAGGGGCGCAGGACCACATGTTTCTGGACGGGCTGGAAGATGCCTATGACAAGGGTCGGCTGATGGGGACATTTGCCGAGGATTGCGCTGAATCCTTCCAGTTCACCCGTGAAGCACAGGACGAATACGCAATCCGCTCGCTCAAGCGGGCACTGGCGGCGCAGGTTAGTGGTGCGTTTGACGGCGAAATCGCTGAATTTACGGTGACATCCCGCAAGGGCGCTGTGGTGGTTGAGGCGGATGAACAACCCAAAAGCGCCCGCCCCGACAAGATCCCGCATCTGAAACCTGCCTTTCGCAAGGACGGGACGGTCACGGCCGCCAACTCCTCGTCCATCTCAGACGGAGCGGCGGCTGTCGTTATGACCCGCGCCAGTCTAGCCGAGGCAGAGGGTCTGCCGATCAGGGCGCGCGTCCTTGGCCATGCAAGCCACGCGCAGGCTCCTAGCCTATTTACAACCGCACCAGTGCCTGCTGCACAAAAACTGCTGGCGCAGATCGGCTGGACGAAAGAGGATGTTGACCTTTGGGAGGTGAATGAAGCTTTCGCCGTTGTACCTATGGCCTTCATGCATGAGATGGGATTGTCACCCGACATCGTGAACGTCAACGGCGGTGCCTGTGCGCTTGGTCATCCGATCGGGGCGTCTGGGACAAGGATCATTGTCACCCTCTTGAATGCACTGGAAAAGCGCGGTCTGAAGCGCGGTGTCGCCGCAATTTGCATTGGTGGTGGCGAGGGTACGGCTATTGCACTTGAACGCCCCTGATGCGGGTTGACTACGTTGATCTGCAATCTCGCCTCGTTGCACTTTGCCACGGGGAGCGCGATTTTGTCGCCCTGATGGCCAGCATCGCCTGCGAGGTTTTCCATGCCGATAACCGGTTCGACTGGGTCGGATTCTATCGCAATATGGGGGATGAAACGCTGAAAATCGGCCCTTATCAGGGGGGGCATGGCTGCCTTGACATCCCGTTTTCCAGGGGGGTCTGTGGGGCTGCGGCAAGAAGCGGTGAAATCCAGCTTGTGCCTGATGTCGATGCGTTTGACGGCCATATCGCCTGCGCCAGCTCGACCCGCTCTGAACTGGTGCTGCCGGTCTTTGACAAGATCGGCGACCTTATCGGAGTTTTTGATATCGACAGCGATCAGCCGGATGCGTTTGACCGGATTGACGCCGACGGGCTGGCGGCGATCCTGAAACTTATATTTCAGCGCTGAGCTGGTGAAGGTCAATCAACGGGAACGCAATGTCCGGTGATATGTCTGACCGGGACCAGCCCCGCAGACCCGGTTACATCATGTTCTCGGACGAATTGGAAAGATCGTGAGTCTACCCGGCTTTCGGGTTGTGACACGCCACCGGGCATAACCCGGACGATCAGATTGTGGCTGCCGCGGATAAGAACATATTGAAGGGTTGCGACCATTCCGGATTCTTTTGCAAGAACAGCGTAATAGCGCCATTTCAGCCTGGAATCGCTGTCTGTCGTGACCTCCCCCGTGGCACCGTTCCACTGCGTTGACGGCGCTTCGATTACATGACGCTGACGTTCTGGCAACAGCTTGATCAAGGTTGCGCGACTATAGGGCCACTGGTTGTAGTTTGTGATCGTACAATCAAGCGTTTCCGCACTGGCAGCGTTCATGGCAAATGTCAGGCAGGTTGCACAAACAGATAAAAATGCACGAGTGGTGGCAGACATGCGCGTCTCCTGCTTGTTTGGGCTCAGGGCCGGGCGGCGGGTACTTGGCCCATGCTACTCTTCACTCTGATGAGTCTGCAACCAAAGGTCGGCTTGGTACCCAGGCATAACCGTTTTCACAAAGGATATAAGCTTCGCGCAAACCGTGCGGCTTGTCAGTTGGCGGCTGGAGAATGGTTGCATCATGCGCGTGCGCCTGTGCTGCCGCAACCATCAGATCCGGGTCGCTGTCATATAGCCGGATTTCCACCCCACCCCCACGAGCCCCGCTTTCCGGCACGAGTGCCAGCAGCGGATTGGAATGATACGTACCGTCGCTGTGCAGCTGAAACACATCATTGCCATAGGTCAGTATGGCAAAGTCCGCAGTTGGCTGAAAAGCTTTCATGCCGAACACATCAACCAGAAACCGCGCCAGCGATTTGACATCACGCACCAGAATGTTCAGGCCAATGCCCTTGAGGCCGCGGCCGAAATCCCCGGCACTGATACTTTCGTAATCCATAGTTCACTTCCTTCAGGTACGGCCAAGGATACGTCCGTCTTTTCATTGTTCAACAATTACTCGCTTGCCAAGCAAAATTCTTGCCCAACTGGTCAAGAACAGGGCTTGAACCGGTCCACGCGGCGTGAAACAGTTGGACATGAAGAATAAAGCCACACTCCCTTTGAAAACCTGGCCCGAGGCTGCACCGCGTCTTGTCGCAGTTGCTGCTGGCCGTGAAGCCGCCGATCTGGTGATCACCAATTGCCAATGGGTAAATGTCCATAGCCGTGAAGTTATCCCGGGCAGCCAAATCGCAATAGCGGAAGGCCGGTTTGCCTATTGCGGGCCGGATGCCAGCCATTCAATCGGCGAAGAGACCGAAATCATTGATGCTGAGGGTCAGTTTGCCATTCCCGGTCTATGTGATGCGCATATGCACATTGAAAGCGGGATGCTGACCCCCGGCCAGTTCGCCCGCGCGGTCATCCCCCATGGCACGACCAGCATGTTCACCGATCCGCATGAGATTGCCAATGTTCTGGGCCTAAGGGGTGTTCGCCTGATGCATGACGACGCTGCGGTGCAGCCGGTCAATATATTCACCCAGATGCCCTCCTGCGCACCTTCAGCACCGGGGCTTGAAACCACCGGGCATGAGCTTGGCCCTGAGGACGTGGCCGAGGCCATGAACTGGCCGGGCATCATCGGACTGGGTGAGATGATGAATTTCCCCGGTGTGATCAATGGTGACGCCAAGATGCTGGCGGAAATCGCCGAAACGCAAAACGCCGGGAAGACCGTGGGCGGGCATTACGCAAGCCCTGATCTTGGGCCAACCTTTGCCGCCTATGTCGCCGGAGGGCCGGCGGATGATCACGAGGGCACGCGCGAGGAAGACGCAATTGCGCGGGTGCGGCAGGGCATGCGGGCGATGTTGAGGCTTGGGTCTGCCTGGTATGACGTTAAAACCCAGATAACGGCGGTAACCGAAAAAGGGCTAGATCCGCGCAATTTCATCCTTTGTACCGATGATTGTCATTCCGGCACGCTGGTTAATGACGGCCATATGAACAGGGTGGTAAGACACGCCATAGACTGCGGGCTTGACCCCTTGATCGCCATCCAGATGGCGACGATCAACACGGCGTGCCATTTTGGCCTTGAACGCGAGCTTGGCTCCATTACACCAGGAAGGCGCGCTGACGTCATTCTGACGGATGATCTGACAAAGCTGCCCATAAATCAGGTGATCGCGCGCGGTCAGACCGTGGCGAAAGACGGGGAATTGCTTGTCGGTGACAGCGATTTCGTCTGGCCTGATGACGTGCGGCACACGGTTAATCTGGGCAAGCAACTGACCAAGGCTTCCTTTGAAATTGAAGCCCCTAAGGGGGCCAACATGGCGCGGGTCAAGGTGATCGGTATTGTTGAAAACCAGGCCCCGACCAAGGCGCTAAAAGCTGAGCTTGAGGTGCGGGACGGTCTGGTGATCGGCGACGAAGACAAAGACATCTGTCAGATCGCGCTGGTCGAACGTCACCGCGCCACCGGCGGCGTGACCAATGCGTTCGTGTCCGGTTTTACCTACAAGGGTGATTGCGCGGTTGCCTCGACCGTTGCCCATGACAGCCACCACATGATCGTCGTCGGCACCAGCCGCAAGGATATGGCGCTGGCCGCCAACCGGCTGGGCGAGGTTGGTGGCGGTGTGACCGTTTTCAAGGACGGCAAGGAACTGGCGTTGGTCGAACTGCCGATCGCAGGGCTGATGTCGGATGCCCCGGCAGCGGAAGTTGCTGCAGCGGCCGATAAAATGGTCGCGGCGATGGCCGAATGCGGTGCCACGATCAACAATGGCTATATGCAACATTCGTTGCTTGCACTGGTGGTGATTCCGGAACTCAGAATTTCGGACAAGGGCCTGATCGACGTGACGACCTTTGAAAAGGTCAGCCTGTTTGACGAGGTGGACGTATGAGCCGCAAGAAATACGCCCTGCCCCTATCCACCCCACCCGAATGGGAAGTGATGGCGTTTGATGCGCCTGACGCTGCGGTTGAACGTCTGATCCAGCTTTATGACGAGGCCACCGGATTTCTGGAAGAGCAGTTTCAGGCCACGATCAACGGGCGCAAGCCGACCTCGCGTTACAGGGCCTATTACCCTGAACTTCGGATCTCGACGGCCTCGTTTGCGCAAATCGATAGCCGCTTGTCCTTCGGCCATGTGGCTGAGCCTGGTACCTACTCCACCACAATCACGCGACCTGATCTCTTTGGCAGTTATCTGCGCCAGCAAGTCTCGCTTTTGATGGAAAACCACAAGGTTCCGGTCACGGTCGGGCCGTCAAAAACGCCGATCCCCGTGCATTTTGCATTGAGCAGCGACAACGAGCTTGCGTCAAACAGCAACGGGAGTTTTGAGTTCCCGCTGAGGGATATTTTTGATGTTCCCGATCTGGCGACAACCAATGATGAAATCGTCAACGGCTTTCTGACATTGAATGAGGAAGGCATCGGACCGCTTGCGCCGTTTACCGCGCAGCGGATTGACTACTCGCTGGCGCGGCTGGCGCATTACACGGCGACAAAACCAGAGCATTTTCAAAACCATATTTTGTTCACAAACTATAAATTCTACGTCGATGAATTCGCACGCTTCGCCGAGCTTGCGCTCGCTGACACTGACTCCGGCTATTTCGAGTTCGTAACTCCGGGAAATTCAGTCTTTAAGGCAGGTGACACAATAACCGAGACAAGCCAGCAACCGCAAATGCCCGCCTTTCATCTCAAGCGCGATGATGGACAGGGGATCACGCTGGTCAATATCGGGGTCGGCCCGTCAAATGCCAAAACAGCCACCGACCATATTGCGGTTCTGCGCCCGCACGCCTGGCTGATGCTCGGTCATTGTGCCGGTCTTCGGAATTCGCAGAACCTTGGTGATTTCGTTCTGGCCCATGCCTATCTGCGCGAAGACCATGTGCTTGATGACGATCTGCCGATCTGGGTGCCTGTGCCGGCCCTTGCCGAAGTGCAGGTGGCGCTGGAACAGGCGGTTGAGGAGGTCACGCAGTTTTCGGGCTATGATCTGAAACAGATCATGCGCACGGGAACAGTCGCCACGATTGATAACCGTAACTGGGAGCTCAGGGATCAGTCCGGCCCTGTCCAGCGCCTGTCTCAATCGCGCGCCATCGCGCTGGACATGGAAAGCGCCACCATTGCCGCCAATGGTTTTCGCTTTCGCGTGCCTTACGGTACCTTGCTTTGTGTTTCGGACAAGCCGCTTCATGGCGAGTTGAAATTGCCGGGAATGGCGACCGAGTTTTATCGCACACAAGTCACCAAACACCTGCAAATCGGGATTCGCGCGCTTGAGTCGCTGCGTGATATGCCACTTGAAAGACTGCATTCGCGCAAACTTCGCAGCTTTGAGGAAACGGCTTTCTTATGATCACAACCAGAAATCGGCTGGAAATCGCTGAAAACAAGGGAATTGGCGGTATTTTGACCATACAAACGATTGAGTTGCCCCGCAGTATCTAGTTAAATGCGGCCAATGTACCTCAAGGGGTCGTATAACAAACACAGGATGGAACCATGACAAAACCTATGACAAAGACCCAACTGGTTGCCGCAATGGCTGAAGCTACAGGCAGTGACAAAGCCTCGGCCAACCGGTCGCTGGAGGCACTGACCGCGATTGTTTCAGGAGAAGTTGCCGCCGGTGGTGCCGTTACGCTGCCCGGTCTTGGCAAGTTCATGTGCCGTGATCGCCCAAAACGCATGGTGCGCAACCCGGCAACAGGCGAGCAGTTCGAGAAAGAAGCTGACCGCGTGGTGAAAGTCACCATCGCAAAAGCGCTGAAGGACGTGATCAACACCTGACCTCGCCATCGAGCATTATTGATATTAAGGTCGCCCATGAGGCGGCCTTTTTTTCTTGAGGCCTCGGGTCGAAAGGGGAGGGTGAGGTGGATATTCGCTCGGCCGCGATGGGTGTGGCTTTTGTTCTGATGTGGAGCAGCGCCTTTACCTCGGCGCGGGTGATCGTGCAATACGCACCGCCCCTCTCGGCCCTTTGTCTGCGGTTTCTGATTTCAGGTCTGATTGCCATAGTGATTGCAAAAGCTCTGGGTCAGAGCATGCGGTTGAACCGCGCGCAACTGACCAGTACGGTGGTTTTCGGGATCTGTCAGAACGCGCTTTATCTGGGTCTGTTCTTTGTCGCCATGCAGTGGATCGGTGCTGGGCTCGCCGCGATCATCGCCAGTTCAATGCCGCTATTGGTGGCCCTTCTCAGCCGGATATTCCTGAAAGAGCGCACCAGTCTGATCGGCACACTTGGCCTGTTGGCCGGGTTTGGCGGTGTTGCCCTGATCATGGGCAGCCGCCTTGGCGGAGGGGCGGATCTGTTCGGCCTGGCGATTTGCGGAATTGGCGTGCTGGCGCTGGCAATTGCAACGCTGGCTGTGCGCAGCGCCTCGTCGGGCGGCAATATCCTGATGATCGTCGGGTTGCAAATGCTGGTTGGCAGTGCTGCGTTGCTGGGGCCTGCTCTGGCGTTTGAGACGATCTCGATCAAATGGGCACCGGAGCTGGTTCTGGCTTTCCTTTATACCATTCTGGTGCCGGGCCTTCTGGCCACATGGATCTGGTTCCTGCTGGTTGGCCGTATCGGCAGCACGCGCGCTGCGACCTATCATTTTCTCAACCCGTTTTTTGGCGTCGCGATCGCCGCGGTGCTGCTGGGCGAGGATCTGGGCGCTACTGACTTTATCGGCGTGGGGATTATCACGGCTGGCATTTTGGCGGTTCAGCTTTCACGACGCCCCGCCCTCTGAGACCAGTCAAAGAGACCGCAGGGTAGAATGACACGAAACATTTCAACCGTCTGACGTCTTTGTGACGCCGGGCGATGAAACCGTGTCATGACTACATTTACTTTTTCGCATATGACCGGCTCAACGAAACGGGAATCTATGTAAATGGAATTGGTATTTGGATATCTGGCCGGGCTGCTAACGCTGATTAATCCCTGCGTTTTGCCGGTGCTTCCGATCGTGCTGGGCTCGTCAGTTCAGGCAAACAGGCACGGGCCGCTGGCGCTGGCCGCCGGGATGGGGATCAGCTTTGTTGCCCTTGGCATGTTCGTTGCAACCGCTGGCTATGCCATCGGGCTGACGGCAGATACGCTTTCGGAAATCGGGGCGGTTCTGATGATCGGTTTTGGTGTCATCTTGCTGATCCCGCGGTTTGCACATGGGTTCGAACTGGCAACAGCCGGGGTTGCGACAAAAGCCGACACCCGCCTTGATACGCTCGATCAGTCAGGTCTCAGAGGACAGTTTCTGGGCGGCGCGCTGCTTGGCGCAGTCTGGTCGCCTTGCGTCGGACCGACGCTAGGCGGGGCAATCTCACTGGCTTCGCAGGGTGAGAGCCTGATCTGGTCGGCCCTGATCATGACAAGTTTCGCCTTTGGCATCGGCACCATCGTCGTCGCGCTTGGCTATGGCACACGCAGCGTAATCACGCACCGGCAGGCGCAAATGCGGCGCTTTGCGAGCAGTGCCAGGCCTCTGATGGGCGTGCTGTTCATTCTTGTTGGGGCGATGATCCTCAGCAAATTCTATCGGGTCGTGGAAAGCTGGGCGCTGGAAATCATGCCCATCTGGCTGCAGGACTTATCCGTAATTCTCTGAACATATGGGAGACTGAAATGAAAAGACGTGTTTTTTTAACCTACAGTGCAATCTCTGCTCTGGCGACTTTTGCACCACAGGCATTGGCAACGACAGTCAAATACAGCGCTGGCGAGGTCGAGGCACAGCTCGCCGCAGGCAAAACTGTGTTCATCGATTTCTACACGAACTGGTGCACAACCTGTAAAGCGCAGGGAAGGACGATTGCCGCCCTCAGAAACCAGTTCCCCGCATATGACGAAAACATCGTGTTCATCAAGATCGACTGGGACGTTCATGCAAGCTCAGAAATATCGCGCAGGCTGAAAATCCCGCGTCGCTCAACGCTTGTGCTGTTGCGGGGCGATCAGGAACTGGGCCGGATCGTCGCCGGTACGCGCAAAAAGGATATCAAGGCGTTGTTGGATCTGGGGCTGATAAATAGCTGAAGCCAAGCCACCGGGCCGCCCTTCTTCTTGGAAAAATACTCCGGGTCTGGGCAGAGCCCAGCCGCCCCGCAGGGATCATCCGGCGCGCGCAAGCGCACTCCTTTCATTGACTGAGCAAGCCCTTTCCCGGTTAGTGCTATCTGCATAAAGAAAACGTGCTCAGATTTATCAACACTCCTTCGTGCCAGCGTTCAACTGCAATGGCCGAAACTCCCGCTTCCACCGGCAAGCCAAAATCGGATAGGTCTGCTACCGCACGCTCCGCCTGTTTTCGGGAATTTGAAGTTGCAACCGTCATATGCGGTTCAAACAGGATTTCGGCACGAAACTGATCCCTGTGCGCTCCATCATAGAGCGCCCGATGCAATGCTGTAATCACATTGCTCCCCTCGGAAAGCTGCAGAAACACTTTATAAGTTCCATCCAGATTGTCCTTAACAACCTTGCATCCATGAAACGTCACGGAAAAGGCGGGCCATTCATCCACCACCTCCTTTGTGAACGCCAAAAATTTTTGAGATTCAACTCCGGATACACCGAAGACCAGAGTGATGTGCGGCCGGACAAGAACCGCCCGTTCCGGCTCGTGCCTGAGCCGATAGGCTTCTATATACCTAAGATGCTTTTGTGAAAATTGAGGATAGGCCAGTACAAACAACATGCCCATATCACTACCCGAACAACTATCACTGTGAAAACCTTTACCCGATTCGCCCCAGATTTTTCCCCACCTGCCCGCGATGCAGCAGGATGTGATCCAATAGTACGCACGCCATCATCGCCTCACCCACCGGCACTGCGCGGATACCGACACAAGGATCGTGGCGACCCTTGGTGACAATCTCGGTGTTCTCGCCGGACTTGGTGATCGTCTTGCGCGGTTTCAGAATTGAACTGGTCGGCTTTACCGCAAAACGGCAGACCACGTCCTGCCCGGTGGAAATGCCACCCAGAATGCCGCCCGCGTGGTTGGACGAATAGGTCGGTTGCCCGTCATTGCCCATGAAAATCTCGTCGGCGTTTTCTTCGCCTGTCAGTTCCGCCGCCGCCATCCCGGCCCCGATCTCCACACCCTTGACCGCATTGATTGACATCATCGCCGTCGCCAGATCGGTGTCGAGCTTGCCATAAACGGGTGCCCCAAGACCTGCCGGAACGCCCCTGGCCACGAGTTCGACCACGGCGCCGGCCGAGTTGCCGGATTTGCGCAGATCATCGAGATATCCGGCCCAAAGAGTCGCTGCTTTGGAATCTGGCGTCCAGAAGGGATTTTGCGTGATCTGGTCCCAATCCCAGTTGTCACGATTGATCCGGTGCGGTCCCATCTGCACCAACGCACCGGTGATTTCCATCCCGGGCGCTAGCTCTTTCAGCACTTCGCGTGCCACACCGCCCGCAGCGACCCTTGCCGCCGTTTCCCGGGCCGAAGATCGTCCACCACCGCGTGGGTCGCGAATGCCGTATTTCTGCCAATAGGTGATATCGGCATGCCCCGGTCGAAACTTTTCGGCGATCTCGGAATAGTCTTTTGACCGCTGATCGGTATTTCTGATCATCAGTTGGATCGGGTGGCCCGTCGTTCTGCCCTCGTAAACACCAGAAAGAATCTCAACCGCGTCCGCTTCCTGCCGCTGCGTTGTAAACTTGTTCTGCCCCGGTTTGCGCTTATCCAGCCAATGCTGCAGCATTTCCGCTTCAAGCGGCACATTCGGCGGGCAGCCATCAACGGTTGCCCCCAAAGCAGGCCCGTGGCTTTCACCCCAGGTGGTGACGCTGAACATGCGGCCGAAACTGTTTGTGGACATGGTTCTTGTTCTCCTGTCCGGCCCTTATGCACCGAAGAAACAAGCGCTGCCAAGCCGGGGCAGGCGCTTTTTCGCAATCCGCTTGCACACATCGCACCACTTTTCTATGGTCGCGCCACCTCGGGGAGCCCGGCAAGGGCTGAGATGCACGACGCAGACCCGTTGAACCTGAACCGGACAATACCGGCGGAGGGAAGGTTAAAGACATCATCGTCCTATACCCAACCTGCGTCTCAAGCTTTTGGAGGATATGATGAGAAAAGCTTTCCTTATGGCTGCGGGACTTGCAACAACCCTGACAGGGGCCGTGCTCGCAGATGAAAAACCTGTACTGAACGTCTATACCTATGACAGTTTCGTCTCCGACTGGGGGCCGGGGCCCGCTGTCGAGAAAGCTTTTGAGGAGGTCTGTGCCTGTGACTTGCAGTTTACGGGTGCCGGTGATGGCGCAGCACTGCTGTCGCGCCTGCAGCTTGAAGGGACGCACAGCAAGGCTGATATAGTGCTGGGGCTTGACACAAATCTGACCGCACGCGCTGCTGCAACCGGCTTGTTCGCGCCACACGGGCAAAGCCCGCAAAACCTCAATTTACCGGTGAGTTGGTCTGACCCGATGTTCCTGCCTTACGACTGGGGCTATTTCGCCTTTGTCTATGACAAGACCAAACTGACCGACGTGCCCACAAACTTCCGCGAGCTTGCCAATGCAGCAGAGTCACTCAAGATCGTCATTCAGGACCCGCGCAGCTCGACCCCCGGTCTGGGTCTGTTGCTGTGGGTCAAGGCCGCCTACGGCGATGAGGCACCGGCAATCTGGGAAGGGCTTTCGCCACATATCCTGACCGTCACCAAAGGCTGGTCGGAGGCTTACGGCATGTTCCTAGAGGGCGAGGCGGATATGGTGCTTTCTTACACCACCTCGCCTTCTTATCACATCATTGCCGAGGGCGATCAGACCAAAGCTGCTGCCAGCTTCAGTGAGGGGCATTACATGCAGATCGAGGTTGCCGGAAAACTGGCGGCCAGCGGTCAGCCGGAACTGGCGGATCAGTTCCTTGATTTCATGCTGTCAGAAACCTTCCAGTCGATCATTCCGACAACCAACTGGATGTATCCGGCGGTGATGCCTGAGGGGGGTTTGCCGGAGGGATTTGAAACCTCGGTCAGCGCGGAAAACGCACTGGTTTTTGACGCTGAACAAGCTGGCAAGATGCGCGATGCAGCGCTGGAAGAATGGCTGTCCGCACTCAGCAAATAGGCTTCGCTCCGCTTGCAGGGGCTCTGGTTGCGGCGCTTTTGGTTCTCCTGAGCGCCGGAACCCTGATCACTGTGGCGCTGAGAGCAGACGCACCCGCAGCCCTTGGCGCGGCGGACTGGGCAGCGGTGCGGTTTACGATTTCACAGGCGCTGGTATCGGCCCTGCTCAGCGTTCTTCTGGCGATCCCGCTGGCACGCGCCCTGGCGCGACGGCGGTTTTTTGGTCGCAGGCTTCTGATCACCCTGCTCGGCGCGCCGTTCATTCTGCCAGTGATCGTTGCGGTTTTGGGCCTTCTGGCGGTTTTCGGCCGCTCAGGTCTTGTCAGCACGCTTCTGGCGCCACTTGGTCTTGGCCCCTTGGATATCTACGGCTTTCACGGGGTGGTTCTGGCGCATGTCTTTTTCAATATGCCCTTGGCAACAAGGCTGGTCCTGCAGGGCTGGGCCGCAATCCCGGTTGAACATTTTCGTCTGGCCGCGCAGTTGGGCATGGGAACACCGGATATCAGGGCACGGTTGGAATGGCCGATGCTGCGCGCTGTTCTGCCCGGAGCGTTCGCCACAATCTTCCTTCTTTGCGTCGCCAGTTTTGCCGTCGCTCTGGCGCTTGGCGGCGGGCCACGGGCGACGACGGTTGAACTGGCGATCTACCAAGCGTTCCGCTTTGATTTTGATCTGTCAAAGGCGGCCCTGCTGGCAATGGTCCAGTTTGGCCTTTGTCTTATTGCCGCTTTGGTGGCCTGGCAAATCACCAGCCCGGTTAGATTCGGAACCGGCCTGGACCTGCAGCCGGAACGCTGGGACGGCAAGGAAAGGCGCGCCTTGAGCATGGATGCGATGGTGCTGATTTCAGCAGGTCTGTTCATTCTGGCTCCCCTCGTGATGATCACGTCACGCGGGATCGTCCCGGTTTTCAGCCTGCCTGTCGAAGTCTACGCAGCCGCTCTCAGGTCCGTTCTGGTGGCGCTGGGATCAACTTTACTGACACTATGTCTTGCGCTGCCGCTGGCTCAGGCTGTGGTCAGGCTTGAATTCGCGCACCCGCGTCGTGCCGGGCTTCTGGAGGCCACCGGGTATCTGTCAATTGCAGCATCGCCTATGGTTATCGGGACCGGCTTGTTCATTCTGATCTTTCCTCTGATCGATCCGGCGCGTGCAGCCCTGCCGCTGACGGCGCTGGTCAACGCAGTGATGAGCCTGCCATTTGCCCTGAGGATACTGCTTGCCCCCGTCAGGGATGTTGAAGCGGGCTATGGGCGTCTCTCAGGCAGCCTTGGCATTGCCGGGTTCACCCATTTTCGACTCATCCTCTGGCCACGCATTCGGCCTTCGGTCGGCTTTGCCGCCGGTCTTGCTGCGGCGCTTTCCATGGGTGATCTGGGTGTTGTCGCGCTTTTCGCCGATCCAGACGCAGCGACCCTGCCCCTGATGCTTTACCGCCTGATGGCGGCTTATAAGATGGATGCGGCCTATGGTGCGGCTGTATTGTTGGTGGCACTCAGTTTCGGACTGTTCTGGATATGTGATCGCTGGGGGCGCAGACATGCTGGAATTTGACAATCTCCTGATCCGGCAGGACGATTTTGAGCTTCGCGCCAACTGGACTGCCGAGACCTCGCAGAAGCTCGCGATCATCGGCCCTTCAGGTGGGGGCAAGACCACCTTTCTGTCTGCACTTGCGGGTTTCGTGACACCGGTTTCAGGGCGTATCGCGCTTGAC
This sequence comes from uncultured Rhodobacter sp., assembly GCA_964567685.1. GTDB lineage: Bacteria > Pseudomonadota > Alphaproteobacteria > Rhodobacterales > Rhodobacteraceae > UBA5972. Next base: position 34,761 of record CAZMNO010000002.1, on the reverse strand, counting down.
GGGCAGGACATCACCAGCCTTGCCCCTGCCGAGCGACCGGTCAGCTTTCTGTTTCAGAGCCACAATCTTTTTCCCCATCTGACGGTTTTTCAGAATGTCGGGCTGGGCGTGCGGCCTGATCTGAAACTGTCAGCCGATGAGGTGCGTGCAGTCAAGGCCGAGCTGGCAAAGGTCGGACTTCAGGGGAAAGGTGAAGTCAAACCTGCACACCTGTCTGGCGGTCAAGCCCAGCGCGTGGCGCTGGCGCGGGCGCTTTTGCGCAAAAAGCCGCTTTTGCTGCTTGATGAACCCTTTGCCGCGCTCGGCCCGGCGCTCAAAGGGGAAATGCTGGATCTTGTTGAAGAGATTATCGAGGAAACCCAGGCAACCCTGCTGATGGTCACGCATGATCCGTCGGATGCACAGCGGATTGCTGACATGACGGTTCTTGTCGCAAATGGGGTGGCTGAGGCACCGGTCAGAACCTCAGACCTGTTTGCAGATCCACCGGACGCTCTGTCAGACTATCTGGGATAAAAAAAGGGCGCACCATCGGTACGCCCCTTTCCAAATGCTTGCTCAGAAACTTCAGTCTTTGCGCTTATGCGGTGCCCACAGCTTCTTGTTGGTCAGATAGAGAAGTGAGGTCAGCAGGACCATGAAGCCAATGATCAGGAACCCGGTTTTCTTGCGGGCCACCAGCTTTGGCTCTGCCGTCCACATCAGAAAGGCCGAAACATCTGCCGACAGGGCGTGCACATCATTGTGGTGACCGTCCTCATATTCAACCGACTCATCTTCCAGCGGTGGCGGCATGGAAATCCAGCCACTCGGGAAGGCGGTGTTTTCATAAAGCGTGACACCCGCCTCTTCCTTTTCTTCACCGGTATAGCCGGCCATAAGCGAGTAAATATACTCGGCCCCGCCCATACCTTTGGTCAGCTGATTGATCCCCAGACCCATCGGGCCATGAAAACCGGCCCGCGCCTTGGCCATCAGGCTGAGATCGGGCGCGCCGGCATCGGTGACGACCGGGAACTTGTCGGCCGGTTTGGCTTCGCGGGTATCGCCGGGTTCAGCCTCGTCGCCGTCATCGGGGACTTCGAACTGGGTGGCAAATGCTTTGACCGCAGCAGGACTCAGCTGAGGTCCGCCAGGATCGCCGAGGTTGCGGAAGGCAACCAGACGCAGGCCGTGGCAGGCTGCGCAGACTTCGGTAAAGACCTGCAGGCCACGCTGAAGCTGCGCCGGGTCATAGACACCGAACGGGCCTTCAAAGGAGAAGGCGTAATCCTCGACATGGGCGCTGCCGCCAGCGGCGCTTGCACCACCCGAACTCAGGCCGAATGCAACGAGTGCGGCGAGTATGCTTTTCTTGATCATCTCGTGTTTCCTTTCACTCAATCATTCAGCCGCCGACGCCGAGGCGTCTTTTGGCGGGTAGTGGGCATCGAAATCCTCTTCGATGCTTGCCGGGGTCTGCAGCGGTTTTTCCAAAACGCCGAGCAAAGGCAGGATGATCAGGAAGTAGGCGAACCAGAAGGCCGAGCCGATCAGTGAAATCACCGGAACCATACCTTCGGCGGGTTGCGAGCCACACCATGTCAACACGATGAAATCGAACACCAGCAGCCAGAACCACCATTTGAAACTGGGGCGGTATTTGCCCGAACGCACGCGCGATGTATCAAGCCAGGGGATGAACACCATCACCACGATCGCCCCGAACATCGCAACCACTCCAAAGAACTTGGCGTCAACGATGCCACCGGTCAGGAAGCTGGCCAGCTGAACCGCCCAGACATCGGCAGTGAAGGCGCGCAGGATCGCGTAGAACGGCAGGTAGTACCATTCGGGCACGATATGCGATGGCGTCACCAGAGGGTTGGCTTCGATATAGTTATCGGGATGCGCCAGATAGTTCGGCTGGAAATAGGTGAACAGGAAGAACACGATCAGCACAACGCCCAGCGCGAACAAATCCTTGATCACGAAATAGGGCCAGAATGGCAGAGTGTCTTTCTTGGCCTCTTCCTTGGACCCACGGCGCACTTCAATCCCTGACGGGTTGTTGTTACCGGTGGTGTGGAAAGCCCAGATATGAAGAACAACCAGCGCCGCCAGAACGAACGGCAGCAGGTAATGCAGGCTGAAGAAGCGGTTCAGCGTGGCGTTATCAACCGCCGGGCCGCCCAGAATCCAGGTCTGCACCGCTTCACCAACCCCCGGGATCGCCCCGAAGAAACCAGTAATAACCGTTGCGCCCCAGAAAGACATCTGACCCCAGACCAGTGCGTAGCCAAGGAAACCCGTTGCCATCATCACCAGATAGATCAGCATGCCGATTATCCAGGTGATTTCGCGCGGGGATTTGTACGAGCCATAGTAAAGGCCGCGGAAAATATGCAGATAGACGGCAAAGAAGAACAGCGATGCGCCGTTCATATGCAGATATCTGAGCGCCCAGCCGCCGTTCACGTCGCGCATGATATGCTCGACTGAGTCAAACGCCATATCGACATGCGGCGTGTAGTGCATCGCCAGAATGATCCCGGTCGCGATTTGCAGAACCAGACAGAACGCGAGGACAATGCCCCAGATCCACATCCAGTTCAGGTTTTTCGGTGTCGGAATCATCAATGTGTCGTAAATCAGACCGACGACGGGCAACCGCTCGTCGATCCATTTCTCCAAACCCGTCTTGGGTTCGTAATGATCGTGTGGAATACCGGCCATTTCGTCTCTCCCTTAACCGAGTTTGATTGTGTTTTCGTCGAGGAACCGCGCGGTCGGAACCGCCAGGTTCTCAGGCGCAGGACCTTTGCGAATGCGGCCGGACGTGTCGTAATGCGAGCCGTGGCAGGGGCAGAACCAGCCACCGAATTCACCGGCACCATCGCCAAGGGGCACACAGCCAAGATGGGTGCAGACCCCCATCATAACCAGCCATTCACCGGCTTCATCCATGGCACGGTTTTCATCCGATGCATCCGCAGAAGGCGCGTTCGCGTTGCGCGCGGACTGATCGGGGAATTCGCCCAGCGTTTCAGCGCGGGCAGCTTCGATCTCTTCGGCTGAACGGCGGCGAATAAAGACCGGCTTGCCGCGCCATTTGACGGTGATCTGGGTGCCGACCTCAACCTCGGAAATATCGACTTCGATCGAGGCAAGCGCCAGAACATCAGCGCTTGGATTCATTTGATTGACCAATGGCCAGACAGCGGCACCCCCGGCGACAGCCCCAGTGGCAGCAGTGGCCACATAAAGGAAATCGCGGCGAGAACCGGCGTTGTCTTCTGCATGAGACACGAGATTTTCTCCTTTGCCTGGTCTGTTGTGTCAGACCAATAATTATCCCTGAGCCCCAACTTGCATCGGGGACCCCTCGGCGGTTACTACACACAGAGTTCGCTCAGGTCCAGCGAACAATCGGACGCAGCTTGCCAGGGGTAGAAAAAGACATGCGACTGGCCGTCTATCAGCCCGATATTGCGGCAAACCTGGGGGCGATGATCCGGATTTGCGCCTGTTTTGACGTGCCGATCGACATCATAGAGCCTTGCGGCTTTCCCCTGTCTGTCAAAGCGCTCAGGCGTTCAGCAATGGATTATGCTGACATTGCCGATATGACCCGGCATGATTCGTGGGGGATATACCAGCAGAACCGGGCACCGGGGCGGCTGATCCTGCTGACCACCAAGGCCACGACACCGTTGACGGAATTCTCTTTTCACCGGGATGACACTCTTTTGATGGGGCGCGAGTCAGCAGGTGTGCCTGAGAGCGTTCATCAGGCATGCGATGATCACACCAGAATTGCCATGCCGGGGGGCGGGCGCAGCCTCAATGTGGCGGTTTCAGCTGGGATCGCCTTGGCCGAAGGGCTCAGGCAGACACAGCGCTGGAGCGGCAGCCGGAAGGCCTGACTGAAGCTCTGTTGCAGGCGCGGGTGAAAAAGCGGATTCGAAACCGCGTGCAAAGGCTTTTCGAAAGGCCGTCTGTGTCCAAGATCGAAGGATCGGCATACCGCCAGCCGGTTCACTCAACCGGCACGGTCGCTTTCATGCTGTCACGTTCGGCAAACCCGGCCTCCCAGGCCGCAAGTTCAGGATGACCGTCGCGCCAGCAACGCGCATCATGCCGGAAATCAAGATAAGAGAGCGCACAACCCACCGCCACTTGCCCCATATCCAGTGATCCGCAAAGATGGCTCATCCAGCGCGCCTCCAATGCATCGAGTGACCGGGCGATTTTCGCCCATTGGCCGTCAAGCCAGCCCTGCATCAACCCGTCAGGGCCGCGCAATCTGAGTTCGTATGTCATCAGGACCGCCGCATCGAGCATGCCATCGGCCAGTGCTTCCAGCGTCAGGGTTTCCCAAAGGCGCGATCCCGTTGGGTAGAGCCGCCCCCCTGCCCGCTCATCCAGATAGCGGCAGATCACACGGCTGTCATAAAGCGCCGGACCATCATCGCGCACCAGCGCCGGGATCTTGCCCAATGGGTTGTGGGCTGTTGGCATTTTACTGGCATCAAGCGGCGATCCGGCGGCGGGGATCAGGTCCACATCTTCTGATTGGCCGGTTTCACCGAGCAGCACCATGACCTTGCGCACGAAGGGCGAGGTGGTTGAATGAAAAAGCTGCATCTATTTCACCCGCCTTATCCTGATACGACCAAGCGCGGTTGCGTCGATTTCAACCCCCGGCCCTGACCTGCCGACCCGGATCACCCGCCGCCAGCGGGCATTGAGATTGGCCTGCCCGCGATCCTTTGCGTGGCTTGCCCCCAGACCTTCATCAACCCGGTCCAGCGCATCCTCGCTGGCCTGATGGGTCGGTGCCGGGCCAATCCGGCGCGAAATCGCATAGGCAACAAGTGCGACCCCGCCATAGCGAAGCGCGGTTACGGCAATTGGGGCAAGGGGCAGAGCCATCGGTCTTCTCCTGTTGTCTGAAGAGAAGGTAAGGTCTTGAGCGAGCTTGTGCAAATCAATCTGATAAGAATCGTCTTGGTCTGGACCTAACTTACCCGTGGATAAGGCAAGCAGGCGCTGTATTTTATCATGGGAACAGAACAGAGGCGTCACCGGCCTGCCATTTTGAATATTTAGTCATAATGGCATGAAAGCGCTCGGATTGCAGAAACCCCTCAAGCCAGAGCAAAAGATCCGGCCAGTCTTCGGCATCAAACCAGAGCCTGTCGACATTGGCAAACTGTCGAACGAAGGGGGCGATTGCCATGTCCGCAACCGAAATCCGTTGTCCCAGAAGGTACGGGCTTTGCCGCAGCAACCCATCCAGATCTTTCAAAAAAAACGACGCTTCCATCCGTGCCTGAAAAGGTTCGGCCCCGACATAACGGCTGGCATATTTGTAGCGATCAAGATTGGTCTTGAAACCATCATCAGCGCGCGCGATCAGTTCGCTGGCTTTTCTTCGCTCTTCAATATCAAGCGCAAGCCAGCCCTCATGATCATTCCGCTCCAGCGCCCAGAACATGATATCCAAACTCTGCTCCAGAACCTCTCCGGTTTCCGTCACCAGAACCGGCACCGTGCCTTTGGGTGAAGTCGAGAGAAACTCCACCGGCTTGTCGCGCAACACAATCTCGCGCAGTTCAACCTCGATCCGGCTTGCGGCAATTGCAAGACGAGCGCGCATCGCATAGGGGCAGCGGCGAAATGAATAGAGAATTGGCCGGGTCATCACTGTGGTTTCAGGCAACAAGATTGTCGGGACCATACCCGGATATCCGCGCCTGAACAATTTGCCCGACCGGCTGATCTGTTGTGAACCTCACCGGTGCAAATCCTTCGGTGCGGCCCATGCTGGCGTTTTCCATCAGCACAGATTGGCTGGTTTCCTGCAATGCCTCAAAATGCGCTCTGACCTGCCGATCACCCGCGGCCCGTAACCTTCCGGCGCGTTCGCGGATCACCCCTTTGTTGATCTGCGGCATCTTCGCCGCTGGCGTGCCCGCCCGTATCGAATAGGGAAAGACGTGCAGCCAGGTCAGATCGCAATCGCTGACCAGTTTCAGCGAGTTTTCGAACATCGCCTCGGTCTCGGTGGGGAATCCGGCAATTATATCGGCACCATACACGATATCCGGGCGCAATGCCTTGAGACGGGTACAGATTTCAATCGCGTCGCTGCGCAGATGCCGCCGTTTCATCCGCTTCAGGATCATGTCGTCACCGGATTGCAGCGACAGGTGCAGATGCGGCATCAGGCGTGCCTCGGACCCGATGAGATCGATGAGAAGATCATCAGCCTCAATCGAGTCAATCGATGAAATCCTGAGCCGGGGCAAATCAGGCACTGAGCGCAGAACCCGCCCCACCAGATTCCCGAGCTTTGGCATCCCGTCAAGATCCGCGCCCCAGCTTGTCATGTCGACACCGGTCAGAACGACCTCGTTGAACCCCTTGCCAACCAACCGCCTGATCTGCTCGACCACCACATCGGCAGCAACCGAACGCGAATTGCCGCGGCCATAGGGGATGATGCAGAAGGTGCAGCGATGATCACAACCGTTCTGCACCTGCACATAGGCGCGGCTGCGGGTGCCAAATCCGTCGATCTGCGGGCTGGGGGCGGAGGTGGCTGCCATGATGTCGCGCACCATGACTTTGTTGTCGGCACCGCCTGATCCGGCAAGCTCGGCCCAGGTTTCCGGCTTCAGCTTTTCAAGATTGCCAAGCACCTGATTGACCTCGGGCATTTCGGAAAACAGAGCGGGGTCAACCTGGGCCGCACAGCCGGTGACGACGATCTGACGATCCGGGTGTTCGCGCCGAAGACGTCTGATTTTCTGTTTCGCCTGCCGGACGGCTTCTGCCGTAACGGCACAGGTGTTGACGACGACCGCGTCGCCAAGCCCGGCCCTGCCGCTCAACTTGCGCATGGCCTCGGTTTCATAAGCGTTGAGCCGACAACCGAGTGTTTCAAACACCGGGACCCCGGTGCTCATAGGAACGGCTCCAGAAACTCCGGCGTGAAGGTCGCGTCAAAAACATGCGCTATCGGCCCGGACATCCAGACGCCATCATCGCGCCAGTCGATCTCCAGCACACCTCCATCGACATGAACGCGGCATCTGCGATCCGTCAATCCCCGCCGAGCCGCCGCAACCACACTGGCACAGGAACAGGAGCCGCTGGCCAGCGTCACCCCGACACCGCGCTCCCAAATCCTGAGACGAATTTCGGTTTTTGAAAGAACCTGTACCGCTTCGACATTGGTGCGTTCGGGATAGAGAGGATGGGTCTCAAATTCTCTGCCCAGCGCCACGATATCCACGCTTTCGGCATCATCAACGAAGAACACGCAATGCGGATTGCCCATGCCCAGCGCCGAAGGATTTCCATTCAGCGGAAGCGTCAATGTCTCCATTTTCTCAGCCAGTGGCACCTCATGCCAGGCAAGCTGCGGTTGCCCCATATTCACCCGATAGACCCCACCCCCGGGATTCTCGCAAGCCAGTAATCCCCTGCCGGTTTCCAGCACAAGTTCATCAGTTCCGGTTTCATCAAACAGGAGCCCGGCAATGCAACGGGTGGCGTTGCCACAGGCGGCAGAGAGGCTGCCGTCTGCATTCCAGAACTGCAGCTTCGCATCTGCCCTGTCAGTGTCAAGAATGACCGCAAGCTGATCAAACCCGACCCCGCAATTGCGATCCCCGACCGCGCGCGCAAGGTCAGCGGATACCGGATTGGTCCGCCCACGCGCATCAACGACAACAAAATCATTGCCCAGCCCGTGCATTTTGCGAAACGGAATTCCAGTTTTTGTCCAGCACTCATCCATCCGGCGGATATAGCGTTTTCAAATCAGGATAGCCAGATTTGATCACCCGGCCTGCCAACACAGATTTTTCCCCGCAAGACCTGACTTTTCCCTTGACCAAACCCTGCACCCCTTATACCAACCGCACCTCGAGTGGGCCCGTAGCTCAGTTGGTAGAGCAACTGACTTTTAATCAGTGGGTCACAGGTTCGAATCCTGTCGGGCTCACCAATGTTTTCAAAGACTTACGATAATATCTTTGGGTTTCCAGGACCACCCCCTTAACTCTGGGGGACACATGGGGGACAATTGACGCTGATGTCGGCCATTCTCGCCCCGCTCACCAGGTCACCATATCTGTGGTTGGATTGAGTTGGTTGGGGATGCAGAGAAGCCTAGCTAGCCTTTCATGAATTTCGCAAACTCAAACCGCTAGTCTTCGATGTCGCTCCAAATCAATCCGCCGGGTACGGGTTCCTTGTACGTGGCATGTGAACACCTTTCCATTGTAGTCAAAGAGTGTCCATCAAACCCGGGGGAACTCCTACTCCATTATACAGCGGTAACCCAGCTCGTGATCAGTTGGACAAAAGCTAAGGCTTCTTGTCTTTTTCTGCCATCATCTGGCTATAGCGGCGCTTGTTGAACGGGTGTTCGGGGTGTGTACCGTAGACCGATTGATAGGTGTCGTGGCTGTATCCGCGGCCCTGAAGAATCACGGCAAGGATGAACGCGACAACGATCACAACGACCAGCGCGGCTGCAATCCCCAGCATCCAGAATTGGGAAAGCCCGGTTGTGACCGCCCCCAGTGCCGCAAACATGGCAAAATATCCGGTGGTTTTGTGAACAGCCTCAAACCACCATCGCTGTGGCGTCATGTCGAAATGATCTCCGCCCCAGGTGGCACGATCCTCGGGATCGGCTCCGGGGTCTTTGAGCCCGCCGTGGCTGCCGCGAAACCAGGATGAAATGATCTGAAGCGCTCCCAGTACAACTGTGATGGTTCCGAACCAGGCGTGGAGGGTTCCTGAAAACCCGCCGCTCAGCAGTGCGGCAAAAACGGCCCCGCCTATTGCCAGAAGGATTGCCAGATAGAGCGCGTATTTGTGAACACTCCAGCAGAGTTCCGGCCAGGCCCATTTCGGCGTGCCGCGCGGAATGCCGTAGGTTGATGGCGGGATCTTGCCAAAGCGTAGGAATATCACCGAAGCGGGCACCACAACGAACCAGATGACGAACATCAGGATCGCATGGTTGTCCCAATGGATTTGGATCGGACCGGAAAAAAAGGGCAGATAGCCCTCGGTCGGGATTTCATATGTCATGCCCGGCCTCTCTGAGCGCCGCTGCATTGAACACCAGAGCAGGGTCAAGCTCGCCCCTTAGTCCGGCAATAACGTTTTGCGCTGCCACCACGCCCATGGCCCGGGTGGATTCAGCGCTGAGGGCCGCAGAGTGCGGGCTGAAAACAATATTGGGCAAAGAGAGCAACGGCAGGTCGGCGGCCGGAGGTTCGGAGGTCAGGCAATCTAGCCCCGCCCCGCCATCTGACATGCGCCCGGACAGGGCCCCATAAAGGGCGTCTTCGTCGATCAGGCCACCCCGCGCGGCATTGATCAGGATCGCGCCTGGTTTCATCACTGCCAGCTCTTTGGCTCCGATCAGACCCATGGTTTCAGGCGTGGCGGGCATGTGCAGGCTGACGAAATCTGCATTCGGCAGGGCGGCTTTCCAATCTTCCACGGGGGTGTAGCCCGCTTCACGCACGGTTTCCGCAGGAACGAAGGGGTCATAGACGTGAACGTCCATATCAAATGCAGCCGTTCGCCGTGCAACCTCGCGGCCAATGCGGCCAAAACCCATGAGTAGCAGGCTTTTACCGCAAAGCTCACTCATCGACACAACGCTGCGATAGTTCCAGTTGCCCGCACGGACAGCGGCATCGCCCGCGGGGATCTTTTTGGTCAGCGCAAGCATCATCGCCAGCACCTGTTCCGCCACGGAAACCGCATTCACCGGCCCCACGATCGTCACCGGCACGCCACGGGCACCGAGTTCCGCCGTAGGCAGGTTATCACAACCAACCCCATGGCGGGAGACGATACGCAGGTTCGGCATCTGTTCGGCCATCGCGGAGGTGATCACCCCATAGCGGATCAGCAAGGCATCTGCTGCCGAAAGGCTTTCCATCGGCAGGTGCGCACCGGGGTCTTCAAACAGCTCGATCTCCAGCCCCGGCTCTGCTTTGAGCAGTGCCATTCCGTCAGGGTGTATCTTCCCCGCGATCACCAGTTTGGTCATCAGAGCCCGTCCATTTCCATAATGTAGAGACCGGCATTCATGTCAGTTGTGTAAATCAGGCCCTGTTTGTCGACGTAAACATCGGTCGTATCGACCACCACGGGGCGGTTTGGACGATAATCCATCAGCTTTTTCGGGGCAGGCGGCACGCAGGCTGCGATCTCTTCCGGACGGAACTGGTTCGAGATGTCGTAAACACGCAGCCCTGCGTTCTGGTAGCTGACGAACATGATGTCCTCGCTCTGGAACCCTTCGGAGCGGTTTTCATGGCAGTTATGCGGGCCGAACTGGCCGCCCTTGTTCTTGTAGTCTTCTTCATTCGGCGGGATCGTCGTGGCGATTGTCACCGGGTTTTCCGGCACCGATATATCATAGACCCAATTGCGCTTGATCCCGTCTTCGCAATTATCGGCCTGTGATTCCTCGACCACGAACATCAGCCCGCGCTCCAGAAGCGGCAACGTGTTGTGGGTGTGGCCAGCGAAGGGCGGGCACGGGTTGTCGTGGCTTATGAATTTCGGGTTGTAGCGGTCCGATATATCAATCAGCGACATGCCACCGTCACGCCATGCGGCCGCGCCCAGATCACCCTTGATGATCGCGTGGTGAAGGGCGTGGCGATACTTGGGGTCCCATGTCGGAGTTTCACCTGCCGCGGTGTTCATACCCGCCTTCCAGAGTTTGCTTACCACTTCGGGCTTTTCGGGATTGCGAAAATCCACGATCATGAAGATGTCGTCGGAAAAACCCGGGGGCAGCGCCGAAATGTAGGCCCAGTCGCCACCATCCCAGAATACACGATGTACACCAAGCCCCGGAACTTCAAGAAAAGCGATCTCGCGCGGATTGGCGCGGTCTGAGATGTCATAGACGCGCATGCCAGCCGAATAGGGTTTCTTGTCCGCGCTGATATCAACCTTGTCTGCGACCGAGCCCTTGTAATATTCGCCGGGATCAAACGCGCCCGATGTTTCGACCTTCAGCATGTCACACATGTTGTTGACGATCATGATATCGCCATGGGTCTGGACATGCTGGCTCCAGGTGCCTTCGGGCTGAGGAATGTGCTTCACGAATTTGGGGTTCTTCGGGTCACGCACGTCCATCACCGAAAAACCGTTGTTGAACACGTGGCCGACATAGGCATAGCCACCGGACACCATGATTTGGATGCCGTCGGCGCGGCCGCCCTGATCGGAATGACCGATAAGGCGAATTTTTTTGGCGTAATCGGCGGTGAGAAGGTCAGACATGGGGCGTCTCCTTGGATATGTTCAATCGGGTTTACGGGCGGCCAGAGCTTTGGCGCCTGCGAAAAGGAAGGAGTGGTCAGAGCCGCTCAGAAAAAAACTGGCCCCCTTGTCGCGCCATGGCCGCATGTCCTCGTTCGGCGCCACATACAGGCCCGTGGCGGTGTCCTTGATGCCAAGGACATCTGCGCATTTCTCAGAAATCCCGGCATCGTTGAAGTCGGTCAGTCCGTAAGACACGGTCAGGTCAGCCCGCCCCACGAAAAGGGCATCGACGCCATCAACCGCAGCGATGGCCTCAGCATTGTCCACGCCCTCGCGGTCCTCGATCTGGCAGATCAGAGACACTTCGTTGTCGGCGTCCATGCGATGCTGAGGCAGGGGTTTCACGCCATAGCCACCGGCGCGAGTCGTTCCCGCAATGCCGCGTCCACCGGGGACGTAGCGCATGAATTTGGTCAGCCTTTCGGCCTGTACGACACTCACCACATGCGGCACCACGACGCCCGCGGCACCGCAATCCAGCACATTCAGGATAAATGCCGGGCTGTCATCCGGCACACGGATCAACAGCGGCACGCCAACAGCCTTGGCCGCCAGCATGCACATATTGATCGAAGCTTTGTCGAAAGGCGAATGCTCGCCGTCAAGCACGAGGAAATCAAGGTCGGTTGCGCCCAGGACTTCGACCACGGTTGGGTGGGGAGTCTTGATGAAACAACCCACCAACTGTTCCCGCGCGATCAGCGCCTGACGAAACCGGGCGTTCGGGGTCATGCTCCTCCCTCCTTTGCCAGGCGTTCAAAGTAGGATGCGTTTGATGCCAGTACATCATCAATATTAAGCGGATAGCGGCCCATCTCTTTCACCAACTCAAAGAACTTCAGCGTGTTTTCAAGGGGAATGTCGTGGCCGATATTGTGGCAGGGGGCAATGATGTAACCACCATCCTGACCCAGATCGGACATGCGGCGGGCAACCTCCCAGCGCAGTTCCTCGTGGGTCGAGTTTGGCATCATCTGCTGTACGTCCATCGTGCCGTGAAAGGCCAGCCGATCACCAAACTTTTCCTTGATAACCGTCGTATCTTCCATGCCAGCAGTCGAGGTCTGCACCGGGTTCAGGATATCGGCCCCGGTCTCGATCAAATCCTCGATCAGCGGCAAAACAGCCCCGTCGGTATGCATCATCAGATAGCAGTTGCCCTCTTTCTTGATGTGCTCGTGCAGCTTGGTGTGAAACGGCTTGATGCGCTTTTTGTAGACTTTGGGCGAAATCAGCAGCGAGGTCTGGCTGCCAAGGTCATCGGTGACATAGGCCAGTTCGACATACTCACCCACTTCCTCCAGGTAGCGTGTCCACATCCGGCACAACAGATCAGTCACTTTGCCCAGAACGGCGTCCGCAAGTTCTGCATTGATCAACAGATCCATGAAGAATTGTTCATAGCCCCGCATCTGCAACCCAGACATCAACGGCCCCGCCTTGATCGCATCAGCACCCAGCACATAACCGGTGGTTTCATAAAGACGCTTTGCCCGCTCGCGGAGCCCTTCGAACTGGGCGGGGTCTTCCGGGTCGGGCCAGCAATCAGCGTTCAGAACATCCTCAGCCGTTTCGCAATCCGCCAGTGGTGCCTTGGCCAGTGTATCCACAGCATAGTGATCGCCGTGCGCTCCCTTATAAGGAACGCCCCACATATCGAAATAACCGCCGTCTTCCAGATCTTCACGCTCGGTTACCTGCACCCAGTTGGGCACCAGCCAGCGGAAATCGATGTTGAAATACTCCAGCAGGGATTCATCCGGCACCACGGTCTGCGCCATGCGGTCAAGGATTAGGTCGCCGTTTTTCAGGTCAAGATCGGGCAGGGCCTTGGCAAGCTCCACATAGTGTTTCTTATGGATCGAGCCGATATGCTTGCCCATGTCCATCGGCACCCATTCGGGGTTTGACCGTTTCATCGCTGCCTGAAAGTTCTCGCGTGGGGTCATCGCCATGGTGTGTCCTTCTGCCCGCGATCTGTGGCTGGCCTGTTGAAGATTGGGTAAGAGTTTTGCATTTTGAATGCGTATGCAAAATTATCTGGCAAGCGATTTGGAGTCAAGAAGTTCCTTTGCCTGAGACTGCGCCAAATAAGCGGTCGAGGACATTCATTTTGACCGAATGATCACGCGATAACCGTTCTGTTTCCCGCGCCTAAGTACGGGACTTTTCAAATGCTGCCCATGCTTCTTCAAGTGCTGCAAAATCGAAGCCGGTTGCGCGGGCGGGACCGATGATCAGATCCTCTGCCGCCCGCAATTTTTCGATGGCGGCTTTCAGATCGGGAATAACCTCGGGCGGGATGACCAGTGCGCCATGCCTGTCGGCGTGAATCAGATCGCCGTCATTGACGTACATGCCGAACACCGTCACGGGTTTTGCCAGCTCGCGGACATGGACAAAGGCGTGGCTGGGGCCGATCGCGCCCGCCAGCACCGGAAAGCCCGGTTCCAGATCACCGAGGTCGCGCATCACGCCGTTGGTGACAGCTCCCCTCAGCCCCAGCCCCTTGTGAACGGCGGTATGGACCCCGCCCCACCAAGCGCTGACGGCGTCGTCCCCGTCGATATCTTCGACCACAGCAACCGTCGGACCATTGCCCGAAGCCATGTGGCGGAAGTAGTCCATGCGGCGGGCACGTATCACGTCCGGAGTTTCACTCGGGGGTTTGCGGCCCGCGATTTTGGCCGTGCGGGCAAAACCAAAAACTGGCGGTGCGTCCGGATCAGACGGCAACATGGTGCGCTTCGTGTAATTGTCAAAACCGCGCTTTCCCTGCGCCACTTCGATGGCGTTGCAAACCGTAGGAGTATCGACATTGCCCATCAGGTCGAAAAGATCGGCAGGGATCATCTGGTCAGCCATTCAAAAAGCGCCTTGTTTGTATCGTCGGGGTTTTCAAGCGTCGGCAGGTGGCCTGCCCGATCGATCACGCTGAGGGTCGCATCGGGGATCAGGTCGTGCATCAGGTCGTGGCGTTCCAGCGGGCATAGCCTATCATCCCGACCGCAGAGGATCAGTGTGGGGACGGTGACTCCGCACAAGGTGTCCAGTTGGTCGGGCCGATCACGAAGGGCCAGCGACTGGGTGACGAATGTTTCCGGACCGACATCTTCAGCCATGGCCATGCAGATATCGAGGATTGCGTCCACATTCGGCCCTTCGGTCAGGTAATTCGACATCATCTGGTCGCCCATCACCGTGCGCAGGTTTCCGGCTTTCACCGCCTCGATCTGCGGGGCACGGCGGGCGGCGACCTCGGGCAGTTCGGCGCGGGGGTTGGTGTCCAGGAGTGCAAGGTGACTGATACGCTCAGGGGCCTGGCGGATCACCTCCATCGCGACAATGCCGCCCATGGAGAGGCCCGCCAGTGCAAATTTGGGTGGCGCGTTTGACAAGATCTCAGCCGCCAGACCTTGCATCGAGTCATGGCCGGACAGCGGGGCCACCATTACCGGGCGCTGATGTGAAAACGCGGCAATCTGCGGCTCATACAGTCGTGCGTCGCACATCATACCCGGCAGAAAAAGAAGGGGTTCCGCCATTGTCACCCCTTCAACGTCGGACCGGCGGGGTCGTCTGTATTGCGAATACGGTAGAGGCTTGCCTCGCCTGTCATTGAAGGCGCCAGCGTTCGGGCCACACCGCGCGGCACGGCGCAGGTGTCTCCAGGGTTCATCACCTTGGTTTCACCGTCCCAGCCGACTTTCCAATTGCCGCGAACCGGCATCAGTATTTCATGTTGGTCAGTTGTATAAGGCTCGGCCGAGATCGAGCCTCGGGTAAGGAATTCGACCTCAAAACCAGGGCGGTCTTTCAGGGCGGCATCCGGGCCGATCACCTTGGCCGGTTTTCGGGCCGCCAGTGCCATCAGATCCCAGTAGCGGGCAACGTGATTACTGATCACGTCCTCGATCGGGGATTCGGGGTAGTCTTTCAGTTCATCCTCGGTCAGGGTGCGCATCGGGTGTACGTTATGGGGCAGGCTTTCACCGGCCCGCGTGTCATAGATCACGCCGTTTTCGCCCAGCACTAGACCGTGATCCCGGGCCTCCTCGATCACTTGCGGAGCCCAGATCACACCGCCTCCGGCATCGTCCCCGCCGAGGATAGACATGATCATCCCGTAATCGGTGCCGACATTTTCAAAGCCACGGAAAATGCCGGTCGGAATGTTGAAGATATCGCCCTCTTCGGCGATGAACTCGCCCGCTGTTCCCCAGCGACCCCAGAAAAACCGCCAGCGTCCTTTGAGAACGAAGAACACCTCAGCCGTGCGGTGGCTATGCAAAGAATTCTTGCATTTCGGCGGCTGGCCGGCCGCACCGATGTTGAAACCGGGGGTTTGCCGGAAATGCACGTGCTGGTGCGGGCTTTCGGTCACTCCCGCGCCGATGATCGTGAAGTTTTCCTTCTGGTCACTGCCCGGTGTGTGGGCGTCGATAAAGGCCGTGCGGCAGGGCTGCAGATCGCCGTAGCGGACTATACGGGATTCGATGTCTGGTGCTGTCATTTTTGCTTGTCGATTTCGGGAAATTCAGGGTGGCTGTTGATGAGTACCCCGGCCAAGAGCAGGGAATGGGACTGGCCTACATGGGGCTTAAAGAGTTGTTCCATATGATGAGTTGAATTTCTTGCACTCCCGGCCATTTCTTCCGACTTTAGAACTTCTTCGAGGTTATCTTGCATCGATTGAGTCACAGTGATTTGCGACGCGTTCCGGCTTCCCAGTGTGGAGCGTCAGGCCAACCAATGAATGGAGTGGTTGAAAACAACCGCTATCGGTCACTGTCACGCCCGGATTGACCCCGTCAAAGACCTGCATCAAGGCCTGCACCTTGCCTGCGTCCCAAAACCGGCGCTGGCCGCAATAGGCATCGGTCTGCACGGGAATCCGGCGCAGACGCGCGCTCGGGGCCTGAGCCTTTTGCGCCTGAAACACCTGCCGACCCAAAGCAAACAGAACTTCACTGCCTACATCCGATTGCACGTGGTGAGCAGCGTAATCCCCATTAAGCCATTCAAAGGCATGATGCTGATCATAGCCAAGCGTCAGAAGGTAGGCCACGGCCTTCCCCCCCATTTCAATGTCACGCTTAAGATCATCGCCTTCAAGCGTAACGCAATCAGCAATACGCATGCCGTTTGAAATGGCCACAGCATCAAGTGGCATAAGCACAATCTCGGGCCGTGCAAGTGCCGCAACGCAGGCTTCGGCCTGTTCCAGCATGGTTTCGATCCCGGCAGCGCGCTTGCCGCCTTTTGACAGGGGTTTGGCGTATCGGGATTGTTTTCGCAGCCGCGCAATGGCGGTTGCCAGAAGCTCCGGCAAAGGAGCCTCAAACCTCGAAAAACCCGCACTCGCTGCCCGTTGAAAACCCATGCTCTGCCCTTTCGAATCAGGCCGCGAGGCCCAGCGCATGCTTGACTGCCTTGACAGCCCCCGGCGCATCCTCGCCAAAAGCGTCTGCACCGATCGCATCAGCATATTCCTGAGTGATCACAGCGCCGCCGATAACAATGCGCGCGGAATTGCTGGTTTCACGGAAATGGTTGACCACATTGATCATCTGAGGCTTGGTCGTGGTCAGCAAGGCCGACAGACAGACGACCTGATTGCCACGCTCAACAGCGGCTTCAAAATCGGCGATTGAGACATCGACCCCCAGATCCTCAACCTCAAAACCCGCGCCTTTCAGCATCATGATCACCAGATTCTTACCAATATCGTGCAAATCACCTTTGACGCTGCCGATGCAGACCCGGGCCAGCGGTTCATGGTCGGTTACTGCCAGGATCGGATCGATGATATCGATACCCCCCTGCATGGCGCGGGCCGCCACGAGCATTTCCGGCACAAACACCTGACCGGCAGAAAACTGTTCACCAACCTCGGCCATTGCCGGGATCATGGCCTCGTCCAAAAGCAGCCCAAGGTCCATTCCCGCGTCGCGGGCTTTTTCAACCAGTTCGACGACCGTTTCCCGATCACCATCACAGATTGCCTCAAACAGATCGTCTTTTTCTTCCTCAGTCAGCATTCCGCAAGGCCTTTCATTTTGCATGCGCATGCAATAATGCATGTATTGATGGGGAAATCAATATACTGATCGCGAAAAATCGGGAACTTGCTCGCCACTGCCCGCGCGTTACTTGAGAGCATGCACCATTGCGCTATAAGAGAGGATCAAAAGCGGATTTCCAACTCGCCAACGCTTGAAATCAGGACGAATGCGAAAACGATCGATCACTTCATATGATGTCGCCAACGCCGCCGGGGTTTCCCAATCGGCGGTGTCACGCGCGTTCACGCCCACCGCTTCCATTGCGGAAGAAAAGCGCAAGCACATTCTGAAGATCGCGCGGGAAATGGGCTATCAGCCCAATGCCATTGCCCGCTCCATGTCGTCGGCACGATCTGAGCGGCGACAGAAATCCGGTATTGTCGGGGTAATTGTCACCCGCATTCAGGATCCGTTTTTTGCCAACACGATCGCCCATTTCAGTTCGCGCCTGCAGGCCAAAGGGTGGCATATGCTGCTGTTTACGGTCGATAGCCCGGACGATGCTGATGATGCGCTGCATTCCCTGATGCAGTTCAAGATCGACGGTGTGATCGTTCTGTCAGCAATTCTGAGCGATCATATGGCAAAGACCTGTCATGCAAACGGAACACCCGTGATGCTATACAATCGCAGCACATCGGGTAGGGGCATCAATTCGGTTCAGATCGACAACTATAACGGCGGCAAAGCGGCAGCCGAGGTTCTGCTGGAAGCCGGCCATGACCGGTTTGCCTTTGTCGGTGGAACCGAAAGCATCAATACAACCGAAGACCGCGAGCGCGGCTTCACCGAGTGCATTGCCGCTGCCGGACAAGAAGTGTTTGAGCGCGAATACGGCGACTTCACCTTTGAAAGCGGGCGCGAGGCGGCAGGGCGGCTGTTTTCAAAAAGGATCCGCCCCGATGCGATCTTTTGCGCCAGCGATGTGATGGCATTGGGTGTCTTGCACGCAGCAAGGCATGAATTCGGCTTGCACGTGCCAAAGGATTTTTCGCTGGTCGGATTTGACGATATCCCCTCGGCCGCCTGGCCCGAGCACCAGCTCACCTCGATACGTCAGCCTATCCGGAGGATGATTGCCGAAGCGGTGGACATCCTGACCGAGCGAATGGAAGATCCAACTCTTAAGGCGAAAACTGTCACTTACCCCGGCATTCTGATCATGCGCAACACGGTGCGTACCCCCGGCAAGCCATAGAGGCAGGCATCGCTCAATTACGGATCCCGGTCGTTCGCTCAAGAATATCCACCCCTTGCATCTTCCAGAAATGCAAAAGGTCGATGAATATCCAGTTTTCGGTCAGCTTGTCACCGTCACGCCGATACATATCAATCACCCGCATATCACCCGGGGTGTCGGTCGCCGGCATGCCCATGAACCCGCCCGAAGGCGTTAACGTGAGGTTGGGCCAGCCAAAGAAGCCACCGAAATGCCCCTCGGCAATGCGGCAAAGGTGGCCGTTGAAACTGCGGTCTTTGAAGCCTGCCCGAAACGGCCCGGAATGCTGTTCGGCATATCGTTCGATGGTGTAGGTCGCGCCGATGCCTGCCGGTCCCCACCAGATCATATCCTCATTCCAGCTGCGCCTGAGTTCATCAACCAGCGGTTCTTCACGCCCACCAGTCCAGGTTTTGATGTCCCCTATCATGTACTCGATGGCCGCCAGCGTCTTCTGGCCCTCGTCAACATCCTGAGTGTCAAACATCAGCCCCTCATGGGTCATCGGCCCCGGCTGTACCAGATGCGCGGCGGTCTGGGGCGGAAACGGGTTCATCCCGGCTTGCATCATCAGGTGCGGAATATCAAAAAACATCGCGGTTTCGGTGATCTTGCCATCCTCGACCCGGTTAAACTCACAATAGCGCAGCATGGCGATCTTGCGGGTTGGCGGAATGCCAAGCCATTCGTGATCAAACAGCCCCATCAGGTGGCCCATCGATACCACCCAGATGCCCTCATATCCCTCAAGCTCGTTCTGTCCCGCCATGAAGATATCCAAGCGCCTTTGCATGGCCGTCAGGGACATTCGCAGTGGGCGCCAGAAGGCGTCGGCAACGGCTGCAGCGCCACGTTGTTCATTGAACGGATGGAAGCCGCGCCACAGGTAATCAGCGAAAACATAGTCGTGCAACACGTCGGCGATGGAAGAAGGCTCTGCCTTGTCCAGTTCTGCGTAGTATTCCCTAACCACTTGTTTTTCTGCTTGAAAATTTCCCATGGCGCTGTTGATTCCCGGATGGATTTGCTGTTTTGCATGCGTTTGCAAAAATATCTTGCCAAGTCACGCCTCTGGAGTCTAGGTTATTTTTGCATTCGTATGCAAAGCGTGTGATTCCATCAGGGGGAGCCGAATGGCCGAAATCCAACTGCGCAATCTTTCCAAGCGCTGGGGTTCATTTGTCGGCGTCGACAATTTCGATCTGACCATCGCCGACAAAGAGTTTCTGGTTCTCCTCGGCCCGTCGGGTTGCGGTAAAACCACAACGATGCGGATGATTGCCGGGCTTGAGGATGCGACCGAAGGCGACATCATGGTGGATGGCAAGCGCATCAACGATCTGGAGCCCAAGGATCGCGATGTCGCCATGGTGTTTCAGAGCTACGCGCTCTACCCCAATATGAACGTATTTGAAAATATCCGGTTCCCGCTCAAGGTTCGCGGCATCGACCCCAAGACCCATGATGAAAAGGTTCGGCGCGCCAGCGCCATGGTCGAACTTGACGAATTTCTGCACCGCAAACCGGCCGAACTCAGCGGTGGTCAGCGCCAGCGTGTGGCTCTGGCACGCGCTATTGTGCGTGAACCAAACGTGTTTCTTATGGACGAACCCCTGTCCAATCTCGACGCAAAGCTGCGCGTTTCGACCCGCGCTCAAATCAAGAACCTCAGCCACGAACTGGCCGTCACCACGATCTATGTCACTCACGACCAGATTGAAGCGATGACGCTGGCCGACCGCGTGGTGGTGATGGAAAAAGGCATCGTCCAGCAGGTCGGCAGCCCGACAGAGATTTACGATACCCCTGCCAACGCTTTTGTCGCCAGTTTCATCGGCAACCCAGCGATGAACCTGATCGAGGGCGAGATGTCCGGTGGCACATTCCGCGCCGACAGCACTGAAATTTCCGGTCTGAAAACCCCTGACGGAAAGGTCACGCTGGGTTTCAGGGCAGAAGATGCCCAGGTCGTCGACAAGGGCGGGCAGATCAACGCCCCGATCTACACGATGGAGCTTTTGGGTGATGCGACCATGGTGTCGATCCGTATCGGCGGCGCGCTGGTCTCGGTGAAAGCCGACAAATCCTTCAGAGCCGAGATCGACGACAACGTCTCGATCCGGGTTCCAACAGATCACTGCCACCTGTTCGATACAAAAACAGGTGCGCGTATCGGGGGCTGAGCCCCTTTAACACCCCGCCTCAGCGGGACAACCAGGATGCGGGTTCTTTAATGCATCCAAACTCAAAAGGGAGAGAGACGAAATGTTTCTGAAGAAAGTGGCACTGGCCAGTGCAATGGCCGCTCTGGCAGGTCCGGCCTTCGCGGCATGCGAAGTTGCGGGTCGGGTCAGCATAGTCGGTAACGAATTTCCGGCCATTCACGCTGTGGCAAATGGCGCTCTGGCTTGTAGTGGCGGGGATCTCAAGGCAAACCTGACCGCGGATCATCAGAAGATCAATGTCGCCGGCATGACCGGCAACCCGGCAGAATACACCACGGCCATTGTCGCCAACAGCTCGATCGTGGCCCTGATGAACGAAGATGTCATCCGCCCGCTTGACGATCTTGTCGCAGCACATGGTCAAAGCCTGAAAAAGAACCAGCTGATCACCATCAACGGTCAAGTCATGGCCGTGGCATTCATGGCAAACGCCCAGCACCTTGTTTATCGTGCTGATATTCTTGAAGCAGCTGGCATCGCACCACCGAAAACCTATGAGGAAATGCTGGCAGGGGCCAAGAAAATCCGTGAAATGGGTCTGTTGGAAAACCCGCTGGGTGGCGCTTACAAGGCGGGTTGGAACCTCGCCCAGGAATTCAACAACATGTATATCGGCCATGGCGGTACTTTTTTCAAACCGGGCACGGCTGAGGTTTCGATCAACAATGATGCCGGTATTGCGACGCTCAACATGATGAAAGCGCTCAGCGAATACATGAACCCCGACTTCCTGACCCATGACAGCAACGCAACGTCTGCCGAGTGGAAAGCCGGTAATGTTGCAATGATGAACATGTGGGGCTCACGCATGGGACCGCTTCGGGATCCTGAGCAGTCCACCCAAGTTGTTGTTGATACCACAACCCTTGGTTCCCCGATGACAGTTGGTGGAGGCACAACACCGGCGACAACTCTTTGGTGGGACGGCTGGACCGTGGCCAAGAACATATCTGACGCGGATGCAGAAGCCACCTTCATTGCTATGATGAACGGGATCAGTCCTGATCGTCTTGACGATGAAATGTCACTTCTGGCGGTGTGGCTGATTGACGGTTACCAGCCGACCCCGGCTGCTGTTGGTGTGTTCGCTGCCGCCAACATGAACGCAACACCTTACCCGATGGTGCCCTATCAGGGGCTTTTGCACAGCGCGATTGGTTCCGAGCTTGCCGATTTCATGCAAGGCAAGGAAGACGCGGCAACCGCACTGGCTGATATCGAAGCGGCTTACACCGCTGCTGCCAAGGAAAAAGGCTACCTTCAGTAAGGCCTGGCTGAAAACCGTGGGAAGGGGTTCGCCTCTTCCCTCATCCACCGAAACAACCAACCCATAGCGACCGGTACGGATAGATGCGGCACAGTACATTCTTCTGGTTTTTCCTGCCCACGGCGACGGCTATGTTGCTGTTCATTGCCTTGCCGATCATCTCGGTCGTTACGCAATCGCTTCACACTCCACATGAGGCCGTTCTGGTGATATCGGAAAACTGCGGTCCCTTTGGCTGCAAAGAAGAAACCACCATCGATCAGGAGGCGACACGGGTTCTGCGCGAATCCGAACCTCTGGGCAGATTCGTGGGTCTGGATATTTACAAAGACCGGGGCCACCTGGCCTTTAGCGAGGTTGCCGAAATCTGGCGTGCCTCTGACGGGTTCGGTGATTTCTTTGAACGCCTTGGCAATCTGCCCTTCTACCGGGCAATGGCCTTTACTCTGACATTCACCTTCACCGTGACACCGTTGATGCTGGTCTTCGGTTTCATCATTGCGATTTCGGTCAACACGTTAAGTGAGCGCCTGAAGGGCATCACGATCTTCTTTTCGCTGTTGCCGATGATTGTCTCACCGCTGATTGGCTCGCTGGTTCTCTTTTGGATGATCGACAGTCGCGGTATTCTTGGCTCGGCCCTGCAATGGATTTTCAGCGACCCGGATCTGTCACTCAAAGCGTCAACAGGGCTGACCTGGGTGATGCTGATCGTTTACGGCGTCTGGCACGCCGCCCCGTTTTCATTTGTGGTTTTCTATGCCGGCCTGCAAACCCTGCCGCAGGACCAGCTTGAATCCGCTCAGATCGACGGCGCCTCGCGCTGGCAGCAGACGCGTTATGTGGTCATTCCACACCTGATGCCACTGGTAACCTTCGTCGCCCTGATGCAGCTGATGGATAATTTCAGGGTGTTTGAGCCCATTGTCGGTTTCAATGCCGAGGCGCATGCTACCTCGCTCAGTTGGTTCATCTTTAATGATCTCGGTGGCGAGACCCGATTGCTCAGCTCCGCCGCAACCTCGTCGATGCTGACCATCGTCGGCGTCGCCATCCTGTTAACCCCTGTCCTCATTCGCACCTGGCGCGATTTCAACGCAAAGACCTGACCCATGGCATCCCTTGCACAAAGAGCCCCGCTTCGCCTTCGCGCCCTGACCATCGGCTTCATCGCGGTCTGGCTGATCGTCGCCGCCTTCCCGTTCCTCTGGACGCTGTGGGGCTCGTTCAAGATGGAGGCGGACTTTTTCTCCAAGGCCGACTGGGTGAATGCGTTAACCGCCCCGCGCACCATTGCCGAAAAAGGCTCGGCCTTCATTGGCGACGGTTATGATGGTGCCTGGATAAAAGAGGATTTCTGGCGTGCGGTTGTAAACACGATGCTGGTTTGTTTCTTCGTGGTGTGTACCTCGCTGACTGTCGGGACGCTGGGGGGCTATGCCCTGTCACGCTCCGGCTATCGCTATACCTTCTGGCTGCTGATCACGGCGCTGATTTTTCGCGCCATGCCGCCAATCACGCTGGTCGCAGGTTACTTGCTGCCGTTCTTTGAATGGAACCTCTGGGGCCATCTTTCCACCACGGTCATTGTTCTTGTGGCGATCAACCAGCCTTTCACCCTGTGGATGCTGCATTCGTTCTTCCAGAAAATCCCGAAGGAGCTGGATGAAAGCGCCAAGGTTGATGGCTGCACCCAGTTTCAGGCCTTCCGGCATGTAATTATCCCGGTGATGTGGCCGGGCGTGATCACCACCGGACTGTTCAGTTTTCTGCTGGCCTACAACGACTTTGCCATCACAACGATGCTACTGAGCAAGGAAAATCTCACAATGGTGCCGAAAATCGCCAGCTTCCTTGGCACCACCCAGACCGAAGGCAACGTTATGTTCGCAGTTGCCGCCGTGGTCTCTGCAACCGCGCCCTTGTTCATCCTCGTGATGTTCTTCCAGCGCCAGATTGTCGCCGGGCTTACTCAGGGCGCGGTGAAGGGCTGATCCGGTGGGACGTGCTCATCCTCAATCCGTTCGTGCCCGGGCGCGTGCCGCCAGACTTGGCATGGCAGTCTGCCGGGCACGGCGGCCGGGACGAATTCCTTTTGCTTTGATGCGTGCGGGCCCTTGTGGCCGCACCGCCAAACCAAATTGAATTCCATCCTGAAAGGAGACCCAAATGGGCACCCCCGACCGCACTCCCTACCTCCATTACTCAGCCGCACAGCGCCGCCCCGGCGATTTTGCAAAGGCCACCACTCAGTTCTTTGCGGAAAATGCCAGCATCCGCGCTGTGCATCCTTTCAACGAGACCGGCAACGGCACCAGATATCATGACGCTGTTCTGGCACCGCTTCAGGCGGCTTTTGACGGGCTGTATCGCCGAGATGATATTGTCATGGCAGGCAGCTTTGAGGATGGCGAATGGATCAGCGCCACCGGCTATTATGTTGGCCATTTTGCACACGATTGGCTGGGCATCCGCGCCACCGGTCGGCTGGCCTATTTTCGGTTTGGAGAGTTCCACCGGATGCAGGACGGGCAAGCCGTGGAAAGCTACGTTTTCTTCGACATCCCGGAACTGATGATCGCTAGCGGGCAATGGCCAATTGCCACCGGTCCGGGGCTTGAACGGGGCTATACCGGGCTGATCCAGGGGCCAGCGACCCAAGATGGCGTAATGACTGGCACACAAGACCCTGTCGCCGCGGAGAAAAGCTTTCAGATTGTATCGGATATGCTGCTGAAACTGGCAACCGAAGATGAAGCCTGGCGACCATACTGGGATGAAAATATGATGTGGTACGGTCCCGGTGCATTTGGTTCGTTTATCGGGGTCGAGCATTTCGCTTCCTTCCAGGTTCCCTTTGAAGCCACGTTCGAAGGTTGGTCCGGCGGCTCCAAGGGAAATGGCATGACCCGCCATTTCACTCGCTATGGCGAAGGCAACTACACCTGTTCCGGCGGTTGGCCGTCATTGACGGGCGTGAGCGTCAAACCGTTTCTAGAACAGGCCCCCAGCGGTGAGCGCGTCTTTATGCGCGTCTGCGACTGGTGGCGGCGCGAAGATGACTTGCTGGTGGAAAACTGGGTGTTCGTGGACGTCCCACATGTGCTGCTACAGCTTGGATATGACCTGTTTGCCGAGGTGGAGGCCGCCGCATGAAAGGTTCCCGCCCTGAACAGGCTGTTCTCAGCCGTGACACCAACATGTCGAAAACCGATGAAACCCGCGCGGTGATCGAAGGCATGGTCGATGGTCTGAATGACCACCGGATTTCGGATATCGGTGAGTTCTTTACCGAAGACTTTCGCTGGATGGGTAATCAGGGCTGCGGCACCAAGACCGGGTTGAAAGAGTTTCAGGACAACTGGCAACGCCCGTTTCAGGCGGCGTTTTCTAACAAGACCTGCGTGGACGAGGCGCGCCTGTTCATGGGCGAATGGGCCGCTGCCTTTGGCCGGCAGGAGGCGACGCATTCCGGTGAATTCATGGGAATTGCACCAACCGGAAAACGAGTTGAAATCCGCTATATGGATTTCTGGAAAGTTGAAGATGGCAAGATCACTGACAATTGGGTGATGGTCGATTTCCCACATGTGCTGGCCCAGCTTGGGCACGATGTTTTTGGCGGCAAAGGCTGGGAAGCCTTTGACCGCGGTGAGCGCGTTGCGCCACGTCCGGAAAGTGAAGGATAAAGAGAATGGCAATCGAATATTTGAAACGGGGCAAGCCCGAAGCCGACCGCGCCGAGGATGATGCAAAGACGGCAGCGATTGTATCAGGCACCCTGAAGCAGATCGAAGAGGGCGGCGATGCAGCGGTGCGTGAACTGGCGGTGAAATTCGACAGTTACGACCGCGAGTGCTACCGGCTGAGTGCGGAAGAAATCGATGCGATCATTGCCAAAGTATCTTCGCGCGACATGGAAGACATCAGGTTCGCGCAGGAACAGGTACGCAATTTCGCTCAGGCACAGCGGGATTCGATGCTGGATATAGAGGTTGAAACCCTGCCGGGCGTGATCCTTGGCCACAAGAACATTCCGGTGCAGTCGGTTGGCTGTTATGTGCCGGGCGGCAAGTTCCCGATGGTAGCGTCTGCCCATATGTCGGTCGCCACGGCATCTGTCGCCGGGGTGCCGCGCATCATCGCCTGCACGCCACCTTTCAACGGTGAGCCAAACCCGGCGGTGATTGCCGCCATGCATATGGGTGGCGCGCATGAGATTTACGTGCTCGGCGGCATTCAGGCGGTTGGGGCCATGGCGTTGGGGACCGAAACGATTGACCCGGTGCATCTGCTGGTCGGCCCCGGCAACGCGTTTGTCGCCGAAGCCAAGCGGCAGCTTTTCGGCCGGGTTGGGATCGACCTCTTCGCCGGTCCGACGGAAACCATGGTGATCGCGGATGAAACCGTGGATGCCGAACTTTGCGCAACCGATCTCCTTGGCCAGGCTGAGCACGGATATAATTCTCCCGCCGTGCTGGTGACCAACTCCCGCAAGCTGGCCGAGGGGACCTTGACGGAAATTGACCGGATTCTCGAAATCCTGCCCACCGCCGGCACCGCTGGGGCCAGCTGGGAAGATTACGGTGAGGTGATCCTTTGTGACACCTACGACGAGATGCTGGCGGTGGCTGATGACATCGCCTCCGAACACGTGCAGGTGATGACGGATCGCGATAACTGGTTCCTTGAAAACATGACCTGTTACGGCGCGTTGTTCCTTGGAGCACGGACGAATGTGTCCAATGGTGACAAGGTGATTGGCACCAACCACACGCTGCCGACCAAGAAGGCCGGGCGTTATACCGGTGGCCTTTGGGTCGGGAAGTATCTGAAAACACACTCTTATCAAAGAATTTTGACGGATGAGGCCGCCACAATGATCGGTGAATACGGAAGCCGGTTATGCCTTTTGGAGGGGTTCGTCGGCCATGCCGAGCAATGCAATGTTCGCGTTCGGCGCTATGGTGGTAAGAACGTGCCATACGGGCAAGCCGCTGAATAGAAATGTTCGACCAAAGACAGGAAAACCAACGCAACAAGGCCCGCGCAATGGCGTTTTGGGACGCGTTGGATACGGCTTCACCCGGCATGGTCGGGCAGGTCTGTGCAGAGCATCTGCACTCAGAATTCATCTGGAACGGCCCGGCACCCGTGAACCGACTGGAAGGCGCTGCAATACTGGCAGCCGAGTTCTGGGTGCCGATGAGGCAGGCCATTCCCGACCTCAGGCGCGAGATCCATATGGTTTTTGGCGGGGCCTCGTCGGGGCGTGCGGATGGCGGCCCGGATGGGCAGATGTGGGTTTGTGGCACCGGCTATCTGTCTGGCCAGCCTACCGGGTCGTTTCTGGGCGTTCCTGCTTTGGGTCGCCCGGTCCGCATTCGCTGGGGTGAATTTCTGCGCTTTGACGGTGAACAAATCGTCGAGGCGCAAACCATCATCGATTTCGTTGACTGGTTCGATCAGATCGGCCTGCCGGTTCTGCCGCCGCCACTTGGTGCCGCGCATGTCTATCCGGCGCCAACCGCTTATGACGGGATATTGGCAGATGCGCAGGATGCCACGGAGTCCAACGAAACGCTGGAATTCGGCCGCAATTTTATCTTTGGCGGCTTGAACAAGTTCGACCAGCAAGACCTATCCAAAATGGGCATGGCCCGGTTTTTTCACCCAAATCTGAAATGGTATGGGCCTGCATGTCGTTTGCTGAATTCGAAACCCTGCACCAGAAACCGTGGCTTGAAGCCTATCCCGACCGCAAGGTTCAGGATCTGGACTCATTATTTGCGGAGGGTCGCCTGCTGGGGGCATCCGGGGTTGCTGGTGTGCGTGCAACTCATACCGGGCCTTATCTTGACCAGACCGCAACACAAAAAGAGATCGAATTCAGTGGCCTTGATTTCTGGTTGCGCGATGGCGACCGGTTGACAGAAAACTGGGTGTTCGTCGATATGGTTCACCTTTTTGCACAATTCGGCGTAGATCTGTTCCAGCGAATGCGGGCCCAGGCAAGGGCGCGGGGGATCGCGGCATGATCAACCACTCCTCTTTCATCAATCATCCTGCACTGATATCTCTGTGGTTCAGAAAAACCTCAGGAACGTATGACGATGATTGACTTTCCCCGAACCCCTTCTTTTGGCCTGTCCGGCAAGCGTGCACTGGTTGCGGGAGCCTCGTCGGGCATCGGGCTGGCCGCAGCCGTGGCGCTGGCCGAACACGGTGCCGAAGTTACACTGGCCGCGAGGCGGGCTGACAAGCTGGCGGAGATCGCAGATCACATGGCAGCGGAAAACTGGATGGCACGGGTGCTTGAGCTTGATATCACCGATGTGGATGCAACCGCGCTGGCGGTGGAAAGGGAAGGGCCGTTCGATATCCTTCTGAATTCGGCCGGTCTGGCCCGGCATTCCAAGGCCACCGAAACCAATCCCGCTGATTTTGACGCGGTAATGGATATCAATCTCCGGGGTGCCTATTTCCTGACGCAGGCCGTTGCCAGGGGTCTTTTGGCGGCAGGTAAGCCGGGTTCCCTGATCAACATTTCCTCGCAGATGGCCCATGTCGGAGGGCAGGAGCGTGCGGTTTACTGTGCCTCCAAACACGCGGTTGAAGGGTTCACCAAAGCCATGGCGTTAGAATTCGCACCGGCGAAAATCCGCATCAACACGATCTGCCCGACTTTCATCTTGACCGACCTGACCCGTACAACCTTTGACGATCCTGACAAACGCGCCTGGATATTGGACAAAATCAAACTCGGTCGGGCCGGTGAGGTCGAGGATATCATGGGCGCGGTGGTCTACCTTGCCTCCGACGCTTCGGCGCTGGTCACAGGGACATCAATGATGGTGGACGGAGGCTGGACAGCGGACTGATGACGAGTGAAAAGGTCACATCTCTGCAAGTTGCGCGCCGCGCCGGGGTCAGCCAATCGGCGGTCAGCCGGGTGTTCACACCCGGGGCGTCGGCCTCTAAAAAAACCGTGGAAAAGGTGCGTAAGGCTGCAAGCGAACTTGGCTACCGCCCTAACGTTTTGGCTCGCGCCATGGTCTCTGGTCGCAGCCGGATCATCGGGCTGGTGGTGGCTTATCTTGAAAACCAGTTCTACCCTGAAGCGCTGGAAAAGCTGTCAAATGCTCTACAGGAAAAGGGGTATCACGTACTTATCTTCATGGCCGCGCAGACAGCTGGCAATATCGATGATGTGGTCGAGGAAATCCTGGATTATCAAGTTGATGGAATCATCACCGCCTCTGTCGCGATGTCGTCCGACCTGTCAGACCGTTGCCGCGCCGCAGGGGTGCCGATGGTGCTGTTCAACCGTTCGCAGGACAATGACGCCATGTCTGCTGTTACCTCAGACAACGTCGCGGGGGGGCGCAAAGTTGCGGAATTTCTGCTGGCAGGTGGGCATCGGAAAGTCGGCCATATTGCCGGCTGGGAAGGGGCCTCGACCCAGCGAGACCGTGAAAAGGGCTTCACTGAGGTGCTGGCTGAGGCCGACCTTACCCCGCATGCCCGGGAAGTTGGCAACTTTTCTCATGCAGATGCCGCAGATGCCACACGCCGGATGTTTGCCGGTGATCCGCCCGACGCGGTATTTGTTGCCAACGACCATATGGCCTTTGCAGTGATGGACACGCTTAGATTTGAGCTGGGTCTGAGCGTTCCGCACGATGTTTCGGTTGTGGGGTATGATGATGTGCCCGCAGCCGCATGGCCCGCCTATAACCTGACAACCGTGCGCCAGCCTGCCAACCGGATGGTGGCGGAAACCGTCGAAATCCTGCTGGCAAAGATTAACGATCCGTCAACTTCCCCGCGCCGGGTTGAAATTGACGGCCCCCTTATTCTGCGGGGGTCTGCCCGCATACCTGAAGGATGGAAAAATGAAGGGTTTTGATCCCAAATTCAAAGATCTCCCCGATTATATTCTCAAGATCACCAAGGAAATCTGGGAGGACCGCGGGCTTGAAACGCTTAACCACTATTACGCGCCCGATATCCCGATGCGCTTCCCGGAAGGCATCTCAATCGGCAATCAGCGCACGATTAACGGTACACTTGCCACCTTGGCCGAATTTCCAGATCGCGAACTGACGGGCGAGGATGTGATCTGGTCAGGCAACGAGGACGAGGGCTTTCTGTCTTCGCACCGTCTTTTGACAATGGGCACCCATACCGGAGGCGGTTATTTCGGCCCGCCGACCGGCAAGCGCTTCGTGGTGCGCGCCATTGCCGATTGTGCTGCGATCAACGATCAGATCAATGATGAATGGCTGATCCGCGACACCGCGGGCATCGTCCGGCAGCTGGGGATGGACCCAGAACAGTTTGCACGTGATCTCATCGACCGCGAGGGTGGGCCGGAAAACTGTGTGAAACCGTTTTCTCCGGCCATCGATGTTGATGGCCCTTATAAGGGTCGTGGCAATGACAATGAATGGGGCGCGCGTCTGTCGGACATTCTGAACCGGATGATGATGAAGGATTTTGGCGTGATCCGTGCGGAATATGACCGTGCCGTCCAAACCGAGCATCCCGCTGCGACCACGCTATATTCCTGGGCCGATACCGAGACTGCGTGGATGAGCCTTCGATCTTCCTTCCCCAATGCCAGCTTTGCCATCGATCATCAGATCGGTCGTGAAGACCCGATGCTGTCCCCACGCGCAGCCGTGCGCTGGAGCCTTAGCGGCAAGCACGACGGATGGGGAATGTTCGGTCGACCCACTGGGGCGGAGGTGCATATTATGGGCTTCACCCATGCCGAGTTTGGCCCATACGGGCTGCGGCGGGAATGGACGCTGTATGATCATGTTTCGATCTGGAAACAGATTTTCATGCAGACCGGCTGAAATGCCGTGTCATGAGTATTTGCATCAAGAAGAATCTCTGGGGTTTTAAGGAAGGAATGTCCTGAAAAATCGCATAGCCCGCTCCAGCGACCTATTATCCGTAGGTTCGGTTTGAATCCGCCTCCGCACTTCTGACATCGCCTATGTTCTGACCTCGCATTCGTAGCGGTGGTTCGCAATGCCAGGCGGCATTGCGGCATATCGAATCAACGGCCAGGGGTAGCTTGTGCGATCAAAACGATATCCTGGCTTTGGGAGGATCAGCAACCGAAGCAAACAGGGGCATCATTTAATTTGAGCACCCGCTTCTTTACCGCAAAGCCAGCAAAGGACACTTCAGCCAGGCTTTCCCCGATATTTCCGACCAAACCGAAGTCGTTTTAGGCCACCACCGAGTCCCGGAAAAGAACACCTCGCCACCAAACAAATCAACAAGCAGCGTTCATTCTGTAATGATCTTGTTGACGATCCGGCGCCCAAACTGGTGCGTGGGTTCTTCCCAATGCGGTGACAGTCGACCACCATCAAATACAGGTGATAGCCGCCCCTGCTGCAGCAGTTCCAGCATACCCAGATCCTCGCGATTGAGATCATCCCACATCTGCAACAAAGCGGCACGGGGTTGGGCGTGTTTTTCAGATGTCGCGGCCTCACCGATCAGGAATACATGAACCTCTTCCCGGGTCTTGTCCGGGGCGACCGGATAGCTGACCAGTACGGTAAACTGGTCCGGAAAGACCTCAGCCGCGAAATGCGGAAAACACAGGAACCAGAGGCCTCGTTTTGCATCCGCTTCCGAAAGATTCGGATAATGCGGCAGCCCCTCCCCGCGCCCCTCGTCCAGCTCGGGAAAGATGTAATCGTTATAAAAAACGTGCCGATCCCATTCCCCTGACCAGCGCAGATTCATCGGTGCGAATTTCAACAGCCGCGGATGGACCGCAAAGACATGGTACCCTTCCATGTAGTTTTCATAGACAAGTTTCCAGTTGGCGTTCACCTCGAAATCCAGTTTGCCTGCCCAACGGATTGACGAGAAATCATACCCCGGCGTTCTGTCCAGCATTGGCTGCAGCCAGCGGAGCAGCGGCTCTGCGTCACCTGAGACATTGACAAATATGCACCCGTTCCAGATCTCACAACTTGCCGCGACAAGATCGAGTTTCGGCCCGCCGCCGTCTTTGAACGTATCGGTCAGGTTTGGCCCGTTGAAATGAGGTCGCGATCGCAGATTGCCGTTCAGTGCATAGCTCCAGGCGTGGTAGGGGCAGGTCAGCGTAGGTTTGCGACAGGGTTCAGTCACCAGTTTCGCACCACGGTGGCGGCAGACATTGTGCAGTGCCCGGATATCACCGGCATGATCGCGCAGGATGATCAGGGGCGCACCACCGATTTCAATCGGTTTCATATCCCCGGGTTCAGGCAATTCCGCAGAAGCCCCGGCAAAGACCCAGGAACGGCGAAAGCAGTGTTCCTGCTCCAGCGCCAGCCACTCATCAGACCAGTAAGCGGTATTGGGCAGGCCGCTTGCCTCTTCGATCGGCGCGAAGGTTTGGGCAAATCCCTCCTCGCCAAGCAATTCCTTGGCCTTGCGCAGGATCGGTGTATCCGGGAACTCACTGTCCATGATTGTTCCTTACAGAAAAATCATGGCGCATCTGAAGGTATTTGCACCAAAAAACGTCAACGAGCGACAAAATGGTTCTTAACCGGGAAAACTTGCCTATTCTTGATACTGGATAAATACCTACGAAGCCTCATATCGTGCGGATCAAAAGGCCTGTTTGAATTCGGCCATCACAATTTCAAGGGTAGCAAATGGCGGCATTCAGGAAATTGTTTGAACCCATCAATCTTGGTCCAACCAGGATTAAAAACCGGATTTTCAACCCGCCGCATGGCACGACGCTCAGCAGTCACGGTAAGGTCACCGATGAACTCATAGCCTATCACGAGGCACGCGCTAAAGGCGGCGTCGGGCTCATCATTATCGAGGGCATGACGTTTCACGCTACCTATGATTATCCCGACGCGTTTCTTTACGCCGGTGATGATGCGATTATTCCCGGCCTTTCCAAACTTCATAAGGCGTGTAAGGCACAGGGGGTTCCCGTGTTTGGGCAGCTGTTTCATGCAGGGCGGGCTGTTCGCCTCAGCCACGATGGGTCAAGATCGCTTTCCTATTCTGCCTCCGGCATAGCAGATGAACGCTATCGTACCATCCCGGTTGCCATGCCGAACGACATGGTTTGGGACGTCATTGAGGGGGTATATCCAGGCAGCTGGCCGATTGGCCCGGGCCGGCCTTGATGGCGTCGAAATTCTTTGCAGCCTCGGATATCTGATTTCACAGTTCATCAACCCGCACACCAATCACCGCGATGATGAATTTGGTGGAAATCTCGACAACCGGTTGAGGTTCCTTCGCGAAATTCTTTCAGGCATACGCAAGGAAATCGGAGAGGAAAAAACCCTCGGAATTCGCATTTCCCTGTCTGAAATGACCAGTCAAAGCATGTCGCAGGATGAGATGCTTAAGGTCTGTCAGATAATCGAACAGGATAGATTGGTAGATTATTATTCCGTAATCTCGGGCTCTTCTGCATCGCCAGAGGGATGGATACGCGTGTTCCCTCCGATGGCGATTGAGCCGGGGTTCGTTGCTGCGGATGCAGCGCGGCTGAAACAGGCCGTATCAAAACCCGTGCTGGTTGCCGGTCGGATAAACCAACCTCAACTTGCTGAAAAAATCCTCGAAAACGGCAGTGCAGACATGGTGGGGATGGCGCGCGCGCTTATTGCCGACCCTGACTTGCCCGGCAAGACCCGGACCGGGCGTTTTGATGATATCCGCGCCTGTATCGGATGCAATCAGGCCTGTGTAGGGCACCGGCTGGCGCATCACCCGATCTCTTGCATTCAGAACCCGATCGCAGGGCGCGAGTTGACATTTGGCTCTGCAACAAAGGTTGAAACCGGGCTTGATGTGATGGTTGTTGGCGGCGGTCCGGCAGGTATGAAGGCAGCGTCGGTTGCTGCCGCACGCGGACACCGGGTAACGCTTTACGAGAAGGGCAGGCAATTGGGTGGGCAGGTGATTTTGGCGCAATCGCTTCCCGGTCGTGCTGAGTTTGGCGGAGTTATCACCAATCTGAAAAGGGAACTTCAAGCTGAAAATGTGAAGATTGTGACGGGGACGGAAATCACAGTGGATCACGTGAAAGACCGGTCTCCGGATGCCGTTATTATCGCAAGCGGAGCGAGTGCCGGTTTGCCGGAGGGCGAAATCGAAGATGCACATGTGGTTGACGGCTGGTCAGTCCTGCGCGGAGACGTGAATGTTGGCTCGCGGGTTGTAATCGCAGACTGGGCCTGCGACTGGTCGGGTTTGGGACTGGCCGAAAAACTGGCACGCGATGGCTGCAATGTACGACTTCTGGCAGGTGGGGCGGTTGCCGGTGAATCCATTCAGGGCATCGTGCGGGATCATTGGATCGGTGAACTTCACAAGCTCAACGTCGAAATCACGCCTTTTGCCCGGTTCATCGGTGCTGACAGCGACACGGCGTATTTTCAGCATGT
Organism: uncultured Rhodobacter sp.; assembly: GCA_964567685.1. Classification (GTDB taxonomy): domain Bacteria; phylum Pseudomonadota; class Alphaproteobacteria; order Rhodobacterales; family Rhodobacteraceae; genus UBA5972. The sequence goes on along the minus strand of CAZMNO010000002.1, from coordinate 172 downwards.
GACCAGCGGTGAACCGATCATCTGCGAAGGTGTCGACACGATTGTAACCTGTTTTGCTCCGCAACCGCAGAACCGGCTCATTACTGAACTGGAAAAGTTTGACGGCAGGGTGTTAGTATGAAGTGGTCCCAGTTTTTCGGACAGTTCTGCAGCTTTTCTAAGGTGTATCAGG
>CAZMNO010000001.1:0-168708 GCA_964567685.1 uncultured Rhodobacter sp. | reverse complement strand
CTGATACACCTTAGAAAAGCTGCAGAACTGTCCGAAAAACTGGGACCACTTCATTGTGCCGGTTTAACGGCCATTGCACCGAGTTTTACTCAGTTGCCGAGCACTCCGTTCACGTTTCTAACGAAATCAAACCGCACTTGGCGTTAGTGGGTCTGCTTCATGATGCAGCGGAGGCCTACCTTGGTGATGTTCCATCGCCATTGAAATAACACCTGACACTGTTCCACGAATTTGAGGATTGCATGGAAGCGGCAATCGGCCAGAAGTTTGGCGTTGATCCTAGCTTGTTCAAATGTACTGAGCTCAAACGGGCCGACGCTCAATTGCTCGTCGATGAACAGGTCGTGGCGATGGTTGCTCCACCCGAGCCATGGCCGAAAACAGATTTGACGGCAAAGGATCCGAGTAGAATCAAATGCTGGTCTCCGGAAGAAGCGAAGCAAAGATTCTTGGAGAGGTTTTTCAGTATCACAGAAGAAGGGTCGGTTTCCAACCCAGCATTCGCCCAAAGGACCCTAGGAAGTCATCTGCTCGAACAGCAAGCACTCCTAAATTTTACTGCTTGTTTTTCACGTTTTGAATTCGCTGCCAAAGCACAATCATTGGTTTATGATTTGGGAGAAAATCGCCAAATTGACTTGAAAATTTGTTGGCGAAAAGTAGCTGAAAAAACGGCCGCAATGTTCTCAGAAATGATTGATAGCAATGCACAACTGAAGGAGGCTGTTGAATACTTCCGGTGCTTTCCACCAAAAAAGCAAGTTCTAAAGGCGCAAGGGCCTAAATTCGTGGCGACCGCTGACCAAAATGTTTGTGAAACAGAGATTATTCTCTTGGCGTTGGCAAGGGTTAGAAACAATCTCTTTCACGGAGGCAAAGGTTTCAGCCGGGATGACATAGCCAGAGATCAACAGCTTGTTAACTATGGACTCGTGATACTTGAGAACCTTGTAGAAAGTGATGACGATCTCCGACGTCATTATTTCGGGTGACCAGATGGTGACCCGAGACTGCATGCAAAATGGTGACCGGACACCCTAGAGGTAACGGACTACCTCGTAACCCATTCTAATATATACCAAAAATTGTAAGAAATTTGGTGGAGCCAGGGGGAATCGAACCCCCGACCTCTTGCATGCCATGCAAGCGCTCTCCCATCTGAGCTATGGCCCCGGTATCGGGCGAACCTTGTCGAGTTCGCCCGTGGGTGTTTAGGGAAACTGCCTGATCAGTTCAAGCCCAAAAGGCGGCAAGATCAGTTTTCGTCGGTCTCCGCCGGCATATCCGCGATTTCTTCCAGATTGACAGTATCGTCGTCATCTTCTTCAAGCAGATCATCGCCCAGATCTTCGGCACCAGTGTCATCCTCGTCGTCCAGAACGTCTGCTGCATCATCCAGATCGTCGCCTGCAACGGGCTCCAGCTCTTTGGCTTCTTTTTCCGGGGCGGCAGAACGGGATTTCTGCTGGGTCAGGCTGGCAACGTCAAATGACGCACCACAGGACGGGCAGGTCATCGGGTCGGCTTGAAGGTCGTAAAACCGCACCGAGCATTTCGGGCAGACGCGCTTTACGCCCCATTCTTCTTTGGGCATCAGTTTACCTCTTGAGGGTCGGTTAAGGACAATTGGTGCCAACTGCCACAACCCTGTGACCTTTGTCAAAGGCTTTGATCATCGGCATGTGGGCGGGCGTTGATACCGATGATTTTCCGCCCCCGATCCTACCGGTGGTTTACCGGGAATCGCCTGTCGTATACGGTCAAACCATGGAGAACCCCGTCAGCATTGGCGCCCCACCGATCGAGGTTAACATCCGCCGCTCAGCGCGCGCGCGGCGTTATTCGCTGCGCGTCTCCAATACCGATGGCAAAGTGAATTTGACCCTTCCCAGCCGTGCCCCGCTCAGCGAAGCACTGGCGTTTGCCGAGCGACAGGAGGCATGGTTGCGCAAGACCTTGTCATCGCAACCGCAACTGATAACACCCGAATATGGTGGTCGGTTCCTGTTTGAGGGTCAGGATTATACTCTGAAGCATGGCCCCGGCAGGCGCGTGGTTCTGGGGGCTGACAAGATCACCGTCCCCGGAACTGCTGAAACCCTTGCTGCCAAGCTACGCGGGTTTTGCAAAGTACGGGCGAGGGAGCGCCTTTTTGAGCGCACGAACCATCACGCCAACCAGCTGGGCCGACCCTTTGGCCGCATGACGATTCGCGATACAAGCAGTCGCTGGGGATCCTGCAGTCAGGAAGGCAATCTGATGTATTCCTGGCGTCTGATCATGGCCCCGCCCGCGGTTCTGAATTACGTTGTGGCGCATGAAGTGGCACATCTGGCTGAACTCAACCACAGCGCGGCCTTTTGGCGGTTGGTTGCAAGGCTGGACCCTGATTTTGAAACCAACCGACGCTGGCTGAAAACCAAGGGACCGTTGCTGCATTCTTACCGGTTTTAGCGGCTCTGCTTGACGCGGCCCTGATATGTGATCACAATTTAACCATGCCAGGCCTCACCAAACCAACTGACAGCGGCTCTGCCCATGATCGGGTTTATCGCACGTTACGCCAGCAGATCATGCAGGGTGAGCTTCCGCCCGGCCAGGCGCTAACGTTGCGAGGGATCGGTGACATGTTCGAAGTCAGCATGACACCGGCGCGCGAATCCGTGCGACGACTGGTTGCTGAAGGGGCTTTGACCCTGTCTGCTTCCGGGCGTGTGACAACACCCGAGCTTGGCCGTGAAAGGATCGAAGAGCTTGCCGCAGTCCGTGCCCTATTAGAACCTGAACTGGCCATCCGGGCATTGCCGCGGGCCTATCCGGCGCTGATCGACCGTTTGCGCGCCATCAACAGCACGGTTGATCAAATGATCGTAAAGCGCAACGCCTCGGGCTATATCCGCAGCAATCTGGAGTTTCACCGAACCCTTTATTTGCGCGCGCAGGCGCCGGCGATGCTGGCGATGGTAGAAACCGTTTGGCTGCAACTCGGGCCGACGATGCAGGATCTCTACAGCCAGATGAAAAGCGGCGTTCAGCAAGGCGACCACCGGCTGATTCTGGCAGCTTTGAAAACCGGGAACGAAACCGCACTGCGCGAGGCTGTGCAGCGGGATGTCACCCAGTGTTTGCGGTTGCTCGTAACGTGAACTCCCACGCAGCCATCAGGCGTGAATAGCCCCGTCGCCACAAGCCAGCGCAGCCTCTCGCATCGCCTCTGAAAAAGTCGGATGCGCATGGCAGGTGCGCGCGATATCTTCAGCGGCCGCGCCAAATTCCATTGCCACACAAATCTCGTGGATCAGCTCACCAGCCGCAGGCCCCATCAGATGACAACCGAGAATGCGATCGGTTTTGGCATCCGCCAGGATCTTCACGAACCCTTCACCCATTTGCGAGGCTTTGGCACGGCCATTGGCCATGAAATTGAACTTGCCAGCCTTATAGTCACGGCCTTCCTCTTTCAGCTGTTCCTCGGTCTTGCCGACGCTGGCAACTTCAGGCGAGGTATATATCACACCGGGTATGACGTCATAGTTCACGTGGCCGTGCTGACCGGCAATGCTTTCTGCCACGGCCATCCCTTCGTCTTCGGCCTTGTGGGCCAGCATCGGGCCGGTGATTACATCACCGATGGCCCAGATGCCGTCAGCACTAGTTTTCCAGCCTTGCGTTTCGATCTGTCCGTGGTCCGTCAGCTTGACGCCAACCGCCTCCAGACCCAGCCCTTCGGTGTAGGGGCGGCGACCGGTAGCGACCAGAACGATATCGCCTTCAAGTGTGGCTTCACTGTCATTCTTGCGCAGTTTGTAATGGACCTTGGCTTTGGTTTTCAGCTTTTCAACCGACTGAACAGCCGCCCCCATGACAAATTTAAGACCTTGTTTTTTCAGGCTTCTCTGGAAGGTTTTGCAGATCTCACCATCCATGCCGGGGGTGATCTGATCCAAAAACTCAACCACCGTGACCTCAGCCCCAAGCCGCGAATAGACCGACCCCAGTTCAAGCCCGATCACGCCGGCACCGATGACAACCATCTTCTTTGGCACCTTTGGCAAAGCCAGCGCGCCGGTTGAAGTCACCACCATTTCTTCATCAACCTCAACACCCTTCAGCGTTGACGGCTCCGAGCCTGTCGCGATGACGATATTCTTTGCCGAATAGGCCGTGTCACCCACGGCGACCTCGCCCTTGGCGGTGATCTTCCCCCAGCCCTGAATGTAGTCTACCTTGTTCTTTTTAAACAGAAACTCGATCCCCATCGTGTTCTGCTTGATCACCTCATCCTTATATTCCAGCATCTTACTGAAATCGAACGAAGGGGATTTGCCCATCAACCCCATCTTGGTGAAATTATGAGTCGCCTCATGATAGGAATGGCTGGCATGAAGCAGCGCCTTGGAGGGGATACAGCCGACATTGAGGCAGGTGCCACCAAGGCTTCCCCGGCCCTCGACACAGGCAGTTTTCAGGCCGAGCTGGGCACAGCGAATGGCGCAGACATAGCCACCGGGGCCACCGCCGATGATGATGACGTCATAGTTGGACATGGGAGCCTCCTTGGGGCGGAATTAGAGTCAGATTTGTAGTTAGACCGGGTTTTGGCCGTAAACTACTCTTGTGCGTGCGACAGTTCGACTTGTCGGTGTGATTTTGCGCAAAGTAGGAGAGTGAGGTATTCAACTCAACTTTCCTTTTCGTCTCGCGATTTCAAGAAAAATCACTCCCGCAATCAGGATAACAGCTGAACCCCAAAAACTCTCGAGTGCATATTCGCCGAGTTTTGAATAGGTGTCATGAAGAGGTTTATCCACTGAGATCAAAAGATTCAGAAAGAACATCAATGGAAGAAGGCACGCGGCAAGCCACAAGAAGATCGAAATCTTTCTTCGCGCAAGTATCGCAATAATGAAACCCAACCAAAGTCCTGTTTGAGCGAACAATCCTGCTCCAATCAAAGTGAAAATTGTCTGAATCTTAATTAGCACCAGCGACCCCTGAGGGAGGGTTTTCTCCAGAATTCTTCGAGTTTCCACATCATGGACCAATTCGAGTATCGCAAGACAGTTAGCTACAAGCATAGCTATGCCAAAAACCGCCATAGCCCATATTCCCAATGGACGGCTCATTCGGTCACCCACCTATCGCAAACCATTTCTCCGCAGTCCGGGCAGGTGATCCTGCCAGCCCATTTCGACGCAGTTGCCTTGGTTTCAACTTTCCAGATCCCGTCTTCCATCACATCCACATAGTCCGGCCCCTGCCCCGGTTTGGTATTCGGCCCCTCGCCAATTATCCAGACCAGATCACCTGTGCGGCCACAGTTGGGGCAGGTCAGGGTTTCGGGGTCGAGATAGGCCATATCTCAGCTTTCCAGCATAGCCAGACGCGCGCCGAGCCCGGCAAAGGTCAGGGCAGAGCCGCGGCGGATCCAGTCGGTCACGCCAGGGCGGCGCAGATAGCGGCCAACTGCGGCGGCGATGGCACCGTAGATCACGAATACGGCAAAGGTCATGACCATGAAGGTGACACTCATCACCGTGAGCTGCGGATTGATCGCCGCCGCCGGGTCAATGAACTGCGGTAGGAAAGCCAGAAAGAAGATCGAGAGTTTCGGGTTCAGCACATTGATCAGAATTCCGGTTGTGGCGAGTTTGAGGAACGAGACCGGCACTTCCCGTTTCAAAGTTATTGGCCCCCGTTCATTCCACGTCTGCCACGCCAGATAGATCAGAAACGCAGCCCCGGCATATTTCAGAACCGTAAAGGCCACGGCCCCCGCATGAAGGATCGCCGAGAGGCCGATAAAGGCCGCAGCAATGGCTGGCAGGATGCCGAGCGTGCAGCCAAAAGCAGCGGCGGTGCTGGCAGACCAGCCGCGTGCGATGCCAGTGGCAATCGTGTAAATAACCCCGGTGCCGGGGATCAGCACAACGATCATTGCAGCGATCAGGAATTCGGCGGAGAGCAAATCATCGATCCTTTGCAGGTAAGTGGAGGTGACGAAAATCTGCTTGCATCACAGTCGCCATTCGTCTGGTTGATAGCCAAATTCCTCAAAATCGCGCCTGTATATATTTTCGATCTGACGTTCAATTTCGGGCGTTATCAGTGTTGCCGGATCCGTGGCGTATTGCGATTTGTTCGCTTCCGGCAAAATCCAGTTCTCCGGAAGGGGCTGATCAAGCCGCTCGGCGATCTCGCGATAAAACGTTCCGAGATCTTCAGTTCGTCCAATGATATGCGGCTTGAACACGTCTGGGTGAATATTATCAACCTGAATGCGCCAGTGGGGGTTAACTATTCTCTCGGCATTGGCTTGGGTACATAACTCGATGTAGTTGAGGAATTTGGCCAAACCACGAGATGTTCTCGGTTCCTTTTCCCAATCAAAACCAACCATTGCGTTCATTCTGAGGCGCTCTTCGACCATCCAGACATGGGCTCGGTCGTTGATAATGCATAGGTAATTGAAAGCTGAAAGAACGCGGCTGAGTGGATGCCGAACTGTAGTAATTCTCAGCACTCCATCAAGTAAATCGATACCACCAGCTATAGAAACCAAAGACCTGAAAACACCCGCCTTTGTCAAACCATGCGCATTTGAATCGGGATTGATATCTTTCGGATTGTCCAAAGCCACTGTCAGTTTGGACCCAAATTCCAGCTCGAAAATAAATCGCTTGGTCGAGGACGTGCCAGACTTCCCGTTGCCACTATACGCCCATCTATTACTTGCAGATACAAATATGTGTTTCAGAAACTGAAACGCGTCCTCCTCGCTGGAAAAACTGTCTGGGTAATCCTCAAAGACGCAAGCAGCGTTTTGTCGCTTCTTGCGCAGAGGCAGTTCCGGCTCATTAAAAACCTTGGGCTTCATCCTACGTGCTCCATCACAAATCCATCAGCAACCGCCTCGGATCCTCCAACGCCTCTTTCACCCGCACCAAAAACGTCACCGCACCCTTGCCATCGACTATCCTGTGGTCGTAGCTCAGTGCCAGATACATCATCGGGCGGATAACAATTTCACCGTTGATCACCACGGGGCGGTCCTGGATCTTGTGCATTCCCAGAATGCCGGATTGTGGCGGGTTGAGAATGGGCGAAGACATCAGCGAGCCATAGACACCACCGTTTGAGATGGTGAAAGTACCGCCCTGCATATCGGCCATCGAAAGCTTGCCATCACGCGCACGGACGCCCAGTTCGTTGATCTTCTTCTCGATATTGGCAAAAGACATCTGATCGGCGTCGCGCACAACCGGCACAACCAATCCCGTCGGGGTGCCAACCGCCACGCCCATATGAACGAAGTTTTTATAGACCACATCCTTGCCGTCGATTTCCGCGTTCACGTCCGGCACTTCGTTCAGCGCATGGCAGCAGGCTTTGACAAAGAACGACATGAAACCAAGCTTGACGCCGTGTTTCTTTTGAAAGAGCTCCTTGTATTCGTTGCGCAGAGCCATCACAGCAGACATGTCGACCTCGTTATAGGTGGTCAGCATGGCGGCAGTGTTCTGGCTGTCTTTCAGACGTCGCGCGATGGTCTGGCGCAGGCGGGTCATTTTCACCCGTTCCTCGCGGCCCTCGTCTTCAACGGCAACCGGTGCGCGTGGAGCAGGAGCCGGAGCAGGTGCTGTCGGGACTTCTGCAGCCGGGACCGGAGGGGTTTGTGGCTCCTGAGCTGGTTGAGCGGCGTCACTGCTTAAGGCGTTTTGCACGTCTTCTTTCATCACCCGCCCGTCGCGCCCGGTGCCGGTGACCTGATCGGAGGACAATCCGCTTTCCGCCATCATTTTCTTGGCGGAAGGTGCGTCTTCGACATCCTGAACAGAGCTGACTGCGGTTGCAGGTGATACCGCCGCTTCCGGAGCGGCGGCTGCAACGCTGCCATTGGCGGAAATAACCGCAAGTTTCGCCGCACTGGCAACCGTAGTGCCTGCCGGGGCAAGGATTTCGGCGATCACGCCGGCACCCGGTGCCGGAACCTCGACCGAGACCTTGTCGGTTTCCAGCTCGCACAGCATTTCGTCGGCGGTAACGCTGTCGCCGACCGATTTGAACCAGCTTGATACTGTCGCTTCCGTAACGCTTTCACCAAGCGCCGGAACCATGACGTCAATACTGCCACCGGTTTCCGGTGCTGCCTGGGCAACAGGCGTTGCCGGAGCCGGAGCTGCAGCCTTTTCAGCCGGTGCAGCACTTGCGCCTTCTGAAATTGTTGCCAACAAGGCGTTGACGCCAACGGTCGAACCTTCGGCGGCGATAATCTCTGACAAGGTACCACCGGACGGGGCGGGCACTTCGACGGTTACTTTGTCGGTTTCCAGTTCGCACAACATTTCATCTGCTGCGACCGCATCACCGGGTTTCTTGAACCAGGTTGCGATCGTGGCTTCGGTGACGCTTTCGCCCAATGTGGGTACGCGGACTTCGGTGGACATCGGGCTTACTCCCCTTCAATGCCAAGCGCGTCGTTCACGAGCGCTTCTTGCTGTTGTTTATGTTGTGAGGCCAGACCGGTTGCCGGTGAGGCGGCGGCTGGACGGCCTGCATAGGCCGGGCGTTTGGCTTTTGCGCCGATCCTTTGCAGGATCCATTCGATATTTGGCTCAACAAATGTCCAGCCACCCTGATTTTTCGGCTCTTCCTGGCACCAGACCACTTCGGCCTGTTTGAACCGGCTGAACTCTTTGGACATCGACATCGCCGGGAATGGATAGAACTGTTCCAGCCGCATCAGATAGACATCATCCAACCCTTCGGCATCGCGTTTGGCCAGCAGGTCGAAATAGACCTTGCCCGAGCAAAGCACGACCCGGCGGATTTCCTCGTCGGGTTTGAGAACGGTATCGGAGCAGCCTTTCTGCGCATCATCCCACAACACCCGGTGGAAAGACGAGCCGGTTTCCAGATCGGCCATCGTGCTGACGGCCTGTTTGTGGCGCAGCAGCGATTTCGGTGTCATCAGGATCAGCGGTTTGCGGAAAGTCCGGTGCATCTGTCGCCTGAGAATGTGGAAATAATTCGCCGGTGTGGTGCAGTTGGCGACGATCCAGTTATCCTCGGCCGAGTTTTGCAGATAGCGCTCAAGACGGGCCGAGGAATGTTCGGGCCCCTGCCCCTCAAACCCGTGCGGCAGAAGCATGACAAGGCCCGACATGCGCAGCCACTTGCGTTCGCCTGACGAGATGAACTGGTCGATCATGATCTGCGCACCATTGGCAAAGTCGCCGAACTGTGCTTCCCAAAGCACCAGCGCGTTGGGTTCGGCAAGCGAATAGCCGTATTCAAAGCCGAGCACTGCGTATTCGCTCAGCATCGAGTCGATCACGACAAACGGTGCCTGACCTTCGCGGATATTTCTGAGCGGATAATAACGCTCTTCGGTCACCTGATCGATCAGGCCGGAATGGCGTTGGCTGAAGGTGCCGCGGGTACTGTCCTGCCCGGCGAGGCGAACCGGAAACCCTTCAAGAGCCAACGTGCCGAAGGCCAGTGCTTCGGCGGTGGCCCAGTCGATGCCTTCACCGGTCGTGATCATTGTTTTCTTGGTTTCAAGCAGGCGCTGAGCGGTCTTGTGAATGTTGAAACCTTCCGGATAGCGCGTCAGCGCCGCACCGACCTCATCAAGGATTTTCCTGTCAACGGCAGTTGCACCGCGCTGATAATCGCCCTTTTGCTTGTCAAGATGCGACCAGCGGCCATCCAGCCAGTCGGCCTTGTTCGGGCGATACTCCTTTCCTGCCTCGAATTCTTCATTGAGAAGCGCCTGAAACGCGGCCTTCATATCCTCGATTTCGCCTTCCGGGATCAGCCCGTCCTGAACCAACCGTTCGGTATAAAGCTGCAGCGTGGTCTTGTGGGTTTTCACCTTCTTGTACATCAGTGGATTGGTGAACATCGGCTCGTCGCCCTCGTTGTGACCGAAGCGGCGATAACAGAACACGTCGATGACCACATCCTTGTGGAACTTCTGGCGAAACTCGGTTGCGACCCGGGCGGCGTGCACAACAGCCTCGGGATCGTCACCGTTCACGTGAAAAATCGGTGCCTCGACCATCAGAGCAATGTCGGTCGGATAGGGGCTGGAGCGGCTGAAATGCGGGGCCGTGGTAAAGCCGATCTGGTTATTCACGATAAGGTGCATCGTGCCGCCGGTTTTGTGCCCGACAAGACCGGAAAGACCAAAGCATTCGGCGACCACACCCTGACCGGCAAAAGCGGCGTCACCATGCAGCAATACCGGCAGGACCTTGGTCCGGTCCAGATCCTGTTTTTGCCATTGCTTGGCGCGCACTTTGCCCAGAACCACCGGGTTTACCGCCTCAAGATGCGAGGGGTTGGCAGTGAGGCTGAGATGAACGCTGTTGCCGTCAAATTCGCGATCCGACGAAGCACCGAGATGGTACTTTACATCCCCGGAACCCTCGACATCATCCGGCTTGAAACTGCCCCCCTGAAACTCGTTAAAAATCGCGCGGTAGGGTTTGGCCATCACATTGGCCAGCACAGAAAGACGGCCCCTGTGGGGCATGCCGATGATGATTTCCTCAAGACCCAGCGCACCACCGCGTTTGATGATCTGTTCCATCGCCGGGATCAGCGCTTCGCCGCCGTCAAGCCCGAACCGCTTGGTACCGGTGTATTTCACATGCAGGAACTTCTCGAATCCTTCAGCCTCGACCAGCCTGTTCAGAATCGCTTTGCGGCCCATTTTGGTGAAATGGATTTCCTTGCCGTACCCCTCGATCCGCTCTTTCAGCCAGCCAGCCTGCTCAGGGTCGGAAATATGCATGTATTGCAGGGCAAACGTACCGCAATAGGTCGTCTTGACGATGGCGAGAATCTCGCGCATCGACGCGACATCAAGGCCCAGTACCTTGTCCAGAAAGATCGGGCGATCCATGTCGTTTTCGGTAAACCCGTAACTCAGCGGATCAAGTTCCCGATGGCGGCTGTCTTCACGCAAGCCAAGCGGATCAAGATCGGCAGCCAGATGGCCGCGAATTCGATAGGCGCGGATAAGCATCAACGCGCGCAGGCTGTCCAGCACGGCTTGCTGAACCTGACTGTCAGACAGCTCTACCCCCTTTTCCTCTGCCTTTTCCTTGATCTTTTCAGCCGCCTTTTTGGGCTCTGCGGGCCACTGCCCGTCAAGCGCAGCCGTCAGGTCATCGCTAGGCTGGGGCGGCCAGTCGGTGCGAAACCAGGCCGGACCCGCAGCCTCGGCTCTGACATCGGGTTCTGCATCCCCGAGCGCTTTGAAGTAACTGCGCCAGCTTTCATCGACCGCGTCCGGGTTGTCGGCGTAACGAGCGTATAGCTGCTCCACATATTCCGCGTTGTGGCCCTGCAGGAAGGAGGACGCGTGGAACTGGTCGTTTGAGGATTGTTCGGTCATTGGGTTACCTCATGTGGATTGGGAATCGCAGGATACCCTGCGATATCGAAACTCCAGGCTTCGCGTTGTTGAACGATGTCAACTTCGCGGGGCCCGAAATAGGCAGAAACCGGAATGGACTTGCGGCTGGCTGAAAGCGATTTGGTCACCGGCAGAGCAGCAGCATCGAGGGAAAGGCCGAGTTCGGTTGCCATCTTGCACAAATCCTCTGCAAGTCGCTCGAACCGTATAAGAATATCAGGGATGAACTTGCCATTCAGGAACACGATATCCGCATCAGATTTCCAACGCCCACGATGAAGCCATTTGCGAAAGTGGGATATTTCGGATTGTTGGTCCGGGTTTTTGCTTTTCGCCATCAATTGCTTCACCGGACCGGGCAAGAAACGCGCCTCACTGCGGTGTTGTTTGTAATAATATTCCGAAACCAGCCGCTCAAAAGGGTTCCGGATGGTCGTGACCTTTGCGTAGGCGTCAAAAAGGTCTGAGCCCAGGTTGTGGCTGATTTCAGAGGCCGGCATATGGTTATACCAAAGCCGCGATTGCGCGGTACGCCTGGATTTCGGAACCAAGCGGGTACCTATTATACCCGCGTCTGAAACGATCGCCTGCGTCTCTTCAGTGGCTGCATGCCCTTCGGCAACGCAAAACGGTTCCAGCAGCATCTCGACGCTTGTGCTGGCTGTTTTCCTGGTCTTCAGGAAAATGAACTTATGTTTGTGCGATACCAGTACCATTAGGCTAGAACCTGTTATCTTTTGTTGATGACAGACTAGGCGAAACCAACCAGTCTTTCTGCTCGGTCTCTGAGTTCGGGTTCAGTGCCACCCGGTGCCGTCCAGTGGTGCGCCAGAATTCACCGGCTGCATTCGGGTTTGTGGTTACCTGTTCGGTCATTGGGCTCTCGTTCGGATGGGCATGGAACTTAACGGGATACTTGTAGTTCGAGTTGGTAGCGCAGGATTGCAGCCGTCGGATTGGTGGCCGCACCCTCTGCATTGGGGATCGTCAGCAGGCGGGAATAAACCACCCGCGCATCCGGGTTCGGAATGGATGACATTATCCGCCAGACCTGTCCGCTGGCGACACTAATGGCAGGCGTCAATACAAACAGGTTGACGATCTCGTTGCGCGCTGCATCCGAAGGATCAATGATCAACGAACAATAATGCTGGAAAAACGGCTGAGCCTCGATCTTGGCAAGATAAAGCGACAGGCCGGTCTCGGACTCATGCCTGAGAAAAACACCGAACTCGCGCCGACCCTTGGGATCGCTGACCAGCGCGCGGCGGGTAAGGGTTTGCACGAGCGAATAGGTTTCATCCTCAGTCCCTTCAGCAATTGTCTGGCCCGCCCGCATTTCAACGACACGAGCCCAGGAAATCTGGTTCACCAGCTGCGCAGTGTCGCCTGTTTCCAACTGCGCCCAGCCAGATGCCGTCAGTTTGGCCAGACGATCATCCATCGACAGATGAAGGTCGCTGCATACCGGTTGCAGTTCCAGTGCAACATCCACCGGTCCGGCAGCTAATGGTGCGGCGCTCTGGAAAAAAATCAAGGCAAGCACGGCATTGCGAATTGCAACGCCCACCCGAATAACCCGTTTTCTTCCTGAGTGGCAGACCATTTCCTACCCTATCGCCTCCAATACCGCCTGACCCAATCCAGCGGGGCTTTCAGCCACAACGATCCCGGCAGAACGCATTGCTTCTATCTTGTCGTCAGCGCCGCCTTTGCCACCGGCCACAATTGCACCGGCATGGCCCATGCGGCGGCCCGGAGGGGCGGTGCGACCAGCGATGAACCCGGCAGTCGGCTTTTTGCGGCCTTTCTTTGCCTCATCGATCAGAAACTGCGCAGCGTCCTCTTCGGCGTTACCACCGATCTCGCCGATCATGATGATCGACTGCGTTTCATCATCGCCCAGCAAAAGGTCGAGCGCGTCAATATGCTCGGTCCCCTTGATCGGGTCACCACCGATACCGATACAGGTCGACTGGCCAAGGCCGATGGCGGTGGTCTGGCCGACAGCCTCATAGGTCAGCGTGCCGGAACGCGAGACGACACCGACGGAGCCGCGTTTATGGATATGGCCGGGCATGATACCGATCTTGCATTCGCCGGGTGTGATCACGCCCGGGCAGTTCGGGCCGATCAGCCGAGATTTGGACCCATCCAACGCACGTTTGACCTTCATCATGTCAAGCACCGGAATGCCTTCGGTGATGCAGACAATCAGCTCCATTTCAGCATCGATCGCCTCAAGGATTGCATCCGCTGCAAAGGGAGGGGGAACGTAAATGGCGCTGGCATTGGCCCCGGTGACATGGCGTGCCTCCGCAACAGTATCAAAGATCGGCAAGTCCAGATGTGTTTGCCCGCCTTTGCCTGGGGTTACGCCACCGACCATTTGCGTACCATATCCGATGGCCTGTTCCGAGTGGAACGTCCCTTGCGAGCCGGTGAAACCCTGGCAGATCACCTTTGTGTTTTTGTCTACGAGTACAGCCATTTTCTTTCCTTTTATAGAATATCGAGGGTCAGTTTGACGCTTCGGAGGGCGGTTTCTGTGCAGTGGCATCGCCTGGTGGCGCAGAGAACAATGAGGGGCGGTCCGGGAAGCGGCAACGGCGCAGTTTTTCATTGGTTGCGGCGACCTGATCGCGGATGCGCGCCCGGTCCACTTCGTTCAAGGCAAGCCGGGGACCACCTGAGGTGGCCCGCTCACACAAAACACCCAATCCGGCGCGGACCGGGATCAGGAGCGTGCGCGGCAGTGGCAACCGATTAAGGTACCTGTTGATCGCGACCATGCATTTTGCGCCGCGGTCCGTCAGCGATTTATTCACAAGACGCTTAGTCGGGACCGCCAGCTCAGGGAGGCCCGCCACAAGGCAAAAACGAGTCAGCAAAGGTGTGGGATTGGCCGGGTCCATGATTTCAACCGCCAGATTTTCCCTTCCGACAGTGTTTTCCAGCACATTCACCCACTTGAGCAGGTCCAGGGGTTTGCGATCCCTGCTATATGCTGCCAGATCCTTTGTACAACCGGCATAGCGCAACTCCTCAGAGTAGCCGCCTATGATCAGGTCTACCTGCTCGCGCAAAAACAGAACGAAACGCACCCGCGTGAACCGCGCCTGAAGCCACGCTACCAATGCGCGCAATGCGTCGGGGCGCGAATAGATCGAAATAAACTCAGACGAGATGATAAATGTATGCGCATTGCTGCCGGCGAGCTGTCCATCCAGCCAGCGCTCAAAGCGCTCGCAATACCTGGTCTGCCGCTTGGGCGAGACGGTGCCAGTCAGGTCACGTACCAGACCTCTGGGCAATTGCCGGTTGGCGCGCTCAAAGCCCAGAACCGTATATTCAGGCTGTGATTTCAGCCACCCGTGGTAGGGAAGAAACAAGAATCCCTCGCGCTTCAGCATGGCACGATTTAACATCAATGCCCTTTGAATGCCGGTGGTTCCGGTCTTTGGCAATCCGATGTGAACAACGGCTTCCATTTCAATCCACCCACGACCTGATCGAGGATGTATTCGCCAAACCGGCAACGGATACTCTTTGACTGGGGATTGCATAAGAAGTCACGTTAGAACATCCCTACTGCACGACCTGAAGCGACAAACCTGCGCCCCCGTCCATCCCGTCGTTGATATAAAACTCCGTCTTTGTATTGTCTTTATAAAGCCTCCAGACCGGCTGGTCGTTATACCCAACACCCTTTTCCCAGAGGTTGGGATAGTACTTGTCCAGCGCCAGTTCCAAAATCCATTCGGCGGCGAGTTTGGCAACCTCGGCATCCATCACCGTGCAACTCGCCCCCTGCGCCGGGCCGACCGCATTCAGAAAAACCGCCGTCGTCCCGGAATAATACTCATACTCATGCTCATCGGCCCCCTTATAGCCCTGCCAGTCACTCCCTTTGAATGCCTCAGGAACCTTTCTAAGATCAGGAACGGCCTGAAAACAAACCGATGTAAAGGCGTATTCGAAATGTTCAAGATCGGCGCGCGCCTGCTGCGCTGGCAGGGTAAAGATAAACAACGGTGCAAGAAGACCGAGCGTTCTTTTCATCATGGCAGTAATCTGTGTCATCACTAAACTCCGATTACTCGCTGTTTCCATTGCCACCACCCGCGTGGTCTTCAAATCTGTAGCCGAAAGCATCAATTTCACGACGATACCAGCGGGCAATCAGATCGCGGGTCTGATCGCTGTAGTAGGTGGAATAATGCGCGCGTTTGCCCTCATAACTGGTGTTTCTGCGTGGCAAACTGATTTCAGAGCTGAGCCCGAGTTTTTCCAGCAATGGCGATAATTCATCGCCGAGGTTTTCATACCTCAACACCTGATCGGCCACGACGTTGTTGCCAATCGCGTAGATATCCCAGTTGCGCAGCCGTGTGTGATGCGCCAGCCGGTAGAAGGGCGAGCGCATGTCGCGGTCAAAATCCGGGTTCTTGTTCTTACGCTTGAATTCCCGGTGATGGTAAAGCGAGACCTTCCGTTCCCACGGGTTCCGCTCGACCGCGAATTTGAAATAACTGTCAAACACATCAGGCCCGACAATCGCCCGCACATCACGCGCGTGTGCGTGTGGGTGCAAGCCAAAAACTTTCGGAAACACCCGCTTGAGCTTGCCGGGATGAAACGGCAGCGCATCGACAAATGCCCCCTGAAAGGATTTCACCACCTCATCCTCTTCCGCCACGACCTTGGAAAGCGCATCGGTCAGTGACGTGCTGGCCGTTTTCTCGGTTCGCAAGTAGATGAATTTATGGCGGTGGGAGATGATCATGCAGCCTGCCGCTCCGGAGTTTTGTATCGTGGCATGATACAAATATTGTTGACCGATGTATCATGGCGTGATACATGACGGCGATGATCCGCTCCGTTCGTGACAAGCGCGTGCAGCAAATTCTGGATGGCAGGCGCCCAAAGCGGTTTCTGCCGGGATTGTTGCGAGCGGCGGAAAAGCGGATAACGGCGCTTGAAGTGGCGGAGGATATTTCCGACCTCACTGTGCCGCCGTCGATGCGGCTGGAAAAGCTGGGCGGCGACCGCGAAGGAACCTGGTCGATCCGAGTTAACCGCCAATGGCGGATTTGCTTTCGCTGGGAGACCGGCGGAGCCTATGACGTTGAATTCGTGGACTACCACTGAGGTGCTATGATGAAGATCAAATTTGCCAACCCGATCCATCCCGGCGAAATGCTGCGCGAAGAGTTTATGGAGCCGCTGGGCCTGACCAGCGGCAAGCTGGCCAAGGCGCTTGGCGTGCCGCGCACCCGAATTGAGCGGCTGGTGCGGGAAGAAACGCCACTTAGTCTGGATACCGCCGTGCGCCTCGCCCGGTATTTCAAGATGAGCGAAGGTTTCTGGGTGGGAATGCAATCGGCATATGAGTTGAACTGCCTTTACAACGACAAAAATCGGATGGCAGCACTTGAGGCGATTGAGCCGCTGGAGAGGCCGGATCTGGATGGGGAAGCGGCTTGATGTGGTGCCGTAGGGTGCGTGCTTTGAGCGCACCGCATAGGGTGTTGGTGCATGCAAAACACGCACCCTACGGGTTTTCTTGAAAGACTGAGGATTTGTAGACAAATCCATCGTTCAGTTCCGCAGAATAATATAGGCGTGAAACAATTTGCGCCCTTTGATCACCTGTCTCAGGAGGCGAAATTTTGCTCCGCGAGGCAAAGCCACAGATACGATGTCGTCTCCATCGCCTAGCGTCAACGCATTGTCCGAATTCGTGGCGGAAATGACAGAAGTCCCGAACATCATGGCGAGCAACATTGGCTCCTCGCGGCTTGAAAAAACCATCGAACAGACCTGCCGCCCATTTTGTTCAAAAAGCTTTACCGACATGTCCAGACTTTGATGGAAATATGTTCCAGTTTCCGGGCTTTGCTTAAATCTCATCTTTGCGAGCACTGACGGCGCGGACCGAAATCTCGGCAGAGTTTTTGCACAGATGTCGGAAAACATCAGCGAGCCGAAAATCGCGTCAACCTTGCCTTTGCCGGGCCCAACTTCGGCCGACGCGGCGACTGCGCAAGCGACATAAACGACCGTCGCTAGTACCAAACCGATTGCGTTCGACCGAACAGAACAAAATAGTGCGCGGGCTCTTGCTAATTTGTCAGCGCAAAACTTCATTTTGGTGCCTCCGCTCGCAATGGTGTTTGGGTTTCAGGGTTTGTGGTTTACCCCCGCACCGCCTTCACAATCTTCTCGGCAGCATCACCCAGATCATCCGCTGCAATCACGTCCAGCCCGGATGAATTGATGATCTCTTTGCCCTTCTCCACATTCGTACCTTCAAGCCGCACCACCAGCGGCACTTTCAGGCCAACCTCTTTCACCGCGGCAACCACACCTTCAGCGATAACGTCACAACGCATGATGCCGCCGAAAATGTTGACCAGAATGCCTTTGACCTGCGGATCAGACGTGATGATCTTGAACGCCTCGGTCACTTTCTCTTTGGTCGCCCCACCGCCGACATCAAGGAAGTTCGCGGGTTCGGAGCCATAAAGCTTGATGATATCCATTGTCGCCATCGCCAGACCGGCACCATTGACCATGCAGCCGATCTCGCCATCCAGCGCGATATAGTTGAGGTCGTGTTTGGAGGCCGCGAGCTCTTTCGCATCTTCCTCGGTTTCATCCCGCAGCGCCAGGATGTCGGGCTGGCGGTAAAGCGCGTTGCCGTCAAAGCCCATCTTGGCGTCAAGGCATTTCAGATCGCCCTTGTCGGTGACGATCAGCGGGTTGATCTCCAGCATTTCCATGTCACGCTCAAGGAACATCTTGTAAAGCGTGCCGACCAGCTTGGCGCACTGCTTGATCTGCTTGCCTTCAAGCCCCAGCGCAAAGGCGATGCGCCGTCCGTGGAAACCCGAAAACCCGGTTGCCGGATCGATCGAGAAGCTGAGGATTTTTTCCGGCGTACTGGCCGCCACTTCCTCAATATCCATGCCGCCTTCGGTCGAACAGACGAAAGCGATGCGCGAGGTTTGCCGGTCAACCAGCAGCGCAAGGTAAAGCTCGGTTTCGATACCGGAGCCATCTTCGATGTAGACCCGGTTAACCTGTTTGCCGGAAGGTCCGGTCTGATGCGTGACCAGTGTGCGGCCCAGCATTTTTTCCGCTTCAACCGCCGCTTGGCCAATTGACTTTGCCAACCGAACACCGCCTGCCTCACCTGCCTCGGCCTCTTTGAATTTGCCCTTACCGCGGCCACCCGCATGGATCTGTGCCTTGACCACCCAGAGCGGGCCGTCAAGCTCGCCGGCAATTGTTTTGGCCTCTTCGGAACGGAGCACGATCCGTCCGTCAGAAACCGGGGCACCATAGTCGCGCAGCAGGCGTTTGGCCTGGTATTCGTGAATGTTCATGAGCTTCTTTCAGTTTTTTGGTTTCGCGCAGGCTTGCACAACCGGAGACGACTTAGAAGCAGAAGATCACATTAGAGGGACGATTTGCAGATATTAATCGTGTTTGTGATCACGGCACAAATTTTTGTGATCACAACCTGTCGCAGCAATAGCGGCACCCTCAGCAAAGCGGGCTGCGAAACACCAGAAATTCCGGCAATAAGCCTCTCGTCAGGCCGAGATTCGCGGTGCCTTGTAATAATCCGATAACAGGCGGTAATCCGGCTCAGTATAGTCCAGCAGAGCCTTTTGAGCCTCGGGCGTCAGGTCACCGAACTTGATCTTGGGTCCACCGGTCTGAAGGCGCTTGAACGTCAGCGGCTTTCCGATGCGCTGAGACAGTTCTTTCTCAATCGCGGCGAAGTCTTCGAAAGGATAGATCGCATCAAAAAAGCCAAGATCACTACCAAGGGATTTTACCTGCAACTGGCTGTGCCGCCTGATCTTGTCATTGGCCAGCCTGTAGGCCCGTATCCTCAGGCAGAACTCGTTGATATCGGGCCTGGGGTTGAGCCGGAAAGCCGCCAGAATAGCGCGATCCAGCGCGCTGTCGGTCAGGTCGTTGTGATAAACGACCCGGTTTCCGTATCCCGAAAGGATGCGCGAAACCGGATCGCGGATAACGACAAAACGAAAGCACCCCCGGGATAGCCTGCGTGAACGTGCGGACATCGGCAGGGAAAAGGTTTCCGTATAGTCTTTCTCGGAATCGCAAGTCGACTTCAAAGCGTCCACAATGGTTGTGGTTGCTATCTTCCGAATTGGAAAATAGGCAAGCTTTTGCCGCTTGAGAACCAGAACCAAGCTGTGTCTCCGCCAGCCCGGGCGTTAGCCGAGCGAACTGTCGATGCCTTTACAGGCCTCAACAAGCCCCTGAACCGCATCGACAGATTTCTGAAACGCCGCTTTTTCGTCCTTGTCGAGTTGGATTTCGATGACCTTTTCGATGCCACCGGCCCCAATCACTGTCGGCACGCCAACATAGAGATTGCTAAGACCGTAAGCACCGTCAACATTGGCAGCACAGGGCAGAACCCGCTTCTGGTCCTTCAGGTAAGCCTCGGCCATTTCAATCCCCGAGGCAGCCGGAGCATAAAACGCCGATCCGGTTTTCAACAGGCCAACGATTTCTGCGCCACCGTCGCGTGTACGCTGAACGATTGCGTCGAGTTTTTCCTGGCTGGTCCAGCCCATTTTCACCAGATCCGGCAGGGTGATGCCGCCAACGGTGGAGTAACGCGGCAGCGGCACCATCGTATCGCCATGCCCACCCAGAACGAAGGCCGACACATCGCGCATGGAAACACCGAATTCTTCGCTCAGGAAATGGCGGAAACGGCCACTGTCAAGCACACCCGCCATACCGCAAACCTTGTTTGCAGGCAGGCCGGAATATTGTTGCAGCGCCCAGACCATCGCATCAAGCGGGTTGGTGATGCAGATGACAAAGGCGTCAGGCGCGTGTTTGCCGATGCCCTCGCCAACTGATTTCATCACTTTGAGGTTGATGCCCAGAAGGTCATCGCGGCTCATCCCCGGTTTGCGCGGCACGCCTGCTGTCACGATGCAGACATCGGCGCCGGCAATATCGGCATAATCGGTGGTGCCGCTCATCGCAGCGTCAAAGCGCGAGATCGATCCGCTTTCGGCGATATCAAGCGCCTTGCCCTGGGGAATCCCGTCCGCGATATCAAATACCACGACGTCGCCCAGTTCCTTGGTTGCGGCCAGATGGGCCAATGTGCCCCCAATCTGTCCGGCCCCGATCAACGCGATCTTTGCTCTTGCCATCTTCATTCACTCCTTGGGGGTTCTAAAATCTGGCGCTTGCCTATCCTTTCGGGCTGTGCTCTGCAAGATCAAAGGCACATGGGGAAAGTGGGCAAATTGTCCAGTGTATACCATTGTGCTCAAACAAGAAGGCGCAACAACAATAACTTACACGGATAACCGGGGATGGAATTTAACCTGATCTTCTTTGCCGTTGCGGTTCCCGCGGTGCTGTTTGCGGGCATTTCCAAAGGTGGGTTCGGCTCTGGAGCTGCCTTTGCCGCAACTCCGGTGATGGCTTTGATTCTTGAACCCGGCATGGCAATTGGCATGATGCTGCCGCTATTGATGGTAATGGATGTGGCCAGCCTGAAACCCTATTGGAAAAAATGGGACTGGCCGAATTCAAAGGCGTTGATACTGGGTGCTATTCCCGGAACCATCGTCGGCGCCCTGATCTACCGGATCGCAGATGCCGATCTCATTCGCGTCCTGATCGGCCTCGTGGCTTTGACATTCGTTGCTTATCAGTTGATGCGAAAACTTGGCGCATTGGCAGTGAAACAACGGCCGTTCAACCCGGCGCTTGGCTGGTTCTGGGGATTTGTCGGCGGGTTCACCAGTTTCATCAGCCATGCAGGCGGCCCACCCGTGGCCGTGCATCTTCTGTCACAGAAGCTCAGCAAGACCACCTATCAGGCAACTTCGGTTCTCGTGTTCTGGATCGTCAACTGGATGAAATTCATCCCCTATCTGGCGTTGGGGATATTCACGCTGGATTCCGCCAAAGCCGACCTCTTGCTGGCACCCTTTGCCGTGATCGGCACCTGGCTGGGGGTTTATGCGCACCGGCTGGTGCCGGAGCGCATCTATTTCGTGATCGCCTATGTGATCCTGATCGTTGCCGGGATCAAACTGTTGTTTGACGGGCTGACCTGAGTTCAGGCGTCATTGCCCGGCAGAACGGTTTGTTCAGCTACTTCTTCCCAGCTTTCGCCCGAGGCCACCAGACAAGAAACCCCATTGGGCAGGGTCACCAGTATCGTCCATGTGCCGGTGGAATCTGAGGCAAACACCTCGACCACAGCGTTGTTGCGGCCAAGCCCGATACTTTGACGGGTTTCGCCATAACGGTCTTGCAGGCGCTCAACCACCACTGCGCGTTCTGCGCAATTGGCTTGTTGTGCATGGGCATTCTGGGTTGCCCAGATCAGCCCGCCAAAGCCCAGTGAGAGGGCAAACAAGTATTTTTTCATCATAGTCACACCTTTCTTATGCCAGGTATGCAGCGCCAGTTCAGCCATATCGGAGTTTTTCCGAAGCCCCGCGCCATCCTGCGGGTTTCAGTTCGCCGGGGGCATTCTGCTTTCCATGAGCCCCGACGGCCAACCGGGTGAATTCCCTCAACACTCCCGGTGACTCGCGCCAAGTCTGCGCCTGCAACCCCAATAAGCGGTAAATATGGCGTGCGCCTCTTTGCAAATCCGGCAACACTTTTGCGAAAATGCATTGTATTCTGCGGTACACAATCAATCTTGCATCCCGGTGAAAGCTGTGGCCTATAACGTGAACCCAGGAAAAGAGGATGCCGATGGACCAGCAATACAAACCCTACCGATCGCTCTTATACATCCCCGGCTCGCGTGAACGTGCACTGGAAAAAGCCACGACATTGCCAGCCGACGGGATCATTTTCGATCTCGAAGACGCGGTTGCAATTGACGAGAAGGCCAACGCAAGGGCGCTGGTGGCAAAAACCCTGGTCGAGCGCAACTATGGCAAGCGTGGTTTGATGGTGCGGATCAACGGGCTGGAAACCGAGTGGGTGATGGATGATCTTTCGGTGATCTGCGCCGCCGGACCCGAGGCGATCCTGCTACCCAAAGTGCATGACGGGGCCGATGTAAAATGGCTGGCCGGGTATCTTGATAAGCATCCCAAATGCGCAAACACTGCGATCTGGGCAATGATGGAAAGCCCGCTCAGCATTCTCAATGCCCGCGACATTGCCGGGGCCTCTCCCCGGTTGAAAGGTCTGGTCGTCGGCACCAATGATCTGGTCAAGGATCTGTCGGCGCGCCATACGCTGGACCGCGCACCTTTGATCCCCAGCCTCAGCCTGTGCCTGCTGGCAGCCCGCGCATATGGCCTGATCTGCGTCGATGGGGTCTACAACAAATACAAGGATACCGAGACCCTGCGCGTCATGTGCAAACAGGGCCGCGATATGGGGTTTGACGGCAAGACCCTGATCCACCCGGCGCAGATCGAACCGACCAACGAGATTTTTGCGCCTTCGGCCGAAGAGATCGATCTGGCGAGACGGCAAATGGCCGCCTATGAAGAGGCGCAGGCCAAGGGTCAGGGCATTGCGGTGCTCGATGGCAATATCGTTGAAAACCTGCACATCGTCGCAGCCCAGCGCCTGCTGGCCAGTGCGGATGCTGTCGGCGAGATGGCGAGTTAAACGGTCATTCTGGAACTGGGTCGTTCAACCAGCCTTTTTCGCCCGCACGGTCTTGGTCTTTTTCGGCTTAAAGACCAGACTATCCATCGCCTCAGCGCAATCTTCAAACCAGCGCACCATCGGGCGTGTCAGCGCCGCCCGGTCCGCCCAACCGGCACCGTGCCGGCACAGACGTTTCCCGAGATCGGGATCTACGCCGACCTTGTCGTATTTCAGGGCCTTTGCGGCATCGACCCATCCGGCCTTTACGAACCGCCGGTGAATGATCGTCAACCGCTGCACGATGTGAAACGTGATAAAATGCGCCAGGTAATCAATCTCGTCACCGGCCTGATCCTTGGGCAGAAGGCGCACAAGGATATCGACGATTTCATCCGATGCCACCGGCCAGAACTCATCACCCGCAAGCCAGGCGAAATCTTCAACGCCCTGGCGGCTGCCGCAATGCTCCCAGTCAAACCAGTAAACCTTGCCGTCAGCCCCGATTGACGCATTCCCCGAACGCGCATCCCATTTGATAAACCTCTTGTTGGAAACCTCCAGCCTCTCGACCAGGCTCGGCAGATCGATCTTTGGGCGATCGATCTTGTATTTTTCTGATGATTTGATCGCCGTTCCGACAAACCCGGCGATCCAGTCTCTCTTGAAGCCGAGTTCAGGAACAATCTCGGCCAGATTTGACGCTTCACCGGCGGCGCGAATCTGCACAAGGCTTTCGATTGCGCGCGCAGCAACATCCAGCTGCGCCGCCCCCTCCTGCATCACCAGCTCGCCTGATAGGCGACGCGAACCGACATCTTCCTGAAAGAAGATCTGCTCGTTACCGCCAAGGAATTTGGGTACCGGCGCGCCCTGTTCAGTAAGGCGGCGCAAAACCTCGGCCTCAAGCCGCATCCGGCCGGCATATTTCCTCTGAGTTGCAACGATCGTGCGACCGGGGAAATGAATGCGCAGGCTTTCGCGTGTTTTCCCACCGGGTGCAGTTACTTTTGTGACCGGCATGGCGAAGATGCCTTCGCTGATCTTCGCAACATTTTCCGGCGATAGTCTTTCGCGCTTTTCGGCCATACTGTTCTGCCTTTTTTGTTTTGACACAACATAGCCGCTAAACCGGGAATTGACACCGGTTTTCTCAGTTGAATTGCCTGCGCGGTTTCTTGACCCGTTGGTCAAATCATGCGAGGCTCCAGCCCTTGCTACACCTCGATCAGAGAGCCCGGAACACCGTGTCTGAACAAACGAAGAAAAGCACGCCTCGCATTGTCGGTACGGCCGCTGATCCGATGCCGGATCAACACAGCAATGCGCGCAATCCCGGAATGGCGCTGGATCTGGACTGGGTCAGCAGCGTTCAGGCAAACACCAGCGCCATTGAGCGCCGCACGGCCAGCCTGCCGGGACGGCGGAGCGTGAAAAAGGAATGGCAGGCGGCGTGGCTTCTGAAAGCGATATCGCTGATCGATCTGACCACCCTTTCCGGTGACGACACCGAAGCGCGGGTGCACCGACTCTGCCGCAAAGCCATGCAGCCCGTGCGCCAGGACCTGCTTGATGCGCTTGGCATGGGCGATGCCGGTCTGACAACCGGCGCTGTCTGCGTCTATCACGAAATGATACCGGCGGCCGTCAGGGCGCTTGAAGGTTCGGGCATCCCGGTGGCGGCTGTCTCAACCGGCTTTCCGGCCGGTCTGTCGCCCCTGCATCTGCGCATCGCCGAGATCAGAGAATCCGTCAAGGCCGGGGCCGATGAGATCGATATTGTCATCTCGCGCCGCCACGTGCTGACACAAAACTGGCAGGCACTTTACGACGAGATGAAAGCCTTTCGCGAGGCCTGCGGTGCGGCCCATGTAAAAGCCATTCTGGCAACAGGCGAGTTGATGACGTTAAGGAATGTCGCCCGCGCCTCGCTTGTCTGCATGATGGCGGGGGCCGATTTCATCAAGACCTCAACCGGCAAGGAACCGGTCAACGCGACCCTGCCCGTGTCACTGGTGATGGTGCGCCAGATCAGGGATTATCTGGACAGGACAGGCTATCGGGTCGGGTTCAAACCGGCGGGTGGCGTGTCTGTTGCGAAAGTGGCGATCAACTACATGACCCTGATGAAAGAAGAGCTTGGCAATCCGTGGCTGCAGCCCGACCTTTTCCGCTTTGGCGCTTCAAGCCTCTTGGGAGATATCGAACGACAGCTCGAACATCACGCGACCGGGCGTTATTCCGCATCGTTCAGACATGGGCTAGGGTGAAACGATGAACATCCCTGAGATATTCGAAAGCATGGAATACGGCCCAGCACCGGAAGGCACATCAGAAGCGTTTGCTTGGCTTGCCGCCCACAAGGACGGCTTTGGCCTTTTTATCGACGGCACCTTTGACGACGGGCCGGGCGGTGATACCTTTCCAACCGCCAATCCGGCCAATGGCGAGGTTCTGGGCAAGATCACTCAGGCGGGCCCTGAGGATATTGACTGCGCCGTCGCAGCGGCACGCAAGGCACAGCCGAATTGGGAGGCACTCGGCGGCAAAGGTCGTGCCCGCTTTCTTTACGCAATCGCACGTCTGATGCAAAAACACAGCCGCCTGTTCGCGGTGCTTGAAACGCTGGATAACGGCAAGCCAATCCGCGAAAGCCGCGATATCGATATCCCGCTGGTGGTGCGGCATTTCTATTACCATGCGGGTGCCGCCCAACTGATGGACAGCGAGATGCCGGATCAGCAGGCAATCGGTGTTGCAGGGCAGATCATTCCGTGGAACTTCCCGCTTCTGATGCTCGCCTGGAAAATCGCCCCGGCGATTGCCATGGGCAATACGGTTGTGCTGAAACCCGCCGAATACACCTCGCTGACCGCCCTGCTTTTTGCCGAAATCTGCGTTGAAGCCGGTCTGCCCAGGGGCGTGGTCAATATCGTCACTGGCGACGGGCGCACGGGTGAGCTGATCGTCAACCATCCCGATATCGACAAGATCGCCTTTACCGGCTCCACCAGCGTCGGGCGGCGCATTCGCGCGGCAACCGCAGGATCAGGCAAATCGCTGACTTTGGAACTTGGCGGCAAATCGCCCTATATCGTCTTTGACGACGCTGATCTGGACTCCGCCGTTGAAGGGCTGGTCGATGCGATCTGGTTCAATCAGGGGCAGGTCTGCTGCGCCGGTTCGCGCCTTTTGGTGCAGGAAGCCGTGGCCGAAACGCTCTACGCCAAAATTCGCGCCCGCATGGACAAGCTGCGCATTGGCGACCCTCTGGACAAGGCCATTGATGTCGGGGCCATCGTCGACAAATCCCAGCTGGAAACGATTACCGAGATGGTGAAAAGCGGTCAGGGCGATGGGGGTATGATCTATCGGGCAGACACGCCCTTGCCTGAGACCGGATGTTTCTACCCACCGACGCTGATCACCGGGCTGGAGCCCTCAGCCCGCCTGATGCAGGAAGAGATTTTCGGCCCGGTTCTGGTGGCGACAACCTTTCGCACACCGGGCGAGGCGGTGCAACTGGCCAACAACTCACGCTATGGGCTGGCGGCTTCGGTCTGGACGGAAAATATCAACCTTGCCCTTGATATCGCACCGAAACTTGAATGCGGCGTGGCGTGGGTCAATTCTACCAACCAGTTTGACGCCGCTGCCGGTTTCGGCGGAAAACGCGAAAGCGGGTTTGGCCGCGAAGGCGGGCGCGAGGGGCTCTTTGCCTATACGAAACCCAAGGGCAACCCCAAGGCGCTGGCACGGATTGTGGCGCATGAAGGCAAGGCAGGCCCGGCTGATCCATTGATCGACCGCACCGCAAAAAACTATGTCGGCGGCAAGCAGGCGCGCCCGGACGGGGGGTATGTTCGTGCAGTTTACGGGCCCAAAGGCAGGTTCATCGGTCATGTGGGCTGGGGCAACCGCAAGGATATCCGCAATGCTGTCGAAGCGGCACATAAAGCAGTGGGCTGGGCAATGACCTCGGGCCACCTGAAAGCGCAGATCCTTTACTACATCGCCGAAAACCTCGCTGCACGCACTGACGAGTTCGCAGAGCGCATTCAGGCCATGTGTGGTGGTGGCGAAAAGGCGGCCAAAGCCGAGGTCGACGCCGGCATCACCCGCCTCTTCACCTATGCCGCATGGGCCGACAAATATGATGGCGCTGTCCATGATGTCCCCATCCGCGGTGTGGCCCTTGCGATGAATGAACCGGTCGGTGTGATGGGTCTGATCTGCCCCGACGAAGCGCCACTTTTGGGCCTGATCTCCCTGATTGGTCCTGCCATCGCGATGGGCAACACATCGGTTGTGGTTCCCTCGGATACCTTCCCCTTGGCGGCAACGGATTTCTATCAGGTGCTGGAAACATCCGACCTGCCGGGAGGTGTGGTAAACATCGTGACCGGGTCGCACAAGGACCTTGCAAAAACACTGGCGGATCACGCTGACGTCGACGCGATCTGGTATTTCGGCTCAGACGACCTTTCGGCCATGATCGAAAGCGCCTCTGCTGACAATCTGAAACGAACCTGGGTCAATAACGGCAAGGCCCGGGACTGGAACCGTGCCGAAGGCCAGGAGTTCCTGCGCCACGCGACCGAGGTCAAGAATATCTGGATACCTTACGGCGAATAGCAAAATGGCGGTGAGACCGGATTTCAGGGCCAATTTGGCGCAAAATCCACTCCCCACCCTCTTAAAAACCGGCTACACTCTTCCTAGATCAATGTTAATCTTATTTACTTAACAGGGGGAAGTATGGCCGATTTCGGAGCGCAGATTGAGAAATCCAAAAAGGAAGTGGAAGCCGCGCAAAGCAAGATCGCGGAACTGACCAGCGCAATCGAGACGGCGCGAACCAAGCTGGAAGCAGGCGAAGACATTTCGATCGATATCGAAAACGCCACGCTGGAAGACGTGCATTCCCACACCGAACTGATGAATGCCAACATCGCCGAGCTGATCATGGGGCTGGATGACGTCACCGCCGGTTTCAGCCAGGATTTTGATGAGATGCGCAGCAAGACAGGCTGGGAAAGCGTCGTCGGCATCTTTTCCAACGCCAAATCGGAATCGATGCGCCAGGAACGGATGCGCACCGCCTCAATCGACGACAAGTTGCAGGATCTGATCGGCAAGTCCGATATCATCGTCGCCCTTTTGGAAGGGCAACTCAAAACCCTGAACGACCACAAGGATCGCGTTGAAACGAACCTGTCCGGCACACTTGATGAGCGTGAAGCCGTAGTGGGTGAACTGGAAACATTGCGCGAAGACATTCTGGCGATGGACCCGAAAATCATCGAACTGGAAAACAAGATTTCGGTCGAACAGGACGCCGCCGCGCGCACCAAGCTGGAAAGCGAACTGGCCAAGATGAACGCGGACTATAACGAGAAAGTTCAGCAGGAGCAGGTCAAACTGGCCAAGTCTCAAACGCTCGAACGCTATATCGAAAAGGGTAAGACCTGGGTTGATTCACTGCAAAATCAGGCGGCGACACAGATGGTGCTGATCAACAAGCTGCAGACCGACACCAAGCAACGGGTCGTGCTATACGATGCACTGACCAAATCGCTGAAAACCGCACAACAGCAGGATGTCGCCCACCGGATTAACGAGATTGGCGTGAAAACCGATCAGGAGGCACAAACTGCGATGGCCGCGATAGGCTCTGCCACCAACCAGCAGATGGCCGACATGATGGAAAAACACGAAGACCACATGGTCTTTGCCCGCAAGGTGCTGGAGGAAAAAGCCAAGTCGGATGAACGCTTCATGCGGCGCTTCCAGAAGATCGTCGAGAAGCACGACAAGAACCTTTATGGGGCATGAGAACCGTTCTGGCGATATTTGCTGGCTGGCATATCATGATGCTGGTGCTGGCAAGTTCTCTTCCTGTGCTGGGTCTCAAAGAGATTACCATCCAATCGTGGAGTATCGAGCCGAATCCGAGTGGTAGCATTTTCGTTTTGACGTTGATTGGAGGAGTCCTCTATTTGCTGGACAGGAGGCAAAAGAGCCGGGACAAAGACGGCCTTCTGATCGCTTCGCGCGGACCCAGATGGTGGTGGCCCGGAGGGCGCATTGATGACTGAACCTGGTCTCGCTACCGACCACCCGGTCATTGAGGAAGCCATTTCTACTTATCCTACCTTCAGTGGCTTGAAAAAATCCCTAAATTAGCTAATATACCTAAATTAGCTAAAATGAGGTCACCATGAAAGACTATTCCGCAACCGAACTTGCCAATAACACCGGCGATGTCCTGCAGGCCGCCGCACAGGACGTGGTGGAAATCACCCGTCACGGCAAGCCCCGCTTTGTGATCATGAGCCACGAACGCTTTGAAAGACTGAAAACACGGGGGGATACTCGGCGAGCCATCAGAAACGAAGACCTGAGCGACACGGAAACGGCAGAACTCATCAAAGCCCTTGAAGACGACCTTGCAAATGACTGACGCGCCAAAGGCCGGAGACGTCTGGGACTACCCGTATCTATGGGCACGGCAATCACTGGCTGGCGAAACAGAGGGGCGCAAACCAAGACCAAGCGCCGTTTCGGTAGCGGTCAGGCGAGCCGACGGGGAGGTACTTGTGGCGCTTCTGGCAATCACTTCACAACCTCCAGGCCAGAACCGGTTTGCTTTGGAAGTTCCGGAAACCGAAAGAAAACGGGCGACACTTGATGGCGATAAGAGGCTCTGGATCATCCTTGACGAACACAACACTGATCGGTCGCACCAATCCTACTATCTTGCGCCTGATTCCAAATTCGGCACTTTCAGTGACAGGTTCAGAAAACAGATACAAAGCGCCTTCCTGACCGCGCTGCGAAAGAGGAAATCTTTTGAGGTTAAACGATGGGACGAGTTGTCGTGAACACCAAAGACCTCCTCACCTCTGACCACCGCTCGCTGGAAGATGCGCACGCGACGCGGAGGACTGATATTCCAGTGCGCCCACGCCTTTTGATCACCCGTTCCACCAAACCTCGCCACGTTCAATCTCTGGCGAACCGGTTGAACTTTTCAGGCGATGTCACTACATT
Organism: uncultured Rhodobacter sp.; assembly: GCA_964567685.1. GTDB lineage: Bacteria > Pseudomonadota > Alphaproteobacteria > Rhodobacterales > Rhodobacteraceae > UBA5972. Next base: position 138,581 of record CAZMNO010000001.1, on the reverse strand, counting down.
GTAGTACAATGCACACAAGGAGGCTCCATGGTATCCGTCCCATTTTCTGTCCGTCTTGATGAAGACCTCAAGACATCGCTGGATGAAGAGGCAAAGCGCGAAGACATCACATCCTCGCAACTGGCCACGCGCGCAATTCGCAAGCTGCTTGAAGAAAAGGCCGCTTACCGAAAGATGCTGGACGAAGCGATGGCAGAAGCTGACAAAGGCGTTTTCATTTCCTCAGAGGCGGTCATGGCATGGGTAGAGAGTTGGGGAACTGATAACGAACTACCAAGGCCAGAGCCTGATGTTTTCCCGTGAAGATTGTCTACCTCGATTCAGCATTAAGCGACCTTGAATGGCTCGAATTTTATTACAATTCTGTCTTTCGCGAAGGTGCTGGGAAAGCGCACGCCAGACTGGTCGCTGTTCATCAATTGCTGTCGGTCAATCCGTTCCTGGGTCGACCGTCAGGAACCCGAGAAGGAGTGCGCGTTCTGCCAGTGTCTAAAACACCCTTTAAACTCATTTACCGGATAACAAAAAGCCAGATAGAGATATTGCGCCTTTGGGACGAACGACAGGGTAGCAGCGAATGAAAAAAGACCTCCTCACCTCCGACCACCGCTCGCTGGAAGATGCGCACGCGACACGGCGCTATTTCGCCAAGTTTGACCGCATTCTCGATCATCTCGATCAGGTCGCCGGGCTGGCGGCGGGGCGCGACCGGCTGGGCGAGGTCGAGCTTAATGTCATCCGGCAGTATCTGCAGGCGCTGAGCGGCACGTTTGAAGCACTGTCGAATAAATACCTGATGGCTGGAAGGGTCTCGACCCTGCTGCCCAAGGCGCTTGATATTGATGTGACCGACAGCGGCTTTCCGGTCTATTCCGAGTTGTTGCAAATGGCCAACGACGCGCTGCAGGTCGATCACCACCTGGGCAATCTCGCCCCGGCGGCAGAGCTGAAAAAGGACATGATCCGCCATATCCTGAACGAACACTCGGTGCCGATCAAACTCCAGTTCGCCCTCAGCCAGCGGCTTTACTATGAACGCCTCGCCGGGCGCAGCCTCTTCTGGGCGCAGAACGATCCGCAGGTTGTCTGGCTTGGCACCAAAGACGATGGCCGCCGTCGCTATGTGGTGCACTGGGCAAGCTATGATAGCCAAGTCAATATCCCGACGATCTATTTCATGCTGCTGGATGACACGGGAAAATCGGCGCTGCCGCGTGATGAAAGGCGCTGGCCGCAGGTGCAAAGCCATCTGATGGCGCAGGCCGTATCGGCCCTGAAGATGGTGACAATCGCCGGGGGGTTTGACCGGGATTTTGACGATCTCCACCCCAAACTCTTCCGCCGCATCCATGTCGGCCCGATGTATTCGCACACATTCACCCATCAGAACGGCCCCCTGGGCGGTATACTGGCCGATGCCAATGGCGGGGCGGGCAATGACTGGGCGCTGGCCTGGACAGTGGAAACCCTGATGTCAGAGCGGGTGGCGACCGAGAAGAAAGGGTTCTTCGGCAAGGTCGAGCGCGAGATATTCAAGCTCGATCACTTCGGCAAAAGCGATGGTGATACAGGCGCCAGCGACGTGCGCCGCGCACTGATCCTGCCGCAACGACCCTATCAGGTGCTGGAAGAACGCAACCCGCCGGGGTTCCGGGGGGTCAGGAAATATGTGGTGAGCGAGGGTGGGCAGATATTGAGCTACCGCTGATCTTTCAGCGGCAACAAGAGAGAACATAAATGACAAAAGCCCCGGACCAAGCTCGGGATAAAAAGGAACAAAAATGAAATACCAGCACCTATATGCTGACGAAGCTGGCGAAAGCCAGATGGAAGGGCTTTCTGCCGACCTCGTTCCGCTCGTTTATGCCCCTCCTGCGCCGGCATTGGAAATATCCGCCCCGGTTGAGGCAACCGGCCTGATCTACGTCCGCTTCCCGGCGGGGTGGGATAGCGAACTTCACCCGACTCCTCAGCGGCAACTCTTGATAGTACTTTCCGGCAACCTGATGGGCGGGCTTAGTGATGGAACCGAGTTTGAACTGACCGCTGGCGACATCGTTCTCATGGAAGACACAACCGGCAAGGGCCACACGGCCCGAACGCTGAATAACCAGGACGTATTGGCAATTATGGTGCATTTGGAATGACAAAAACACAAAACCTGATGGAACTTCGCGAAGACCAGATCACCGCGCAATATGACAGCGCGGTTGCCATGCTCGACGGTTTTGATCACACGCCACGCATTGCCAAACCCAAAGAGGTCCCGCAGAAAGAGAAATCCAGCGGCATCGGCACCCGCCGCTCGCGCTTCCGCTCAACCACCCCCGGGCTCGTCACCAAACCTACCGCACGGCCCGAAGGCGTGCATCTGATCGACCGGATCAACACCGCTGACGGCGATGACCCCCTCACCTCACCCGCGCAGGCGACCATCCTGCAAAGCCTGCGCCGGGCGCTGGCCGTCGCCCATGTGGTTTCCGAACTTTACGAGGAAACCACCGGGCTGGCCGAACTCAAGCGCGATAATCTGGCCGGGCGGCTGGCGGCAAACAAGAAGGCTGAATTCAACGAATTGCTGACCGCCTCCTCCCTGATCAGCCTTTTTGTTTTCGCCAATATGACCGGCTATCTCATTGCCGCAGAATCTGCCGAAGCCGAAAACGGTATTGAAATCGGCGAGGTCGAGGAGGTTCTGACCGACAACCCCCAACTCTCACTCCACGGCGCCCTGTGGGAACTGGATCAGGACATCGCCACCTTTGCGACCGACGAGACCAAGCTGGTCGGCGTCATCTCGGCCTATGCCGAAAAGCTGATGGAAAAGGTTGCTCTCCGCGCCACCACCGCGGCGCGGCTGGAACCTTTTGAGGCGGTCGCCTACCGGGTTGAGGCCGATGATTTTGAGGTCGACGGCTTCAAACCGGCCCACAAAGCACGCTCGACCAAACTGCAGATGACCTTCAAGAAACCGAACGAGGTCATCGGCAACCACATCGCCAAATACCAGGCGGTGAAGCTCAGCAAAATGCTGATGGCCTATGATTTTGAACGCAAGCTCAACCCCTTTGCCGAGCTTGGCGGTTTCATCTTCACCTTCATGGGTGACGGCAAGCCGGGGACGGGGAAAACCACCCTGATCCAGATGATGGCGGGCCTGATCAGCGAATATTGCAAGGTAGCGGGCTATCCGTTCCGCTTTCAGAACCTCTCGACCGAGAGCATTGACAGTTATCAGGGCAAGTCGGCGCAAAACGCCAAGGCCTTCATCAACAATGTCGTCGACCCGAACGTCATCGGCTTTGGCACGATTGATGATATCGACCAGCTGGCAGGTAAACGCGGCGACCGGCAATCCTCGGCAGGGCAGCTCGAAATCACGGCCGTTCTGATGGAAAGCTTCGCCGGGGCCAACACTGTGGTGCGCGGCAACTGTACCTTTGGCATGTTCTCAAACTACCCTGAAAACGTCGACGACGCCTTGCGGCAAAGGGCCGGTGCCCGGTTTCTGGTCGACGGCCCGCAGACGCGGGAAGACTATATCGACATCCTTTACCTCCTGATGGGCAAGAACCACGACATCCCGGTTGGCGATCACGAGGTTTATGCCGCGCAGGAGATCAGAAAGGCGGTTGCCGACAGCTTCGCCAGCCACTCCCGCCCGCATGAAGACGGGCTGGTCAAGGTGTTCGAGCGGGTGCATTCAGAGATCGGCGAGCTTGATACGATTGCCAAGCTGGGGGCGTATCTGAAGGGCATTCAGGAGGCGGATGAGCGCTTTACGGGCCGCGCGATCAAGAACATCACCGATGCGGTCAAGGTGCGGGCGATGGATATCGAACTGCCGGATGAATGGATGGAAAACCCCGAGCTGTTCCTGTTCAAGGATTACGACACCAAGACGGCGATGCTGAAGGACCTGATGCAGCCTATCACCATCGAGATGCTCATTCAGGAGATCAACCGCTATGCGGATAGTGAGTTCCGTTATGCGGATAAGAGCGACGAGGTGGCGATTGAGAATGCGGTGCGGGAGATGGGGAGGATGGAAGAGGCGCGGAGACGGTATGCCAAAAGCCGCGGGATCAAAGAGTGAGCCAGAACGGCGGCAACACGCACCGACCGGGACGCTTGCGGCCCGGTCAGCGCCCGGCCCTCCCCCATGGGGAGGGCGCTTCGCACCCGCCCCGAGGCCCGGGCGATGACCTGTCGTTGTGGCAGAATGAAATGACTATGCGACGACATGCAGAAAGGAAGGTGTGATGATCTGTGCAAGTTTCGTTGCAGGCAATTTCGCTGGCTTCCTCGTTTCTATCATGATTGTTGCGTTTATCGCCCGTCGATCGAATGAATGGCGGTCTCAGCTAACGTTTACTTCCGCGCTAGCTTTTCTGGGACATGTGTTGGTTGTGATCATAGCGATAATACCCCCAGCTTTTCTTTCTATGGGCTATGATCATCCTGATGCCCAACCCTATTGCTCTGAAACCATCGACGGGTACATGATTGGGGCTTATCTCCTAATTATACCGGCTTTCGTTGTTTTGATGGTGCTGGATAACCGAAAACGCAAACCCTGATCTGTGCTATGACCTATCTATTCAAACAATATCTATTGGTTGGCGCTGAAAGTGTCATGTGTACCGTTGGCAACCCTTTCCGACTGGGTCGCTTGCGTCCCGGGCAGCGCCCGACCTCCCCCCGGAGGGCGCTTTTGCAACGTTCAGGCAGATAGGGATGTTACGAGTTTTGGCAAGGTATCGACAATTACACACCAAGCAAGCGCCCACCAGGTCGGGCGCTGCCCTGTCGTTGTGGCAATCCCCTGAATTCGCGCTGTCCCGGCCCTCGCGCCGGGACCGCATGGAGGCAAGCGGCCCCGGATCAAGTCCGGGGAAGCGGCGCAGGTTCGGAAAACTGCATTCCCGCCCTCACACCCCCCAAAACACCCAAACCACCCCAACACCCGGCACCTGACATGCTAACCGCTCAACCCATCACCCTGATGAACACCGGCCTGCCGCTCACCGTACTTGGAGCCCTTGCCTTCATCCTGCCGCGCCTCATACTCCCCCGCGAAACCCGCTCGCACCGGGTGCTGACCATCACCCTTCTGGCAAGCGTCCTGCTCACCCTTCTCGCCGCCATCGCCATATTCGGCTATATTCAAACGCAATTGGGAACCGATCTTGCCGGAGCCTTTGCCACCAGCCCAACCGGCACGCTCGCCCTGCTCATCCGCCCGGCATTACTGAGCGGCATCGTCTGGCTGCCTCTGCTGGTGCTGTCCGGCTTCAATCTCGGCCAGCGTATCGAAGATCTGCGCGGGCGCGACCTGATGCGAGAGCCGCCAAAAGAGGAAACAACACAATGATGCGCCTCATCGAAAAAGGTCTGATGTTCGGCAATCTCTTCGAGGTTTCCTCGACCGCGCTGGTCGAGCGTTACAACCGCGCGCTCAGGCACCTGACCGGCAAGGAAACCAAGCTCAAGGATTTCCATATCGACATTTCCGGCTATTCCCCCGAAATCGGTGATGAGTTTGACGACCCCCTCTACCTCAACCCAAACGGCTGCAACCGCCAGTTCATCATCCTGTCGACCCAGCAGAAAACCGGCCCCCTGCTCAACGCCAAATTCTCGACCTCGCGCAGCATCCTGCAGCAATTCATCGTTGAGAACGAAACCCAGCTTTTCGCCCTCACTGCGCGGGATGCGGTGGCCGGTGAACTGGTCAATTCCGTCTATTCCGTCAGCGAGCCCAGCCGCCTTTTCCAGATCCGCCAGGTCGAGGTCGAGGCGGACACCACCGAAAGCCATATCGTCGACGCCCAGGAACTGCTGACAAAAATCGACCGTTTCCAGAAAGAACCCGAGGCCTGGTGGGATGACGTGCTGATCGCCGACATGATCGAGCTGGCGAAAAAATCCGGCGATATCGTACGCAACCCGATCAGCCTCAATAACGGCACCTACCGGCAGGATAATTTCTATACGGCGCATTTTGGTGGTATCTACATCTTCCGCGATGTGAAGAACCCCGCGGCCATTACCGTGGAACCCTCCGAAAAACTGAAGCCCCTGCCGATTGAAAAACTCTATGATTTTGATGATCGCAACGGCATTGCCCGGTTTCTGGAAAAGAACGATCTGGTGGAAACCATCGTCGAGGCGCGCAACCTCAACACGGCAGCCCTGTTGCGCCAGCGGCTCGATTTCATTCTTGTCGATACGGCCGCGACCGCAGGTGAAGACCTGACCGGCCTGTCCCGCCTCGAATTGCGCCGCCTCGCGCGTCGCCATCTTGACGACCTGCCGCCCGAGTTTCACGCCCTCAACGATCTGTTGCGCTGGGTTGAAGACGGCAGCAGCTGGCCGACCATCAGCTCTGAACACCCGGCTTATTTCTACACTTTGCGCGCCGCACAGACCAAAGATCGCGATCTGGTCAATATGTTGCTGGCCGAATTGTCGCCCATGGATGTGCGCCAGCTCTTCATCTGCCACAAGGAAGCGTTTTACCACGCCTACCGCACCTGGAGCGAGGAAAAGAAATCCTATGTCGCCAATTTCCTTGCCGAGGAATATGCTGTCGACAAGGCTGGTGCGCGCGCGTCTTTGTTTGGCCCGGAACCGGGGATGGAGGAAGAACCGCCTCAACCGCCCAAACCAGCCCCGGATATGATCCAGCGCGTCGGTCCGTGGGGCGCTGTTCGGAGGAACTGATATGGCATTGATAAGGCTGGTGGTTATCGGATTTGTGGTGCTCAGCATCATCTATATCGCTGTCTCGATCTATTCCCGGTCACTTCGCCGCGAAAAGCTGGAAAACAGCTGGGCCGAAGAAAATCCCGGCAATGATGACGAAGCGGCCCGCGATACCTATATAGAAGAAGGCATGGACGCGTATCAGCGGGGCATCCGCCCCAAATTGCTGTTGCTGATCTATGTGGTGCCGGCGGTGCTGGTTGCGATAGCCCTTGTAGTTACCAATTCGAATTGAGGCCTGTTAATGCGAAGAGTCAAAAGCATATTCTATATTCTGGTTTTCCTGATCACCGGCTCACTTCTGCATTATGTGCTGCCCCAGCACGATATGGTGCGGATCACTTCGACCGAAGTGATCCGAATGGATTTTTCATCCATCAACCGACTGTTCTTTGCGCAATCCGACAGCGGATCGGCGGAACTGACCACACGGGATATCCGCCTGATAAACACGCAGCGCAAGCGCACCTGGTTTTTTTGCTTCTTTCAACGAGACAGCGAAAAGGTGATGGTCTATCGCAACGAAGACACCGGTTGGATCTGGCCACCCTATTTCAAGTTTGACAGCTCCGATCTGCAGGCCGAAGCCTCGGCAAATATCTCAGCGCAAGGGGCTGAGCAATGGGTTGTCATGACCCACTACGGCTGGCGCAACCGGTTCTTCACCGTCTATCCGAATGCCATCGGCATCAGACCTGTATCCGGCCCGGACGTCACGGTCATACCGTGGTTCAACATCTTCTTCTTCACCTTCGTCATATTCGCGGCATTCTTCATCCGGGCAATGTGGCGCCAATTCCGCGAGCGCACGATTGATCCGGCGCTGGCCGATGCCGGCGACGCCTGGGACAAGGTCGGGGATCACGCCGATGCCGCGCAGGAAAAAGCCACCGGTGTCTGGGGGCGTTTCAGTGCCTGGTTGGGCACCTGGCGGTCGAAAAAATAAACTGCGCCGGATGGTCAGACAAAGGTAAAATCGTCTGCCGACAGATCGTCGGCGTCAAACCCGCGCAAGATGATCACCGTATCGGCAAAGGCGACTTTCGTATCGCCACCGCTCTCTGTGATGGTCAGGTCACGAAAACGATCAGCCCCTGAACGGATCACAAGCTGATCCACCCCATCCTGAAAGTCGCGCACGACATCCCGGCCCGAATTGCCCTTGAAAATAAACTCATCCGCCCCGCGCCCGCCAAACAGCTTGTCCTGTCCGGTCCCTCCAAAAAGCGTATCACCGCCCCGTCCGCCTTTCAGCTTGTCATTACCTCCGCCACCGACAAGCCCGTCCCGCGCGCCTCTGCCGGTCAGCAGATCACCACCGCCGAACCCTTTCAGAACGTCCCGCCCTGCCCCACCGGCTATCGTGTTGTCCTGATTTAGCCGGTCCTGATATCTCGCCGGCGTGTTATAGTCGGCAAACAGCGCCATATACTGCTCTATCGGCGTTCCGTACCCATCGGTAAGATTGGCCGTGCCACCGGAACGGATGAAATTGATCAGCCCACCGGTGCCCAAAAGATGCGAGGCCGCAAGCATCGCGGTTTTGGTCAGTTCAACACCGTTCAGCACCTGCCCGACATAATGGTCAATATCGTAATAACGGATGCGCGCCCACAGAAGATCGAACCAGTCTTTGGCTATCTCGTCCTGCGCATTGGGGCTCGTCAGAAAATCCGCAACCGAGGTGACACCATAACTCCCGGTGAACCCACCGCTGAAATCATTGTTAAAGGCGCTGCCGTCGTGGTTAACCACACCCAGGTCGATCAAGGCCGCTTCACCAAACTGGTACGCCCCGAGATATCCATACGAGTTGACAGCCGTGTAGTCCCCACTGGATTCGCGCAGGCGTAGATCCCTCAGGAAATTCTGGAAACTGCCACTCATGATACCCCGTATTTCATAGAAAACCGGTCCTGACCGACCGGGATCACTTGGTATTTCCGATCCAATGTTGCCTTGCCTTAACGTGCGAATTTGTCAATTTGGTGGCCGTGGCCTGTAACACCAGCGGCGCAATTTGCTGTTCCTTTCAGAATCTTCAAGAATGGAAGGCCTACCAGTTTGCCACAGAGCTGCGAAGGGCGCGCTTCTTGATGGAACCTCCAGACCAATTGAATCAATTGGCTGATGGGTCATTCAAATGAGCTGTCGGCATAAGCACCCTATCCCGTACTGATCTTCCAACCCTCAAAATCTGACACTATTGCCAAACTAATGACAACATTACCCTCAAACCATGCATTGTTTCGTTATTGGCAACAATGAACTCGCATTCTTCCACATTGCACAGCCGCCACTTCCCTCATAAGTTTTTCAAAAGCACGAGGTCTATGGTGACAACAATTTCTTCCAGTGAAGCCCTTTTTGACGAAATCACAGCACGCGCGGATCAGCTGATTACGCTGACCCAAAACCTCATCCGTATCCCAACACTGAACCCGCCGGGTGATAACTACCGCGAGATCTGCGAGTACCTTGCAAAGCGGCTGAAATCATCCGGATTTTCAGTCGAGCTCATCCGCGCCAAAGGCACCCCCGGTGACAACGATCAATACCCCCGATGGAACCTGATTGCCCGCCATGAAGGCAGTAAGCCCGGGGAATGCGTTCACTTCAACTCGCATCACGATGTGGTCGAGGTGGGCAATGGCTGGTCCTTCGATCCCTTTGCCGCCACGCTCGCTGACGGAAAGATCTACGGGCGCGGGGCCTGTGATATGAAAGGTGGGCTTGCCGCCTCGGTCATCGCAGCAGAAGCCTTCATTGCCACCCATCCCGACTATAGCGGTGCCATCGAAATCTCCACCACGGCAGACGAGGAATCCGGTGGCTTTGGCGGTGTTGCCTATCTTGCCGAACAGGGCAGGTTTGACCCTGCCCGTGTGCAGCACGTCATCATCCCCGAACCCCTGAACAAAGACCGCATCTGCCTTGGCCATCGCGGTGTCTGGTGGGCCGAGATTGAAACCAGGGGCCATATCGCGCATGGCTCGATGCCCTTCCTCGGTGATTGCGCCGTCCGCCATATGGGGGCCGTCATCGCCGAAATGGAGCGCAGCCTGTTCCCGCTGCTGGCAACCAAGCGCACCGACATGCCGGTCGTGCCCGAAGGGGCAAAGCAATCGACGCTCAACATCAATTCGATCCACGGCGGCGAGCCGGTTCAGCCCGAAGACTACACCGGCCTGCCCAGCGCCTGCGTGCCGGACCGCTGCCATATGGTCATCGACCGGCGCTTTCTGCTTGAGGAAAAGCTGCCCGAAGTGCGGGCTGAAATGATCGATCTGCTCGATCACCTCAAGGCAACGCGCCCTGATTTTGACTATGAAATCCGCGACATGCACACCGTCATCCCGACCATGACCGAGCAGAGCGCCCCCATCGTGCAAACCGTCAGCCGCGCCATCTCGGAGGTGCTTGGCACCCATCCCGATTACGTGGTTTCGCCCGGCACTTATGACCAGAAACATATCGACCGGATCGGCAAGCTGAAAAACTGCATCGCCTATGGCCCGGGCATCCTTGATCTGGCGCATCAGCCGGATGAGTGGATCGGTGTTGACGACATGATCGACAGCACCAAGGTCATGGCGCTGGCACTGGAAGACCTGTTGACCGGGTAGCGAAAACATCATCCGGCAAAACTCAATTAGCGGACGGCTTGGCAAAAGCCAAAGCTGCTTCAAAGCAGCTTAATAAGTGATTTCGAAATCACTTTTTTCTGCAGCACAGGCTTCAAGGACGGCCCCCTAGAGCTTCAGCCACCGACCGATATATTGTCGATTAAACGTACATCGCCAAGCATTGCCGCCGCCAGCAGACGCGCCGGTTGGCTGGCATCGGCAACCGGCTGTAGCCGCGCTTCATCGCGCAATTCAAGATACTCAACCTCACGATACCCGGCCGCAAGAATGGCACCTGTCGCCTTGCTGATCGCAATATCAACCGGCACACCCTTCCCGATCTCTGTGACGGCCTCAACCAAAGCCCGATACAGGGCCGCAGCCTTGCTGCGCTCCTCAGCCGATAACAGCGCATTGCGCGATGACAGCGCCATACCGTCTGGGTCGCGCACGGTCGGGCAGCCAATGATCTCAACCGGGATATCCAGATCGCGCACCAGCCGCCGCACCACCTGCAATTGCTGAAAGTCCTTCTCACCAAAATAGGCCCGGTCCGCTCCGGTTTGCAGAATCAGCTTGGCCACCACGGTCGCAACCCCGTCAAAATGCCCAGGCCTGTGCGCCCCACACAGCCCCTCGCTGACCCCCTGAACACTGACATTGGTGGAAAACCCATCGGGATAAATCTGATCGGGATCCGGCGCGTAAATGGCATCAACCCTGAATGGTTCCAGCTTCTGCACATCACTTTCGACCGTGCGCGGATATTTCTTCAGATCGTCCGGGTTGTTGAACTGCTTTGGATTGACGAAAATCGTCACGATCACCCGGTCGGCCCCATCACAAGCGGCCCTGACAAGGCTGAGATGCCCCGCATGCAAAGCCCCCATCGTCGGCACCACAGCGACCTCTTCGCCGTTTTTGCGCCATTCCGCAACCAGCCCGCGCAGGTCGGCTTTCTTATGGATGATCTGTGGGGTCACGTTTTCTTGTCGTCAGTGAAAACATGTTCATCCGCCGGAAAGCGCCGCGCCCTGACATCGCTGGCATAAGCGGCAATCGCCTCGTCGGTATTCTCTGCCAGCTCAGCATAGCGTTTGACGAATTTCGGGCGGAACTCCGCGAACAGGCCCAGCATATCGTCAACCACCAATATCTGCCCGTCACAATCAACAGACGCCCCGATACCGATGGTCGGAATGGGCACGGTCTCGGTAACCTTGTCGGCAAGCTTGGCCGGAACCTTCTCCAGCACCACCGAAAATGCCCCTGCTTCGGCCACCGCAACCGCGTCGCGCATAACCTGATCGGCGCTGTCACCCTTGCCCTGAACCTTGTAGCCACCAAAGGCATTGACGCCCTGCGGTGTCAGCCCGATATGCGCCATCACCGGGATGCCGCGTGCAACCAGAAAAGCGATGGTTTCAGCCATGCTTTCGCCACCTTCCAGCTTCACCGCCCCGGCCCCGGTTTTCGCCATGATCGTGGCGGCATTGCGAAAGGCCTGCGCCGGGCTTTCCTCATAAGAGCCAAAGGGCATATCAACAACCATCAGCGCCCGTTCAAGCCCACGCCGAACCGCCTGCGCGTGCATGACCATCATGTCCATTGTAACGCCAAGGGTGGTTTCCAGCCCGTGCAACACCATACCGACGGAATCGCCGACCAGCACGACATCGCAATACGGATCAACCATTCTCGCCATCGGCGTTGTATAGGCGGTCAGGCAAACCAGCGGCACGCCCCCCTTGGCCCTCAGGATATCAGGCGGGGTCAGCGACTTCTGTTCTTTGCTGGCACTCATGGAGGGCCCCTCTGTCTGGCGACACCAGAATCGATAGCAGCATAGGGGAGAGTGCCGCTTCAAACCAAGTGCTATTTTGCATGCGCGGCAAACCTTCGCAGTTGCAGCATTTCTGGGGTCTGGCCGAGTATTGCGGCAGAACTGGTTACCCAAACCCCGCCAATCGCTCCAGCCCAAAGGGCTTCAGCGCATCCGGGCACTGCCCGCTCACAACCAGTTCCGCCATCAGTTTCCCAAGCGCCGGGGCCAGCGTGATACCGCTATGGGTGGCAATGACATAGAGTCCGTCCGCCCCCGGCAACGCACCCGCGATACTCAACCCGTCTTCGGGATAGGCGCGGATGCCGACAGACAGATTGCAGTCATCAATCAACTCCTCGCCCGGAAAATCAGGCAGCAAGGCATTCATACGTTTCAAAAGCCCAATCGCAAGGGTGCGCAGCTTTTCCTCCGATTGATCGTCGATAATCGCGCCATCCGCATCATCCGAGGAGATCCTCAGCCCACCGCTAAAATCGGGAAAGACATGAAACTCTCCCCCCGTATCCGTATAAACCAGATGCCGGACCAGACCTTCGGGCGTAGGTGGTGTGGTCACCAGCAGCCCCGGTACCTTGAGTACCGGAAAGCGGGACGCAAATCCGTCAAATCCGGTCAGCCCCGCCAGCACAGCCGGGGTATCAGGGCCAGCCGCCACAATCACCGCATTCGCCGCAAGCTCCCCCTGATCGCTGACAATCCCCGAAACCACACCGTCGTCATCCGCCATCAATTCGCGCGCCGCGCAGTTTTCAAAAACTGCGCCACCCCGTGCAACGACCTGATCAGCCATCAGTCGGGTGAATTTCGTTGCATCAAGGCTCTTGTCGACCTCTGCCAAAAGCCCTTCGCATTCGTCGGAAAAACTCATATTGGGCTCAAGATCGCGCAGAACCCCGGTATCAACCCACTGACACGGGTAATCCAACGCAAGAAGCGCTTTCTCTTGCTCTTTCAATGCATTAAATGCCACGGCATCAGATCGCGGTGCATATCCCAGCGAGCCAACGGGATTGAGTCCCATGGTCTCGGCTCCGAATTCACCGGCCAGGTACCCATACATCTGAACGCCCAGCGCATTCAGCCGGTGATACGCCTCGTTCGAGGTTTTCGAAGTGCCGTTGATCCAGCTGAAATTGCGCGCAGTTGTGCCCTGGCCCAGTTGGTTTTTCTCGACAATCCCAACCCGCTGGCCTTTCAGTGACAAATAGTAAGCCGTGGTCGCACCAACAATTCCACCGCCAACGACAAGCGCATCAAATACCACGATAGCCTCCCGGACAGGCCCCAAACGAAAACGGAGACCGGGGTTCACCCCCGACCTCCGCAATCACTACGCCAGATCAGCAATGTGGGAAAGCCGATTTGGTTAAATCCTTCAGAATTTATCCGATCACATTATGCTCAGGCCCATAAGGGAAACCGGTTATGTTTTCCGACCCGGTTTCACCCACAACCAGAATGTCATGTTCACGATACCCACCAGCACCTGGCATCCCGTCGGGAATGGTCAGCATCGGCTCCATCGAAACCACGTGACCCGCCTCAAGCACCGTGTCGATATCCTCGCGCAGTTCCAGACCGGCCTCACGACCATAGTAATGCGACAGAACCCCGAACGAGTGGCCATAGCCGAACGAGCGGTATTGCAGCAATCCACGCTCCTCGAAAAGCGCGTTGATCTCATGGGTGATGCCAGCACAGGTCGCTCCGGGTTTGATCAGGCTCAGACCCAGCTCATGTGCCGCGACATTGGCTTCCCAGATCTTCAGCGACGCCGCATCGACCTCGCCCAGAAACAGGGTCCGCTCAAGGGCGGTGTAATAGCCCGAGATCATCGGGAAGGTGTTGAGGCTCAGAATATCCCCATGCGCCAGCGCCCTTGTGGTCACCGGGTTATGCGCCCCATCGGTGTTCAGCCCCGACTGGAACCAGACCCAGCTGTCGCGAACCTCGCTATCGGGAAACGCACGCGCAATTTCCAGTTCCATCGCATCGCGCCCGGCCATTGCCACGTCGATCTCGCGCGCACCAAGGCAAATCGCATCGCGGATCGCCTCACCACCAAGGTCAGCCACCCGCGCCCCTTCGCGGATCAGCGCGATTTCGGCAGGCGATTTTGACATGCGCTGGGTCATGGTTTCACCGGCAATATCGCGCACATCTTTCGGCGCAAGAAACCCCTTGAGCTTGTCCAGCCCCTGCAGGTTCAAGTGATCCCCTTCAAACCCGACAATACCCCCGGTTCCGGTAACCGAGCGCACGGCGCGCCAGTAATTGTCACGCTTCCAGTCGGTGTAAACGATGTTGTCCACGGCCGAACGCCGCCCCGGCTGACCACCATCAATCCCGGCCGAGACGGTGACCGCATTATCTGCCGTCACGACACAGGCATAGGGTCGGCCAAAGGCGCAGTAAAGAAAGCCCGAATAATAGGCGACATTGTGCATCGACGTCAGCACAACCGCATCAAGGCCCACACTGGCCATGATCAGGCGCAGCCCTGCCAGACGGGCGGCATATTCTTCTTGCGCAAATGGCAGAACCGCTTTCTTGCCATTGGGAAAGGGCGCAAATTCCGGTCTTTGTTTGATATGCATGTTCATTGTTTTGACCTCCGGTCTTTTTCTCCGGGGGTCTTGTCAAATACCCCGGACAATAATCCGGGCGTACAGGACAAATCGCGGGATCGGCCCGCAGGCGGTGAGAGCAACCTCACCTGACGACGCCATCGTCAGTGCCTGACACGCCCTTTAAACCAAATTGGGATTCGGTCAAATGTTTTTATTGTGCCATCACACGGATCACGTCCACCCCGCCAAGTCTGGGCATCCGGGTTTCCTTTGGCTAACATCATTCCAGGTGAATCGCCCCCGGCGCAAACAACAAGGCTCATCAATCCATGCCCCTTTCAGCCCTTTGGTATCCGACCGATAAATGCTTCATCGGAGGTCGCTGGCAAGCGCCCTTGGGTGGAGACACCCTGCCGATAGAAAACCCGTCAACCGGGCAGGAAACCGGCAGGATCGCCCGTGGTCAAACGGAAGATATCGATGCTGCCGTCTCCGCCGCAGAAACCGCCCGCACCAGCGAATGGGGCCGCCTGCCCGCCTTTGAACGCGGACGGCTGCTCAGCCAGATGGGCCGGCTTGTTCTTGAACGCACCGAAGCTCTGGCGGAAATCGAAGCGGCGGATGTGGGAAAGCCGCTGACACAAGCCCGCAATGACGCCATAGCCCTGGCGCGCTATCTTGAGTTCTACGGCGGTGCCGCCGATAAGATCCACGGCCAGACCATCCCCTATCTTGACGGCTACACGGTCTATACTCTGCGCGAACCCCACGGCGTCACCGGCCATATCGTTCCGTGGAATTACCCGATGCAGATCATCGGCCGCTCGGTCGGCGCCGCCCTGGCGATGGGCAATGCCTGCGTTCTGAAACCGGCGGAAGAGGCCTGCCTGACAGCCCTTGCCTTCGCTGCCATTGCCGATGAGGCAGGTTTGCCCAAAGGGGCCCTCAACGTGGTTCCGGGGCTGGGCGAGGAAGCAGGTGCCGCCCTTTCAGAACATCCCGGCATTCACCATATCAGCTTCACCGGTTCAGTCCCCGTCGGCAGTCTGATCCAGTCCGCAGCCGCGCGCAATGTCGTGCCCGTCACGCTGGAACTCGGCGGCAAATCCCCGCAACTGGTGTTTGATGACGCCGATCTCGACGCTGCCCTGCCCTTTCTTGTCAATGCAGGCATTCAGAACGCTGGTCAAACCTGCTCTGCCTCCTCCCGTCTTCTGGTGCAGCGCGGCGTTTATGACCGCCTGATGGAGCATCTGATCCGGCGCTACAAATCCCTTCAAGTCGGCCCCGCCCAGCACGACCTTGACGTCGGCCCGCTGATTTCCGGCGTACAAAAAGACCGTGTTGCCGGGTTTCTGGCGCAAGGCAATGATCTTGAAACCGCAGCAACCGGCAGCATCGTCGCCGACGCACCACCGGGCGGGCATTACATCCCCCCCACACTGCTGGCCGATGTCCCTTCCGACCACAGCCTTGCCCGCGACGAAATTTTCGGCCCGGTGCAGGTCGTCATCCCTTTTGACGACGAGGAGGAAGCGATCCGCATCGCCAACGCCACCGATTTCGGTCTGGTGGCTTCGATCTGGACCCGCGACGGAGCGCGCCAGATGCGCGCCGCCAAAGCCATCCGCGCCGGACAGGTGTTCATCAACAATTACGGTGCCGGTGGCGGGGTGGAACTGCCCTTCGGCGGCATCGGCAAATCCGGTCACGGGCGTGAAAAGGGCTTTGAAGCACTCTATGGCTTTTCAACCCTGAAAACCGTCGCCGCCCTGCACGGATAGGAGAGAGCCTTGCCGGAAATCGAAACCGCCCGCCGCGTCATCGACCCGACCGACTGCGATATCCTCGGGCATATGAAGGTCTCGCGCTATTTCGTTTTCGCCAGCGATGGCGGGTTCGGCCTGCAGCAGGCTTTCGGCATTGATCGCAGCGACATGACCGACGGGCGGCAACTGTCTTTCGCCGTTGTTCATGCAGACAGCATATTCAATGCCGAGGTGTTGGCAGGTGATATCGTCTACCAGCTTTCTTCGGTAAAAAAGATCGGTAACCGTTCCGCCGTCTTTCGCCACCGCCTGATCCGTACCAGTGACGATCAACAGGTCTTCAGAACCGACTTCAAGACCGTTCTGATGGATTTGAAATCCCGAAAGGCCGTGAAGATATCAGAAGACCTCCGGGCGCATATGCTCCGCTTTCTGGTAACCGGCACGTGACACCTTTGCGCATTTCCAACCGTCAGGCCCGCCACCTCTGGCTCTGGTCCTGCGGTCTCTCGCACACCCCCACAGGCCCTCTCGATCTGATGGCGGTGATTGAAAACCTCGGGTTCGTGCAGATCGACACGATCCGCAACGTCACCCGCGCGCATCATCATATCCTGTGGAGCCGCAACCAGAACTACCGCGAACCGATGTTGTGGTCCGCCCTTGCCGATCAACGCGCCCTGTTTGAACATTTCACCCATGACGCCTCGCTGCTGCCGATCTCATTCTATCCAATGTGGCAACGCCAGTTCCGCCGCCTTGGCGAAAAAACCGCCCGGCACGAATGGTATCAGTCCGGTCTCAACGCCAGTGAACTGCAGGCAATCCGTGATCGCATCATCGATGAGGGGCCGCTTTCCAGCAATGATTTTGACACCAAGATCACCGGCGAACGCCAGATGTGGTCGCGTCCGCCACATAAAAAGGCGCTCGATCAGATGTGGTATGCGGGCGAGCTGACAACTTCGTACCGGCTGAATTTCAACAAATACTACGATTTCAGCCACCGGGTCATCCCCGCCCCCTACCGCGCGCAGGAAATATCCGACAGCGACCAGATCAACCGGCTCTGCCAAAGCGCCCTTGACCGGCTTTCTTTTGCCACCCCCGGTGAAATCCAGCGTTTCTGGGCGGCAATGGACGCAAAAGAGACCAAAATCTGGGTCAGCAACGCACAGAAAGACCTCTGCCCGGTCAGCTTTCAAACCAGTGATGGCGGCTGGATAGACACGCTCGCCCCACCCGACATCGAAACCCGCCTCAAAAACCTGCCCGTCCCTTCCTCCCGGCTTCGCCTTCTCAACCCGTTTGACCCGGCCATTCGCGACCGCCAACGCCTGATGCGCCTCTTTGGCTTTGACTACCGCAACGAGATGTTCGTACCAAAATCCAAACGCATCTGGGGCTATTACGTCTATCCTCTGCTTGAAGGTGACCGCTTTGTCGGCCGCATGGAACTCAAGGCCAACCGCGAAGAATCCACACTCACCGTGACCGGCATCTGGTCAGAGCCAAAAGTGATGTGGACACCAAAACGCCGCGCAAAACTCGATGCCGAGCTTGCACGTTTCGCCCGCCTCGCAGGTCTCGCTTCAATTGGTTGGGCCACCCCGACACCCTGATCAGCCAGACGCTTGCACGAAAGCGTCAAACACCGCACACTCAGCCGCAGAATAGAGGAGAGCAGCATGCGACTGAACGGCAAATCGGCCATCATCACTGGAGGCGGATCAGGCTTCGGAGCAGGAATAGCCGCCAAATTCCGAGCCGAAGGGGCACAGGTCATGCTTGCCGATATCAACGGCGACGCAGCAAGGTCGGTAGCTGACGAACTGGGCGCGACGGCGATAGAAACCGATGTCTCCTCCAATGCCAGCGTCGAAGCAATGGCCAAAGCCACAATCGCAGAGTTCGGACAGATCGATATTCTCGTCAACAACGCAGGCGTCACCCATTTACCAACCCCGCTTGAAGACGTGTCCGAAGCCGATTTTGATCGCGTGATCAACGTCAATATCCGTTCGGTCTACCTGACCGCTCGCCATATGGTGCCGCATATGAAATCC
Source organism: uncultured Rhodobacter sp. (assembly GCA_964567685.1). GTDB lineage: Bacteria > Pseudomonadota > Alphaproteobacteria > Rhodobacterales > Rhodobacteraceae > UBA5972. The sequence goes on along the minus strand of CAZMNO010000001.1, from coordinate 119,936 downwards.
CGTAAATCAGGCACTATCCTTAATATCGCCTCAACGGCAGGCGTCTCTCCCCGGCCCCGGCTCAACTGGTACAACGCCTCAAAAGGCTGGATGATCACCGCAACCAAAACCATGGCTATCGAGCTTGCCCCCTTTGGCATCCGGGTCAACGCGCTCAATCCGGTTGCCGGTGAAACCCCGCTGCTGAAATCCTTCCTTGGCGAAGACACCCCGGAAATGCGCGCCAAATTCCTCGCCACCATCCCCCTCGGGCGCTTTTCTACCGCTGAAGACATGGCCAATGCCGCCACCTTCCTGTGCTCAGATGAAGCCAGCATGATCACCGGCGTCGACATGGAAGTCGATGGAGGGCGCTGCATATGAGCCTTGGCGGCAAACCACGCATTCATCTTCATTGTTTCAGAAATACTCCTGCCCTCTGCCCGTCAGGTGGCTTTGCCACCGAAAGGAGAGGCTCCCGCAGCTTCCGCGCAATCAGCGTCCAAGGCCCTTCATGAGACCCGGTCCGAAAAACCTGATCACCGATGTCGCAGGGCTCAAGGTCGGCAATGCCAGTGACGAACGCCTGAAATCCGGCGCAACCGTGCTTCTCGGCGAAAAACCCTTCACCGCCGGTGTTCACGTCATGGGCGGTGCACCGGGAAGTCGTGAAACCGACCTCCTTCAACCCGACAAACTGGTGCAGGAGGTCGACGCGCTTGTGCTCTCCGGCGGATCGGCTTTCGGTCTTGATGCAGCCTCAGGCGTTGCCGACGGGCTGGCCGCAATGGGGCGCGGATTTCAGGTCGGCACGGCGCGCGTGCCTGTTGTCCCCGGTGCGATCCTCTTTGATCTTCTGAATGGCGGTGACAAGGACTGGGCAGAAAATCCTTACAAACGGCTGGGTGCCAAAGCCCTTGCCAACGCAGACCAGGGTTTTGACCTTGGCACCACCGGTGCCGGAACCGGTGCAACCACGATGGATCTGAAAGGCGGGCTCGGGTCAGCCTCATTCCGCCTGACCAGCGGCCTGACGGTCGGAGCGCTGGTTGCCGCCAACCCCCTTGGCTCTGCGGTGCAGTTCGGGCAGAAAAACTTCTGGGCCGCTCCGCATGAGATCGACGCGGAATTCGGTGGCTTCGGTCCCGCCCCAACCAACATGTTAGATCCGCAGCACGAACCTGATCCGTTTCCCGCCCTGAGCAAGGGGGCCAACACCACCATCGCCATCGTCGCTACCGATGCAATGCTCACACAGGCGCAGGCCACCCGCCTTGCCATCGCCGCCCATGACGGCATGGCGCGCGCCGTCTTCCCGAGCCACTCCCCTTTTGACGGCGATCTGGTCTTTGCCGCCGCAACCGGTGAAAAGCCGCTGAGCAACCCGATGACCGATCCTTTGCTTCTGGGCCACGCCGCCAGCCTCTGCCTTGCCCGCGCCATTGCGCGCGCGGTCTATCTGGCTCAAGCCACGTCCAGTGACACGCTGCCGACATGGCAGGAGAAATTCGGCTCCTGATGCCTCTGGCTGAATATGCCACAGAGCCGCGCATTGCCGACGCGCGCGGGGGCGATCCGACACTGGTGTTCTGGCACTTTATACACGCCAAATCCGAATAACCTCTCAGCGGTTGCGCGCACTTCAGCCAATCGCCGCCGCATGGCTGCGCGTCGGCGATGCGCGGCGGGCTTCGCCCTTGAATCCGCGCCTGGTGTTTTTTCAAGTGGCGGACTCGAGACAGGTGCGCGGGTTTCAAACAGAAACACATAATCCAGCTAAGCGGATCGCTAACAAATGCCAACCTTTGCTCACACAGAACAGGTCACCCGCCGGATTGTTTCCGTTTTGGAAACAGTCTGATTGTATGCGTTTCCTTCATACTTCATTTACCAACCAACCCTAATCGTGGTGCAACGCGGCAATAATAATGGAGTGCTTCAATGAACATTCAGACCTCCCAAAAGCAATTTGCAACGCCCGATCAACGCCCCTGGGGCATCAGTGAATCCCTCACCGAACAGCCCCGCTTCCGGGTGCGGCATCTGGTGATCAAACCCGGTCGGGCCCTCAGCCTGCAAAGCCACTTCCACCGGTCCGAACACTGGGTCGCAGTGTCCGGATCGGGCCGGGTGACGATCAGCGACTGCGTTCAGGAACTCTTCGAAAACCAGTCCATCGACATTCCGATCGGGGCCGTGCACCGGCTGGAAAACCACGGCAAGGTCGATCTGCATCTCATCGAAGTTCAGACCGGGGCCTATCTGGGCGAGGATGACGTGGTTCGCTACGACGAAGCAGCGCATCCGTGATCGGCTACCCCTGTTCCCCCAGCAATGCCCGGACCAGCGGTGAATTCGCCTCGGCCAGACCATCAATGACATCGAAATGATGCCTGCCGCGGTCAATCACCACCTCGGCATTGTCCCATTCCCTGGCCAGAAGACGCGCCTGATCAATGAATGCCGGTCGCTCATCCGCGCCAACCCAGGCCACAACCGGGATCGGAATGACATCCCGATGCAGCGCCGGGCTTTCGGCCTCGGCCTCCGCTGCATCCAGCCGAAAATCATCATTCATCGCGGTTTTCAGAAGCGGGCGCAGATCGTGCAACCCCGAGATCGAAACCACCCGCGCAATCCGCTCGGCAAAACAGGCTGACCAGTGCATATCACCGCACAGCATCCGTGAAACCAGATGCCCCCCTGCCGAATGCCCGATCAGATGGATCGGCCCGGCAATCTGCCCGGCTGCCATGTCAATCGCCGCCGCAATCTCGCGCGTGATATCGGCAATGCGCACATCAGGGCACAGCCGGTAGCTCGGCATCGCAACCGCAAATTCCCGCGCCAGCGCCCCGGCAGCAAGATGCGACCAGCTTGATTTGTCAAATGCCCGCCAATAGCCACCATGCACAAAAACCACCAGACCACGCGGCGCGGCCTCTGGCAAAAAGAGATCAAACCGCTCACGGGCGTGATCACCGTAAGCAACGTCAATCTCAGCCCTGCCACGGGCTTTCAGCGCCGCACGAAACGCCTTAGCCTCACTTGCCCAGCGCGGCGGATAGTCATCGGCCCCCGCGATATAGGCACCGTTGGCATATGCATCATCCCAGTCAATATCCGGCATCTGACCACCCTCTTCAATTAACCCTATCCCTCCGACCCTTGCGAAGAAAAGGGATTTGTGACAGATCGCGCGGATCAGATTCCAGTCCAAAGACAAAGGGCCCGCCATGCTTGACCAAACCAACCTTGCGCTGACGCTGAATGACGCAAGCCTGATCTGCACTAGGGCCTTCATTGCCGGGGAATGGATCGATGCGGATGACGGCGCGACATTCGCCGTAACAAACCCCGCCCGCGGGGACACCATCTGTGAAATCGCCGATGTTGATGTCGCCGAAACCCGGCGCGCCATTAAGGCCGCGCATCTGGCGCAAAAGGACTGGGCCGCAAGAACCGGCAAGGAACGGGCGGCAATCCTGCGTCGCTGGTACGACCTGATGGTGGAAAACGCCGACGACCTTGCGGCCATCCTGACCGCGGAAATGGGCAAACCCCTGGCCGAAGCCAGGGGCGAGATCCTCTATGGTGCCAGCTTCGTTGAATGGTTCGCAGAAGAGGCCAAACGCATCTACGGCGAAACCATCCCCGGCCACCAGCCCGACAAACGCATCACCGTGATCAAACAGCCCGTGGGGGTTGTCGCCTCGATCACGCCGTGGAATTTTCCCAACGCCATGATCGCGCGCAAGGTCGCCCCGGCACTTGCCGTTGGTTGCACCTTCGTTGCTCGCCCGGCCGCCGAAACGCCGCTCTCAGCACTGGCAATGGCGCTGCTGGCCGAACGCGCCGGCGTACCGAAAGGCGTGTTCAGCGTGGCCCCCTCAACCAAATCCTCCGCCATCGGCAAGGAGTTCTGCGAAAACCCGACCGTGCGCAAACTGACCTTCACCGGCTCAACCGAAGTGGGTCGCATCCTCATGCGTCAGGCCGCCGACCAGATCATGAAAACGAGCATGGAACTGGGCGGCAACGCACCATTCATCGTCTTTGATGATGCCGATCTCGATAAGGCCGTCGAAGGGGCGATGATCTCCAAATACCGCAATAACGGCCAGACCTGCGTCTGCGCCAATCGTCTTTATGTGCAGGAAGGGGTCTATGATGCCTTCGCCGAAAAGCTGGCAAATGCGGTTGCCGCCATGAAAGTCGGCGACGGCTTTGAAGACGGCGTCACAACCGGCCCGCTGATTGCCCAAAGCGCAGTTGAAAAAGTCGAAGAACATATCGCCGACGCCGTGGCCAAGGGGGCCAAAGTCGTGGCAGGCGGCAAACGCCACGCCCTTGGCGGCACCTTCTTTGAGCCGACCATCCTGACCGGTGTCACCCCGGACATGCTGATCACCAATGACGAAACCTTCGGCCCCGTCGCCCCCCTGTTCAAATTCAAAGACGAGGCGGATGTGATTAAGCAGGCCAACGACACCATCTTCGGCCTCGCCTCCTATTTCTACGCACGCGATCTGGGCCGGGTCTACCGCGTCGCCGAGGCACTGGAATACGGCATGGTCGGCATCAATACCGGCCTCATTTCAACCGAGGTCGCCCCCTTTGGCGGAGTCAAGCAATCCGGTCAGGGGCGTGAAGGTTCGCACCACGGCACCGAGGATTACCTTGAAATGAAGTATATGTGCATGTCGCTGGACTAGGTCTGGGGACCGAACGGCCTGACAATCGCCTTGTTGACCGTAGCCCTCGTGGACTTATGCTGAAGTCAGGCGTGCCGGAGGACGCTGGATTTCAGCCCAAGAGGCGTGATGGATGATGTAATTCGATTTGGTGAATTTTCTCTGGATACCCAGCGCTTCGAACTGCGCTGTGGGAAGGAGGCCGTCGCGATTGAACCGCAGGTGTTCACCCTGATCGCGCATCTTGCTCGCAACGCGGACCGGGTGGTCGGGCGCGACGAACTGATCGATGTTGTGTGGAAAGGCCGCATCGTATCGGACGAAACCGTCAGCAGCCGTATCAATGCAGCGCGCCGTGCACTTGGTGACAACGGTCGCGATCAGGCCGTTATCCGTACCATCCCCCGACGCGGATTTCGCTTTGTCGCGGCGCTGGCGAACGATCAGGTGGCGGAACCTGACTCGGAAACAGCCGAGCCATCCAACTCCGAAACAAAACCGGCGCGAGAGAAACCCGTCGTTGCGGTACTGCCCTTTGGCAATCTCTCAGGCGACCCGGATCAGGAGTACCTGGCCGACGGCATCACCGAAGATATCATCGCCTCATTATCCCGCCACCGATGGCTCCGCGTCATTGCCCGCAACTCCGCGTTCGGTTTCAAGAACCGCGCCAATGTGATGAGCGAGTTGCGCGAATATCTGGGCGTTGACTATGCTGTTGAGGGCAGCGTCAGGCGAGGTGGCAATCGCATCCGGATCGGGGCAAGGTTGATCGACGTCGTATCCGGAGACCACCTCTGGGGCGAAAACTACGACCGTGAAATGGAGGACGTATTTCAACTTCAGGACGAGATAACCGCCAAGGTCGTGGCCCGTGTCGAGCCTGAACTTGGGCTGGCCGAACGCCACCGCGCTGAACAGGTTCCACGCACCAGCCTGCAAGCCTGGGATTGCTATCACCTTGGCCTGTCGCATTTCTATCGCTTCACCGCCGCAGGCAACGAGAAAGCCCAGGAGCTGTTGAAGAAAGCCTCAGAACTTGATCCGTCGTTTGGCGAAGCCCACGCCTGGTGGGCTTTTTCGGTGGTCTTGGGCATGGTCTACTGGAACACCGAACCCAGCCAGGAAAGGCTGGATGCAGCCTTGGCGGCCGTTGATCGTGCGTTGGAACTCGATGGCCAGAACGCCGCTTTCTATATGGCCAAGGCAAGGATCGCTCTGGCACGACGCGAATACAAAACCGCGGTGGCGGCCTGCAATGCCGCGCTCGATCTTAACCCAACACTTTCGGCCGGCTATTGCGCCATGGGCGATGCGCTGGCCTATGACGGGCACTATAACGAATCCATCGGTTGGTTCGAAAAGGCCATCGAGCTCAGCCCGAACGATCCGCAAAGCTGGGCATTCCTGTCCTATGGCGCGCTGGCGATGATCTTCAAGGGTGACTATCCGCGTGCCGTTGAATGGCCAGAACGGGCGTGGATCATCCCCAATTGCCAATACTGGGCGCTGGCCCATCTTGCAGTGGCCCTGGCGTTGTCGGGCAAGCAGGCAAAGGCCGAACAGACGGTACCCCGGCTTTTGCAGGAGCAACCCGAATTCACCCTCAAATTCGCTGAGGAACGGTTGTTCTACATCCAGCGACCAGAGCAGCTGGAGCTCTATCTTGATGGTCTTCGCAAGGCCGGGGTGCCGGGCTGACCGGGAAAATCAAGGAAATCTCAAGGTATTCTCAAGGGCGTCTTCAAGCGGGCCTTCCGCCGTGGTGGCAGAGTGAGTGTCAGACAACACCTCAACCGGAGACACGACCATGACTGATACACCCGAAAACATCCGCCGCATCGCCAATGGATCAATCGACACTGCTTATTACATCGCCCACTGCCACAGCATCCGCAGCCACTCGGCACATGACGGTCTGAACCGCATTTTCAACGCTCTGAAAAAGCTGTTTTCACGCCAGCCCGATGCAACTCCCTTGCCCACCGCTTCTGCAATGAAATACCCGGCCCCAAGGCCAATGACACACCCAACCCGAACCACACGCCGGTTTCGCAGCGGTTGGCGCGAAGCCGATTACGCGATCTGCCAGACCTGCCTCAGCCGTCCGGGCAATAGCCGCAAGGCAGGTTGACCAGCCAGGCGCGATAACTTGTGCACTGTCCCTAAAAAGGGATTTCGAAATCACTTTGCAGGCCGCTTTGAAGCGGTGTTCACCTCCGGCTTGCCATCCGTTAATTAGGGTTATCCGGACGATAGTCCAAAGTTACACTCGCGGATTCCGTCAAACTGAAGCCTGCGGCGGACCTGTTCCAATTCGTTCATAAGCGATCGGTGTTCCATCACAGGTAACTAGCATTTCCATTCAATGACCTCCCCGTTCATTCTTGGCCTGCCGGATGAATGGAAACCCGCAGCCCAGCGCGCTGTAGGGAGTGTAGCATAAAACGGCTGTTAGTCCCGCTCGGTGCGACCTCACATCACGACGATCAATCGCTCCCAGCGTAAGCCAAACCAGCAAGGCAGCGCTTAAAACCAAATGCCACCTAGTCACACGATGTAGTATAGGTTCTGTAAGCATGTCATACACTGCACCCCCTAAAATCAAAAAAGTTAACGCACCCGCCAAGGATTGACGGCGCCCACACGTCTCACCCACACTATGCTGATGGAAACAGGCGATCATGATCTGGTTCGTTGCGCGCTTGCGGGGGATGCGGGTGCGTTCACCGAATTGCTGACGCGGCATTACGATCTGATCTATCGCCTGTCTTTCCGAATGCTCGGCCGCCGTGCAGATGCCGAGGATCTGGCGCAGGATATTTGTGCGGCGCTGCCGGGGAAACTTGCAGGGTTTCGCGGCGACGCACGCTTCACGACCTGGCTTTACCGGGTCACCATCAACGCCGCACTTGACCGTATTCGCAAACGGAAAACGCGTGCCAAGGCGGCGGATGGCTGGGGCGAGGTCGAGGCGCTTTCGCGGGCCGAAACCGCTGAGAAGCGTGACGAGCTTAAATGGTTGCGACAGGCAATGACGACACTGTCGACCGAATTGCAGGAAACCGTCGCGCTGGTCTTGGGCGAGGAACTGACCCACGCTGAGGCCGCGGAAATACTGGATGTTTCCCAAGGCACGGTGTCCTGGCGCATGAGCGAGGTCAGGCGTGTTTTACGCGATCTGGCCAAAGCAGAGGAACGGATCTGATGACCGATGAACTCAAAAGGCTGAAATCAGCCCTTCAGGCCGCCACGCCTGCGCCTGACGACGACGCTAAGGCCCGTGCCATTGCGCTGGCACAAAAAAATTTCGCAGCCCGCCAAGAAACCGCAGAGAACATGCGTCCTAACACTGACGGCCCGGACAATCCGGCCGGATTTGTAACAGGAGTAAGAAACATGTTCCACAATATCGGACTGCGCCCCGCCCTTTATGCAACCTCAAGCCTGGCCGTTCTCGGCCTTGGCGTTCTCATCATCCTGCCAATGGATAATCTCGTTCCCGATCAGACACTTGGCCTGACAACCGGCACCACGGAACGGGAAAGAAAAGTGGATGGCTACGATCACCTCGCCGAACTGCCCGCACCCGCCATTGAGGAACCGGCCGTTGAATATGACATGGCCCCGGAAGCCGCTGCAGCCCCTACGGTTCTGGCCAAGCGCAAGGTCGAGCAGGAATCTGTTGCCGGTCTGATCGCCATGGATAGTGATGACCGGCTGCAAATTGCGCTCGAAGACAACGAGCGCTTTGCCAATGAAGATCCGAACCCTTTGCGGATTGTCGCGGAAGAACCTGTTTCAACCTTCTCGATCGACGTCGATACCGCCTCTTACGCCTATATCCGTGCCGCGATCATGGATGGCTATCTGCCGGATCGCGATGCCGTCAGGATCGAGGAAATGGTCAACTATTTCCCCTACGACTACCGCGCCCCTGAAAGTGGGGATGCCCCCTTTGCCACCTCGGTCGCGGTCTTTCAAACCCCTTGGAATATTCACACCAAGCTGGTTCATATCGGCATTCAGGGTGAAAAACCCATCGTCGAAAACCGCCCGCCACTTGACCTCGTTTTCCTGATCGATACCTCGGGATCGATGCAGGACGCCAACAAACTGCCGCTTCTGAAGCAGTCTTTCAGGCTGCTGCTCTCTCGCCTCAGCCCACAGGACAGGGTGTCGATGGTCACCTATGCGGGCAGTTCGGGCGTTGTGCTTGAACCGACCAGCGCCAGCGACCCTGGTGCCATTCTCGCTGCCCTAGACCGGCTTGAGGCAGGCGGTTCAACCGCAGGTCAGGCTGGCCTTCAGCTGGCCTATGCACAGGCGGAAAAGATGAAAGAAGACGGGCGCATAGGGCGGGTTCTGCTGGCAACGGATGGGGATTTCAATGTCGGCATTTCCGATCCGGAAGCGCTGAAGGAATATATCGAAGACAAGCGCGAAAGCGGCACCTATCTTTCGGTGCTCGGCTTTGGTCGCGGCAATTACAACGACGCGCTGATGCAAAGTCTGGCACAGAACGGCAATGGCACGGCCTCGTATATCGACACGTTGAGTGAGGCGCAGAAAGTGCTGGTTGATCAGGTCTCGGGTGCTCTCTTCCCCATCGCCAATGACGTCAAGATTCAGGTCGAGTTTAACCCGGCCATGATCGCCGAATATCGCCTGATCGGCTATGAGACCCGCCAGCTTACCCGCGAGGATTTCAACAATGACAAGGTTGATGCCGGGGATATCGGTGCCGGTCATGTCGTCACCGCGATTTACGAGGTAACGCCCAACGGATCACCCGCGATCATGTCTGACCCCTTGCGCTATCAGGCAGCGGCGGAACAGAGCGAGTCAGATGAGTTGGGCTTTCTCAAACTGCGTTACAAAACGCCGGGTGAAGCTACAAGCCAGCTGATCACAACGCCAATTGCCAACAGCGATGCCACATCGGCACCCACAACCGAAGCAGGCTTCAGCGCGGCAATTGCCGGATTTGGCCAATTGCTGCGTGATGGCAAATACATGGGCGACTGGAGCTACCCGGAGGCCATTGCGCTGGCAAATGCCACCAAAGGCGAGGATCCGTTTGGCTACCGCGCCGAAGCCATCACCCTGATGCGGCTGGCGGAAACACTGTCAAAATAGGCTTATTCACCAACTTGCCAAAACAAAAAAGCCCGGATCACGCGATCCGGGCTTTCAACGTGAGGTGCACCAAACCAGACGTTATGCGGCTTTTGAAACCGCCTTCTTCGCGGGTTTCGCGGTAATGGTTCTGGGCGAGTTGATCTCGATCCGGCGCGGCTTCAGCGCTTCGGGCATTTCGCGCATCAGATCAACGTTGAGCATCCCGTTCTCAACCGAGGCGCCGGTGACCATCACATGGTCGGCCAGCTGAAAGCGCTTCTCAAACGAGCGTTCGGCGATACCGCGATGCAGAAAGGTTTTTCCTTCTTCCTTGGTTGCCTCAGACTTCTGTGCCGACACGAGCAGCTGGTTGTCACGGGTTTCAACTTTCAGGTCATCTTCGGAAAAACCAGCCACCGCGATTGAAATCCGGTAAGCGTCATCGGCTGTCTTTTCGATGTTGAAGGGCGGGTAAGTGTTCTGGCTGACATCACCGGTAAAAGCCCGGTCGATCAGATCAGCAAAGTGGTCAAAGCCCACGGTTGAACGGTAAAGGGGTGAAAAATCAAAGTTGCGCATAGCCGCATCCTCCTTTTAGAGCGATACATGTTCGCGGCCTTCCACCATGGACAGGCCATCTGTTGCTTTTGCCAGACCCTTAACAAAGGCATCCGACACCACAGATATGGGAAAGCTTAATTCGCGCTTCAAGGGGTCAGGGTTTGATGAATTTCAGCCGTTCTTTGCCGCTGTTTTCCTGGTTCTTGAAATCGGAACTGAGGGGCTCGATCCGCTGAAACACACCATCGTTATTGGCCAGCCGGGTGATCAGTTCCTCCAGCGGTCGGCCAAGCGCGGCACCAAGGGCCACGTCACGGTTTTTCCATTCGGCCTTGGCAGACACGACAGAAGCAATGCGCGGCACGCCGTTCTCAACCACAAAGATCGGGGAGCCAGAGGCCCCAAAGCTGACCTGGCAGGACAGTACCAGAACCGAAGGATCGCGGCCAAGCACATGGCAGGTTTCCTGATAGCTTGGCGCTTCGGCGCGGTCTTTGGCATAGCTGACAACCTGAACTTCCTGTCCGATGCGCGGGCGGCGGGCCCATTCAAAGGGCGTAATTCGGGTATTTCTAATCGGATGATCCAGCTCGATCAGGGCGATATCGGCAGCAACCCGATCCAGACGGCGCGAGCTTTGGTATTTGTAATCACTGTGAATGACCACCCGCTTGGCGGCGCGCGATGCAGCCGCGCGGCCATCACGCCAACCGGCCAGAAATTCCACATTGGCGGTGGCGATCCGCTCGCCCGTGCGTTTGTCAAAAAGGCAATGCGCAGCCGTCAGCACCAGATCAGGCGCAATCAGCGCCCCGGTGCAAAATCCGGTTCCAATCAGGTTGACACGTCCCACAGCCTCCCAGGCGCGCGCGTCATCGGCTGTCAAAAGGCCGATTGGCGGTGTCGTATCTTTGGCAGGCGCTCTTTCTGCAGTAATCCACAAAACCAACAACAGCAGCAAAAACTTGCGCATACTCATTCCTCAAGTCTGCGCCCCCTCGAATTCAATCTATGAATCCATTGGGCGAAACTAAGGCCACATTGTGGGAAGTTGCGCTGAAGTTAAGGCAATTTTATTCGGTAGTCGCGCATAGGCTGTGTGGCTTCGGCCCGCCAGTCGCCCAGTCAAGCAACTCGACTGTATGAACCACGGGTACAGTAGAGGCCGCGCCGATCTGGATCATGCAGCCGATATTCCCGGCTGCAATCACGTCAGGTGCAAGGGCATCAAGGGTTGCCGCTTTGCGGGCTTGCAACTGATTGGCGATATCAGGCTGAAGCAGATTATAGGTACCCGCCGAACCGCAACAAAGATGGCTGTCTTGCGGGCTCATCACCTCATACCCGGCACGCTGAAGAAGCGTTTTGGGCTCGGCAACAATCTTTTGACCGTGTTGCAGCGAACAGGCTGCGTGATAAGCGATACGCAGCGAAGGCGCGCCTCCTTCCGGCAGATCGAGCTGCGCCAGAACCTCGGTAATATCGCGCGTCAGCCCGGCCACCTCAGCAGCCGTATCCGCCAGTGAATCCTGGTCGAACAGGTGCCCGTAATCCTTCACATGGGTGCCACAGCCCGAGGTATTGACGACAATCGCATCCAACCCCGCGCCATCGATCTCGGCCTTCCACGCGGCAATATTTCGCGCCGCCATATGCTTGCTGTCCGGCGTTTTGCCCATGTGATGGGACATGGCCCCACAGCAACCCGTATCTTTGGCCACCACAACCTCGCACCCCAGACGCCGCAACAACCGGATCGTGGCATCATTGATATCGGTGTTGAGCGCCTTCTGCGCGCATCCGGTCATCAGCGCCACCCGCATTTTCCGCGCGCCTGTTGGAGCAAACACCTGCGGATCATCGTTACGGCTGACAGGGGGCAGGGATTGCGGCGCCATCTCCAGCAAAACGCGGTATTTCCTTGGTACCAGAAACCCGAAGGGGCGCCCGATCCAGGCCCCTAATACGGCCAGCCGGAACCGCTTTGGGTAAGGTAAAATCCGTGCCAGCACCCAACGCAGCAGCCGATCACTCAGCGGGCGTTCATAGGTGTCTTCGATATACGCGCGCGCCATATCCACCAAATGCATGTAGTTCACACCCGACGGGCAGGTCGTCATACAGGCCAGACAGGACAGGCAGCGATCTATGTGTTTGACGGTTTTCTCATCAGCAGCTCGCCCGGTTTCCAGCATATCCTTGATCAGGTAAATCCGCCCGCGCGGACTGTCGAGCTCATCGCCAAGGACCTGATAGGTGGGGCAGGTTGCGGTGCAAAAGCCGCAATGAACACAGGATCGCAGAATGTCATTGGCATAGGCCAGACCGGGGTTTTGGAGCTGCTGAGGGGTGAAATGGGTTTGCATGGCCGCCTATCCCATCAATCCGGGATTGAGAATGCCACGTGGATCAAATTTCTGCCGCAACCCGGCTGTGATCCGATCCAGAACCGGCCCTTCACTGGCAAAGGCCCCTGACCGTGATTTCACCGGATCCGAGGCTCGTTCCAGCCTGGCGTGATCGCCAAATCCTGTCAGAACAGACCGAACATCGCTGTCTTCCGGCACCAGCGCCCAGACCAGCCCGCCGCCCCAGTCATAAAGCAGCTCAGCGTCGCAGTTTTGGTGCAGAGCTCTGCCAACATCCGGTCCATCGCTCGGCTTGACCGAGATCCGCCACACATCGCCCGACTTATCGTGAAAAGCCGCCACATCGCGCACCCATTTCCAGCCAGCTTTTGTGCGATCAGGGTCGGTTTCGATGCTGATTTCACCAATACCAGCCAATACCTCCTTCAACTTGCCAGCCCGGTAGCTGACCGAGGCTTCGAAGCCTTCCACCCGGATCATCGTGACCGGCCTGCCATCAAGACCGGATGGGGTATGTGCAGCACCTGACACCTCAAACGGAGAACCGAGTGCCCGTGACAAAGCCGATATCGCCTGCGCGTCATCAAGCCCGTCGATCAGCAACACCGCCGTTGCTTCGCAATCCGGCAGCACTTTCAGAGAAACCTCGCTCAGCACACCTAAAGTACCGAAACTGCCCGCCAGCAGTTTGACCAGATCGTATCCGGTGACGTTCTTCATCACCCGCCCGCCATTCTTCAGAATCTGCCCCGTGCCATCGACAAAGCGCACGCCAAGCAGAAAATCACGGCAGGCCCCAACCTGGATCCGGCGCGGCCCTGAGATATTCGCCGCCACAACTCCCCCGATTGTCGGCTCGCCTGAAGTGCCCGATAGGCCCCGGTGATCCATCGGCTCAAACGCCAATCGCTGGTTTTCCGAGGCCAGCAAAGCCTCAACCTCTGCCAAGGGTGTACCTGCCTTGACCACAAGTGTCAGCGCGCCGGGTTCATAGAGTTCAACACCGCTTAACGCACTCAAATGCAATTGATCGCCGACAACAGGATTGCCGATTGGCCGGGTGCCGCCACCAGCGATACGCAGCCCCTGGCCCGCGCCTGCCACTGCTTCACTCAGCTCACTTTCACTCGTTGGCTTCATCTTCTTCTTTTCATCAATATCCTTGGGGGAAGGCGGTTTTTGCCGGGAGGCAAAGCCCCCTTGGCGCGGCCATCAACCACAGTTTCGCCTGTTTTCCGAATAAGCCAGTGGAAACACCTTGGCCGGGTTCAGCAGCCAATCGGGGTCAAACACATCCTTCACCGCGATCTGGGCCGCTATGTCCGGTTTGCCGTATTGCACATCCATCAAATCACGCTTTTCAACCCCGACCCCGTGCTCACCCGTCAGACACCCGCCAACTGAGACGCAGAGCTTTAGAATGTCGGCCCCCATCGCCTCGCATTTCTCAAGGTCGCCGGTTTTGTTGGCGTCATAAAGAATAAGCGGGTGCATGTTGCCGTCACCGGCATGAAACACGTTTGCAACGTCCAGGCCGTATTGATCGGAAAGTGCGCGAATACCTCTCAACACATCCGGCAGTTCGGAAACCGGGATCGTCCCGTCAAGACACATGTAATCGCTGATCTGGCCCATTGCCCCGAATGCCGCTTTGCGACCGGCCCATATCCGCCTGGATTCCTCTTCACTGGCACTTTCACGCAAGGCAACCGGACTGTGGCTGCGGGCAATTTCGATGATCTTGTCAAGCTGGTCCTTGATCTCGGCTGCAGAACCTTCGACCTCGATAATCAGCAGGGCCTCCACGTCCGGATAGCCGGCCTTGGCGAAGGCTTCAGTTGCGCGGATTGCCGGCCGGTCCATATATTCGATGGCCACCGGAAGCAGGCCCGATCTGACGATGTCGGAGACACAGGCCCCTGCACCCTCGGCAGAGTCAAAACCCATCAGAACCGGACGCGCCCCTTCGGGCTTGGGCTGTATCCTGAGGGTCGCTTCAGTGACGACACCAAGCTGACCTTCTGATCCGCAGATCAGACCGAGCAAATCAAGACCTGCGGCTTCCAGATGTGCCCCGCCGATTTCAACCACGGTTCCGTCCATCAGAACCATGGTGACCCCAAGAAGATTGTTGGTCATGACGCCATATTTCAGGCAATGCGCGCCGCCGGAATTCATGGCGATATTCCCGGCGATTACACATGCGAGCTGGCTGGAGGGATCGGGGGCGAAAAAGTACCCTTTATCCTCGACCGCGCCTGTGACGCTGAGATTGGTGCGGCCGGACTGGACCCTTATGAACCGGTTCTCGATGTCGGTCTCAAGAACCCTGTTCAGCCGCGCCACTCCCAGAATGACACAATCCGCTGTTGGCAGCGCGCCACCGGCGAGTGAGGTGCCGGCGCCGCGCGGCACCACGGGAACTTTCTCGTCGTGACAGATCGTCAAAACGGCAGCCACCTCTTCAGTGGTGGATGGCAACACCACGGCAAGCGGTGGGCAGCGATAGGCGGTCAGCGCATCGCATTCATAGACCTTCAGTTCGGCTGGCGCATGGATCACGGACTGATCCGGCAGAACCGATTGCAACCGGCGCACAAGATCATCTCTGCGCGACAGAATCGCAGTATCTGGCAGCGGCATTTCCATGATCTGGCCTCTGAATTGGTAAAATTACTTTACCAATTTAACATGACTGTCGGAAATGTCCAGATCACTTTCCTTCGCGCCACCAGGCCAGCAGGATGAACCCGGAGGTCAGCAAAAGGAAGATCAGCGCATTCCCCAGTGGCCTGAGGGTGATCCCCGCGGTTACATAAGCCCCGCGCGGGGTCAGTCCGATCCAACCCCGACCACTGGCAACACGCCCGGCCCGAACCGAACGGATCGATGGAACACCATCCGTCAGGCGATGAATGCCGCCGCGCGTCGCCGCCGCAAGCGGCGCGATAAGATCGGCTGTGGAAATCGCGTCCTCAAACTCTTTTGGCGCCGCCGGGCCCAGAGCCACCACGGCCTCCAGATTGCCCTCGCGCAGCCGGTAAAGCCCGTTTTCGGGGCCATCAAACCGGGCAACATAGCGACCCGGCGAGACCTCCACCAAAGGCAGATCACCGATTTGCCCGTTTGGCGCCTCGATAACGACACTTCGCTCACCTACTTCAAGCGAACGGCGCGTCACCGTAACAGAGCGGCCACGCGCCGTGGCTTGCAGCGCCTCTTCCTCAAGCTCGGGCTCTTTCATCATCCAATGCGCCAGCCTGCGCAGCATTTCCAGCTGCGGTCCGCCGCCTTCATATCCGCGATGCCAGAGCCAGGCCTGATCCGAGGCCAAAAGGGCAATCCGCCCGGCCCCGACCCTGTCCAGTATCAGCAAGGGGCGGCTCTCAGGTCCGGTCATCACCGTGTGGCCGGAGCCAGCCCTCAGATCAATCATCCTGAACCAGCGCCCCCAGCCGGGATTGCCATCTTCATCGCGTGGACGCGGGGCAAAGTTCTCCAGACCTGCGGTCACCGGGTGACGAGCCCCGAGATCGGTAATCCGGGGCACGAACCCCGTTTCAAACACCCTTGCCGAGGGCGACGCCGGAAGAACCCGCGACAGGGGCGAGCGATAAATACTTTCCGCCCCGGCAAAATCAGGCCCGGCAGCCAGCAGCACAGCCCCGCCCTTTTCAACATAGCGCGCAACATTGTCGAGATAGACCGACGGCAGGATCCCGCGCCTGCGGTAGCGGTCAAAGATGATCAGGTCAAACTCGTCAATCTTGTCCAGAAACAACTCGCGCGTGGGAAATGCGATCAGCGATAATTCGGTCACCGGAACCCCGTCCTGCTTCCCCGGTGGGCGCAGAATGGTGAAATGCACCAGATCAACCGCAGAATCCGATTTCAGCAGATTGCGCCAGGTGCGTTCGCCTGCATGGGGTTCGCCGGAGACCAGCAGAACCCGCAACCGGTCACGCACGCCATTAATCGAAACAACTGCGGCGTTGTTGCGATCGGTCAGTTCGCCTTCAACTTCGGGCACTTCAAATTGCAACACGTTCTGACCGCCATGTGCCAGCCTGAGCGGCAGTTCCAGCTCTTCACCGACCCGGATGCGGAAGTGCTGTGCGCGTCCCCCATCCACGGAAATCGTCAGTTCGCTGAAGGGGGATACATCGACCGGAACCGCACCGCTGTCACTCACCTTCAGCTTCAACGTTACCGGCTCGCCGAGAATGGCAAAAGCCGGGGCGTTCGTGATTTCAAGCCGCCGGTCCCAGTCGGTTTCAGCCCCACTTAAAAGAACATGGACAGGGGCGGGAAATTCAGGGGCCAGCGCCATGTCATGAACCTGACCGTCGGTGATCAGAATGGCCCCGGCTATGCGTGTGCGCGCGGTTTCGGCTGTGGCATCGGCAAGAGCTGTCATCAACAGGCTGCCCGCGTCGCTTCCATCAGGTGCATCGTCAAGCGTGACGATCTTGGTTTCAAACTCCTCCAGACCGCCGAGTTTTGCTTCAAGTTTTTTCAGGGCATCTGCGATTTGATTGGGTCGGTCTGCAACCCCCTGGCTAGAGGTCTGGTCAACCACGACAAGCACGATATCGGAAAGCGGCGTGCGCTCTTCCTGTCTGAGCGACGGGTTGGCCAGCGCAAATAACAGCACCAGTGCCGAAAACGCCCTGAGCCACCAGCCCGTCAGCCCGCGCCAGAGCGCGAAAGTCAGAAGCGCAGAAACCAGAGCAGCCAATCCGGTCAGGACGATGAGCGGCAGCAAAGGGTCAAATACGATATCAGTGACCATCCTACTGCCCCAGCCTTTCCAGGAGGGCGGGTACATGAACCTGATCGGATTTGTAGTTTCCGGTCAGCACATACATCACCAGATTGATGCCAAAGCGGAAGGCGATTTCGCGCTGCCTTTCACCGGCATACCCACCCCGCCCGACCGGGAACATATAGGCCCCCTGCCGGGTAATCGCCCAGGCCGAGGCCCAGTCGTTACCGCCGATCACCACAGGCGAAACCCCATCGTTGAGGTTGCGAAACGGCATCCCTTCGGCGCGGGTGGCGTTTTGGGGTGCGGCTTCAACCCAGACATCGCGGCGGGCATGGCGACCGGGGAAATCCTGCAAAAGGTAGAACGAGCGGGTCAGAACGTGGTCGGTGGGGATCGGTTCGAGTGCCGGAATATCCAGCGGCGCCGCCAGTTGCTGCAAACGCCGCCCGTTGGGGGTGCTGGCACCAAAGCCGCCGAGATTGGCGTCGCGCGTATCAAATAGGATCATGCCACCGGTGCGCAGATAGGTATTGAGGCGCGCATAAGCCGCCTCTGATGGCAAAGGTTGGGCTTCGGAAACAGGCCAGTAAATCATCGGAAAAAAAGCCAGTTCGTCTTTTTCAAGGTCAATGGCAATGGGATCAGCGGGTTCAACCGCCGTTCTCAGCGTCAGGATTTGTGAAAGCCCGAACAGCCCCGCTTCGGAAGCGGCATCAACACGGCCGTCACCGGTCAGGACATAGGCGAGAACCGTCTCTTTTGTGGCGGCAAGCGCCGATGCATCCTGCGCTTCGACCCTGGGAGAAACTGCCAGCAGAACCGCCAGAAGTGCCGAGGCGATGATACCTTCGCGCGGTCCGCGAAGCCGCCCGCTCAGCCACAGCGAGGCGACGACGTCCAGCATCATCAGGACCAGTGCAATCGTCAGCAGCCAGGCTTTCAACGGCTGTTCTTCAGCGCTTGTCATCGCTTCAATGCGGACCGATCCGGGCCAGAGGGCAGGTGCCAGTTGCCGCTCGGCACCTATCACATTCACCGCGATCTGGCGATCGCCGTTAAGGTATGTTCCCGGCAGAAGATCAATGCCAACGCCACCTTCGGCAAGCCGTTCCCCCGGTATGGCGATGAGGTTGTCGCCGGAGCGCAGATCGCCAAACCCGTCCATCACCTGTTCGGGCTGCCAGAGTTGACCTGCAAGATCGGCAATACCGGGCGCTGCCGTGCGGGTTGAAATTGCAAGGCGCTCAAGCATCTGAACAAAGAGGCCTGATATTGGCAAGGTCGACCATTCAGCATTCGCCGTGACATGCACCAGAACAACGCGCCCGTCGCCCAGGGCCTTGCGCGTTACCAGCGGTGTGCCATCCTGCAACGAGGCGATCGTGCGCTCAGCCAGAAACGGATCGGGTTGAGCGATAACCTGCGAGGTGACGGTGACATCATCGGGCACGTCAAGCCCGAAGAACGGCGAACCTTTGGCAAAGGGCATCAGAAGCTTCGGTGACCCCCAGGACATCGCCCCACCGACATTTCGCCCACCGGCGCGCAGGCGCACAGGCAGTAACGGGTCTTCATCATTGCGGGCAAGGCTGCTGGCGGCCAGCCGAGGCCCGGCAAAGCGGACCAGCAAGCCACCGGCCTCAACCCATTCTTTCAGCTGCCCGGCCTCGCTTTCAGTCAGTTTCGCCACATCGGCCAGAATGACCACATCTGGGCTGGCCAAAAGGCTTTCACGCACCGGTGCTTCGATCAGTTCAGCGGTGGGTTCCAGCGCCTTTTTCAGGAAATGCAAGGCGGAAACCAGTTCCTGACCTTCGCGCGCGCGTTGCCCGGCAAAAAGTGCGACTTTGCGCCTTTTAAGGGCATCATCGGTCAAAGCAACGGCCCCGGCTGACCGTTTGCCAGCGATCGCAAAGCGGCGGATGCGGTTGCGCAATTCGGCGGGCAGGTCAAACTCCACCTCGGCTGTCAGCGCCTCGGGCGGAAACGACAAGGTCAATTGTGCCAAGCGGCGCTCAACACCCGTTGGGTCTGGGCCGAATGCGTTGAGGGTGACCTCCTGCTCGGTTCCGGCAACCGGACGCAAAAGCGTGACCACGATCATCCCGTCGCGATAGACCGGTGGGCGGATTGCCAGGGTTGCTGCCGGAGCTTCGATCACCGTCAGCCGCCCTTTGCCCGCAAGCCTGGCGGCCAGACGTTGCCTTCCGTCACGCGCCAGACCATCGGACATCCAGATGGTTTCAAAACCTCCATCCTCCAGCTTTGCCAGCCAGTCTTCAAAGGCCTGATAGTCAGGCTCCCACGGTGCCGGTTTCATGGCGAGGAGTTCCTCGGACCATTCCCGGGCCGAACGCAGAGGCAGCCTGTTTTCGCTGATCGTTGTCTCGGTCAGGGCGATCATGGCAACCGGGCGGCCCAGCCGGGCGGCATCGTTCAAAAGTGTCGTGATTTTTTCCCTGCGCTGCGCCCAGTCAGAAGCGCTGGCCCAGCTGGCGTCGCTGATGATCAACAATGGCCCGGTGGTCAGCCGCACGTCTTTCGGGTTCAGAATCGGCCCGGCAAAACCGATGATCAGTGCAGCCAGTGCCAGCATGCGCAAGAGTAACAGCCACCACGGGGTCTTGTCGGGCGTGCTTTCGGGATCTTTCAGACCCAGAAGCAGCGTCACCGCCGGAAATCGGCGCTTGATCGCAGCAGGGGGTACCGCGCGCAGCAACCACCACAGAACCGGCAGGGCCAGCAACCCCAGTAACAGCCAAGGTGACAGGAAACCGATGCTGCCAAACGCGCCGAACATCTATACGGGCCCGCCCTGAGAGGGTATGGCGCTCCAATCCTTGGTTGGCCGAGGTTCCGGCATCCCTTAACGCTCCTCTTTCAGAGCTGAGAAAAGCCACATCAGCGCGGGTTGCGCCGCTTCGGATGTGTGGTGGCACAGATATTGCCAGCCAGTGGTCTTGCAGATCGCCTGCAATTCCTCTTTGCGCGTGGCCAATTTTTGCAGGTACGCGGTCTTCAGCCCACGGGCGCGCAGTGTTTCAAAACGGATGGCACCGGTCATGCTCTGAAACTCAGTGCGGCCATCAAAGGGAAAGACTTCTTCGACCGGGTCGAGAATTTGCACGAGCGCGCCGCTCACCCCCCTGTCTGCGGCTTTGGTCAGAGTGGATTTGACCCCGTCCCAGTCACCCAGAAAATCCGAGATGAAGACCGCCCGGCTGCCCTTGGGAAACACCCGGTCGGCAGGGTGGCCGTAATCCTGCGCGGATGCTCTGGCACCCAATTGTGCAACGATCCTGTCGATCTGGGTTTCGCCTGATTTTGGCGGGTCGGGGTCTTCAAACAGTCCAACCCTTTCGCCGGCACGCACCAGAAGGATAGCCAGCGCTAGACCGATCAGGTTGCTGCGCGCGCCTTTGCTCGGGCGATCCTTCGCACCGCTGAAATCCATCGACCGGGCGTCATCAAGCCACAGAAGCACCGATTGCGCCGCCTGCCATTCGCGCTGACGGATGAATTGCACCTCGGTTCTTGCCGATCGCCGCCAGTCAATGCTGCGCCATGGGTCTCCGGGCATGGCCGCGCGAAACTGCCAGAATTCCTCGCCCTGACCGGCCTGCCTGCGCCCGTGGGTTCCCAGAATAACCGATGCCGCCAGATGCCGCGCCTCGACCAGAAGCGGCGGCAACAGTGCCGATTGTTCCTGCGCTTCCTGGCGGAGCCTTGGAAGCGAAAGGTCAGTGCCGGGGTCGGGGCTCAAGCCGCAACCTCCATTTTCAGTGCCTGGACGACCATTTCATCAATCACACTGCCAAGATCAACGCCCTGGGCACGTGCCGCAAAGCCAAGAGCCATGCGGTGGACCAGAACCGGGCGTGCCAGTTCGGCCACATCCTCTGGCGTTGGTGCAAGGCGCCCTTCCAGCAAAGCCCGCGCCCGCACTGACAACATCAGGGCCTGTGCCGCCCTCGGGCCGGGCCCCCAGCTGACATATTCCCGCACGTGGTCCGGTGCATCCGCTTCGTCGGGCCGCCCGGCACGCACAAGGTCGAGGATCAGATCGACTACCGCATCGCCCACCGGCATCCGACGGATGATTTCCTGCGCTGCGATCAGTTCATCAGCGGTGAACACCTCGTCTGACTGCTCTTCGGTCGCGCCGGTCGTGGCAAGCAGAATATCCCGCTCGGTCTCGCGGTCAGGATAATCGACATCGATTTGCAACAGGAACCTGTCAAGCTGCGCTTCGGGCAGTGGATAGGTGCCCTCCTGCTCAATCGGGTTCTGGGTTGCCAACACGTGGAACGGTACCGCAAGCGGGCGCTCTTCGCCTGCGATGGTCACCTCACGCTCCTGCATCGCCTGCAACAGCGCCGACTGGGTGCGCGGGCTGGCGCGGTTGATCTCGTCTGCCATCAGAAGCTGGCAGAAAATCGGCCCTTCGATGAAACGGAAACTGCGGTTGCCGTCTGCAGCGGTATCCAGCACCTCAGCCCCAAGAATATCAGCCGGCATCAGGTCGGGCGTGAACTGAACCCGGTTGGTAGAAAGGCCCATGACGATGCCCAGCGTTTCTACCAGCCGCGTCTTGGCAAGCCCCGGAACACCAACCAGCAACCCGTGCCCGCCGGATAAAAGCGCGGTCAGCGCCAGATCGACAACGGCCTCCTGCCCGATGATCCTCTTGGCGATGCTGCTTTTCGCTTCGCTGAGCTTGTCGGCGAGTTTTGTGATCTCCAGAACCAGATCTTCGCTATCATCAGCCATGACAAATGCCCCATCTCGAATTAAGTTATCTTGTGCCCGCCCGTTTGGGCGTTTCCTTTCGGTATCAAAGCAAACTAAAGCAAGTTAAACAAATGGCAAATCATACAGATGCACAAAAGATCGTGAAGGCAGACGCCGAAGGTATCGCCGCCGCCGCCAAAGCGGCCAGCAAAAAGGGCCCGCCGCCGGTGCATTTGTGGAACCCGGAATTTTGTGGCGACCTTGATATGCGCATCACCCGCGATGGAACATGGTTTTATCTGGGCACGCCGATCGGGCGCAAACCGCTGGTAAAACTGTTCTCTTCAATCATCCGCAAGGATGGCGATGATTATTTTCTGGTAACACCCGTTGAAAAGGTTGGAATAACCGTCGATGACGCGCCCTTCGTTGCCATCGATTTTGAGATCAAAGGTGAGGGCAAGGATCAGGTGATCACCTTCACCACCAATGTCGATGACGAGGCCAGTGCCGGGCCGGAAAACCCTATTCGGATTGCAAGGGATCCGGAAACCGGCGAGCCGTCGCCTTATGTGCTGATCCGCACCAATCTTGAGGCCCTGATTGACCGCAAGAGCTTTTACCGGCTGGTAGAACTGGGCACCCATGAAACTATCAAGGCGGAAAGCTGGTTCGGCCTGTGGTCAGGTGGTGAGTTCTTTCCTGTCATTCCATCGGCTGAGCTGAACGTGGATTAGGCAAACATATTCGATCCGGGGAGGAACGCATGAGTAAAACAGCCTTGATCGTGGGTGCGGGGCCTGGAAACTCCTCGTCACTTGCGCGCTTGCTGGCGCGTGAGGGCTACACTCTTTATCTGGCGGCGCGCGATACTGACAAACTAGCCGAGCTTGTGGATGAAACCGGGGCAACATCACTTGCCTGTGACGCCTCCGATCCCGGGCAGGTGGCTGATTTGTTTGACCGGGTGAAGGGCCGTCTGGATGTCGTTGTCTACAACCCATCGGCGCGGTTGCGCGGGCCGGTTGCCACGCTTGACCCTGAGGTCGTGCACAGCGCCTTGGAGGTCACGGCGTTCGGGGCGTTTCTGGTGGGTCAGCAAGCCGCCAGACGCATGGAGGAACAGGAACCCGTTGATGGCAGGCGCGGCACGATCCTGATCACCGGCGCCTCGGCCGGGGTCAAGGGCTTTGCCCAATCCGCGCCCTTTGCCATGGGCAAATTCGCCCAGCGCGGGCTGGCGCAGTCGATGGCGCGGGAATTGCACCCGAAAGGCATTCACGTGGCCTGGGTCAATATCGATGGTGGCATTCGCAATCCCGGCAGGACGGAACCGCCTGACCGGCCGGATTCCATGCTTGACCCGGATGCGGTTGCACAGACCTTTCTTGATCTGATCAATCAGCATCGATCCGCATGGAGCAGTGAAATCGCCATCAGACCCTGGGTTGAGAGTTTCTGATCTGCTGATGCCGCGATTTGCTGCCAATCTGAGCCTGTTGTTCACCGAATTGCCGTTTCTTGAGCGATTTGAGGCCGCTCGTGCCGCCGGGTTTGCCGGTGTCGAGTTCCTGTTTCCCTACGAGCATGATCCTTCGGATATTCTGTCTGCCTTGCAGGCATGTGGCCTGCCGCTGGTTCTGTTCAACACCCCACCGGGCGACTGGGCCAGCGGGGAGCGTGGATTTGCGGCGGTCAGCTCCGCCAAAGAGGCGTTCAACGATGGGTTGGCACTGGTGCTGAGCTACGCTGGCATTTTGAACCCCCTGCATATTCATGTGATGTCGGGCAATGCCGAGGGCGCTGCGGCCGAGGGCTGCCTTTGTGAAAACCTTGCAAGGGCCTGTGAAATGGCCCCGGATCAGAGCTTTCTGATCGAGCCGCTCAATCCCTTTGACATGCCGGGTTATTTCCTGCGCGATTTTCAGACCGCCCGCCGAGTGATCGACCGGGTTGCCGCACCGAACCTTGGCCTGCAGTTTGATGCGTATCACGCGCATCGGATCACGGGAGATTTGCAATCGGCCTGGGCTGAGAATCACCCGCAGACCCGCCACATCCAGATCGCCGGCCATCCCGGGAGGCATGAGCCTATCCCATCGGAAATTGACTATCGGGCTTTTTTTGGCGCGCTGGATCAATCCGGTTACGGCGGTTTTGTCAGTGCGGAGTACCATCCGAAAACCTGCACGCCCGACGGCCTGGGTTGGCTCCGATCCTTATCTGGATAGGAGGCGTTACTGAAATGCTTTGCCGCGGCGCGGGCGCATCTGGGCGATAAGAACGCCTGAACCCACCACCAGTGCCCCGATGGCCTGTGACCAGATCCATGTTCCACCAAGACCAATCATGATCAGCATCACGTAAAACGGCGTCGTGTTCATGTGGATCGAAGCGAGCGCCACCCCCAACCGGCCGACGCCCATGATCCACAGAAGTTGCGATATCGCCATCGCGCCCAGTGCAAAAAAGACGAGGTAAATCATCTGTTCAAGGTCAACCCGGACATGCAGTGTTTCCGCCAGCCCAAGCCAAAACCCGGCCATGAAGATGATCCCCAGAAAGATCGCCCCACCGGCAAGGGTTATCGTTGTTTGGCCAAGCGTTGACAGTTCCGGGAAGTCCCGAACCGCGGCACGCGAGCCCCAGGCAAAAAACATGGTTGCGACAGCCGCCAGTGCCGCGCCTGCACCACCTGACCCTTCGGCGATGTCGGCACCAGCTGCAATGATGCCTCCGACAACGGCGATCAGGACTCCGGCAATGAAGGTCAGCCGCAATCGCCTGCCGTCAAGCACAACCTCCAGTGCGGCAGCAAATACCGGCATTGCCGAGGCGACGATAATGACCGTTACCGGATCAGACATCGATTGGCCGAGCAGGAACAGATAGGCCCCGGCACCAAATCCAAGACCACCAACCAGTGTTCCCCAACCCCAGCGGGCGGCCAGAAAGGCCTTTGGGCCGTCGACGATCAGCCAGATCGGTATCAGAACGAGAGAAGCCATCGCAAAACGGGTAACCGTCAGGATCAGCGGGTCCCATGTTTGCAGCAGAATCTGCGCTGCAGGAAACCCAGCCGCCCATGTCATCATCGACAACATACAGATCAAATTCGATCTCAGCGCCGGGTTCAGGGCGCCGCTTGTGCCGATTGTTGAACTGTATTCATAGGCCAAGGAATCACCCCGAAAGCACGCAACTCTGCGATCAAGACGATCAGGCCTGTGCCGGTTTGTCTCATCCCGCCACGACATCAAAGTCGCACCCGGACGCCTTGTTTGCGACGAAATCCGGTCGAAAACGGGAGTCCCGTTTACGACATCAAGGCGATGATCCAACTTTCCTGGGGGTTTTCATGAGTTCAAGATATGAAATAAAAGCGTGCGTTATCAGTGTGCTGAAAGAATTCAAACTGGAACTAAAGGTGCATTCGGCACTGCGCCGGCAACGACAATTCCACCGCGATCTCCCGGTTTTATCGAGCCATAGCGTTGTCTGTAGACATCCGGGAGCTGGCGATCTCCGGGAATCGATAGCCACAATCGCAGCAAATGCCTTTTGCGATCCTCGTCCTGATGATCTGTAAACCCGGTTCGATCATGCAAAAGGGCGTGGTTGTAGACAAACTGCATGTCACCGGGTTCCAACCGCATTTTGAAGTTCAGCCGTTTGTCGTTCAGTAATGTATCGAACAAATCGAGCGCCTCGATATGCGCCTGCGTCAGTCTTGGTGCCCCGGCAAAGCGTTGCGCGCTGTCGATATATTGCCTTTGGTACTGCACCGTCAGCCTGCCTGCGTGCCAGCAAAAAACCGGAATATCAAACCACGGGTTTTCACCAACCGGGACCTCGCCTCGCCTGTCTGTTGCAATCGGCTGGGCCAAAAGCTCAACCAGATCGGGGCGGACTGCCTGCATTTCATTAAAAACGGTTTCGGCTGAAACCAGCAGAGACTCGCCCCCCTCCAAGGCGTCTTTGAGGCACAGCAGTGCCACCACATCGGACCCGTCTGTGTGAAATGTCTGCCGCTCGTGGGTCTGGTATATCCGGGTTTCAGGATCGTCAGGATCCTTGCCGATATCGCGAACATGCCCAAGGATATGCCCCATTGCGTTCTGGCTGCGCGCCGCACCCAAATGGGCACCGATCCCGCAAAACACGGTTGCTGCCATTTCGCGTGTCAGAATATCAACAGGCACACCTTTGATCAGAGCAAAGCCACACCCGTTGATCAGATCGCTTTGCAGAGACTTGAGCTTTTTCGACAATTCCGGCAGTGGGAAACCTTCCGCTGTGATCTGCGCAAGACCACTTTCTAAAGCGACAAAAGCGTCGGCCTGTTCAATCAGTTCGGCGATTTCACCCGCGCTTAGCCTGTGGGTCCACAGCTCAGCGTCGGCAGAAATAGCAGGCCCGTACCAGCTTGCGGGGGTTTCGATCCTGTCAGGCAAGTTCATGGTTCTGCCTTTCTGACGTAACGGGTGTTCGTCGCCCCCGATCAGTGGGCCTCGGCCCAGTTCAACCCCTGCCCGGCATCAACAACCAGCGGCACGTCGAGCTGGACCACAGGCATTGCTGCCCCTTGCATGACATCGCGCACGACTGCGATGGTTTCCTCGACATCCGCCTTGGGCACCTCAAAAACAAGCTCGTCATGCACTTGCAAGAGCATCCTGACCGGCAGATGTGAGATCGCCTTTGGCATCCGGATCATTGCCCGCCTGATCACATCTGCCGCCGTCCCCTGAATCGGTGCATTGATCGCGGCACGGCGCGAGAACCCGGCATGAGGGCCTTTGGCGTTGATTTCGGGCGTATGGATCTTGCGCCCGAACAGGGTCTGCACGAACCCGTTTTCTTTGGCAAAGGCAATCGTGTCATCCATATAGGTGCGGATGCCCGGAAAACGCTCAAAATAAGTGTCGATGAACGCCTGTGCATCGGCGCGGGGAATGCGCAGATTACGGGCAAGACCGAAGCCTGAGATGCCGTAGATCACACCGAAATTGATGGCTTTGGCCTGCCGCCGGATCTCGGGCGTCATCTCGTCAAGCGGGATGTCAAACATTTCGCTCGCCGTCATGGCGTGAATATCAAGCCCGTCGTGAAACGCCTTTTTCAAAGGGTCGATATCAGCGATATGCGCCAGTATCCTGAGTTCGATCTGTGAATAGTCAAGGCTGAGCAGAACATTGCCGTCATCGGCAACAAAGGCCTCGCGAATGCGCCGCCCCTCTTCGGTTCGCACGGGAATGTTCTGCAGGTTCGGATCGGTCGAGGCCAACCTGCCGGTCGAGGCTCCGGAGATCACGTAAGAGGTGTGCACGCGCCCGGTTTCTGGGTGAATATGTTCCTGAAGCGCGTCCGTGTAGGTGGATTTCAGTTTGGACATCTGCCGCCAGTCAAGCACCAGGGCTGGCAGTTCATGCCCCTCGGCAGCCAAATCCTCCAAAACGTCTGCGCCCGTCGAATAGGCCCCTGTCTTGCCTTTCTTGCCGCCTTCGAGCCCCATCTGGTCAAACAGTATCTCACCCAGTTGTTTGGGTGAGCCGACATTGAAACTTCCCCCGGCAAGGGTGTGAATCTCGTCTTCCAGCCCTGCCATTTTCTGGGCGAAATTGTTGGACATGCGGGAAAGATGCCCGCGATCAACCTTGATCCCGTGCATTTCCATTTCAGCCAGAACCGGAATCAGCGGGCGTTCCATCGTTTCATAGACCCGCGTCACCTGCGCCTGATGCAGTTGCGGCTTGAAAAGCTGCCAAAGTCTGAGGGTAATATCGGCGTCCTCGGCAGCATATTTGACTGCTTCGTCAATTGGCACACGGTCAAAAGTGATGGCAGATTTACCGGTGCCCAGCAGCGATTTTATCGGGATCGGGCTGTGATCGAGATAGCGGTTGGCAAGCGCGTCCATCCCGTGATTGTGCAAGCCGCCATGCATCGCATAAGACATCAGCATCGTGTCATCAATCGGCGCAATCGTGATCCCGTTGCGGGCAAAAATCTTGGCGTCGTATTTCATGTTCTGGCCGATTTTCATCACCGCCGGGTCTTCCAGAACGGGTTTGAGAATTGCCAGCACCTCATCAAGCGGCAATTGACCGGGCGCCAACTCGGCTCCGCCAAAGAGATCACCATCGCCTTCCTTGTGAATGAGCGGGATATAGCAGGCTTCCCCCGGCTCGACACTCAGGCAGATGCCAACCAGATCAGCACGCATTTCATCAAGGCCCGTGGTCTCGGTATCAACGGCCACCCAGCCCCGTTCGTGAATTCGCTCGATCCATTTCTGCAGGGCGGCTTTGTCGCGCACGCATTCATACGTGCTGGTGTCAAAGGGAAGTTGCGCCTTTGGCGCAGATGCTTCACCAGCCGCAGTCGAGGAACCCGATGCAGATGCATCGCTGATTACTGGAGGCTCGACCCCCATTTTGTCGGCAATCCGCTTGGACAGTGTGCGAAATTCCATTTCCGCGAGGAACCCCAACAGATCGTCGGCAACAGGGTCCCTAATTTCAAGCTCATCCAATGTCACGCTCAGCGGCGCATCTGTTTTCAGGGTCACAAGCTCGCGACTAACCCTGATCTGGTCAGCAAAACCGATCAGGGTTTCACGCCGCTTGGGTTGCTTGATTTCACCGGCACGCGCCAGCAGTTCTTCCAGATCGCCATATTCATTGATCAAAAGGGCAGCGGTCTTGATGCCAATCCCTGGGGCACCAGGGACATTGTCAACGGAATCCCCGGCCAAACTCTGCACATCAACCACGCGTTCAGGGCCGACACCGAATTTTTCTTCGACACCTTCGATACCGATGCGCCTGTTTTTCATCGCATCGAGCATTTCGATACCGCCCCCGACGAGCTGCATCATGTCTTTGTCGGACGATATGATCGTCACCCGCCCTCCGGCATCACGCGCCTGTGTTGCCAGAGTTGCGATAATATCGTCGGCTTCAAACCCCTCCATTTCGATGCAGGACAGGTTGAAGGCCCGGGTTGCATCGCGGGTTAGCGGAAATTGTGGCACCAGATCTTCAGGTGCCGGGGGGCGATTGGCTTTGTATTTGTCGTAAATATCGTTGCGAAAGGTTTTGCCCTTTGCGTCAAAGACAACGGCAACATGGGTCGGTGCGTCCGACCCTTTCTGGTCTTCGACAAACTTGAACAGCATGTTGCAAAACCCGGCAATTGCGCCAACCGGCAACCCGTCGGATTTGCGCGTCAGCGGCGGCAGGGCGTGATAGGCGCGAAAGATGAAGCCTGATCCGTCAATCAGGTGCAAGTGATGGCCGTTGCCGAAATTGCTCATCAGATCTTTCCTAGTGATAATCGATCATGCCGGAACAAGCGAATGTCGGCACACAGCCCGCCTTCTCAATGCCCGCCCTTTGAACTCTCATCCAGCACGAAGCGCTTGTCGCAATACGGGCATTCGACCCAGCCCGGATCATCAGGAATGCTGAGCCAGACCCTTGGATGCCCACCCGGTCCGCCATCGCAGGCCACGCGCGTGCTTGTTACGGTTTCGGTTTCTGGCGCTGCAAGGGTCATCGGTGGCTCCTTAATGGTGATGGCGTCGAATTGACCCCGGACTGCGGGCCATGATAGCGAAGCGACGCGCGCGGGCAAGAGGCCCCGGGCGGTCAATTGAGGCGAAGATGAGCGAATATGCCATTCAGATTTCCGGGCTCCGGAAAACCTATGCCAGAACGCGAAGTGCTGCGCCGAAAGAAGCCCTGAAAGGGGTTGATCTAACCATTCCCAAAGGTTCGGTCTTTGGTCTGCTTGGCCCCAATGGTGCAGGCAAATCGACGCTGATCAACATCATGGCGGGGCTGGTGGTCAAATCCGCCGGTCAGGTGATGATCTGGGGGTTTGATCAGGATATCAATCCGCGCCAGTCACGCGCCGCCATCGGCGTTGTACCGCAGGAGCTTAATCTCGACGCGTTCCTGACACCGCGTGAATCGCTCGACCTTCAGGCAGGTCTTTACGGCGTGCCGAAATCAGCCCGTCGCACCGATGAAATCCTGGCCGCTGTGGGGTTGGAGGACAAGGCAAACGCCTATGCCCGCTCGCTTTCAGGCGGGATGCGCCGCAGGCTGCTGCTCGGCAAGGCAATGGTGCACTCGCCGCAGGTTCTGGTTCTGGACGAACCCACCGCAGGCGTTGATATCGAACTGAGGCGCATGTTGTGGGACTATATCCGCGAGCTGAATGCAACCGGCGTGACCATCATTCTGACCACCCATTATCTTGAAGAGGCCGAAGAGATGTGCAGCGAAATCGCCATCATCAACCACGGCCAGATCGTCGCCCAGAACAGCACGAAAAACCTGATCGCCACGATTGACGCCAAGACGCTGGTGATCAGGCCGGAAGAACCCATCGCCAAACTGAGCGATCTTCCTAAGGGGGTTTCAGGCGAGATCAGACCAGATGGCACCATCGCCTTCACTTATTCCCGCGCGCTTGTAAGTGCTGAAGATATCCTGCGCTCACTGGCGGCAAAAAACATCACTATCCGTGATATCGCAAGCGAGGAAGCGCGGCTTGAAGACGTGTTTGTTTCGCTGACGTCAGATCACGCCGCAAAGGGTTGACGGCTTATTCGGGCGGGGCTTTCGGCACCATCCGCCCAAGCCAGCGCCCGCCCATGATATGAACATGCAGATGTTGCACTTCCTGCACACCGTTCTTGCCTGAATTGGCGATCATCCGGTAACCATCGCCCCCTTCGCCCGGTTTGACACCCAGCATCCGGCACACCTCGCCAATGGCGCGGGTGAAATCCACTATCTCAGCCTCGCTGGCAGCGTCGGCGAAATGGTCGTAGCAGACATATGGGCCTTTGGTGATCACCAGCACATGATCCGGGGCCTGGGGTGATATATCGTTGAAGGCCAGCGAATGCTCGGTTTCCAGCACGGTTGAATTGGGTATTTCACCCCGCAGGATTTTGGCAAAAATATTCTGGTCGTCATAGGTGTAGCTCATTACTTACTCCGCAAATAAATGCTCTGTTCCGGCGATATCCGCCGCCATATCCATCGGAATATCCAGGAAAGACGAAACCGGAACCGCGTTTTCCGCATCGGTGCTGTGCTCGCTGATGCGGAAATGCTGCGGGAACCCGGCATCTCTGAGCGCATCGGTTTCAAACCCGAATTCCTGCCGGATCGTGGGCACGAGCTGATGCAAAGTATCCTCGGACGTGTTTTCCCCGGCCAACCCCGATCTCCTGGCGTGACCAATCAGGTAGTCATCATCGAAATTGCACTCGATCTCCAGAACGCGTGTCGTGCACCTGTCGGAATAGAAATCGTGCAGCAAGTCCATGTTGTTCGGGTCCAGGCAGATCATCAGCCGGTTGGTATCGTAATAGTCGTAAAGCATCCGCATCATGGCGCGGCGGTGGCGGGTGCGTTTGCCCATGGCGTTTTCAATGCCACCCAGATGCGGCAGACCGGCATCTTCCTCGTCAAACAGAAACTCGACGCCATGAAGATTGGTTGCATGACGGATCGCATTCAGCAGACGCTTGGCGACATACCATTTCTTGCACACAAGGATCAGCAGCTCACGATCACGCCCCAACGTGCTTTCGCGTTCCCAGAACCGGGGGGCAAAGCGGCGGCCATACCGGCCCTGCTGGGTCAGGTATTGGTAGAGCCGCTGACCTTCATTCGAGGCAATAAAATCAGTCTTTCCACTGGCGTAAAGCGCCCCCAGTCTTGATTTCAGCTCATGCGCCTCAGGAGATATTTTTCGTGCAAACAGGAAATCCTGCGCCAGCAACAGATCGTACTGGTCGTTATAGAAAGTCACCGGCATTCCGTAATCCGAGAACATCAGAAAAGTCAGCGTGCGCTTTTCAATCTCACCATAGGGAACAAGATGTCTGACCAGGGTCTGAAAGAATGTCTCATCCGGAATCCAGGTTCTGCGGAAGAAGCGCATGACGTCGGACCGCTCTTTGACGAAATTCAGGATCGCCTCCACGGTTTTGCGTCTGAGGCACCACCATTGCGAGCCGACCATGATTTCCAGATCCTTGGGGATTGTGCGTTTGAGACCAAGGCGCTTTTGGATATTTAAAGCGGTGTAGAACAGCCTCTTGTGTTTCCGTTCATTCAGAAAATGCCGATAAATCAGGCGCTCGTCGCGCATGCCGGTTTTGATCCAGTCGCTTTGGAAATAGTCAAACGCCTCGATGAAGTCCTTGTCGTTCTCTTCAAGAAACTCGTGCACATATTCCGCCGACTTGATCGGCATGCAATCACCGGAAACCATGTAAAAATGCGTGGCGCGCGGAAAACTCCTTTCCGCCAGTTCAAGCGCGTTCAGAGTGGCGCGCACCAGCGACCATTCCCCCCACCCGCATTTCACCCGCGGGGCGAGTGACACCAGTTCAGCATCCTTAAATGCCGATTTGATCAGGCCGAATTCATCGTCACTGGCGCGGGCGTCGAAATGGATCGAGACGAAATCACCCTTTGCCGTCAGTTGCCGGGCCTGCGCGATGATAGCCTCGGCGTTCTGGTGGCATAGCAAAATATAGGCAACTTTTGCCATTCGGGCTGCTTTTCCTCAAGAATTCTTGTTATTGCCTCCATAAAACCAAAATTTTGGTGAAAAAACACCTTTTCTTTGGCTATATCAGGGTCAGACTGGCAAAAAAGAACAAAAAGCCTGTTCCAAGGCAGATTGAGGGGCAGATCATGGGCTTTCCGGGCACATGGATGACAAGCAGCGAAACTCTGGTTTACCGGGTCATCCCCAAATGCGCCTGCTCGACCATCGGACAGGTGATGCATTACATTGATCATGGCGAGTATTATGACGGGGACATCCACGATGCCAAAGACGGTATCCATAAATGGTCCATCGATCAGAGCCAGCCAAAACTGTCTGCCGCAATAACCAACGGCAAGACCTACACCTTCACTTGCGTGCGAAACCCCTATACCCGCATTCTGTCAGCATTCTTTGACAAGATTTGCGGCATTCAGCGCAATGGCAATCGTTATCGCGGCAAACTGGTGCCGTTGCTCATTCAGAAATACGGCATTCAAGTCGATGGTGATTTCGACCAGATCGCCAGTTTCCGCCGTTTTCTGCTCTTTGCCCGTGATACCATCAAATACCGTCGGCCAATGGATCCTGATATTCACTGGTCAGCCGTCGCCGGGCACGCATCAACGCTTGTGCATGGTGGTGGGCATTACGACATGATCATCTCGACCGAAGATTTCAAAACCGGGATGAAGGAGGTCTTGAAGCATATTGAGATCGCCCACCCGATCGACATCGATACCATGCCCCGGTTCAACGAATCCGAAGGCCACGGCCCCAAACGCGCGCATCCGGTGGAAGACTATTTTGACGATCTGGCTATTCACCTCGTCTATGAAATCTATCACCGCGATTTTGAACTGTTCAAATATGACCGGCTCGATCCATCGAACAAGATGCCCATCGGTCAAATCGACCTTGACGAGGTTCACGCGAAACTGGGCGAATAAACCCGAGCGGTCTTAAAGGCCGAGAACATCCAGCATATCGTATTCGCCGGGCTTCTTGTCCTGCCCCCACAGGGCGGCTTTCAGGGCGCCGCGAGCGAAAATTGCGCGGTCGGTTGCCAGATGGCGGATGACTATCCGCTCGCCATCTGCGGCAAATATCACGTCGTGTTCACCGACGACATCACCACCCCTGATGGCCGAAAACCCAATGGCCCCCCGCGCGCGTGCGCCGGTAATGCCATCGCGACCCCGATCGGCAACTTCCGCTAACGAAACACCGCGCCCTTCAGCCGCCGCCTCGCCCAGCATCAGAGCGGTGCCTGACGGCGCATCGACCTTGTGGCGATGATGCGCCTCAACAATCTCTATGTCGAAATCCTCGTCCAGTGCTGCGGCGACCTGTTTCGTCAGCTGGGTCAACAGGTTGACCCCCAGGCTCATGTTGCCTGCGCGCACGATCACCGCATGACGCGCAGCTGTGGTGAATTTCGCAAGGTCTTCTGGGGCAAATCCCGTGGTGCCGATCACATGCACCAGACGTGCTTGCGCGGCCAGTACCGCATGCGCAAGCGATGCCTTGGGCGATGTGAAATCGATAACCGCCTGCGCTTTCGCAAACACCTCAATCGGATCATCGACAACCGGTACCCCGGTTTCCGCCCCGCCCATGCAGGCACCCAGATCACGACCGATCCAGTCATGCCCGGGGCGTTCCGTGACTCCGGCAAGGGTCGCCTTGTCGCTGGCGTTTACGGTATTGATCAGCATCTGGCCCATCCGCCCCGATGCCCCCATGATCGCAATTGCCGGCAAATCAGTCATTTATCCCACTCCCATCAGAAAGCCCGTTCGGTCTGCTGACCTTTGGCAGAGCCAGCGCCCGGTTGCAACATCACTGTAACTCGCATAAATCGGCTGAAAAAGGTCAGGTCAGCATGAGCAAACGCCGCTTCAGTGAAAACTCAGGTCCCTCGCAGCGCCAGTTGCGGGTTGGCGAGCTTATTCGCCGGACCCTAGCCGATGTGCTGTCGCGCGGCGATCTTTACGATGCTGACATCGCGCATATGTCGATTACCGTGGGTGAGGTGCGCACCAGCCCTGATCTCAAGGTGGCCACGGTGCATGTGATGCCTTTAGGCGGGCAGAATGTCGATTTGGTAACCGAAGCTCTGAACCGCAACAAAAGCGAGTTGCGCCGACATCTCAACCGGAATGTGCACCTGAAATTCTCGCCCGAACTGCGCTTCGTTCCGGACACGACCTTTGATCAGATGGATGAAACCCGGCGGCTTCTCGATCAGGAAAATGTGCGCCGTGATCTGGATGCAGACGATGATTAGGCCTGATCCCCTGCCGGACTGGTATTCCGGCGACGGGCTCAACATGCCGGGGCCGGGGCGGTTCCTGTTCACCACGCAGCGTTATCCCATCTTCTATCTGCAGATCACCAAATGTGGCTGCACTTTTCTGCGCAACCTTCTCTATTATCTTGATAATAAAAGGGTTCATCCCGATAGCAGCCGCATTCACTCCCACGAGCAGGACTTCCTTAAAGCTGACATGATCCCGCGTGCTGTCTTGCTCGACTCGCCTTACCTTTTTGCCGTCATCCGCGATCCGGTTGACCGGTTTCTGTCGCTTTACTTTGACAAGCTGGCGAACCGGGGCAGTTTTTATGACCACGCCATGCGTGCGCGTGTCTCCAATGCCGCCGGGCTCGACCAGTCGCCCGAACTTGACTTGGAAGGCCACCGGCAAAACTGCCTGAAAACACTTTATTGGTTCGGCCTCAATCTTGATACCAAGCGCCACGGCAAGCCCAACCCGCACTGGCAACGCCAGTCTGTCCGCCTGTCGCGCATGGAGGGGCTCAAGCCACGGCTGCTGACTCTGGATGATCTCTCCTGGCAATTGCCCCAGCTACTTGCACCGATCATACCTGACATCGAAACTGCGATGAGTGCTGTGAAATCGCGCAACACCACCCAGAAACCCTTTTCGCGCGATGAAATGCTGACGCCGGAACTTGAAGCCGCCGTTTACTCAGTCTATCGCGATGATGCCGACCGCTACGCGAGAGTTCGCAGCGAATGGGCCCCGGCGCCTGAAACCGGCGGTTAAACCGATGGGGCGGAGCAGGAAAAAAGGGCGCGACCTGTCGGGGTGGCTGGTGGTTGACAAACCGGCGGGCATCACCTCAAGCGCGGTTGTCAACAAAGCGCGATGGGCATTTGACGCCAAAAAGGCCGGTCACGCCGGCACGCTCGACCCTGAGGCAACCGGAGTACTGGCCATCGCCTTTGGCGAGGCAACGAAAACCGTTCCGTACATCACTGACTCGCTAAAGGCGTATCGTTTCACTATGCGCCTTGGCGAGGCAACCAATACCGACGATGCCGAAGGCGAGGTTATTTCCACCTCCGATCAGCGCCCGACGGACGACCAGATCAGGGACGCATTGACTGATTTCACCGGGGATATCATGCAGGTTCCCCCGCAGTTTTCTGCGGTCAAGGTTGATGGCCAGCGCGCCTATAAACTGGCGCGTGACGGGGATGAGCTGGAGCTTCAGGCAAGGCCGCTTTGGGTTGAGTCGCTGAGCTTCGTGGACCGCCCGGACCCAGATCATGTGACACTGGAATTGGTGTGCGGCAAGGGCGGCTATGTCCGCTCCATCGCGAGGGATCTGGGTGAGGTACTTGGCTGTTTTGGCCATGTTCGCGAGCTGCGGCGCATCTGGTCGGGGCCGTTTGAGGCCGAGGCCGGGATTGCGCTTAACCTTTTGGACGAGTTTGCCAAAACCCCAAAGCTCGACCAGTACCTTCTGCCCCTTGAAACCGGTCTTGCCGATCTGCCCGAGCTGCGCTGCACTGCCGAAGCTGCCGCAAGGATGCGCAACGGCAACCCTGGCATGGTACTGAACGCCGATGTTGAATATGGCGATGAAGCCTGGGCCTCGCATGAGGGACAGGCGGTTGCCATCGGGATTTACCGCAGTGGCGAATTGCACCCGAACCGGGTTTTCGCGAAACCGCAATGATCAGCCGCAAGCATCTCAAGGGCGATGCCGCCTCGGTTGCGCTCTATTCGGATTGCGAGAATTACCGCTATGCGCTGACCCGGGTGTGGGCAGGCAAGGGTAGCAAGGTTCTTTTCGTCATGCTGAACCCGTCAACCGCCACCGAGGTGCAGAACGACCCCACGGTCGAACGCTGCGAACGCCGCGCCCGCGCCCTGGGGTTTGGGGCGTTTCGCGTCTGCAACATTTTTGCCTGGCGCGCCACGGACCCGCGCGAGATGCGCCGGCAGTCCGATCCGGTCGGGCCGGAAAACGATGCCACAATCACCGAAGGCTGCCATTGGGCGGACGAGATCGTCTGCGCCTGGGGAACCCATGGGGAGCACATGAACCGGGGAGAGGATGTCGAAAGGCTGATGCGGGGAACGGGCCTGCCGTTAAAGCATCTTGGCTTGTCCAAAGCCGGGCATCCGAAACATCCGCTTTATATCGGATACCGGGTGCAGCCGGAAACGTGGTGAGGGACCCGAAAAGGGCCGGAACATCTCGGTTTTGGCTTGAGCAGCTAAGTCATAGCGAGAAGAACATTGGCAGGTTTAAGCCCCTGAGCGCCGTTCACCTCAGCCACAACAATACCATCCAGCGCAATAAACGCTCCGCCGCCATCGGAGAAATCAGTCACGGTGACGGTTGGATTGTCATGAGCCAGTGGGTGCTCCAATTCAACCACGTCGTTTTCGGGGTCAAAACCAAAAACTTCCGCAGTAATGTCACCGCCCGGTGTCGTTGCATCAACATTTATGGCCTCGGAATATTCGCCGGTTTCTGCGCTGTCATCCGCGATTTGCGCGATGGTGTTGTCAAATTTGTTGGAAACGATTGGCACGGGACCATCAGATTCACTGATTTCTAATGCCTGAGATTTACTGTCTCCATCTTCGCTGTCTGACAGCAAGTCACCCGTATCGTAGTTGCCTGGAGTATCTTCACTGGTTCCACCATTGGCGTCAGCAGCGGCCGGATCATCCTCGACATTACCGCTGGCCGGATCGGGATCGTCACCAAAGTCAAAGATGGTATCAAAAGCCCATCCAATGAATAGAATCCCCCCGAAAATCAGAAGTTCCATTACCTAACCTCTTGGTCATCACCGGGCGACAGCATCAACTCAAACCGGCATCAAAACCACATTTGACGCATCCAGATCTGGCGCGTTTTCCACATCCGCCACGACAACGCCATTGAGCGCCACCGACATGCCACTGCCATCTTCAAATTCGATCAGTGAAACTTCAGGCTCGCCCATGGCCGCAGTATATTCCAGCTCCAGAATATCGGTTGCCGGATCAAACCCCGCAATCATGTCACCGCGGGAAAAATCGAGGGTTTCCACGGGGGCAGGTTGATCCATTGCGGCAAGCAGATCCCCGCCCTCATGGTCAGGGCCCTCGCCTTGCCAGACGAGGTTTTCATCGTCGTAATGTTCATCAGACCCGACAGACGCATCATCGCCGTCAAGCCACCGGTTTGAAATATCCCGAAACCGGCCAGTGCCAGTAAAGACATCATGATCAGGCCACTCCCACCTGCCATATCGGCAGCCGTTAGGCCCCCATTCGCCTGTATTAACACCGATGCAGCCCCCGCTGTACCATCGGTCAGGACGAATCCCCAGATATCCTCATACTACAGGCGAAGCCGCCGCCGCACCACAATTACGTTAATAAGATATTGAAATCGTGATATTTTTTCGACGGACTGTGTATAACTCCTTACAAGTACCAACAAAAGTCCAGTCATTGTTCCCAACTCGTCAACGGTTCTTTCCAATTCCACGAATGCGGGTCCCGACGCGACGAGTTTTCGAGACTGGCTTGCCATGCGGTTTCATGCTTCAATCTCCAAAACCCTATAAGTTCCACCCCTTGCCGGAGGCAGCGGTTTTTCCATGATTAAAGAGTTTATTGTGACACCCGATTCAGAACCGACAGACGACAGCAAACCGGCGAAAGAACTGGCACAGATACAGGCCGAAGTCATCGCAATCCACCAAACGCTGCGCTCAAACTCGCTAAGCGTTCTGTGGCAAAGCTTTCTCAGAGGTGTCGCCTTTGGTCTGGGCAGTTTTCTGGGGGCAACGCTGGTCGTTTCGTTTTTGATTTACTCACTGTCTTCGATAGATTTCATCCCAATCATCGGTGAATGGGCAGCACAGATCGCCGAGAGGATTACAGAGGAGTAGAATAACCCGCTCACCTGCACCTTTCCCCTTTCCTTTCTGCTGAAATTCCCCTATACGCGCGCATCCGCCTGAAAGCGGCGGATACCTCCACGGGCCTTGCTGGACGACATCCCGGCCTGCGCCATTCACTCTTAAACCAAAAAGGAGACCCCGATGTCGATTACGCCCGAGCTGAAAGCTGAGCTGATTAAGGAATATGCAACCAAAGAAGGCGACACTGGTTCGCCGGAAGTTCAGGTTGCCATTCTGACCTCCCGCATTCGCACGCTGACCGAGCATTTCAAAACCCACAAAAAGGATAACCATTCCCGCCGTGGTCTGCTGAAACTGGTCGCCCAGCGCCGCAAATTGCTGGACTACACCAAAGGCAAAAATGAAGAGCGCTATCAGAGCCTCATCCAACGCCTCGGCATTCGCCGTTAAACTTCAAGACGCGCCCAACCGGGCGCGTCTTCAATTTTCAGGGGGTGCGTTTGCCTGACCCCGCCAAACCGACAAGGGATTTGCAAATCAGGCAACAACGTCCGAACGCCGGTCCCGCGTGACCCCAATGGAACGGCAGGATGATGTGAAACGGGGTCCCTGGGCAAATGGCCCTTGAAATCGCGGTGCCCTCCAAGGGGGGAGGCCGTATGTTTAGGAAAAACGAAAATGTTCAATGAAATCAAGAAATCAATCGAGTGGGGCGACGAAACGCTGACACTCGAAACAGGCAAGATTGCGCGTCAGGCAGATGCCTGCGTCATCGCAACACTGGGCGAAACCTCGGTCCTTTGCGCAGTCGTGTTTGAAAAGAAACCCAAAGCTGGTTTGGATTTCTTCCCGCTGACAGTCCACTATCAGGAAAAATACTATGCCGCCGGTAAAATCCCCGGTGGGTTCTTCAAGCGCGAAGCGCGCCCGACGGAAAAAGAAACCCTGACAGCCCGCCTGATCGACCGTCCGATCCGCCCGTTGTTTGTGCCGGGCTTCAAGCATGAAACTCAGGCGATCTGTACGGTTCTGTCGCACGATCTTGAAAACGATCCGGATGTGGTCGCCATGATCGCAACTTCGGCTGCACTGACATTGTCGGGTGCACCATTCCGCGGCCCGATCGGCTGTGCCCGCGTTGGCTTTGTTGACGGCGAATATGTGCTGAACCCGAAAGTGGACGACATGCACAAGCTGCGTGAGAACCCCGAGCAGCGCCTTGATCTGGTTGTCGCCGGCACCAAAGACGCGGTGATGATGGTTGAATCCGAAGCCTATGAGCTTTCAGAAGATGAAATGCTGGGCGCCGTCAACTTCGGCCACGAGGCCATGCAGCCGGTGATCGACCTGATCATCGACATGGCAGAAGAAGGCGCAAAAGAGCCGTTTGACTTTCAGGCACCTGACTACTCCGACCTTTACGGTCGCGTATCTGCCGCAGGCGAAGAGGCCATGCGCGCAGCATTTGCCCTGACAGACAAGCAGGAACGCACCGCTGCGGTTTCTGCGGCTCGCGATACCATTCGCGAAGCGCTTTCAGAGGAAGATCTGGAAGACGGCAACCTTGGCTCCTGCTTCAAGAAACTTGAAAGCTCGGTTGTTCGCGGTGACATCCTGAAAACCGGCAAACGCATCGATGGTCGTGATCTTTCCACGGTCCGCCCGATCGTTTCGGAAGTTCAGCTTCTGCCACGCACCCACGGCTCTGCCCTGTTCACACGCGGCGAAACCCAGGCAATGGCCGTTACCACGCTTGGCACAGGTGATGACGAGCAGATGGTGGATGCGCTTAATGGCATGTACCGCTCGA
The DNA here is from genome assembly GCA_964567685.1 of uncultured Rhodobacter sp. GTDB lineage: Bacteria > Pseudomonadota > Alphaproteobacteria > Rhodobacterales > Rhodobacteraceae > UBA5972. Next base: position 79,135 of record CAZMNO010000001.1, on the reverse strand, counting down.
ACTTCATGCTGCACTACAACTTCCCATCCTATTCGGTTGGTGAAGCTGGCCGCATGATGGGCCCGGGTCGTCGTGAGATTGGCCACGGCAAACTGGCATGGCGGGCGCTGCAGGCCGTTCTGCCTGCCGCAACCGACTTCCCCTATACCATCCGCGTTGTCTCTGAGATCACCGAAAGCAACGGCTCCAGCTCGATGGCCTCGGTCTGTGGCGGTTCGCTGTCGATGATGGACGCAGGTGTTCCCCTGAAAGCACCGGTTGCCGGCGTGGCCATGGGCCTGATCCTTGAAGGTGACGAGTTTGCGGTTCTGACCGATATCCTGGGTGACGAAGACCACCTTGGTGACATGGACTTCAAGGTTGCCGGTACGGCTGCCGGGATTACGTCGCTGCAGATGGATATCAAGGTGGCCGGTATCACACCCGAAATCATGGGCAAGGCGCTTGAGCAGGCCAAGGACGGCCGCATGCATATCCTAGGTGAAATGGCCAACGCCCTGACGGAGGCCGGTGAATTCTCCGAACACGCACCGCGCATCGAAACCATGCAGATCAACCCGGATAAAATCCGCGAAGTGATCGGCTCGGGCGGCAAGGTGATCCGCGAAATCGTTGAGGTTTCGGGTGCCAAGGTCGATATCAACGACGAAGGCATCATCAAGATCGCATCGCCTAATGGTGACTCGATCAAGAAGGCCTACGACATGATCTATGCAATCGTGGCCGAACCCGAGGTTGGCATGATCTACACCGGTAAGGTTGTCAAACTGATGGACTTCGGTGCGTTCGTGAACTTCTTTGGCAAACGCGACGGGCTTGTCCATGTTTCACAACTGGCGAACGAGCGCGTCGGCCATCCGAAAGACGTTCTGAGCGAAGGTCAGGAAGTCAAAGTCAAGCTGATGGGCTTTGATGACCGGGGTAAAGTGCGGCTCAGCATGAAGGTTGTCGATCAGGAAACCGGCGAAGAGATCAAGCGCGAAGACGCCTGATATCAGAACGATACAAACAGAAAAGGCCCCACGAATTCGGGGCCTTTTTTTTGGAAAGTAACTTAGACCGACGGCCCCGAAGATTGGCCTTTCTGCATGGAACGGTTCTGGCCTCGCAGTGAACCTTTCTCCGATCACCACAGAGCCTCGTATCGACGGGCCGTGGTGCGGCGAACAGGCGGAAGTGACTGCCACTTTATCCCGGCAAAGCCTGTGCGGCCTCAATAAACTGCGCTTGCCTCGGCCAATCGCCGTGCCGGGGGACGGCCCGGCGATGCGCGGTGGGCTGACGCCCTTTGTTCCGCGCGTAGGCGCATTTCTTGAGTGGCGGTTTCAGGGCAATTTCGTCAATTCCTTGATTGGTCATTGGAAAGGGCCGCTGGCTCAAGTCTCTCTAACCCACCGCCGCTAGCAGGCTCGCATTCCCACCTGCCGCAGTCGTGTCGATACAGACATGCCGCTCCATCCGGCATTTCGCCGCCAGATCCTCGCCGCTTGCCAGTGCGATCAGACGGCCTGAACGGGTGGCCAGTGCCTTGCGGGCCGCGCTCAAATCCTCAGCGGAGCTCCAGAGCGCCACGAGGTCGAACCCTTCAAGCGCAGACAAGACCTGACGGTCCAGAATCCCGTCAATGCCAGCCCCCGGTGCAACCATCACCGACCGGCACCCGTTATCGGCAGCAATAGCCGCTTGCGCTTCCGCATCGTTTTTGCCTGGCCCAAGGCATAACACAGTCCCGCGCCCATAGCTGGACAGCTGGTTGGATTCACCGGTCGGCCCGGGAAGCGAAACAGTCGCGAGCTTTATCGTTGGTGCCACCCCTGCAGCATCAAGTGCAGCCTGAACCGCATCGACGTCAGCCACTTTCCCGGCGCAGGGTTCGTGTCCGACGGGTGTGCTTGATTTGAACGTCGGAACATAAGCCGGGCCACCAGCCTTGGGCCCCGTCCCCGATAAACCCTCACCACCAAAAGGTTGCGAGCCGACAATCGCGCCGATCTGGTTGCGGTTGATGTAGATGTTACCAACATTCAGCCGCGAGGTCACTTGCTCCACCCGGTCATCAATGCGCGAATGCATGCCAAAGGTGAGGCCATAGCCGGTTGCGTTGATCGCATCGACTACATCATCGATCGCTGTTGCTGAAAACGTGGTGACGTGCATGACCGGGCCGAAAATCTCTTTTTCAAGGTCGGCAATGCCATCAACTCGGATCACAGCCGGAGAGACGAACGTGCCCTCATTTGGGATCTGCAATTGCTTCAACAAGCGCCCTTCGTTGCGCGCTTGTTCGATATGCGCATTGATCTCCATCCGTGCCCCTTCGTTGATCACCGGCCCGACATCGGTTGCCATTGACCAGGGGTCGCCGATGACCAGCTCATCCATTGCTCCATAAAGCATTTCAAGGAAGGGTTCGGCGATATCTTCCTGCAGATAGAGCATCCTGAGGGCGGAGCACCGCTGGCCTGCCGACTGAAAGCTCGAGGCGATGATATCACGGATCGCCTGTTCGGGCAGGGCGGTTGAGTCAACGATCATCGCGTTCAGCCCACCGGTCTCGGCAATCAGCGGTGCCGTCGGTTCAATGCCTCCGGCCATCGCCCGGTTGATCGTCTGTGCAGTTGCCGTAGAGCCGGTGAAGCACACGCCGTTGATGCGACTGTCAGAGGTCAGTCTGGCCCCCACAACCGACCCACGCCCCGGCAAGAGCTGCAACACTTCCCTTGGAACCCCCGCCTTATGCATCAGGCCAACCGCAATCGTTGCGGTGATCCCCGTGGGTTCGGCTGGCTTTGCCAGTACACCATTGCCGGCGGCAAGGGCGGCCGCAATCTGGCCAGTAAAAATCGCGAGCGGAAAATTCCAGGGCGAGATACAGGCAAACAGACCACGCGGGGCTATAGCTGAGAGGCCTTTCCCCTCCACCGCATAAAACCGCAGAAAATCAACCGCTTCGCGCAATTCCGCAATCGCATCCATCGGGGTTTTCCCGGCCTCGCGCGTCAACACGGCAAAAAGCTCACCAAAGTTTTGCTCGTAAAGATCGGCGGCTTTGTTCAAAACCTCTGCCCGTTCGCTGGCGGGCGCATCTGCCCAGTCCTGCGCCTGCGAAAGCGCTGTTTCGACATCATCTTCAGAAGCCAGCGTGACCGTTCCCAATTCATCACCGGGATCAGCGGGGTTGATGACCGGATGGCTTTCCGTCCCCTTCACAGGCCCGGCAATCAGCGGAGTAATATCCCAATGGTGGCTCTTGAACGGCGCGCGGGCTACTTCGATATCGGCGAGGTCATCGAGATCGTGCAAATCCCAGCCCTTTGAGTTGCGGCGCGATGGCTGGTAAAGGTCGGCGGGCATCTCCACGGCCTCTCGGGAAGTCCCTTCCAGTGCTGCGAGGGCTGCAAACGGATCGGCGGCGACAAGTTCAGGCGCCACATCCTCATCGACAATCTGGTTGACGAATGACGAGTTGGCACCGTTTTCCAGCAGACGCCGCACCAGATAGGCCAGCAGATCGCGATGGGTGCCGACAGGTGCGTAGACCCGGCAGCGCATGCCCTCGCCATTCAAAACCAGCCCGTGCAGCGACTCCCCCATGCCCTGCAACCGCTGGAACTCAAAGGCCTGAAGGTCGTCAGCCATTTCAATAATTGCCGCCACCGTATGTGCGTTATGCGTCGCGAACTGGGGGTAAATGCGATCGGTCATCGCCAATAGCTTGCCTGCGCACAGCAGATAGGAAACATCCGTTGCAACCTTCTGCGTGAACACCGGGAACCCGCCCAGCCCTTCGACCTGCGCGCGCTTGATCTCGGTATCCCAATAAGCACCTTTGACCAGTCGGACCATGATCTTGCGGTCAAGCTCCTTGCCAAGCGCATAGAGCCAGTCAAGCACGTAGGAGGCACGCTTGCCGTAGGCCTGAACGACAACACCAAACCCGTCCCAGCCGGCAAGATCGGGGTCACGCAGAACCGCCTCGATCACGTCGAGTGACAAATCGAGCCGGTCAGCCTCTTCCGCGTCGATATTGAACCCCATACCTGCTTTTGCCGCCTGCCGCGCCAGTTTGCGGGTACTGACGACAAGTTCGCGCAAGACGCGGTCTTTCTGACCGACCTCATAGCGCGGATGGAGCGCCGAGAGCTTGACCGAGATGCCGGGGTTTTCGCGGATGTCTTTTGATTTGCACTGCAAGGCCAGCTCAGAGATCGCCGACGAATAAGCGTCGAAATATTTGCGGGCGTCATCTGCCGTCAGCGCCGCTTCGCCCAGCATGTCATAAGAAAACGTATATCCCTGACGTTCAAGTTTACGCCCCCGCGAGACCGCCTCGTCGATGGTGCGGCCAAGGACGAACTGATGCCCCATTTCACGGATTGCGCGCCCGACCGCGGTGCGGATCACAGGTTCGCCCAGCCGCTTGATCGCCCCATGCAGGGTGGCGGCAATCCCCTCACCCTCGCCTTCTTTCAGGACTTTTCCGGTCAGCATCAAGGCCCAGGTCGAGGCATTGACCAGGGATGACGAGGAATGACCGAGATGCGCGCCCCAGGCTGACGGCGCGATCTTGTCTTCGATCAGCGCATCCATAGTTTCCGGGTCAGGCACCCGCAAAAGCGCCTCGGCCAGACACATCAGCGCCACACCCTCGTCAGTCGACAGGCCGTATTCGGCCAGGAACACCTCCATCAATCCGGGGTTGCTGTCAGAACGGATTGATTTGACGAGATCAACAGCCCTTGCATGCGCCCGCCCGGCCAGACCGTGGGTCAGTGGAATTTCAGCCTCTAATGCTGACAGCAGTTTCGCTTCATCGGCCAGATGGGCCGTCTGGATATCCTTGCGCAGGGATTGAAGGGGGGGCATGGCCGGAACTCCTTGAAACTGGATTTGGCAGAGTATATCAAATATTTGGAAGTCATGTTTCCTTAGTATTTACAGTACACAGGCGTTTTGGCTTTGTTTTTGGACCAACAGAGGGCATTTAGTGGGTAATTCAGTGATAATCGGTCCACTTGACCGCTACGACGAAAAGATTCTTGAAATCCTGTCCGCAAAGGGAAGGATGCCTGTCACCGATCTTGCACGCCATGTCGGACTATCAAAAAGCCCCTGTCAGGTGCGGATGCAAAGGCTGCTGAGAGATGGCTACATCCTTGGCTTCAGTGCTATTCTCGACCCCGAGAAACTCGGTCAGGATCACGTTGCCTTTGCCGAGGTCAAGCTGACCGACACCACTGAAAAAGCGCTGCGTGCCTTCAATGATGCGGTGCGCTCGGTCAGGGAGATCGAGCAATGCCACATGATTGCGGGGTCGTTTGACTATTTGCTCAAAGTGCGTACCAGCGACATCCGCGCTTATCGGCAAGTGTTGGGGGAAACAATTTCCAACCTGCCCTTTGTCGCCAGCACATCGACCCATGTATCCATGCAGGCGGTCAAGGATACGGCGCTGTCGGCCACGCCTCAAAAACGCTAACGCTTATTACTTCTTTGCCCGGATGTGCCGTGTCAACCGCATGTTGATCACGCCAAAAAATGAAATCAGGATCAGCGTGAAGACGATGAAATAGACCGCAATGATCGGATAAGGGATAAACGGATTGAAAGTCTTGTCGGCAAAGTAGTTCGCATAGTAAAGCGCATCACCCTTTTGCTTCCATGCCGGGAAACTGGAGAAATAGACCAGCGCTGTGGCATGAAACAGAAAGATCGCTTCGTTGGTGTAAGACGCCCAGGCAAGCCTGAGCATCGAAGGAAAGACCACGCGGCGGAACTTGCGCATCGGCGACATGCCGATGGCATCGGCAGCTTCCAGATCGCCCTTGGGAACCGACATCAGTGCCCCATAGAAAATCTGCGCGCTATAGGCGGTGGTATTAAGGAACAAGACGATCAGCGCGCCCAGCCAGGCCTTGGTCAACCAGCGGGTTTCAGCAGTGATTTCGATAAAACCAAGGCTGATATCGAACCCGGCTTTGGGGATCAACACAAAGGTCTCGTAGGCAATGAAAAACTGGATAAACAGCGGTGATCCCCGGATTACAAATATGAACACTCGTGCCGGGGCGCTCAATATCCACCGGTCGCTTGCCCGTGCCACAGCCACGGCAGTCGCCATGAAAAATCCAAGAAAAAGAGCAAAGAAAGCGAAATAAAGGTTCCAGATCAGGCCCGACCCGATCAGCACAAAATGTTCGCACAGGGTGAAATCGGTCTTGGGTAGCAAGCGCTCGCCATATCCGATCGACCTCAGGCCATAGCCCCACAGGGTTTCAGCGCAGCTCATACCGTCCCCCCTAAGGTTGCCTGCCCGCGTGAAACACGGCGCTGCAACCGGTCAAAGAACCTTTCGCTGAACCATGTCAGAGCCAGATAGAACACAAGCAGCACCAGAAAATAGCCCAACCGCCAGTCGCGGTGCGGGTAGTCGAACAGCGCGGATTTCGTGCCCCCCAACTCACGTGCCCAATAGACGATATCCTGAATGCCCAAGAGGAACAGAAGCGGAGTTGCCTTGATGAAGATCATCCAAAGGTTCGACAGGCCCGGCAGTGCATATACCCACATCTGCGGCAGCAGAATGCGGCGAAAGACCTGGCCATCGGTCATGCCAAACGCCTCGCCGGTTTCCAGCTGCGCGCGCGGAACCGCGTTCATTGCACCGAAAATCGTGTTGGCGGCGAAAGCGCCGAAAACAACAGCAAAGGCCAGGACGGCCTGAAAGAAACTATAGGTCTTGTGAACCCATTCGGCTGATGCGGAAAGCGGCATCTTGGCCCGGGCACAGACGACAAAATCATTGCCCTGACGGATCGGTTCGGTCCAGTCGGGGCAGAAAAACTGGTGGCGCAGATACTCGATGCCCTGATCGACGGCGATCAGTGCGAAAAGAAAGAAAATGATGTCAGGAACACCCCTGACCATCGACGTATATGTAAGTCCCAGCCAGCGCAACGGGGCGAATGAAGAGCGGCGTGCAAGAGCCCCGCCAAATCCAAGAATCAGGATGAATGGTACGGTCACAAAGAGCAGCATCAGGACAACGCCAAAGCTGCGGTAAAACCCGAAATGCTTGCCGTTTGTCAGATAGCAAAGCCACCAGTCGGTGCCTGCAAGCAAGCTGGGATCTGCGCAAAATTCAAACATCCGCCACCCTTTGACCGTTGAAAAGGGCCGCGACTAGCGCGGCCCTTTATAAGTTTGGTGATGCGATCAATAGTCGACGACGCGACCGTCAAACCATTTGGCGATCAGCGCGGCAAGTGTGCCGTCAGCTTTCATTGATGCAATTGCGGCATCCATTTTGCCTTTCAGCTCGGTATCGGATTCGCGAACGCCCATACCAACGCCGCCACCGATCGATACGCGCTCGACCACGGCCAGTTCGCCGTTGGATGCTTCAACAAGCGGCTGAAGGTAAGCAAAATCGGCCAGAACCGCGTCAGCTTCGCCGGAACGAACGGCTGCAACGGTTTCTTCCGGGGTTGCAAACTCAACCACGGTCGCACCTGAATTGGCAACGAAAGCCGCCTGAATTGTCGCGGTTTGTGCCGCGATCACGCCTGTGGCCGTGTCAATCGACGCACCCGCAAGAGCCACATAGGCCGAGGGATCGGGCGGGAAGTATTCCTGTGTGAAGTCAATGACTTCATCCCGTTCCGCGGTGATCGACATGCCAGCGATGATGGTGTCGTAGTTGCCGGAAACCAGGTTCGGGATGATCGAGTCCCAGTCATTGGTCACCCAGGTACAATCCAGTGCTGCGCGTTTGCACAGCTCATCGCCCAGCTCACGCTCAAACCCGTCAACTTCACCGCTGTCGTTGATGAAGTTATACGGAGGGTAAGCGCCCTCGGTCCCCATGCGAACGGTTTGTGCAACAAGCGACGTTGCAGCAAATGCAGTTGCAAGAGCGGTCGCTCCTGCGATTTTCACCAAGTAGTTCATTTTACTCTCCCTTATTAAGTTACCTGATCTTGGTTTGTCACAGCGTGCTGGCCAGAAAGGCCCGGCAACGCTCTGATTTCGGATTTCCAAACACGTCTTTGGGCGGGCCTTCCTCTTCCACCCTTCCGTCATGCAGGAAAATGACTTTGTTACTGACCTCGCGGGCAAATCCCATCTCATGGGTGACCACGATCATGGTGCGGCCCTGTTCGGCCAGATGGCGCATTACGCGCAGCACCTCACCGACCAATTCGGGATCCAATGCCGATGTCGGCTCATCAAACAGCAGAACTTTGGGGTGCATCGCCAAGGCACGCGCAATTGCCACGCGCTGTTGCTGCCCGCCGGAAAGCTGGCTGGGGTAGGAGGCGTGTTTTTCCGCGATCCCAACTTCGGCCAGAATTTCCATCGCCTCGGCCTCGGCTTCAGCCTTGTCCTTACCCAAAACCTGAACCGGGCCTTCCATGACGTTCCCGAGAACCGTCATGTGCGACCACAAATTGAAGCTTTGAAACACAAATCCAAGCTGGGTGCGCAAACGCTGAATCTGTTTTGTATCAGCCCCCAAAAGCTGACCGCGCTTGTTGGTGCGTACGATCACCTCTTCGCCATCCAGAACGATACGCCCGCTATCGGGGGTTTCCAGAAAGTTGATGCAGCGCAGAAAGGTGCTTTTGCCGGAACCGGATGATCCGATGATCGAGATTACATCACCCTCATTCGCGGTAACCGAGATTCCCTTCAGAACCTCAAGCGAGCCAAAACTCTTGTGAATATCGTCGGCAATCAGGGCGATGTGCTTATCGGTCACGCGGCAGCTTTCCGTTTTTGGTCTGTCAGGTTCGGGCTATGTATTTCGCGCAGATGGCCGGAACCCGAACAGCCTGTTGCAGAATCTGCCTCGGTGCAAGCAAGAATTCGGAAAAATGGTGGAATTCGGCCGATTTACTGTGCGATCTCCAGGGGAATTTCCGGTGTTGCGCGCAGGACCATGCCAAATAGATCGCGCGGGTCGTCAGGGTCTGCCAGCATATCGAGATCCAGATACTGCCCGGTTTCGTGCAGCCTGTCACGAATGAACCTGAGGGCTGAAAAGTCCTCGATGGCAAAACCGACCGAGTCAAAAAGCGTGATCTGACGCTCGTTGACCCGCCCTTCGATCAGGCCGGCAAAGACTTGCCAAAGCTCGGTGACAGCGTGGTCGGGCTCCAACTGCTGAATTTCACCTTCGATGCGGGTTTGCGGCGGGTATTCGACAAAAATGTCAGAGCGCATCAGGATATCACGATGCAGCTCGGTCTTGCCCGGGCAGTCACCGCCGATGGCATTGATATGAACGCCGCTGCCGACCATGTTGTCGGTCAGGATCGTGGCGTATTGTTTGTCAGCGGTGCAGGTGGTGATGATCTTAGCCCCGGCAACCGCATCCTCGGGGGTTGAGCAAGGAACCACCTTCAATCCGGTTCCCGCCAGATTGCGCGCAGCCTTGCTTGTCGCTGCGGGGTCAACGTCGTAAAGGCGTACGGTCTCAATTCTACAAACCGCCTTGAACGCCAGCGCCTGAAACTCGCATTGCGCGCCATTGCCGATCATCGCCATTGTGACGGCGCCTTTGGGGGCAAGGTATTTGGCCGCAAGGGCCGACATCGCTGCAGTTCGCAAAGCGGTCAGGATTGTCATTTCCGACAACAGCACCGGATAGCCGTTGCTGACCTCGGCCAAAAGTCCAAAGGCGGTGACGGTCTGCAGCCCCTCTTTGGTGTTCTTGGGATGGCCGTTGACATATTTGAACCCGTAAACCTCGCCATCGCTGGTGGGCATGAGTTCGATCACGCCCTCAGCGGAATGCGAAGCGACGCGCGGGGTTTTGTCAAACAGCTCCCAACGCAGGAAGTCCTGTTCGATATAGTCCGCCAGCCCGGTCAGCACCTGTTCAATGCCGATGCTGTGCACCAGCTTCATCATATGATCGACACTGACAAACGGCACCATCGCCAGTTTGGAGGGCTTAAGATCAATAGGTTTCACCATTTCAGAATCTCCGTGTGGGTCGATCAAGAACCTTGCGGCCCAAAAGACTGGCCGTCAGATCGACCATCAGCTGTGCTGTGCGCCCGCGCTCATCCAGAAACGGGTTGAGCTCGACCAGATCAAGCGAAGTGACCAGATCACTGTCGCAAAGCATTTCCATGATCAGATGCGCCTCGCGGAAAGTCGCCCCGCCGGGTATTGTCGTGCCAACAGCCGGTGCGATGCCGGGGTCGAGAAAATCGACATCAAGACTGACATGTAATAGCCCGTTCGCCGCTTTGACCCGGCCCAGAAACGCACGAAGCGGCTCCACTACACCGCCTTCATCAATCGCCCGCATGTCGTGAACATCAACCGGGTATTCAGCAAGGCGTGCATTTTCTGCCGGATCCACCGAACGAATGCCCATCATGCAGATGTTTTCCAAAGGCACCTTGGCTGTCAGTTCAGGGAAATGTGGCGTAAAGCCGGGCAGACCGGTGAAATAGGCAACGGGAACGCCGTGCAGATTGCCACTGCTTGTTGTATCCGGCGAGTGCAGATCAGGGTGCGCGTCCAGCCACAAGACAAAAAGTGGCCGCCCCTCCTTGTCGGCCTGCCGCGCAACACCAGCAACAGTTCCCGCGGCAAGGCAGTGGTCGCCACCCATGAAAATCGGAAATCCTTCAGACGACGCTTTTTCGGCGACAACGGTCAAGGCCTTGGTCCACCCGATCATGGCTTCCGGGTGACGTGTTCCGGGCAGCGCGTTGTTGGGCAGGGTCTCGATTCTGGGGTCAACATCGCCACGATCGTCAACCGAATGCCCAAGGCTTTTGAGCATGGGCCCGAGCCCCGCCGTACGATAAGACGCCGGCCCCATGATGCAGCCCGCCTGGCTGGCACCGGTTTCAACCGGGGCACCTATGAGAATGCAGTTTTTTTGCATATCTATTATCCGATTCGACTGTTTGATGCAGAGTATTGATCAAAAACGCCTAAACTAACCCAATATTATGATCACTTTTTGCAGTGACTTTTCAATATGGTAAGTATATCATATCAAAATGGATGATACTGATCAACGTCTCGTTACCTCTCTGCGCAAAAACGGCAGGGCCAGCATTTCCACTTTGGCTGCGGACCTGTCGCTGTCACGCGCCACGGTCAAAGCCCGCTTTGACCGCCTGATCGCCTCGGGAGAGATCGTCGGATTTACCACGGTGCTGCGCGAAGATGCGGCTCATGCACCGGTGCGCGGTCAGATGATGATCCTGATCGAAGGTCGTGGCACCGACCGGGTTATTCGCCAGTTAACGGGAATGGCCGCAGTAGATGCGTTACACACAACCAATGGCAAATGGGATCTGATTGCCGAGCTGAGCGCGGAATCGCTGGAGGAGCTTGATGATATCCTGCGCCAAATCCGCCTGCTTGATGGCATCGCCAGCAGCGAAACGAACCTGTTGCTTTCCACCCGCAAAATGGCCCGCGCCGTGAGAGCTGCGAATAGCTAGATCAATCCATCCCCGACCTGTCGCAGAATCACACGCATGCGACGCGCGCGCCCTTGACAGTTTGTCGCAGGCACTTATTGTTGATAAAATTACTTTGGAATATCTGAGGCAACATTCAGACGTCTCCGCAAGAGGGTAAACTATGGACAAGTCACTGGTCCTGCGACGGGCGTTTGGCAAATTTGCAACCGGTGTGGCCGTTGTTACCACCAGCGATGCAAACGACCGGCCAGCGGGGTTGACAATCAACTCGTTTAGCTCGGTTTCTCTGGAACCACCTCTTGTCCTATGGTCCCTGATCCGCACATCGCCCAACCTTGATATCTTCAGCAATGCCTCGCATTTCGCGATCAACATTCTGTCCGGCGACCAGCGCAATATCAGTGATCAATTTGCCAGCCGCAGCCAGGACCGCTTTGACGGGATCGACTGGTTTCGCGGCATTGCCGGCCTGCCGGTCATCCGCAACACCATTGCGACGTTCGAATGCCGCCGCACGATGACCATCGAAGCCGGCGATCACATGGTTTTCTTCGGGGAGGTCGAGGATTGCGAGCAATGCAATCTGGAACCTCTGGTTTTCTTTTCAGGTCAGTATGGCACGGCGCAGATCGCTGTTTAGGCGAAGGGTGATGCCCAGTCGTTGAACCTCGCCGCCGCCGCATCCTTGCCGGAAAGCACGACCGCATCGGCGGCAACCCCCCAGTCAATCGCCAGATCCGGATCGTTCCAGATCACGGCACCTTCGGCCTCAGCACTGTAGAAATCATCGACCTTGTAGATCACATGCGTATTATCCATAAGCGTGACAAATCCGTGCAGAAAACCCTGCGGAACCAGTATTTGCCTGCCGTTTTCTGCCGACAGTTCCACCGACACCCATTTACCGTAGTCCGGTGATCCCCGGCGCACATCGACCGCCACATCCAATATTGCTCCGGCCACCACCCTGACCAGCTTGGTTTGAGCGAAAGGCGGTGCCTGATAGTGCAACCCGCGCAGCGTTCCCTTGTCCCGTGACAGACTTTCGTTATCCTGGACAAAGGTGATGTTAATCCCGGCAGCTTCGAGGCTTCGCTGGTTCCATGTCTCGCAGAAAAACCCGCGCTCATCTCCAAAGCGGCGCGGCGTTATTACCCTGACATCCGGCAATTTCGTTTCCGTAACCTGCATCTGCTCACCCTTTTGAAATCCAAATCAGCTTTGTGGAATACTCCGGGCGTTACAGCCAGCCTGTTGGCTGACCACTACCCCTCAATTACCCTCAGTTTCTGCGTTAAAATCATAGCGAAAAGTACAGCAGGCCGCCCCACCCAGAATTGTCTTGTCCCGCGTCAGGCTGGCTTTCGGATTAAATCCTTCAACCATCGCGAAATCCCGATTGCACGAAAGTACCACGCCCAGATCCTCAATTCCGAGGGCACGATACATTTCTGCATAGCGGCAACGCTTGACATCAAAATCAAGCGTTGAGTCCGTCTGCTCAAGCACCTCAATCTCCAAAGCCCCGCCTTTTGTCCAGAACTGGAGCGTTTCCAGAAAGGCATCGGGCCCGTTGCCAAATTCCCGGGCCAGCGATTCCCCTTGTTCGCGCGCCAGCCTGATAATGGTTTCGCGCACAACGGAAAGAACCTTCTCGCGGTCAAACGCTTCGGCCAGAGCTTCGATGATCGGCGCCAGAATCCGTGCTTCGGTTTCCCGCCGCGTCAGCACACCGATTGTCTGGGTCAGGGTATCAGGAAAGTCATCATTCATCGCCTCATCCTTTCGCCTTTTTGCCAACAGGCGGCAACATTAAACTGTCGGTCCAGGCCCAAATGGGCAAGTCACTTTGAAGCGAAGTCTGGCCCCGCCAACGGGATGATGCAACGTCAGAGTTTCCGCGTGCAGCATCAGGCGATCTGCCGCTTTTGCTGCCTCCTCGCCTGCATAGAACCGATCCCCCAGAATTGGATGCCCAATGGCCTTCATGTGCACGCGCAACTGATGGCTGCGCCCGGTTTTTGGACTGAGCCGAAGCCAGCTTGATTGCTGATCCTTCCCGATCACCTGCCATGGAGTCTCGGCAGGTTTGCCGGTCTCAAAGCAGACTTTCTGCAAGGGTCGGTTCGGCCAGTCAGCGATCAGCGGCAGGCTGATCACACCACTGTCTCCCTCCAAATGCCCAAAAACCCGGGCAATATAGGTCTTCTCGACATGGCGTCGCTCAAATTGCAGCCCCAGATGCCTCTGCGCTGCGGCATTCATAGCAAAGACCATCAGCCCGGATGTATCCATATCCAGCCTGTGCACCAAAAGAGCCCCCGGAAACGCTTCTTTCACCCGCCTCTCCAGACAATCCCGATGTTCTTCCGCCTTGCCCGGAACCGATAGCAGCCCGGCAGGTTTGTTGACAAGCAACAGCTCAGCATCCTGATGAATGATATCAAGAGGGATCATCGGCGGATCGTATTTGAAGGGGCCAACCATCCCGCATCTATCCCAGAGTTTACTGGCTCTTCGCAAGGCTGACCTTTAAGCTCATTAGAGAACCACAACATGCAGGCCCCAATATGCACCCGACAATCAAACGCATGCAGGAAATCGTGGCCAAAGGCGACGATGAAGCAATTAAGACCATTCTAGCCGAACAGGTGCGTTTCCTGCCACCAACCTATTGGAAAATCTGGACCGGCCGCGCCCCTGTCGCTGCGGTTCTCGGCCATGTCGGGCAGGTCTTTTCCGATTTCCGCTATCGCCGGGTGATGGGCGCAGGCAATGACTGGGCGCTGGAATTCCAGTGCAAGATCGGCGATCTCGATGCCGTTGGGGTTGATCTGATCACGCTGGACGAGGACGGGCTGATCGCCGAGTTCGAGGTCGTCATGCGCCCCCACAAATCCGTTGGCGCGCTACGCGATGCCATGAACTCGCGCGTCATGTCTGACCCGCGTTTTCTGAAGTTCCGTGACGCGTTGAGTTAAGGATTGCTTATGCTAGGAGAATTGCAAACACAATTTGCCAAAACCGGACGGATGTGGATTCCCAAAGCGCTGGACGAAGATGTGCTAAATGCTTTTGAAAGAATAACTGCAATGGGTGATCACCCGGGCAAACGCCTCTCAATAGACGCAGAGCTTCAGGGGCTTTTGTCGTCGACTGGCCCGGTTGGCAGGGTTGTCCAAAACTTTTTGCCCGACTCCTTTCCGGTGAGGTGCATTGCTTTCAACAAAACCGAGCAGAGTAATTGGGCGGTTCCCTGGCATCAAGATCGTATCATCGCGGTTGCGGATCGCCACGATGTTTCAGGATACAGCAACTGGTCCTGTAAAATTGGGGTTTGGCATTGTGAGCCACCATCCAATCTGCTGGAATCCATGGTTTTTGCACGAATTCATCTCGACGACTGCCATGCTGCGAATGGGGCGATGGAAATTGTTCCCGGAAGCCATCTTCAAGGCGTCATTCCCGCAGGAAAAACAGATGCTTGGGCCGAAAACCATCCAACCGAAATGTGTTCGGCACGACGCGGTGACGTCTTGTTACTACATATGCTGTTGCTACATCGATCTCGTCCTACCAGCCGCAATTCTCAGCGACGAGTGCTGCGGGTTGACTACGCGAATACGACTCTGTCCGCACCTTTAAGCTGGGCCGGGTAAATAATCTTAAACCTTCACCCGCTCAGCCTTGGGATCATAGATCGGCCTCATACTGGCCTCGGCCTTGACCCTCACACCCGCAACATCAACCTCGTAAGTCGAGGCAAGCACCTCGGCCGCGCTCTCGCCCTTGCAAGGCACATACCCCATACCAACGGCTCCACCCAGCGTATGCCCGTAATTGCCCGAGGACAGATACCCGACGATCTCGCCATCACGCAGGATTGGTTCGTTGTGGTAAAGCAGCGGTTCCGGGTCCTGCAGCAGGAATTGCACCAAGCGGGCGTTCAAACCCTCTTCCTTCTTTTTCAGGACTGCATCACGACCGATGAATTCCGGTTTGTCGGTCTTCACCGCAAAGCCAAGTCCCGCCTCCAGCACGTGATCCTCGCAGGTAATGTCATGGCCGAAATGGCGGAATGCTTTCTCAATCCGGCAGCTGTCCATCATATGCATGCCACACAGCTTCAGCCCCATATCCTGCCCGACCTCCCACAATGTTTCAAACACATGCGCCGCCATATCGGATGAGGCGTAAACCTCCCAGCCAAGCTCCCCGACATAGGAAACCCGGTGTGCCCGCGCCAGACCCATGCCCAGCTCGATTTCCTGCGCCGTGCCAAAGGGATTGGCTGCATTGTTGAAATCAGCGGGCGAAACCGCCTGCATAAGTTGTCGGGCATTCGGCCCCATCACTGCCAACACCCCCTCACCGGCGGTAACGTCTGTGATTACCGCTCGAAAATCCCCCAGATGGCGCCGCATCCATGTTTCATCGGCAAGTCGCGTCGCCCCGGGGGTCACCATCAGATAGGACGTCTCGCTCAGCCTTGTGACCGTGACATCAGCTTCCATGCCTCCCCGCACATTCAGAAACTGCGTGTAGACAATCTTTCCATTGGGCACAGACATATCCGCCCCACAGACATAGTTCAGAAAGGCCTCGGCATCCGGCCCTTCGATCCTGATCTTGCCGAATGACGTCATGTCATAGATGCCGACATTTTCACGAACAGCCCGGTGTTCGCGCGCAGAATTTTCAAACCAGTTCTGCCTTTTCCAGCTATATCGGTATTCGCGCTCCTGCCCTTCATCGGCAAACCAGTTCGCGCGTTCCCACCCGGCAGCCTCACCCATGACAGCCCCACGATCCAGTAGCTGCTGATGGAACGGCGTGCGCCTTATACCACGCGCCGTTGCCTTTTGCCGGTAGGGGTAGTGATCAGCGTAAAGCAGCCCCAGCGTCTCTTTGGAACGCTCGAAAAGATAGGTCTTATTACCCTGAAATGGCTGGCACCGCTGAATATCGACATCGCCAAGATCAAAGGGCCGCTCACCGGTTTCCATCCACTCGGCCAGAACCATGCCAGCCCCGCCGGCAGATTGGATACCAACTGAGTTGAACCCGGCCGCAACCCAATAGTTGTCAACCTCCAGCGACTGCCCCAGATGATAGGCATTGTCAGGCGTGAAGCTCTCGGGCCCGTTGAAAAACGTGTGAATCCCCGCCTCTGCCAGCATCGGCAGACGGTTGACCGCGCGCTCAAGGATTGGTTCGAAATGATCGAAATCTTCCTGCAGCTGATCAAAGCAGAAATCCTCGGGAATGCCGTTCATCCCCCAGGGTTTTGCGTTGGGCTCAAACGCGCCCAGCAGGTATTTGCCCGCGTCTTCCTTGTAGTAGGCACACTCATCAGGCACCCGCAGCACCGGCATCTGCGCAAGGCCCGGAATGGCCTCGGTCACGATATAGAAATGCTCGCAGGCATGTAGGGGTACGTTCACACCGGCCATGCGCCCGACCTCGTGGCCCCACATGCCGGCGCAATTGATCACATGGTCCGCCTCAATCCGGCCTTCTTCCCCGCCTTTCGCCCAGCTCACGGCCGTTGCGAGCCGATCCTTGACCTCAATGCCGGTCACCTTGACGTTCTCTTCAACAAGTGCACCGCCCAAACGTGCACCCTTGGCCAGTGCCAGCGCGATATTGGCAGGGTCGCCCTGCCCGTCGGTTGGTAAAAACACGGCAGCCTTAACGCCGTCGATGTTCAGATGTTCATAGCGTGTCTTCGCTTCGTCTGGCGAAATCTCTTCAACCGGCACGCCAAAGGCACGCGCCATCGCGGCCTGACGGAAGATCTCTTCCTTGCGCTCATCGGTCAGGGCAACCGTGATTGACCCGAGCGTGCGCAACCCCGTGGCCACACCCGTCTCCTCTTCCAGCCCGCGATAAAGCTCTGCCGAATAGCGCGCCAGCTTGGTCATGTTGGCGGTCGCTCTCAACTGCCCGATCAGCCCCGCCGCATGCCAGGTGGTACCGCTGGTCAGTTGTTTGCGTTCCAGCAGGACAACATCTTTCCAGCCGAGTTTTGCCAGATGATAGGCAACCGAACAGCCAACGACTCCACCGCCGATGATGACTGCACGTGCTTTTGAGGGAAGGGTCATGTCAGAACTCCGTCAGGGTATGAGGACAAGTTTGCCGGGATAGCGTTTGGAGGCGAATTCCTCCTGTGCCCGGGTGATGTCTTTCAGTGGGTAGGATTTGGAAACAAGAGGCCGTACAGCGCCCTGGTTTATGATATCAACCAGACCAGCGAAAACCCCTCTCGGTGTGTAGGTACAGCCAAAAATCGTCAGGTCCTTGAGGTAGATCACCCGCAGATCCGCCTGCACAATCGGCCCGGCAATCGCGCCGGAAGTGGCATACCGCCCACCCGGTTTAAGCGCGTCAAGCAAGGGGGCGAATCCGTCCCCGCCGACGATATCAATCACAACGCTCACGCTGTCGGCACCCGGCACATCACCGCGATCAAGCAGAAAATCAGCACCGGCATCACGCACCGCCCCTGCCTTGGCAGCGCTTGAAATTGCCGTGACCTTTGCCCCGAGATGTTTGGCAAGCTGAACTGCCGCCAGTCCGACACCACCCGAGGCCCCGGTGACGAGGACATGATCCTTTTTGGTTACACCTGCACGGTTCAAGAGATTGAAGGCCGTGCCATAGGCACAGGGCATCACGCCGATTTCCACATCACTGAGGGGAGAAGCCGTCACATCAAAAACCTGACCGGCAGGCAAAGTACAATATTCAGCAAACGCCCCGTCATATTCAGAACCAATCGCTTCAAACTTCGTCGGCTCCTCTTTGGTAGGGATAGGCTGGTTCGTCGGGCAGGTCACGCGCGCGCCCAGTTTCAGCCCGGTCACACCGTCACCCAGCGCCACAACCTCTCCGCAAAGATCCGATCCCTGAATGCGGGGAAATCCCAGCGCGCCGCCCCAACCGCCAGCTTCAATAACCTCGTCACCAACATTGCCGGTCGCACCGGTCACCTCGCTGGAATACCAGCCAATGCGGGTGTTGATATCGGTGTTATTCACACCTGCCGCCAACACCCTGACCAGAACTTCACCCGCCTCAGGCTCAGGCACCGGGATCGCCTCGTTCCAAACCAGTTGCTCCGGCCCGCCATGCCCAACCAGCTGGACGCCTTTCATTGTTTCAGAAATACTCATTTCCCGTCACACAATCTCAAATCCCGACCGTTCCAGCCGCCGGGCGATTTCAGCGATATGCGCAGGCCCGGTTTCACAGCAACCCCCGATGAACGTGGCGCCCATGCCAACCCATCGCAGAGCGAAATCGGCGTATTCCGCCGGGCCAAGATCAGTCCGCGCTTCCAGTGCATCAACCGTCGGACTGTCCTTAAGAAACCCCTCAGAGATTTTCTTGAACCCATTTGCATAGGCCCCAAAGGGTTTGCCAAAATCGCGGATGATCCTCAGCGCATCCTCCATCACCTCTGGTGTGGAGCAATTCACCAGAACAGCCTCCGGTTGGTATTTCTCGACCACACCGGCAAGATCGCCAACCGGTTCGCCGGAACGAAGCCGGGAGCCGTCATCATCCCTGACCGTCACTGCCAACCAGACAGGCTTGGCGATATCCTTGCACCCAAGCAACGCCCCTTCGGCCTGTTCGACTGACGACACGGTCTCGCAGATCAACAGATCAACCTCCGCTTCCAGCAGACCGGCAAGCTCCGCGATCAGAGGGGCGGCCTCGTCAGGTGGCGGGCAGAGGTCAGGCCGATAGGAGGCAGCTAACGGGCCAATGGACCCGGCGATACGCCCTCCGCCTGCAGTGTCGCGCGCAAGTTTCGCCTCCTTTAACGCAGCGCCGATCAGGGGTTCAAACTGCGCCTCATCCAGAAACTTGGCCAGCCTGTCCCGATGGATCGCATAGGTATTCGTAGTGGCAATCGTGGCCCCTGCCGCAAAATAATCGCCATGCACGTCACTCACGATACCCGGATGATCAATCATCGCCTGAGTCGACCAAAGGGCAGTGGGCTTGTCACCGGCCCGCTTGACAACTTCCTGCCCAATGCTGCCGTCCATCAAAGTGATTTTGGTCATGCCATCCCTCCCGTTGTCATTCCCGCGAAAGCGGGAACCTCCAGAAACCTAGCGCCATATTGAAAGAGGTCCCCGTTTTCACGGGGATGTCCCCAATTACGCCCGCAACCTCTCGTTCGCCGGATCCCATAGTGGCTGGTCTTCCTGCACCACAGCGCGGCAGCGCTCACCATAGATCTCAACCTCGATCTCGGTTCCCGGCACTGCCAGATCGGCCCGCAACATGCCCAGCGCAATCGAAGCATCAACCCGGTATCCCCACGCCCCGGAGGTGGTCTCGCCAACCACCTTGCCGTCATGCCAGAGCGTTGACATGTAAGGCGCATCCGCGTCGCCAGCATCCACAACCAGCGTCACAAACCGCTTGGCCACACCGCGTTGCTTTTCACTTAAAATCGCCGCTTTGCCGACGAAATCCTGTGGTTTGTCCAGCTTGACAAAGCGATCCAGCCCGCCTTCCAGAATCGAATAGTCTGTCGACAGATCACCTTTCCACGCCCGGTACCCCTTTTCGACACGAAGGGAGTTCAAGGCGAACATGCCAAAGGGTTTCAGCCCGTGCTTTGCACCTGCCTCCATCACAATGTCATAAACCGATGCCGTGTCGGTCATCATCGAATGAATTTCCCAGCCAAGCTCACCGGCAAAGCTCACCCGAACCAGTTGCACCCAGTGATCGCCGATCTTGGCAGATTGATGGGTCAGCCAGGGCAGGGTCAGGTCGGCACCGGAGATTTCGGCCAGAATTTCACGGGTCTTCGGCCCGGTGAAAATCTGCGTCATGAAATCCTTGGTGACGTTCTGAACCTCGATCTTCGTATCCGCAGGCAGACGCGACTTGACCAGCTCATAATCATGCCATTCGGCCCCGCCGGCGGTGATCAGGAAATAGAAATCCTCTTTGATCCGCATGACCGACATTTCCGTCAGAATGCGCCCGCGCGCATCAGAAACATAGATCAGACCAATGCGTCCGATCTTGGGAATACCGCCGGTACAGAACCCGCGCAGCCATTCATCGGCCCCTTCGCCTTGTACCCGATAACGCGAGAATCCCGGCAGATCGAGGATACCGGCCGCATCGCGCACCGCCTCGCATTCCTCGCGGATGCGCCTCTCCCACGGACCAGCACGGTTCCATGTCTGGGTGGCTGCTTCAGAGGTGTCATCGCCCTCTTGCGCAAACCAGTTTGCCCGCTCCCAGCCGTTATAGGCCCCCATCTGGCCACCCATTTCGCGAATACGATCATCAATCGGTGAAAGCTTGCGGTCTTTACCGGCGGGCCAGCGGTGATGCGGGAAATGCATGGCGTATTCATGGCCATAGATCTGCATACCGTTTTCAACGCAATATTCCGGGTCAGTATAGTCGGTATAACGGCGCGGATCGCACGACCACATATCCCATTCGGTCTGCCCTTCGGTGATCCATTCCGCCAGCACTTTACCGGCCCCGCCACCCTGGGCGATGCCAAAGGTGAAGACACAGGCCTCAAACGCATTGGGAACACCCGGCATTGGGCCAACCAGCGGGTTGCCATCGGGTGCGTAAGGGATCGGGCCGTTGATCACCTTGGAAATCCCCGCCTGACCCAACAGCGGCACCCGGGCCATAGCGTCTTCGATATGCCATTCAATACGGTCAAGATCATCGGGATAAAGCTGAAAGCTGAAATCCTCCGGCATCGGATCGCTGGGATCGACCCAGTGCGCCTTGCAATTGCCCTCGTAGGGGCCAAGGTTCAGGCCGAATTTTTCCTGCCTGAGGTAATAGGAACTGTCGACATCCCTGAGCAGGGGCAGCTTGTGGCCCACCTCCTTGTTCCAGGCCTCAAGCTCAGGAATTTCCTCGCTCAGCAGATACTGATGGCTCATCACCATCATCGGCACGGTACGCCCGCCATATTTGCGGAACCACTCGCCCACGCGCTGGGCATAGTAGCCGGCGGCATTGACCACATATTCGCAGCGGATATCGCCCTTGTCGGTATGCACGATCCACTCACCGTTTTCCCGGCTGACCCCGGTCGCCGGACAGAAGCGCATGATCTTTGCGCCCATGTCGCGGGCACCTTTGGCCAAAGCCTGCGTCAGCTGCGCCGGGTCGATATCGCCATCATTGGGGTCATAGAGCGAGCCCTTCAGATCATGGGTTTCAAGGAAAGGATAACGCCCCTTGGTCTCGTCCAGATCGAGGATTTCGATATCGATCCCCTGATAAAGCCCCATCCCCTTGGCACGCTCAAACTCCTGCATCCGCTCCTTGGAATGCGCCAGCCGGATTGACCCGGTGACGTGGTAGTTCATCGGGTAGTCAACCGCCTCACCCAGCCCCGAATAAAGCTCGGTCGAATAGCGCTGCATGTTCATGATCGACCAGCTTGTCGAAAAGGTCGGCACATTGCCCGCAGCATGCCAGGTGGAGCCCGCCGTCAGCTCGTTCTTTTCCAGAAGAACACAATCGGTCCAGCCCGCTTTTGCCAGATGGTAGAGGGAGGAGGTTCCAACGACCCCGCCCCCGATAATGACAACCCGTGCTGTTGTTGGGAAATCAGTCATGTTTTCGCGTTCCTTACTGTTCGTTCTGCGGAAGATTTACCGCTATTTCGTAATAGTCGCCCTTGTCGACCATAAAGATGAGCATTGAGAGTATTGTATCGGTTGGCGCTTTGAGCGCTGTTTTCAGAATGCCGGTTCATCCCCCCTCAGTTCAGCACCAGACGCGCGGCCAGTCCAGCAAACAGGACCGATGTGACCCTGTGCAACACACGCACCCGCTTGTGCAGCTTTTCTGCGAATGCGCCAGCCGCTGCCCCCAGTGACAGCGAAAACAAAAGACCAAAAACCTGAAACACCGCACCAAGAAACAGTATCTGCATCCAAACCGGCCCGATCGAGGGATCGGTAAACTGAGGAATGAAGGCAAAAATGAACAACGCGGTTTTGGGGTTCAGAAAATTGGTGATAAACCCTCGTCTTATCGCTTGACGGACCGATTGGGCGGCTTTCCCGGTTTCCGGGTCGGCCGGATTACGCCACATCTGATAAGCCAGAAACAGCAAATATGCCGCCCCTGCAAACCGGATTGCGTCATAGGCCAAGGGATAGGCCAGCAGCACCGCCGACACGCCTGCCGAAGCCGCCAACACATGGATGGTAACCCCGATATTGACCCCAAGAGCCGCCGCCATGCCGGTTCTTGCCCCCCCACTGATTGCAGAGGCCGATATGAAAACGAAATCTGCGCCGGGGGTAATATTCAACAACAATCCGGCTGCAATGAACGCAGTCAGGATTGCGGGGTCATATGCGCCAATAATCTCCAGCATCAGAATTCTTCGTGCTGAGGAAGATCATCCGTAATGTCGTAATAATCGCCCTTGCTGCCTGTAAAGATGTGTCTGATGGTCTCAAGCCCGGTTGCACCGTCAAGCGTTCCCGCACCGATGGCGGTGTTGCCTTTGCCGTCAAACTGGTAAAACAGGCTTGAACCGCATTCCGTGCAAAAGCCGCGCCGCGCTACATCGGATGACCGGAACCACTTTAATCCCGCATCTTTCGTTATCTTCAGCGCATCATTGGGAACATTGGTTGCAGCCCAGAAATGCCCGCTGGTCTTGCGGCACTGGGAACAGTGGCAGCTAACGACCTGCCGCAACTCGCCCGATAGTTCGTATTGAACTGCACCGCATTCACATGATCCTTTTTGCATTCTGTCCTCCTCAGTATACAGGTGGCGCGATCACCCAGATCGCCACGGCCGGTTCGTCATATGGGTTTGCCCAGGCATAGGCCTCGCCGCGAATGCGGAAAGAATCACCGGGATTGATGGTAAAATCCCGCCCGCCGATCATCAGATCAAGCCTGCCGCTGACAAGATACCCAACCTCCTGCGTTGGGCGGATATTTGGTTTTGGCAGGCGAGCGCCTGGCTGAAATACCGAATGCACCACCTCAAAATCATCTGTCAGATCCGGCGACAGCATCTCCTCGATCAACCCCGCCTCGCCTGAACCGATCTTGCGCCGCGCGCCCTTGCGCACGACATATCCCTGCTCCAGTACCGGCGCGTCGCTTTGACCGAAAAACAGCGACATGGGCACGGCGAAGACCGCAGCAATCGCCCTGAGGTCGTCCACCGACGGGCGTGACAGGTCGCGCTCGACCTGGCTGATCCAGCCAACTGACCGGCCAAGCGCCTTGGCCATCGACACCAGCGTCAGCCCCCGCGCTTTTCTCAACGCGCGCAGGTCGGCGCCTAGGCTCTGACTGCTGATTTCGGTTTGGCGGAGCATAGGATGTACCGTTTCGTGAAATTATACGTGAATATTTCATGACATTGATTCGCGAAGCGAGCAATACCATTTGCGACATAAATGTCCGAAACAGGCTCCAGCCTTGCCTCTGCGGCTACTATTCAAGCCCCATTCGCTTGATTGTACGGTAAAGCGCTTCGGGTGAAACACCCAGTTCGGCTGCCAGCACCCTGCGTGTGCCCCTGGGTGGCAGCTTTCCGTTCCAGTCGAGCCAACCCGCCAAACGGTCCTGTACCTTCTGACGCCGCAGCAACTCGGCCCTTTGTCTGGTCCTCTGCAAAGATGCCGCCAGCCAACTGGCCCAGGCCTCGGCCAACTCGGCGTCCTGGCGCAACATTGCAAGAGCCTTGGATTTCCGGATCACACCCAACTCGACTTTGGAACTGCAGATCCCGTCACAATGATAGCTTTCAGAATAAAGCGAGGCCTCCGCCAGAACCATCCCAGCGCTGGCCCGGTGTAAAACAAATTCCGCGCCATCCGCCTGACAGCGAACCAGATCGACACCGCCGGTGCGCAGCAGATAGACAGAATCGACAGGCTCTCCTCTGGAAAACAAATGTGCACCTGATCGCAGGTGAATCACCTGATCAACTGCCGATCCGAAGCGTTCAAAAATTAACTTTGACATGATAATGATCATGTTCGATTTCGATGAGTTATGGCAAGCATATCGGAAACATTCGAACGGAATTTCTCAAATGCGCACACTCATTGTTGTTATCTCCTTCCTCATTTTTGTACCCATCGCTTTTTCCAAGGAAAGCCACAAATCGAGCTACGCTGGACAGGAGAGTCGCGACATTAAAAGCCTGTCTCCGGACGACATCAGCGAATTGCGTCAGGGCAAAGGTTGGGGTCTTGCAAAGGCTGCAGAACTTAATGGTGTCCCTGGGCCCGTACATTTACTTGAATTGGCAGACGAAATACCCCTTGAACCGGGTCAGATTGAGCAGATCACCGAAATCTGGAGGGTAATGAAAGAAATGGCGATTGCTGAGGGTGAGATTTTGATTGGTCTGGAAAAGGGCCTTGAAACAGCATTCCGCGACAAATCGATTAACGAAGTGTCTCTGCGTGAGCGAATCAACGCGATTGCTGCCTCAAGGGCGCGATTGCGGTTTATTCATCTGTCTACTCATCTAAAAACCCCCGAAATTCTCACTGTGGAACAGATTACTCGATACAACCTTTTGCGTGGTTACGCTGACGATCCTTGCTCGAGCACCCCGGAAGGGCATGACGCGAATATGTGGCGCAAGCATAACGGTTGCGATTAACCGATCATTTGCAGGCATAGGGCCAAATAATCTTTGCCGACGCGGGTACGAATTTTCCTCCTGAAAGCATCACCCCGATTTTCCGCTTTTTTTTCACCTGCGGCAAAGCACGCAACGCATAGGTATCAAGCGAACCACCCCCGCTTAAAAATGCGATCGGATCGGTCCAGAAAGCATTTTTTGGCACGACAACATTGTTCTTTGATATCTTGAAGCTCTTGGTCTTGCTGTAGACTACGGAAAAGTGAATTGCCGGACGGCGCTTCCTTGACTGTACAAACGGCTGTTTACCGCGCCCGGAGTTTCCGGTCGGCCCCAGCACCTGCCCGCGCTTGACGCGCTGTCCGCGTCTCAGGTTGGGCATCGTATCAAAATGCGAGTATTGCGAAAACGTCCAGAACGGAAAGCCGGTCTGCTTGGGGCTGTGCCTGATCACGACCTCTTTGCCGCGAAAACTGTTCTCGCCGATGAAAAGCGCGACAACCTCACCATCCGCCACGGCAAGAATGGGCGTGCCGGTCGGGGCAGGGATGTCGATGCCGCCATGCAGCGCCGGCCTGCCCCGTTTGGCGGTATAGGAAATCGCCCATTTCTCATCAATCTTGCGGCAACGCACGCCCTTGGCAAATACCGGGCGCAGACCGGTTTCGACCAAACCGCGTCGCACCGCCTGTTCGATATCGCAGCTTCTGCCCCGGCTGATGGCACATGTGTTTTCATCGGGTGCGGCGCTGGCTGGCAACGGCACCGACCAGACAATTGCCAAAACCACAGCACAGGCAATTCTTTTTACAATCCGGGCCATTTCCCCCTCCGCTGATCCGCGCAGAACGAAAAACATCGCTGCTATCACGAGCTTCGGGCATGTTGACCATAAAGGCAACCAATCTGATTTGGCCGCTTGATACTTCTTTGCCTGCCCGACTATGCACCCCTCCCACTTTTTGCTGGCAGTGACTCGACTCCTTTCACTCTAGGCACTAATTTGAGAACAAATCATGAACATATCATTTCGCCATGCACAACCGCCGCCGTATCCTGTCTCTCTGGTTTCCCCGCCTTGCAGCGGAACGTATCCTGCGCCTTGAGCGCGGCACGCTGACCGGGCCCTTTGCCATCGTTGCCACTGAAAACAACGCCCAGACGCTGGCCAGCCTGTCGCCTGAGGCCGAACAGGAGGGTCTGCGCCCCGACCAGCCCCTGCGTGATGCGCGTGCCTTCTGCCCCGAGTTGCTCACCCGCCCCGCCAACCCCCCTGCCGAAGCTGCCTTTCTGACCCGGCTCAGGCGCTGGTCGGGCAAGTTCACCCCTTATGTGGCCGAGGAACCCCCGGCGGCGCTGTTGCTGGATATCACCGGCTGCGCCCATCTTTTCGGGGGCGAGGTGGCCCTGAGCGAGACCCTTTACACGGAATGCCTGAACCTTGGCCTCAGCGTTCAGACCGGCATCGCCGATACCGCCGGGGCGGCCTGGGCGCTGGCGCGGTTTGCCGGGCAGGCTGGCCGGTCAGACCGCTCCGGCGACGCCATCGATCAGGAGGCCCACGCCACAAGATCACGCGCCGCCAAACGCCACTGGACACGGGGCGGGCCGGCGCCACGCCTCAACCTGACCAGCAACGCCCCCCTGATCGCCGCACCCGGCAAAACCCGGCAGGCCATCGGCCCCTTGCCGGTTGCCGCACTGCGCCTGCCACCCCTTGTCACCACCAACCTCACCCGGCTTGGCATTCGCCGCATTGAAGATCTTGCCATCCTGCCCCGCGCCTCGCTGGCCCGCCGGTTCGGGCGCGATGTCGTCCAGCGGCTCGATCAGGCGCTCGGGGTTGAGCCCGAGCCGATTACACCGGCCCGCCCGGATACCGGTTTTGCCACCCGGCTGACCCTGCCCGAGCCGATCGGGCTGGAGGCCGACATTCTGGCGGCGATCGACCGGTTGTTGCCGCCGCTTTGCGAAAAGCTCAAATCGCACGGCAAAGGGGCGCGGCGCATCCGGCTGGAGCTTTTTCGCGCCGATCATTCCAGCCAGCGGATCGAAGCCGGTCTTGCCCGGCCCAGCCGCGCGCCGGAACAGATCCGCCCGCTTATCACCCTCAAACTGGCCGAACTTGACCCCGGTTTCGGTATCGACATCCTGCGCCTTGAGGCTGCCCAGACCGAACCTTTGCACCCGACCCAGCATTCCGGCCATGCCGAAGCCCTGTCCAATGCCAATCAAAGGCAGAAGAGCAGCACCGCGATGGAAGACCTGATCACCCGGCTTGGCGGGCGCATCGGGCTTGAGGCGATCACCTGCCTGCATCCCGCCGACAGCCATATCCCGGAAAAGACCGCAACCGTGATGGCCGCCGCCTGGGCCGATCCGGCAATCGACTGGCAGGGCCCCGCGAATGCCCGCCCGCTGGTCCTGTTTCCGCCTGAAATCGTGATGTCTGAGGATGAAGGCCGCCCGCCCGCAACCTTCCGCTGGCGCCGCAGCAGCTTTGCCACGGCCCACGCCACCGGCCCGGAACGGCTGGCACCTGAATGGTGGCTTGACGATCCAAACTGGCGCTCGGGCCTGCGCGATTACTGGCGGGTCACCACGAAAACCGGGGAACGGCTCTGGCTTTATTACGCCCATGGTGGCCTTTCCTCCGGTGGCTGGTTCTGTCAGGGGGTGTTTGCCTGAGTGGTTAATCCTCTCAACCTGTAATCATCAATCCCTGCGCATCTTAACATCGACAAGCCGGTACCCTGAAGCTTCATCCAGAAACCTTTCCCTCTTTCACCACAGAGCCGCGTATCGACGGGCTTGCGCCCTTGGTTCCGCGCAGGCAGCTGGTTTCAGGCCAGATACCCGCCATGACAGTTACTGCGGACAGTGGCGTGGGATCTTTACTACCTCGACCAAGAGAGCAGCACGGTAGCGTTAATTGCGTATAGCCCACACCCAGCTAAAGCTAAACACTCGGTCTGTTTTCAGCAGGATTCGGGTGGAAAATCCCTGCCCATTCGCCCATCTTCCTTGTGAAAAGGAAAAGCAGATGTCTGAAAACGCCTATCATTACGACCTGATCGCCCGCGCACTCACCTATATTGACGCCCATGTCGGCGGTCAGCCCAGCCTTGATGACGTCGCCAAGGCAACCGGCCTCAGCCCGGCGCATTTCCAGCGTCTGTTCAGCCAGTGGGTAGGGGTCTCCCCCAAGCGGTATCAGCAATATCTGATGCTCGATCACGCCAAAGAGATGCTGCGGGACCACTTCACCGTTCTGGACACGGCGCATGAGACCGGCCTTTCCGGTTCCTCGCGTCTGCACGACCTTTTCCTCAGGTGGGAAGCCATGAGCCCCGGAGAATTTGCGGCCAGGGGCAAGGGTATGACCATCAGCTTTGGCTGGTTTGACAGCCCCTTTGGCGAGATGCTGGTGATGGGCACGGATCGCGGCATCTGCGGCATCGCCTTCATCGCTGAAAGCAGCCGCGAGGACGCGATGATCGACATGACAGCGCGCTGGCCCGAAGCAGCATTCGTCGAGCGCCCTACCGCTTTGCAAACCTGGGTCAACGCTGCCCTTGGCCACAAAGGCGAAACACGGCTGCACTTGATCGGCGCACCGTTTCAGATCAAGGTCTGGGAGGCTTTGCTGAGCATTCCCTCGGGCCATGTCACCACCTATTCAGAAATCGCTCGCAACATCGGCAATCCAAAAGCGGTGCGCGCAGTTGGAACCGCAGTGGGCCGCAACCCGGTGAGCTGGCTCATCCCCTGCCACCGGGCCTTGCGAAAATCCGGGGCGCTTGGCGGGTATCATTGGGGCCTGCCAGTCAAACGCGCCCTGCTGGCCTGGGAAAGCGCGCGGCTGGAGGCAGCCGAGTAGGGCAAAGCGGCGAAATATCGCGTGACCTCTCCCTGAGAGATGCGCTTGCAGACAAACCTTGCTATGTTTGGGCAGCGATGCTCTAAGGTTTTTTGCTGGCAAGGCCCCGATATGACACCTATTCTCCGTATCCTGTTGTTTACCACCCTGGCAATCTCCCTTTCTGCCTGCCTTAACGCGGATGGTCCGCGTCCGACAGATACAGGTCCTGCAACTGCCCTTGACGATCCGAACGCTCCTGAAATCGACCGGATGGAACAGGCCCTGAGAGCCGTTTTGACAAATCCCGAATTCACTCTTGAAAAAACCGAAACGGAACTGGTGATCACCCTTCCCGGAGCACTCGCCTTTGCACCCGGCAGCGTGGCCTTGTTGAACACACTGCAATCGGACCTCTCTGCGATTGCCTCCGCAATGAACGAATTCCCGGCTTCTGCACTGGCTGTTGTCGGTCACACCGACAATTCCGGCGCGGCCAGCATGAACCAGCAATTGTCAGCCGAGAGGGCGGAAAGCGTGCGTGCCGGTCTTGTCAGCTATGGCGTCGCTGCCAGTCGCCTGAGTGCTATTGGCCGTGGCGAAAGCGATCCGAAAGCAACCAACCTTAACGAAGCGGGACGCGCACTGAACAACCGGATTGAGATCATCATCACCCCGGCCTCCTGACCCGGACGCCGTTGCGCTCTGGATTGACTGGTCATATAATCTTACCAGTTTCCAAAAGGTGCCAGATGCCGTTTTGCAAAGTTGAGGCCGAAAAACTGTCACATTCGGTAATCCGCCAGATTGAAACCCTGATCCTGCGCGGCATTCTGAGACCCGGCGAGCGCTTGCCTTCGGAACGCGATCTGGCCGAGCGTCTGGGCGTTTCCCGCCCCTCCCTGCGCGACGCGCTGGCCGAGTTGGAGAACCGCGATCTGCTGGCCACCCGCCCCGGCTCCGGCGTCTATGTCGCCGAGGTTCTGGGATCCGCCTTTTCCGAGCCCTTGATCCGGCTGTTTTCCACCCATGACGAAGCACTGTTTGACTATCTGTCCTTTCGCCGAGAGCTTGAGGGGCTTGCCGCCGCCCGCGCCGCACGCATGGCCAGTGATACTGACCTTGGCACCATCAACCACATATTTGAAAAGATGCAGGCAGCAGGTGCCCAAAGCAGTGCCGGGGAAGAGGCGCGTCTGGATGCTGAATTTCACCTCGCAATCATTGAAGCCTCACATAACGTCATCATGCTTCACATGATGCGCTCGATGTTTCAGATGCTGCGCGCTGGCGTGTTCTATAACCGTCAGGTGATGTTTCAGCAGCGCACCACCCGCGATGCCCTGCTGGATCAGCACCGCCGGATAAACGACGCGCTCCAGTCCCGCGATCCGGAGACCGCACAAGCTGCAGTTGAAGCGCATCTTGCTTACATCGAATCAGCCATGCGCGATCAGAAGCGCGCTGAGAAGAATGAAGAGACGGCCCGCCTGCGTCTTGAGCAGGAAATGGCGCGATAGGCCCGGATTACTTTCGAGCTACCAGAGTTCCGATCTTACCGAGCAACACGACGAATCATCCGGAATACCTGGACGTTCAAAATACCCGGACTCTTGACTGATTTTCTCCGCCCCAACCCGATATTGTTGCTAAGGCTTCAACAATCGCAACATGGCGGTTGGACTATTTCTATTCCCGCATCCATTCACGCGATTTTTTGACTCAATCCAACCGCTATGCCACTGATTGTTAATAGATTTACACTTGGGGGCGCTTATGAAAAATCTTGTAGTCGGCGTATTCGCCGCCGCGTTAACCGTGTCTGCTGCCAGTGCACAAACTTATGGTCGACCCGCTTATCCGGACTATTGGAACGGGGGCCCACCTTTGCCACCCCTTCATAGTTCAACGGGTCATAATACCCACACTCAAGGCGCCTATTACGGTGCGCAAGTCTATCAGGGCAATCCGGGATACCTCGTGGACCACCCGCAAACTCAACTCAGCCGCGCCCGCGCTTATGCCTACCGCTTTGGCTACAGCGCTCCGGTCGTGGTTTATCAGTACCGCTATCGGTACAGATACGATTAAACCGAATGAGAACCCGGCTCATCCGGGGTTGAGAAAAACAAAAAGCCCGGCCAAAAAGCCGGGCTTTTCTATCTCTGGCGCCGCCTGACAGGCAGGTTCAATGCAGCTTTTTCTTCACATCCGCGATGGCCGCATCAATCAACGCACCGCCATCCTTGGCTGTCATTGACTTGGCAATCACATCACCTGCCGCCGCAATGGCAACATTGACAGCGGAATCGCGCACTTCCTTGACCGCAGCGGCCTCTGCCGACGCAATCTGATCCTCGGCCGCCTGCAACCGCCGCCTGATCGAGGCTCTCAGGTCTTCCTTGGCCTGCACTGCCGCATTGGCCGCCTCTTCCTTGGCATGCTCGACGATATGAACAGCGTGTTCGGCCACTTCCTTTTGCTTACGCTCATAAGACGCCAGAATTGTCTGGGCCTCTTCACGCAGCGACCGTGCCTCATCCAGTTCCTTGCGGATATTGTCAGCACGATTGTCAAGCAAACCGCCGACAAGCCCGGGAACCTTCAGATAGATCAGCACCGCGACAAACAGAACGAACGCGATCAGGACCACGAAGTTGGTGTTGTTGAGCGAAAAGAACGGACCGCTGGCAGCAAATGCCGGTGATGCCGTCAGGGTCAGAAACGCAATTGAGAAAGGGTTCAGAATTTTCATCGTTCAAGCCCCTTTCAAGCGCGATTTGACGGCAGCAGTCACCGCTTTGGCGTCGCCGGTTCCCGGCATGATCGTCTTGATGATCTCGCCAGCCGTATCCTTGGCCACAACCTCGACACTCTTCAAAGCGCCTTTGCGGATCTCGGCAATCGCAGCCTCTGATTCCGCGGCCTTCGCGGCAATCTCGGCATCGGCTTTTTCAATGGCAACATCCAGATCCTTCTGGATATCCGCCCTGGCTTCGGCCACGATCCGTCCGGCCTCGGCCCGGGCATCAGACAGCGCCTTGTTGTAAGCCTCTTCCGCCTCAACCGCTTTCTGCTTCAGTGCGTCCGCCTGTTCCAGATCATTGGATATGGCATTGGCACGTTCCGACAGGACGCTGGCAATCCGTGGCAGGGCCACTTTGGAAAGGATCAGGTAAACCACGATCAGGGTCACCACCAGCCAGAAAATCTGATTGGGGAACCACTCGAAGTTCAGCTGCGGCATACCCTCGTAATGTTCCGGGGCTGCACCGCTTGTTGATTCAGATGCCATCGCACCCTCCGTTAGCAATCATTTCCCGGCGGCCCGATCAGGCGGACCGCCCATCGAAAGCTGAAGCTAACTTATTGTGCGTACATCAGCAGAAGTGCCACGAGGAACGAGAAGATCCCCAGCGCTTCCGAGAACGCAATACCGATGAACATGGTTGCTGTCTGGCCACCAGCTGCCGACGGGTTGCGCAGAGCGCCCGACAGGTAGTTACCTACAACGTGGCCCACACCAACGGCCGCGCCGCCCATGCCTGTACATGCAAGACCAGCACCGATAAGTGCGCCCATTTGTACCAGATCGCCTTCTACTGCCATTTGATTTCTCCTTTAGATGTGAATGGCTGGAATTTTGTATTCTGACTTAGTGTGCCGGATGCAGCGCATCGTTCAGATACACAACCGTCAGAATGGTGAACACATAGGCCTGAATGACGGTGACGAGCAGCTCAAGCCCGTAAACCGCCATGATGGCCACAATCGGGGCAACCGCTCCGACGCCCAGAGCGCCTGCGAAACCCGCGAAAACTTTGATAACTGCGTGACCGGCCATCATGTTGCCTGCCAGACGGATGGAATGGCTGACGGGGCGCACGAAGTAGGAAATGATCTCAATGAGTGCGAGGATCGGTCTGAGCGGCAAGGGCGCGCTTGAAATCCAGAACAGCGACAGGAACTTCATGCCGTTCTTGACGAATCCGATCACCGTCACAGTCAGGAAGACCGCCATCGCCATGGTCGCGGTGACCGCGATATGGGACGTGGTGGTAAAGCTCATCGGCAACAGGCCGAGCAGGTTGGAAAGCACGATGAACATGAACAGGGTCATGATATAGGGGAAGTATTTCAACCCCTCTTTACCGGCGATATCCTCGGTCATCTTGTGGACGAAACCGTAGATTTCCTCGGCAATCGACTGGCTGCGCGAGGGCACCATGGCGCGGCCGCGTGTGCCCATGACCAGAAGCAGGATCACTGCCAGAACGGCAATACCCATCCACAGCGTTGCATTGGTCGGCGTGTACCACAGGATCGGGCCGTCCCCGAAAAGGGGCTTGATCACGAACTGATCCATCGGGTGGATGTTGAAACCGCTTCCTGCTTCTTCGGCTGCCATGCGCGCGCCCTCTGTCTGTCTGCCCCACAGGGGCGTTACTTTTTCGCCTTGTCCGCCTCGGCGGCCCTGGCATTCTGCGCCTGAATTTCAGCCGCCGAGCGCATCATCGTGCGCACCCCTGCGGCAAAACCCAGCAATGTGAAAAGTATCAGAAAGATCGGGATCGTCCCGAACAGGCTATCAAGCCCGTATCCGATACCAAAACCGATGCCCATTCCGACCACCAGCTCGATCACCATCCGCCACGCGGCCCCTGCCGCGGAATGGTGATCATGGTGCTGTCGTCCGGGATCCTTTGCCGCTTTCGCGGCTTCGATGCGGGCCTCAAGTGCGGCCAGATCCTCTGGATCAGGCGTATCCGGCATCAAAATCGACCCCCTTTGACAGTCGCGCGGAACCTAGAACCGGCACAGACAGGAGTCAACGCCGAAAACCGCACATCCAACCTCCACCAACACATTGAAATAAAGCAATAAATCACAACCGCGCCAAGCCGCCACAAAACCCCGCGCTCACCAGGAACCCGGTTTTCCGCCAGAACCCGTTATTCAACCGAACGGTTGACAATACCCGCAATCAAAGCCCCACCCGCCCTTCTTCTTTTCCAAAATATCCTCGCCGAAGGCTCCGTGATGTGCCACGCAGTGCGCAGGCAAATGGCAGCAAAATCCTCAACCAAACGGTTGACCTTCCCCCAATTCACCCGGTAGGCAAGCGCCCATGGACAGCCGCCTCGATCTTGCCTTCTCGGCCCTTGCCGACCCGACCCGCCGCGCCATTATGACGATGCTGCTGGAAGACGACATGGCCGTGACCGATGTCGCGGAACCCTTTGACATGTCTCTGGCCGCCATCTCCAAGCACCTGACGATCCTCACCCGCGCCGGTCTGATCAGTCAGGAAAAGCGTGGCCGGGTCAAATGGTGCAAGCTAGACCCCACGGCTATGAAGGATGCCTCCATCTGGATGGAAAGCTTTGGTCAGTTCGAGGCGGTCAATCTGGACGCTTTTGAGCGCTTTCTTGATGACGAACTGCCTGCCAACGCCGACAATTCAACCGATTTAGACAATCTGCCTTAACCGCCGTTTCACCTATTCAGCGTCCAATTGAACCCGGAAGCGCGGGATTGCTGTCAGAACGATGCGGGTGAATGCCCCTGTCACCGCCGGAATATTCATCTTTCTGACGGTTCAACATGCAGGCCTTCGCTGTCACTCCACGTTACCTCAAGACCCGCGCAACGCCTGACAGTGTGGACTCGCTGGCCGCTCTGGCGGGGGCCGTCAAAACATCCCCGCTAACGTCTGAGGAAACAACATTCGCCCGCACCGCCTGGGCCTATTTCAAACAACATACCAACCGGGCCAGCGGCTTCTGCCCGGCAACAGACAAGGGCACACAGATCAGCCCCTGGGAAATGGGTGCCACCCTGATCGCC
The DNA here is from genome assembly GCA_964567685.1 of uncultured Rhodobacter sp. Classification (GTDB taxonomy): domain Bacteria; phylum Pseudomonadota; class Alphaproteobacteria; order Rhodobacterales; family Rhodobacteraceae; genus UBA5972. The sequence goes on along the minus strand of CAZMNO010000001.1, from coordinate 44,311 downwards.
ATTACCTGCGCCAGCAGGCTGCGGCTGATCAGCAAACGCGACGCCCATGCACGGCTGACCACCTGCCTTGGCACAATCGCCGCCCTGCCGCTCAACCGCCATCATCTCCCGGTCCACGGCTATCACCATGCAACACTGCAACCGGCCCTCGCCAGTAGTCACTCCAGTTCCAAACCCGGCACTGCCCCGGTCCGGCAGGTCATGCGGCTGGTGTCCGGGCTCGTCATCACGGCCCATCACACACCAGACCTGGCTCCAGAGGCCTCAATGATCCTTAACCGCTGGTCGCTTGATCATCTGATCGCGGCAGGTCGGTTCAGACCCTTGAGTGGATATCGCTCAGATCAATCCGCCGAATACCTCGGCTACGAGCAATATGCCGCCCGCATCGCCTGCCTTGTCGGCCTGTCGGCTCAGACCGCGCTTGATCTGCGCCCGATCCTTAGCGGTCATCAACATGGCGACATGCTGTTACCAGGCGATAAACGCAGGGGCGGGCTTTGGCCCCCCATCATCACATCAGATCCCTTTCATCTGGAGGCGATGGAATTTGGCTGGCGGCAGGACATGCTCGAAATCGCCGCCAGCCTGTTTCTCGCGCAGAAAACCCGGTTTGAGCAGACCGGCCACCTGACCGCACTGACCGAAATCACGCTTGACCAACCCCCGGGTGCGGCCATTCAGGGCATCCTCACCGGTGATCAACCCTTTGCCAGCTGCTCACCCGAAGGTCAGGATCTCGCGCATCTGCGCTGCCTTGCAACCAAAGCCGCATTTGGCTGGCAGGCCCTGTTGCCGTCACCCTATGCACAAAAACTGCTGGATGCGGTCTCCGGTTCGGAGACCGGCGCGGGATGGCAATCCGGCATCTACGAGAAGGGCGGAACCCGCAACACCGCAATCGACCTCAACACCAATGCAATGATTCTGGAGGCATTGCACTACAGGGGTCACGGGCCACTTTTTGCCCTGTGAAACGTGACAACGCCCGGAAAACCTCCGGGCGCCGTCTGTTCCTATGCATCGCGCGAATCGCGCAATGACATCGTTTTCCTAGTTCAGAGCCTTGTCCGTAATCGCATGTGTCCAGGCCCCCTCAGGCGCCTTGGTGATTACCGGATCAGAACCTCCGCCCAGCAGGCTGTCAACCGTGCGCTGGTAATCCGCCGGATCAAGCGCGCCGTTTGAGCCTGCCGTCAGCTTGGCAATTTCGCCCATCATGCGCTTCTGGTGCTTTTCGGTCTGCGCACCGGTCGCGTCGTTGTCCAGAACGATCATAGCAGCCGCATCCGGGTTTTCCTCGGCCCATTTCCAGCCCCGCATGGAGGCACGGACAAAGCGCACCATCTTGTCTTCAAACGCCGGGTCTTTGAGGTTTTCTTCCAGCACATACATGCCGTCTTCCAGCGTCGCGACGCCCTGATCCTCGTATTTGAACACAACCAGATCATCCGGGCTGAGACCCGCGTCGATGATCTGCCAGTATTCGTTATAGGTCATGGTCGACACACAAGCCGCCTGACCCTGCAGGATCGGATCAACATTGAAGCCCTGTTTCAGAACCGTGACACCACCGTCAGAGCCGTCGGTTGCCAGGCCAAGTTTGCTCATCCAGCTCAGGAACGGATATTCGTTGCCATAAAACCAGACGCCCAGCGTCTTGCCGGCAAAATCAGCCGGTGAAGCGACACCCGCATCCTTGCGGCAGGTCAGCATCATGCCCGACGATTTGAACGGCTGGGCGATATTGACCAGTGCGAGGCCTTTTTCGCGGCTGGCAAGTGCCGAAGGCATCCAGTCAAGCACCACATCCGCACCACCACCGGCAATCACCTGCGCAGGCGCGATATCCGGGCCACCCGGTTTGATGGTGACGTTCAGCCCCTCATCGCTGTAAAACCCCTGATCCAGAGCCACGTAGTAGCCCGCAAACTGGGCCTGTGTGACCCATTTCAGCTGCAAGGTCACATCATCAGCCGCCTGAGCGATTGATGCCCCAAGCGCCAGCGCACCTGTCAGCATTGTTGTCAGTAGTCTTTTCATTGTTCTTTCTCCCGTTTGGTTAAGTTTAATTCCGATTGCTCAGCCTCTTCTCTGCGAGGGATGCCAGAAGGTCACTGCCTTCTCGATCATCGCCACACAGCCGTAAAATGCAGAACCGGCAAGCGCCGCCACCGCAATCTCGGCCCACACCATATCTAGTGCAAGCCGTCCGACTTCCGTCGAAATCCGAAACCCCATCCCCTTGATGGGCGAGCCGAAAAACTCGGCCACGATGGCGCCGATCAGCGCCAGTGTCGTTGTAATTTTAAGCCCGTTGAAAATGAACGGCATCGCTGCTGGCAGCCTCAGCTTCAGCAAACCCTGCCAGTAGTTTGCCGCATAGGTCTGCATCAGGTCGCGCTGCATATGGTCCGTTGCGCTAAGGCCCTGCACCGTGTTGACCAGCATCGGAAAGAACACCATCACCACGACGACGGCGGCTTTTGACTGCCAGTCAAATCCGAACCACATCACCAGAATCGGGGCCATACCAATGATTGGCAGGGCAGCAACAAAATTGCCAACCGGCAACAATCCACGTTGCAAGAATGGCGAGCGGTCTACGGCCACGGCCGTCAGAAACGCCGCCCCGCAGCCAATAATGTAGCCCGACAACGCGCCTTTGACGAAGGTCTGAACGAAATCAATCCAGAGCGTATCAAGGCTGGTGGCGAAGGTTGCAGCAATTGAACTTGGGGCGGGAAGAAGGACCGGATTGATCTCAAACCCGTTCACCATACCTTCCCACATAAACAACACCGTGACCCCAAATAAGGCCGGCACGATGAACGATGTTATCCGCGACGGTTTCTTCTCTGCCAGAAACAGGTTGAGCCACCAGGCAAACACCCAGAACAGCAGGGATCCGACAACCCACATCATCTGAGCATCCCCATCCGTTTCAGCGTCAGGGTCTGAACCAGCCCGACAGCGCCCACCAGACAAGCCGCAAGTGCTGCCGCCGAAATCAGCGCGCTCCAGATCATGACGGTCTGCCCGTAATAACTGCCTGCCAGCAGGCGAGCACCCAGCCCGCCATCCTGACTGAGCGACAATTCGGCAACCACCGCACCGATCAGCGAAGCCGCAACACCAACCTTGAGCGAAGTAAAGAGATAAGGTGCCGAACTTGGCAGGCGCAGCTTCCAGAACGTCTGGACACGGCTTGCGTTATAGGTCGCCATCTGATCCAGCAACATCCGGTCAGGCGACCTCAGCCCTTTCACCATGCCCACCACGACCGGGAAAAACGACAGATACATCGAGATCACACCCTTGGCGACCAGATCATCCACCTTCATCGCCGCCAGCACCACGACGATCATCGGCGCAATGGCCAGAATGGGAACGGTCTGACTGGCAATGACCCAGGGCATGACACTCATATCCATCGCACGGTTATGGACGATGCCGATCGCCAGAAGGATGCCAAAAAGAGACCCCATGACAAACCCCAGAACCGTGGCCGACAGGGTGATCCACCCGTGAAGGATGAGGCTGCGCTTGGAAAACGCCCGGCCCCGCGCGATCATCGCGCCGGTGGTTTTCCAGATTTCCGCGCCAACCTGCGTCGGCGTTGGCAGTCTTGGTTTTTCCTGAGACCAGGTATCGGCAACAAGTTCCGAGAAACTCAGTTCCACCCCGGCACGCGTTGCCTTGTCTTCAGCCCATTTCGCATTCAGCCCAACCGATCCCGCATACCACAGCAGGAAAATCGCCGCGACGACGGTCAGAACCGGCAGGAACCTATGCGAAACCCAGGTCAACTTGGGGCCCCCTTCATTGTTTCAGAAATACTCCCGCCGGAGGCCAGAAAGTTCCGGGCGCAGCGCGAGAGGTAAAGGTTGGATTTGAGTATTTTTGAAACAATGATGTTAAGGGTTTCGTAACCAAACCAAGGCTCAATGATCCTGCGGTACAGGCTGGAGAGCCGATGGCCGTAAACGATGATGGCGCCTCGTCCGTTCAGGCGGGCGGGGCGTTTTTTGTGGGTCTCAGTCATCATAAGCGTGACCCGCTCGCAGACCATCACGCACACGATGGGCGATTTCCAGAAATTCCGGTGTGTCCCTGATATCCAGGGGCCGTTCCTTAGGCAGCGTGCTTTCGATCACATCGGTGATCCGCCCCGGGCGCGGGCTCATCACCACGATCTTGGTTGAAAGATACACCGCCTCGGGGATCGAATGCGTCACGAACCCGATGGTTTTTTCGGTTTTCGCCCAAAGCGCCAGAAGCTGTTCGTTGAGGTGATCGCGCACGATCTCATCGAGCGCCCCAAAAGGTTCGTCCATCAGCAAGATGTCCGCGTCAAACGCCAGCGCACGGGCAATCGAGGCGCGCTGCTGCATGCCACCGGAAAGTTGCCAGGGAAACTTCTTTTCAAACCCTGCCAGATCAACCAGTTCCAGCACCCGCGACACCCGCTCGGCCTGATCGGATTTGCTGTAACCCATGATCTCCAGCGGCAGGCGGATATTGCCGCCGATGGTGCGCCAGGGGTAAAGCCCCGCTGCCTGAAAGACATACCCGTAAGCACGAGCGCGCCGCGCCTCTTCGGGTGACACGCCGTTTATAGTGATGGATCCTGCGGTTGGTTTTTCCAGATCCGCCATCACGCGCAGAAACGTCGTCTTGCCGCATCCGCTTGGGCCGATGAACGACACGAACTCGCCCTTTTTGATCGCAAGGTTGATATCCTCAAGCGCATGCACCGGCCCGTCGTTCGTTTCAAACGTCAGGCTCAGATTGTCGGCTTTGACGACGGTTTCGCTCACGTGATCAAATCCCCGCCGGAATATTCATCGGATCACGCTGGATCATCTTGGGCGAGGTCAGCGCCTTCCATTTGCTGAGCGCCTCATGCGCCGAGGGGAAAGCCGGGCGCGGGATGAACTTGCCGCGGCCCGGTTGCGGCTGGCTGTTCTGCCCCCAGGCCCAGATCACGTCACCCCGACTGATCGTATAGCGCGACTGGGCGGTCACATCGAAGCCTTCGAACACGTTGTAATCCAGAATCGAGTGATGATTGCTTGGTGAAATCGTCTTGGAAATCTTCGGATCCCAGACCACGATATCGGCATCCGCCCCCTCAACAATCGCACCCTTGCGCGGATAGATGTTAAGGATCTTGGCCACGTTGGTCGAAGTCGCCGCCACGAACTCGTTCGGCGTCAGGCGGCCGGTTTCAACGCCCTCGGTCCAGAGCACCGCAAGCCGTTCCTCCAGCCCGTTGGAACCGTTTGGAATGATCCTGAAATCATCGCGACCGGCGCGTTTCTGTTCAGTATTGAAAGCAGCGTGATCGGTAGCGACCACCTGCAACGAGCCTGCCTGGAGACCGGCCCAAAGGCTGTCCTGATGATCCTTGCTGCGGAACGGTGGCGACATAACGCGACGTGCGGCGTGGTCCCAGTCCTTGTTGAAATACTCGCTTTCATCCAGCGTCAGGAACTGAATCAGCGGCTCACCATAAACCCGCATGCCTTTCTGCCGGGCCCGCCTGATCGCTTCATGCGCCTGCTCGCAGGACACATGGACGATATACAAAGGCACACCGGCGCAGTCGGCGATGGTGATGGCGCGATTGGCGGCCTCGCCTTCAAATTCGGGCGGGCGGGAATAGGCGTGTCCCTCGGGGCCAGTGATCCCCTGATCGAAGTATTTCTGCTGCATCTCGGCGACCAGATCGCCGTTTTCGGCATGCACCATCGGCAGCGCGCCAAGTTCGGCGCAGCGCTTGAACGAGGCGAACATTTCGTCGTCCTCGATCATCAGCGCGCCTTTATAGGCCATGAAATGCTTGAAGGAATTGACGCCCATTTTCACCGCGTCTTCCATCTCGTCAAAAACATTCTCGTTCCAGCCGGTGATCGCCATGTGATAACCGACATCGCCGCATATTTGCGGTGCCGATTTGCGGTGCCACTCGTTGATGGCGTTCTTGATCGAGCCGTCTTCGCCGGGAAGGCAGAAATCAACCAGCATCGTCGTGCCGCCCGCGGCTGCCGCCCATGTGCCGGTCTCAAAGGTTTCCGCCGCCGTCGTGCCCATGAAAGGCATTTCCAGATGGGTGTGCGGATCAATCCCGCCGGGGATCACATAGGCCCCCTCGGCATCGATATATTCATCGCCCTTCAGGCCCTCACCGATCTCCCTGATCGTCTCGCCCTCAATCAGGACATCGGCTTTCCAAGTGCGGTCTGCGGTGCAGACGGTGCCGTTCTTGATGACTTTGGTCATGGTGTTTCTCCTATTCCGGCTATTCCAGGTCGCTAATCGCAATCCAAAGCGATTTTGGGATTGGATTGTGGCATGCCAAACCCAGAATTGAGGGATCTTCGTCAAATACTACTAGCGCCTTCCCAAAGAACATGTGAGTTGGTTCATTGGGTGCCAGATCTTGAACGGTTCCTTTGGAACCGATCAGTTTCCAATAATCTTCATCACTTGGTACAGCTACCAATGGTCTCTTCACCCCCTTGAAGAAAGCCAATTGTACTCGCTTTCCAGTTTTCATTTCGCGATCAACATTCATTTAATGATAGCATCTCAAACAACGTATATAGCGGCAATTTTGGTCATTCGGTTTCCTCACGTCATTTCAGTGAATTTCATTCGTGCGGATTCAATTGAAGTTAGTGCACCATCCAGCTTCTTGAGTATGTGATGCACCTCCTGCCACTCGTCCTGGTGACCTGCCCAAAATTCGCCGGGTAGGTTCAAAACGGCTTCCAACAAGTCGCCAGGATAATTGCAGATGTCCATCAGAGGGTTGTCGGCCAGCACATCCAAAACTCTTCTGAGAACTGGCTCACTTGGACCTCCGGCACGATATTGCGTCACAAGCAAACGCATTTCACCCAGCTCCAACTGGTCAACCGGTTTTTCCGCTGCCAACGTATGTCTTTCAACAAGGCTCACTCAGAAAGACCCTCAATCTTGGATTTCCGGTCTGTGTGGGTGTCGTTTTTGAAGACCATAGTCATTGCGTTTCCTCTTCAGGTGGCAAATTGCCAATTGTCCACTCTAGGTTAACCGCCTCATCTCGAGAAGCATCCTGTCCTGGCACAAGTTCTCGAAGCATTGAAAACTCGGGCATCTTTTCTACGGTACATTCACGGCACAGCGGAACATATGAATTGCCTTCGGGATGGTCATCATACCCACAGTTGAATCCAAAGGTTCCATCTTCATACCTCCAAGCATAGAGTATTGGCCGCTCACCCTCCGCAACGTGCTTACATGCGATATCAAATACCTCATGGCCGTGACTCACTCCACCAACCCCGCCGTCTCCACCACCGCATGAAACAGCACATTCGCCCCGGCGGCCGCCCATTCAGCCGAAATCTCCTCGGCCTCATTATGCGAAAGCCCGTCCACACACGGGCACATCACCATCGCTGTCGGCGCAACCCCGTTGATCCAGCAGGCGTCATGCCCGGCACCTGAGATGATGTTTCGGTGCGAATAGCCCAGCCGCTCAGCAGCATTGCGCACCGCGGTCACACATCCTTCGTCAAACTTGACGGGATCAAACCCGCCGACCTTTTCAAAGGATATCCCCAGCCCCATCGCCCCGGCGATTTGTGCCGCCCCATCGCGGAAACGGTTTTCCATATCCTTGATCACATCAAGTTCCGGCGAACGGAAATCGACCGTGAACACCGCCTTACCGGGAATCACGTTGCGGGAGTTCGGGTAGACATCAATATGCCCCGCCGCGCCAACCGCATCCGGCGCATGGCTCAAAGCAATGGCATCCACCAGTTCCAGCATCCGCGCCATGCCAAGCCCGGCGTTTTTGCGCATCGGCATGGGGGTTGAGCCGGTATGTGAATCCTTGCCGGTCACGGTCACCTGCGTCCAGCTCAACCCCTGCCCGTGGGTGACAACGCCGATCAGCTTGTCTTCGGCCTCCAGAATTGGCCCCTGTTCGATATGCAGCTCAAAGAACGCGTGCATCTTGCGCGCCCCGACTTCCTCGTCGCCCCGCCAGCCGATCCGCGCGAGCTCATCGCCGAAAGTCTTCCCCTCGGCATCTTCCAGTGCATAAGCCCAGTCAAGCGTGTGCTTGCCGCCAAAGACGCCCGAAGCCAGCATCGGCGGCGCATAGCGGGTGCCCTCTTCATTGGTCCAGTTGGTGACAACTATGGGGTGCTTGGTTTGAATACCGAGATCGTTCAGGGAGCGAATGATCTCAAGCCCCCCAAGCACCCCAAGCACGCCGTCGTACTTCCCCCCAGTTGGCTGAGTATCCAGATGGCTGCCAACATAAACCGGCAGCGCATCCGGATCGGTTCCTTCACGGCGTGCAAACATCGTTCCCATCTGGTCAAGGCCCATCGTGCATCCGGCGGCCTCGCACCAGTTCTTGAACAGCTCACGGCCCTCGCCATCCTCATCGGTCAGCGTCTGGCGATTGTTGCCTCCGGCAACACCGGGGCCGATCTTTGCCATTTCCATCAGCGACTCCCACAAACGGTCACTGTTGATCTTCATATTGTCGCTGGGCGCTGGCATCGTCACTCCCCCCCATGGACCGCGCAAGTTTGCAAAACTCTTGCTTTGATGCTGTTTCTGACCATATGGTCAGGATTACGGGACCACAACCTGACCAATCGGTCAAGAAAAAACTGGGCTTAATGCTGAAATGAACATCGAAGCCAAGCCACAAAGTAAAAAACAACGCCGCGCAGAACAGGAGCGGCTTATTCTTGAGGCGGCAGAGAAAGTGTTCGCTGAGGCCGGATTCGGCGGTGCCACCATGCAGCTTATTGCCGATGTTGCCGGTCTGCCAAAGGCCAATCTGCATTATTACTTCCCAACCAAGGAAGCGCTTTACCGTCAGGTTGTGCAGAACATCTTTCAGATCTGGCTGCGCGCGGCGGACGTGTTTGACTCAGCCGACGGACCGGCCGAAGCCATCGGGGCCTATATCGACGCCAAGATGGAAATCAGCCGCGCCCATCCCGCCGGGTCCAAGGTCTGGGCCTCCGAAGTCATGCACCGTGCGCCGGTCATTCAGGATTATCTGGAAACCACACTGGCAGAATGGACTGACGGGCGCATGGAAATCATCCAGCGCTGGATAGATGAAGGCCGCATGGCACCGATCAGCCCCCGCCATCTGCTTTACATGCTCTGGGCGACCACGCAGCATTATGCCGATTTCGGCCACCAGATCGAAACCCTGAACAATGGCAACCCACTGAATGATTCCGGCTGGGAAAAAGCCAAATTTGCAGTCAAGCAAATCATCCTTGCCGGGATCGGGCTGAACACAGCGGGCGAATAGCACCGGCTTGCCGCCACTTCCCAGCCCACCCTATCGGTATACTTGCGCCACAGGAAAATCCGTGCTTTTCTGATTTTACCATTTGGTCAGGGCATGGGTGGGGCATTGGCACGGGCGGCAGCAGCTAAATCACAGACACGGATTCAAAAGGAAAAAACCGAACAGATCCTTTCTGCTGCGCTGGAAGTATTTGCAAATTTTGGTTATCGCGGCTCCACTATCGACCAGATTGCAACCGCTGCTGGTCTGTCCAAACCAAACCTGCTTTATTACTTCGACGGCAAAGAGGCGATCCATACCCACCTGCTTGAGCGCTTGCTCGACACCTGGCTTGACCCTCTGAAAGCCCTTGAACCCGAAGGCGACCCAATCGATGAGATTATCGATTATGTCCGACGCAAGATTGAAATGGCGCGGGATTATCCACGCGAAAGCCGCCTTTTCGCCAACGAAATCCTGCAAGGCGCACCCCGGATCATGGACCAGATCGCCGGGCCGCTGAAAGACCTTGTCGACGCCAAGGCTGAACTAATTCAGGGTTGGAGCGACAGCGGCAGGATCGCACGCGTTGATCCCTATCATTTGATCTTTTCAATCTGGGCCACGACCCAGCACTATGCCGATTTCGACATTCAGGTCAGCGTCATCCTGGGAGAGAAATCCGATACCCGGTTCGAAGATGCCGCCCGGCATCTGACGGATATGTTCACAAAGCTGCTTCATCCTTAAGCAGGATCAAAAGCGCCACAACCACGACGCCGACACCCAGAAACACCGCTGGAACCGGGAACCCCTTGCCAAATCCCACTTCCCAGAAAATCACCCATGCCGGTGTGATATAGGAGTAAGCCATCACCTTCGCTGCAGGCAGGCGCATCGAGGCGTATTGCAGCAAGACAAAAGAGGCAGCACTGGAAAACACCGTCAGATAAAACAGCGCAATCCAGGTAAAGCCCGACAAGTCACTCCAGTCGGTTGCCAGAATATCGCGCATGCCGAAAAGCGCTGTTGCGATAAACCCTGCCACCAGCATGCCGAAAGTGAACACAAACGGATTTTCGCCGCGATTGAGCTTGGCCAGCAAGGGGGTATAGACCCCATGCGCAATACAGCCGATGAAATAGATGAACTCCCCTTTACCGATGTCAAAGGCGACAATGGCAGAGACGTCCGCGCGGAAAATCACCCAAACAGCCCCCAAGGCCGCCACCAAAAGCGCCAGCGCCATGCGCCTGGTCGTCACCTGCCTGAGCAAAATATAACCGAACACCGCCGAGATCACCGGCACCAGTGTAAATACCGCCGCGGCCGAAACCGGCTCAGCCGTCTTCAGGCCCTCAAACATCAGGACGAAATAAAGCGCAAACAACCCACCCAGCAGCAGATAGCGCCAGGGCGCCTGAAAGTGCGCCCACCGCATTCCCGGCCCCAATGCCGTCAGCGTGCCAATCAGAACACCCGCCATCAGAAACCGAAACGCCGTCACCGCCATTGGCGCGACCTCATTGGCGATCAGGCTGCCAAAGCTGAATGACCCTGCAATCAGGGCCGAAAAAAGAAGCATCGCCAGATGCCCGCGCAGCTGATCTGCCGACAGGTTCATTCAGCGCGCCTCAGGCAAACGATATCGGAGAAACACGTAATCTCCTGACCGGGTTCTCATCATCATTCCATCGTCGACAGAATATCGCTGAGCGGTTTCTTGATCTTGGCAACACTGGGAATCTTCGCGTCTTGTGCCGGATGACCGACCGCAATGATCATCACAGGCTTCTCCGAAGCTGGCCGACCCAGCAATTTGTTGAGAAACCGCATTGGATTGGGCGTATGCACCAGCGTTGAAAGCCCGGCGTGATGCAGTGCTGCCAGCAAAAACCCGGTGGCGATGCCAACGCTTTCCGGCACGTAATAATTCTTGTAACGCGTGCCATCGTCAAACTGCCCCCAGCGCTGGGCAAATACAACGATCAGCCAGGGCGCGATATCAAGATGCGGCTTGTTGTCGGATGTCCCGATCGGCTCCAGCGCTTTCAGCCATTCCTCGCCCGCGCCACCATCATAAAACCGCCGTTCCTCTTCCTCGGCAGCAAGGCGGATCCTGTGCTTGATCTCAGGATCGGTGATCGCAACGAAATGCCAGGGCTGGTGGTTTGCACCGCTCGGCGCAGTTCCGGCAGCCTGAACACAGGCCTCGATCACCGCGCGGTCAACCGGCTGATCGGTGTAATCCCTGACCGTATGGCGACGGCGCATCCGGTCAAGAAACCGCTCCGCCTCTTTTTGCATTTCCGCATCACTCAGATCGGCCCTGTCAGGCAGGTCGATCGGGTCGTAGGCCAGATGATCTCTCTGAAACAAAACGCTCTCCCGGGATCAGTCACGCAGGGAACCTGACAGCGCACCTCCACCCCGTCCAGCTTTTTCTGATACGGCAGAAAACCCGGTACATCCTGAAACTTCTTCTTTTGAAAATATCCTCGGGGGAGGTCCGGAGGGGGTAGACAGCCCCCTCCGCCCCTTGCACGCGCAGAGCGCGGCAAAGCCTATTCAGCGGCGCGCGATGCCGGGTTGTTCGGATGGGTCTGCCAGTTTGCGTATTCCTCAACCTTGCGCCCGGTCCGCTCATCGACCTCGCCAAGCGCCAGCTCGCGCATTCTGATACACCCCTCAACCGGGCAGACATTGACGCAGAGATTGCATGCCACGCATTCGCTGTCATCCACCGTGAACACCCGGTTTTCACCCATCAGAATCGCCTGATGGCTGGTATCTTCGCAGGCAGCAAAGCAGCGCCCGCATTTGATACACTTGTCCTGATCGATCTCGGCCTTGGTGACATAGTTGAGGTTCAGATCCTGCCAGTCACGGCATTTGGGCACCGCGCGCCCAACCACCGAGCCGACACTTTCATGCCCCTTTTCATCCATCCATTGTGAAAGACCCGAAATCATCTCCTGCACGATGTGAAACCCGTAAGTCATCGCTGCCGTACAGACCTGCACATTGCCAGCGCCCAGCGCCAGATATTCCGCCGCATCGCGCCAGGTCGTCACCCCGCCAATGCCGCTTACCGGCAGATCCGCCGTCAGCGCATTGCGCTTGATCTCGGCCACCATGTTCAGGGCAATCGGCTTCACCGCCGGGCCGCAATAGCCGCCATGCGCCCCGACCCCGTCAATGGTGGGTTCAGGCGCGAAACTGTCAAGATTGACCGAAGTGATCGAATTGATCGTGTTGATCAGGCTCACCGCATCAGCGCCGCCATGCAGGGCGGCTTCGGCAGGTTTGCGGATATCGGTGATATTGGGTGTCAGCTTCACGATGCAGGGCAGATCGGAATAATGCTTCACCCATTCGGTGACCATCTGGATATACTCCGGCACCTGCCCCACGGCCGATCCCATCCCGCGTTCCGCCATCCCATGCGGGCAGCCGAAATTAAGCTCAACCCCGTCAGCCCCCGTATCTTCGACCTTGGCCAGAATCTCCCGCCATGGCCCTTCTTCACAGGGCACCATCAGGCTGACCACCAGCGCCCGGTCCGGATAATCCTTCTTGACCCGCTTGATTTCATCCAGATTGACCTGAAGCGGGCGGTCGGTGATCAGCTCGATATTATTAAGCCCCAGCAACCGTCGGTCCGCCCCCCAGATCGCGCCATATCTGGGCCCGCTGACATTGACGATCGGCGGCCCGTCCTCGCCCAGCGTCTTCCAGACAACACCACCCCAGCCAGCCTCAAATGCCCGCCGGACGTTATATTCCTTATCCGTCGGCGGGGCAGAGGCCAGCCAGAACGGGTTCGGGGATTTGATCCCGATAAAATCACTTGTGAGGTCAGCCATGTTCAATCCTTTCCTCGTTCATTCCGTGCATTTTGTGAAACTGACCGCCGCATCGTCATCACCAAACCGGATCGAGAGTTCAGCGGCTGACATCCGCGTTACTTTCAGCTTCAGCATTTCGTGATGCGCCTCTACTGCGATCTCACCATCGTAATAAATATTGCGACAGGCCAGAGTCAGTAGAGTGGGTGAAATATCACCCGGTGCAGCGGTCCAGCCGCAGGAGGTATGCTCGTTGAAACCGACACCCGTGTTATCTGCGTACATGATTTCATTGTCCGAGCACCATTCGCCATAAATCCAATGAGATTGCTGGGCTACGGTTGAGGATGCCGCGATCAGGAATGCAAAGGTGCTGATCGTGATCCATAGACTGCCGCGGCTGCTGTTAAAAAATTGCCGCATGGATATCCTCCGCTGCATCGCGCCCTTCGGCCACCGCCGTCACCGTCAGATCATCACCACCCGAGGCGCAATCTCCCCCGGCCCAGATGCCAGCTACCGAGGTCCGGCCGCTCTCATCCACCCGGATCTTGCGCCCTTCCAGCGCCAGCACATCCGGCGCTCCTTCCAGCGTCTGACCAATGGCCTTCAGCACCTGATCCGCCTCAATCTCAAAACTCTCACCGGTTTCCACCAGCTTGCCGTCAACCGTTTCCGTTCGGGCAAAAACCACACCGTTTTCAGTCACCGCCCTAGGTGCCGCATTGTAAAGAAGCCGAACCCCGTGCGAGGCCGCAAGCTCCTGCTCAAACTCCGAGGCCGCCATCGCCGCCTTGTCGCGCCGATACGCCATGGTGACGTTCTGAGCGCCCAGCAGGCGCGACTGCACAGCAGCGTCCACCGCGGTCATCCCACCACCAATCACCACCACATTGCGACCAACGGCAATGTCGGTCTTGTCGGATGACTGACGCAAAGACGCGATCATATCCACGGCGTCGGCAACCCCCTCCCGGTCATTCCCCTCAATCGCCAGTGCATTCACACCCGCCAGACCAATCGCCAGAAAAACAGCATCATGGTCCTTTTGCAGATCGTCCAGGGAAAGGCTCTCTCCCAGTCTCGCGCCATTCACCAGACTGATCCCACCGATCCCCATCAACCAGTCAAGTTCGGACTGGGCATATCCATCAACGGCCTTATAAGCCGCGATCCCATATTCATTCAGCCCGCCACCCTTGGCGCGCGCATCATAGATCGTAACCTGATGCCCTTTCATCGCCAGCCTGTGCGCACAAGACAGTCCCGCGGGGCCCGCGCCGACAACAGCAACAGTTTTACCCGTGGTTGCCGCACGTTCAAAAGGATGACCATCTGCCGCCATCAACCGATCCGTCGCATAGCGCTGCAACTGGCCGATGATCACCGGCTTGCCCTCGGCCTCCTCGCGCACACAAACCTCTTCACACAGGGTTTCCGTCGGGCAGACCCGCGCGCACATGCCACCCAGAATATTCTGGCTGAAAATCGTCCGCGCCGCCGCTTCGGGCGTTCCGGTTGATATCTGACGGATGAACAGCGGGATATCGATCGTCGTCGGGCAGGCCTCCATGCAGGGCGCGTCATGGCAGAAATAGCACCGATCAGCCGCAACCTGTGCCGCGTGGTCGTCAAGCGGCGGATGAAGATCATGAAAGTTGGCGGCAATTTCTGTGGCAGACAAACGACCGGCGGCAATACCCGGCGTGAACTGATCAGCTGACATCCTGACCCTCTCCCCTGTTTGGTGTCATTTCAGACAGGTTGCCACAGGTTTAATTTTTTATCAACTGGTAAAACTTTAGCCAGTCTGACAGGCGCTTTCACTCCTCGCGAGCAATACCGGATACGAAATTACGGCTTATAATCAGCGACTTGCTGCTGGTCTTCCAACATCTCGACCTTGGATCGTACGTGCTCTTTCAGAAATCCTGACAAAGCGCGAACCTTTGCCGTGCGGTGAAGATCGACATGGGTTACCAGCCAAAGCTGCGTATCCCACTCTGCTTTGGTGGGCATCATCTGAACCAGATCCGGGTTCGATTTGCCCGACCACAGGGATAAAAAGCCGATCCCGGCACCCGCATGAACCGCGTCCTCAAGATTGCGCAGATCAGAAACGCGATAGACCACGGCTTCGTCCGGTACGTTGGCCTTCATCCAATTATAAAACGGCGCCCGCTTGAATTCCGCTATGCTCCCGACAAAGCGGTGGTTCCGGGCGTCAGCCGCGCCGCGCAAGGGCCCATATTTTTCAACATAAGACCGGTGCGCAAACGGCGCGACAGGGAAACGGGCAACCGCCTGGGCGATATTGTCAGGCTCGGTTGGCTGCGGCCCGGCACGCAACGCCACATGCGCCTCGCCATATTCCATGCGAAACACCCGCGTATCCGTGATGTAAGACAGGCGCACATCGGGGTAGATCCGGGCAAACTCCACAAGCAAAGGCGTGATCTGCGGGGAAAGCCCGCCAAGTGATGTGAAGATAAGGTCACCGCTGACCGTTTCGCTGCGTCCCTTCAGCCTGCCGATCAGTTGCGAGAACTGATCCTCGGTCGCGGCCGCCACCTGCATCAGCTCAAGACCCGCCTCCGTTGGCAGATAGCCGCGTGGATTGCGTTGGAACAGTTTGCTGCCAAGCCGTCCTTCAAGATTATCGATATGCCGGATAACCGTCGCGTGATGCACGCCAAGATACTTGGCCGCTGCAGTCAGAGTACCAAGTCGCGCTACATGGTAGGCAATGCGAACCTCATCCCAGCCTTTCAACGAGTCTTTCTGTTCATTCATGCACAGATCATGTGCACATATTGATCTTTTGTTCAATTCCATTTGGCCTATTTCTGCCGGGCAACAGCAATCAAAGGCCAGACACATGACAAACTCACCCCTGAATATCCTTAAAATCGACAGCTCGAGCCGCGTCAGCGGATCCGTTTCCCGCCAGCTTTCAGCACAGGTTGCCGACAGGTTCGTGGCGGAAAACAGTGATTCAAATCTCGTGACCCGCGACGTGACCAAAGGCCTGCCAACAGTCAGTGAAGACTGGATCGGTGCCAATTTCACCCCGGCGGACGACCGCACCGATGCACAAAAAGACCTCCTGACGCTCTCAGACGAGCTGGTCACTGAATTGCGCGCAGCCGACGTGCTGGTGATCGGCGTACCGATCTACAATTTCGGTGTGCCCGCATCGCTCAAGGCCTAGATTGATCTGATTTGCCGGGCCGGCGAAACCTTCCGTTACACTGAGGCCGGTCCTGAGGGCCTGCTGGAAGGCAAACGCGCAATTGTCACCGTCGCGTCCGGTGGCGTGCCCGTCGGCTCGCCTGCCGATCATGCCACCACCTATCTGACCCAGGTTCTGGCCTTCATCGGCATCACCGACGTTGCCTACGTTTCCGCAACCGGTCTGGCGATGGACCCGGACGCAGCCCTCAAAAAGGCCGAGGACCAAATCGGTCAGCTTGATCTGAAAAAGGCAGCATAATCAGTCAACACAGGAGAAATCTCATGTCTGATAACGTCAAAAAATATGGCCTGCTTGGCCTCAAAGCCCTGACCGCACTGGCCTTTCTCGCCGCCGGTCTTGCAAAACTCGCCGGTGTCGAAATGATGGTCGGCACGTTCGAGGCTATCGGTGTAGGCCAATGGTTCCGCTATGTGACCGGAATTATCGAGGTCGGTTCCGCCATCGCCCTGTTTGTCCCCGGCATTCAGGCCTTTGGGGCGCTTTTGTTGGCAGCCACCATGATCGGTGCAACCCTCGCGCATCTGTTCATTCTCGGGCCCAGCGCTGTGCCTGCCATCGTTCTTGGCATCGCCTCGGCCATCATCGCCTATGCGCACAGGGATCAGTTGCCTTTGAAGGCCAATGCAACAGCTTAGAACTATTGGCACAAACCTCTCAGCAGGGGTTTGTGCCAACCGGTTCGCCAATCTTCAGGTCACGCAAGACATCGCCCGCGCCATCTCCCTGATCTTCTCAACCGTTCGCCAGTTTCGCCCAGTCGTCACCACGCCCAGCATACCCTCCAGCCGCACCGCAAGTTTCGAACCTGACAGGTATTTTGGTGTGTGCAAAAACAATGCCCGCTCGGTTAGAACAAATCGCTCCTCCGGCCCCTTAACCGCTTCAAGCTCGGCCTCATTTGCAAGAGATGGCGAGGCCAGAAAGAAAACGTGCAGCGCCTTTGGGTCGTCTTCTGCTTCGGGAAACGGGTTGCCCGCAACCACCGGCTCAAACGATTCAAACGGAATGACCAGCACTTCGGGGCGAAACCCCTTGGCCGCTTCTATCGCGCCAGCAATCACGCCTGCCTCGATCTCACCGTCAAAAACGACATTACCGCTCTGAATATAGGTGCTTACATCGCGTGCACCCAGTTCTTCCAGCATCTGACGAAGTTCGGCCATCGGTAAGATCCGGTTCCCGCCGACGTTGATTCCGCGCAAAAGAGCGATATTCACAGCCATGCTTGACCTTAACCCAATTCTCCACTAGAGCCACCACAATTCAACGGAAGTGCCAATTGCTTCCGGTCCGCAGGCCTTATGCCCGGATCGCCCCCCGTCAGCGAGTTTCGCCCACGGGGGAGTTTGTCGTTTGGCGCTTTGGCTCCCATATCGGGGGCAATTGCAACCGGTCCCAAGGAGGACACCATATGTTTGAAAGCCTGTCAGACCGCCTCTCCGGCGTCTTCGATAAGCTCACAAAACAAGGCGCGCTCAGCGAGGCTGATGTCTCGACCGCTCTCAGAGAGGTCCGCGTCGCCCTTTTGGAGGCTGACGTCTCCTTGCCGGTTGCCCGCGATTTCGTTAAGGCCATTCAGGAGAAAGCCACCGGTCAGGCGGTCACCAAATCGGTCACCCCCGGCCAGCAGGTCGTTAAAATCGTTCATGATGAACTGGTGCATTTCTTGGCAGGCGAAGACGCCAATGCTGGCGAACTCAAGATCGACAGCCCCCCGGCCCCGATCCTGATGGTCGGTCTGCAGGGCGGCGGTAAGACCACCACGACCGCCAAACTGGCCAAACGCCTGAAGGAAAAATCAGGGAAACGCGTGCTGATGGCCTCGCTCGATGTCTACCGTCCGGCGGCGATGGACCAGCTTGCGGTGCTGGGCACCCAGATCGGCGTCGATACCCTGCCCATCGTCAAAGGCGAAAAACCGGGTGATATCGCCAAGCGCGCCAAACAGCAGGCAACGCTCGGCGGATACGACGTCTATATGCTCGATACCGCTGGCCGCCTTTCCATCGACGATACCCTGATGGAAGAGGTCGAGATTGTCCGAGATATCACCAAGCCGCGGGAAACCCTGCTGGTGGTTGACGGCCTTACCGGACAAGACGCGGTCCACACGGCAGAAAACTTTGACAGCCGCATCGGCATCTCAGGCGTCGTTCTCACCCGTATGGACGGCGACGGCCGCGGCGGAGCGGCACTTTCCATGCGCGCCGTCACCGGCAAACCGATCAAATTCGTCGGCCTTGGCGAAAAGATGGACGCGATTGAAAAGTTCCACCCCGAGCGCATCGCTGGCCGTATCCTTGGCATGGGCGATATCGTTTCACTGGTCGAAAAGGCGCAGGAAACCATCGAGGCTGAACAGGCCGAACGCATGATGAAGCGCTTCCAGAAGGGCCAGTTCAATATGAACGACCTGCGCGCGCAGCTTGAACAGATGCTGAAAATGGGTGGCATGGAAGGCGTCATGGGCATGATGCCGGGCATGGGCAAGATGAAAGGCCAGATGGAAGCGGCAGGGATGGACGACAAGGTTCTGAAACGCCAGATCGCCCTCATCCAGTCGATGACCAAAAAGGAACGCGCCAACCCGAAAATCATGCAGGCCAGCCGCAAGAAACGCGTCGCCAAAGGGGCGGGGCTGGAGGTCAGCGAGCTTAACAAACTTCTGAAAATGCAGCGCCAGATGGGCGACATGATGAAGAAGATGGGCAAGGGCGGCATGCTGAAACAGGCGATGAAGGGCATGTTCGGCAAAGGCGGCATGCCTGCCGATATGGGCGCCGGCATGGACCCCAAAGCGCTGGAAGCGGCAGCCAAGCAGATGGGCGCAGGCGGCAAACTTCCTGGTTTGGGCGGTGGCACGGCCTTGCCCCCAGGTCTCAGTGGTTTCGGGAAGAAGAAATGAGCGATCACTACGACTTCTGGTTTTTCCCAACCGTGCCCAAGAATGAAGCGGGTGCGGTGAAGGCGCGTGTGCTGGGTGCGCTTTGGGAAAACCAGATAGTCGAAATGGAACAAGATCCTCAAACCACCCTTGGAGAAGGGGATTCTTATGCACCCACCGAAGGCCTGGCAAATGCGTACAGTGATCCCAATGCCAACGGATCGTCATCCTGGACGAAATTGCTTACTCGCGGGCTCGAAGTGATTGAGGGCTTCGGCTTTCAAGGTATGGAAATTAACCTTATTGAAACCGTCACATGTCCGGGGTGCGGGGAAATCCCAATTGAGGAATTGACAGAGGCTATCCTAAAAGCAGCAGCACAATTCCATGACACAGGGATCATACCGGAGATCACTTGCCAATGCGGCTCCAAGGTTCACGCCACCGAACTGCGTTCCACTCCTGAGCTGACATTCACTTATGTCGGATTCAATTTTTGGAACTGGCCTCCATTAGATGCGAAACAAACGCCCCTCAGCTCAGGCTGGCAAACTGACATTCCTAAAATGATGGCCGATGCTGCTGGGTATCCAATTCGCCATAGTTGGGGGCGAATATGATAGGCACCACATTCACCATACCGGAAATTGAGACCGAACGCCTGATCCTGCGCGCACCAACGCTTGATGATCTCGGCCCCTATACTGACATCATGGCGTCTGAACGGTCGGTTCACATGGGCGGCCCCTTCACCGCACAAGACAGCTGGTTTGACTTCTGCGCCGCAGTCGCCGGCTGGCAATTGCACGGCTACGGGGCCTGGACGCTGGCCTTGCGCGAAACCGGCGAATTCCTCGGCCTCATTTTTCTGCATCACGAATATGGCGATCCCGAACGCGAGCTTGGCTGGATTCTGACACCCGAGGCTGAAGGCCACGGATACGCCTTTGAAGCCGCCTCTGCTGCCCGCGATTTTGCCTTTGAAACGCTGGGCTGGGACCGCGTCATCAGCTATGTCGACCCGGGCAACGACCGTTCCATCGCGCTTGCCGAAAAAATGGGTGCCACGATTGATCCCGCTGCAACCCAGCCCCCCGGCGAAAGTGCTTGCCTGATTTACAGCCATCGACCCGCCGGAGGGATGGATGACGACCTCAATGTGGAGGCCTGCGCATGACCTCCACCACATTCACCATCCCGACTCTTCAAACCGACCGCCTGATCCTGCGCGGTGCCATCCCTGCCGATCAGGAGGATTTCATATCCTTCCTGATGTCAGAACGCGCCCGATATGCCGGTGGAACCGATGACCGGGGCAAGGCGGTACTGGATTTCGCGGATATGGTCGATTCTTGGTCGTCCCGCGCGCTCGGCCTTCTCATCATCACGCTGAAATCCGACGGACGCGCCATCGGCCATGTCGGTGGCTTCTATCCTGACGGCTGGCCCGAAATCGAAATCGGCTGGTCGCTTTGGCAAGGATCGGACGAAGGCAAGGGCTATGCTGCTGAAAGCGCCCGTGCCGTCCGCGATTACGCGTTCGACATCCTCGGCTGGTCAACCGCCGTCAGCTACATCGCCCCGGACAACAAACCATCGATCACGCTGGCCGAACGCCTCGGTGCCACACTGGATGAAAATGCCGTGAAACCTGACGGTCTGACCTGCCTGGTCTACCGCCACAATGCGGCCGTCAATTCAGACGATGACGGCAATATGGAGGCCTACGCATGACCTCCGCAACATTCTCAATCCCGACCCTTGAAACCGACCGCCTGATCCTGCGCGCACCAAAACTCGAAGATCTTGATGCGGAATGCGAGTTCTTCGCTTCCGAACAGGCCGAATTTGTCGGTGGCCGGATGCCGCGTGAGCAGGTTTTCCGCGTCATTGCCACCTTCATCGGCCATTGGAGCCTGCGCGGTTTCGGCTTCTGGGGGGTCGAAGACAAATCAACCGGGCGCTATGTCGGCCATATCGGCCTCTGGTATCCCGAAGGCTGGCCCGAACAGGAGATCGGCTGGGGCGTTCTGAAATGGGCGCAAGGCAAAGGCATGGCGTTTGAGGCGGCAGTCCGGGCGCGCCAGCACGCTTACGAAACCCTCGGCTGGACAACCGCAATCAGCCTGATCGCCCCAGAAAACACCCGCTCTCGCGCCCTTGCCGAACGGCTGGGCGCCACAGCAGAATCCACCTTCCGGCATGAACGGCTGGGGGAGTCACTCATCTATCGCCACCCCGCACCGGAGGCCCTCCAATGACCGACGCTGTTTCCCGCGCCGCAGACATCCTGAAAGAGCATCGCCAGTCGATAGACCGGCTGGATGCGATCCTTGTCTATACGCTGGGCGAGCGGTTCAAACACACGCAGGCCGTCGGCGCGCTCAAGGCCGAACATGACCTGCCGCCATCTGATCCGACCCGTGAATCAGCACAGATCAAGCGGCTCGAAGACCTCGCACAACGGGCCGATCTCGACCCGGAATTCGCCAAGAAATTTCTGAACTTCATCATTCAGGAAGTCATTCAACACCACCAGAAACATCAGGAATAACCAAACGTAGGGTCTCATGCAGCGCAGGAGACCGCACCACGCCATTCAAAGGAGAAACACACCATGGCAATGAAAATCAGACTGGCCCGCGGCGGCTCGAAAAAACGCCCCTTCTACCGCATCGTCGCTGCCGACAGCCGCATGCCGCGCGATGGCCGTTACATCGAAAAGCTCGGCACCTATAACCCGCTTTTGCCGAAAGACTCTGAGGAGCGTGTGAAAATGGACCTCGACCGGGTCAAATACTGGCTCGGCGAAGGCGCTCAGGTCACAGACCGCGTGTCACGCATGCTGGAAGCGGCTGGCGTTGTTGACAAGAAAGAGCGTTCCAACCCGAAAAAAGGCGAACCGCACCAGAAAGCCAAAGACCGCGCCGAGGAAAAAGCAGCCAAAGCCGAAGCCGCTGCGGCAGCTCCGGCCGAGGAAGCACCGGCTGAGGATACTCCAGCGGAAGAGGCCCCTGCTGCGGAGGCACCTGCTGAGGAGGCACCTGCCGAAGAGGCGACAGCGGAATAATCTGCTTCACCGGTCAGCCCTTTTCCGGGCTATGATAGAAGGGCGGCAGGGTCATACCGCCGCCCTTCGCCATTTGCGGGAGAGTACAATTGACAATACGGTACTGGATCGGCGTCGTTGCCGCGGACCACGTGAAATTCGCCACCGAAGCGGGGATTTGCGCGTTCTCCAAAGGCAAACGGCAAGGGCTTGCCAAACTCTCTGAGGGTGACCGCTTCGCCTATTACTCCCCAAAAACCGGCTTCATGTCAGGCGACCCCGTCCAGTGCTTCACCGCCCTTGGCACCGTGATCGACCCGACGCCGTTTGAAACCACCTGGGACGGCCACGAAATCTGGGCCGCGAGGGCCGCCTATGCGGCTGTTACCCCGGCCCCGGTGCGCCCGCTGCTGGAACCGCTTTCCTTCGTCACCAATCCGGCGAAATGGGGCATGGCGTTCAGGCGTGGGCAGTTTGAGATCAATGAAGCGGATTTCGACCTGTTTGAAGCTGCAATGAAAGCACATGGCTGACATGGCCCGGGATCGCATATGTGTTGGTGTTGTCACCGGTTCCTTCGGTGTGCGCGGCGAAGCCCGTGTCAAAAGCTTCTGCGCCGAACCGACCGACATTGCCAATTATGGCCCCTTGTGGAACGAGGATGGATCAAAGCAGTTCCCGATCACCCTCACCCGCCCGGTCAAGGGCGGATTTGCTGCCCGGCTTGGCGGAATTGGCAGCAAGGAAGCGGCCGATGCCAGCAAGGGCCTCAAGCTTTTTGCCGACCGCGCTGCATTGCCCTCGCTGCCGGATGACGAGTTTTATCATTCCGACCTGATCGGACTGGATGTGATTGACACAGGTGGCGAAAAAATCGGCCGGGTCAATGCCATCCACGATCATGGTGCGGGTGATCTGCTTGAAGTGACAGGCAAGGGTATCAAAGGCTCGGCCCTGATCCCGTTCACCAGCGAAGTCGTCCCGACCGTCGATCTCAATGCGCGCCGCGTCATTGTCGACCTGCCCGAAGGCCTGTTGCCGGAGGCAAAAGATGACTGATAAATCAAAATCCCACGGTCGTCTGTCAATCAGCGCCTCGGCCCAACCGCGCGAGTTGATGACCGACCGGCCGGAGCTTGCGAATATCTGGAAGGCAAAGGTTATCACCCTTTTCCCCGAGGCTTTTCCCGGCGTTCTCGGCCTGTCGCTGACCGGCAAGGCCTTGCAAAACGGGCTTTGGGCACTGGAAACCATCGATCTGCGCCGCTTTGGCACCGGCAAACACCGGGATGTCGACGACACGCCCGCCGGGGGCGGAGCCGGGATGGTGATGAAACCCGACGTGATCGCCGCAGCACTGGACGAGGCGCAGGCAGGCACCCCACGCAATCAGGCCCAATCGCCCATCATCTATGTTTCGCCGCGCGGCAAACCCTTTGATCAGGCCACGGCCCGGCGGCTCTCACAGGCCAAGGGGTTGACCATCCTGTGCGGCCGCTTTGAAGGCGTGGACCAGCGCGTGCTGGATCACTACGACATCGAGGAAATCTCAATCGGCGATTACGTCCTGACCGGCGGCGAGATCGCCGCGCAAGTGCTGATCGATGCCTCGGTCCGCCTGCTGCCGGGGGTGCTTGGCAACGAAACCTCAATCGATGAAGAGAGTTTTTCTGACGGCTTGCTGGAACATTCGCAATATACGCGACCGGCAAACTGGCAGGGACAAAAGGTGCCTGATGTCCTCCTCTCCGGCCACCACGGCAAAATAGACGCATGGCGGAAGGCGCAGTCGGAAGAGTTGACCAGGGAGAGACGGCCTGATCTTTGGGAGGCGTATCAAAAGGGCAAGGGTGAAGGGTTCAAGTAGGAAGCGTGTGGCTTGTCGCTTTGTTTCCGGTTCCATTTACTAAGAAACAAACTTAAGGGTGAATTGGATTCCGAGGCCCTCTCAGCGGGGTTCTGCTACCTGTTGCGGATACAGCGGCTTCGTGCTGCACTCGCGCCGGTGGTGGCAGCGCGGTAACCGGTCCAATTGACCCACTGCAGAAGAAATCCAAGTTTCAGACATTCAATCTATTGCTTATCAACCCTCGGCTTATCAGCATTATCTGCGCGCTATCCTAACTGGTACCGCAACATTGGAGACCTAAACATCTGACGTTCTGAACTGGGGTTCACGCAGCGCTTTTTCCAAATAAACAATGCGCATGCTTCCATATTTCGACACACAGCAGACCTAGGGTATACCCTGGGAAATCGAGATAATTACTATGAGTCCCCCGAGTATACGCACTGAGTTTAATATGGGAAAATCTTCTTTCTAGCCAGTCAACTGGTCCAAGCAATGGTGAGGGAGAGCCAAAGAGCGATCAACAACCATACCAGCCTCTCACTTGCTAATTGAATTTCTAATAAAAGAGGGAAGTGAACATGCCTAAACCAGAAAAATCTACAAATAATGGAGCCACTACTTCATTTGAGAGCATCTTGCTAAAGAACAAGAATGCGCTCACCCAGCCACAATTTTCTGAAAAGCTGAACGAATACATCCAAGCTGTTGCCGAAGACGGGTATGAACCACCAGAAGAAGCGATTAACGCGATCCTCGCGCTAGAGTCATCGAACCCTGCAATTCAGGCTGCACTGGAACAGATAACCGATATTATGCAGGAACTTGGCCTGACTCTGGCCATTACTTCTGACGGTGGCGGCGAAACTGCCAGCGTCTCCATCGATGAAAATACAAGCGCTGTAACAACTGTGGTCGGAACCGATCCACAGGGTGATCCGGTAACTTATACGATCACGGGTGGTGACGACGCAGCGTTGTTCGCGATTGATCCTGACACCGGTGAACTGACCTTTATTTCATCTCCTGACTTCGAAGCGCCTGGTGATGCGGGTGGGGATAATGTTTACAATGTAACCGTCACTGTAACGGATACTGTATCGGGCCAGACGGACGATCAGAGCATCGCTGTTACCGTCAACGATGTGGTCGAAGGCCCACCGATTGAAATCGACAACGTCTTCATTCTCACCGAGGGCAGTGACAACTTTTGGGGCGCGGCTCTTAATACACAGGTAGATGGTCTTGGCGGAAACGACACCATAGCTGGAGATGCCAATCATATTTATGACGGACGAGGTCCAAGTCCAGTCCGCTATATGGGCGACGATTGGTTAAACGGCGGTGCCGGAGCAGATACGATCTATGGCGACGCGAGCCATATTTTTTCCTATCGCTCCTGGTATAGGAATCCCACCTTTGAAGCCGGTGACGATTACATTTATGGCGGAGAGGGCAGTGATCGCCTCTATGGCGACACGAAAGACGTCTCCGCCGATTCCAACAACTATGGTGGCTTTAATGTGATTGGCGGGGACGACTTCATGTCCGGGGATGCCGGAAGTGATTACATGGTGGGTGATTTCGATAGAGTCACCATAACCGCAAGGAACGGTGTCTGGAATGTTGAGGGCGGCGACGACACCATTCATGGTGGCGACGGGGGCGATACGATCTATGGCGATTTTAATTATGTGTATGTCAGCACCTATCGCGGGTTAGGTACCGCATTAATTCAAAACGGAGACGACCGGATAAATGGCGGTGCAGGCAACGACCATATGTGGGGCGATTCAAGGGCCTATAACCTTCGTTCCCAAACTACAGTTACCAACGGGTCCGATACTTTTGTGTTTAATGACGGCAGCGGTAACGATTATATCCGTGATTTCCAAAGTGGTTTGGACATGATCGAAGTTGACGGTTATGGCCTGACCGATTTCTCGCAGATCACGATCACTGAAGCCAATGGTTCATCGACCGTTCACTTTGATGCAGGAAATAGTGTGACGGTAGTTGGTGTGACAGGGCTAGACACAGACGATTTCCTGTTTGTCTGACAATGGTTGTTGGGTGCGTGAAGATTTTTCGCGCACCCAAATTATTCCTCTTCCAATACTTCAGATACGTACAAAACGCCTGGTTCAGCACAGGTCCTAAACGATCATCCAAACAGGAGATCCCCGAAATAACTTTACCCCGCGCCGATAACTGCGGCTGGAACAGTTGCAGCGGAATCAAACTTTGGCCCGCAGTACCGGTCATTGCCATTGTTGGTTTTGCTGAGACTTGCATGAACGTCTGCTGTTCCCTCTGCAAGGCAGCATGAAGCTTTTCGCTTTAGCGGCGAAGTTTGGGCGGCGGGCGCACGCTGCACGAATTTGATAGGTCCGGTGTGGGCTCAAAGCCGACCACCATCTTTCCACCAGAATCACAACCCACCCCCCCCAAAGCAATCCCACCCCCAACCCCTCTCCCCCCTTGCGTCAGCCTCAACCTCAGACTATACGGGCGCGTGCTCGGTTAAATCGAGTCGTTGGCGCGTGGGGGATTCTCTTCTTCTGAACGTAACGGCGGCATTTCCATCGACCGGGCAAAAGATAAAAGGAACGTCGTTCTGACCTCTGGCGGGCTTATCAAGAAGATAGGGACCCGGTGAGAGACCAAGAGCTCTTAGAACGCATCAAACTTCGCTGAAAAACAGCGGGCATGAAGGACGACAAAATGAATGTGATTGAACAGCTCGAAGCTGAACAGGTCGCAGCACTCGGGGCCAAGATTCCCGATTTCAAGGCTGGCGACACCATCCGCGTAGGCTACAAGGTGACCGAAGGGTCGCGCAGCCGCGTACAGAATTACGAAGGCGTGTGCATTGCGCGCAAAGGCGGCAGCGGCATTGCCGGCTCTTTCACCGTGCGCAAAATCTCGTTTGGCGAAGGTGTGGAGCGTGTCTTCCCGCTGCATTCGCAGAACATCGCCGAAATCACGGTCGTGCGCCGTGGTCGTGTTCGCCGCGCCAAGCTTTACTATCTGCGCTCGCGCCGGGGTAAATCGGCCCGTATCGCTGAAAAGACCAACTACAAGCCCAAATCCGGCGCCAACGCATAAGGACTGGACCCATGAAAAACGATATCCATCCCGATTATCACATGATCGACGTCAAGATGACCGACGGCACGATTGTCAAAATGCGGTCAACCTACGGTTCCGAGGGCGACACTCTGACGCTTGAGATTGATCCGAGCGTGCATCCGGCCTGGACCGGCGGCAACACCCGCCTTATGGACACCGGCGGTCGTGTTTCCAAGTTCAAGAAGAAATACGAAGGTCTGGGTTTTTAGTCCGGAAACCGGAAACAATCTTCCTTCATGAAGGTTTATTGTTTATAGATCAAAGCGCGCCTGTGCCGGGCGCGCTTTTTTGTGTTTTCAAGGGGTTGCAGGCGTGTCGCACATTATAATTGTGGGAAACGAAAAGGGGGGTTCGGGAAAGTCGACCACCTGTATGCATGTAGCCACTGCGCTGGTTCGGCTTGGCTACAAGGTCGGCGCGCTTGATCTTGATACAAGACAACGCAGCTTTTCGCGCTATATCGAAAACCGGGCCGAGTATATCCGCCGCAAGGAAACGCCCCTGCCGATGCCGACACTCGGCAAGCTGCCCAATATCGGGCAGTCCAAACTGGCACCGGGCGAAAACATTAATGACCGGCGGATTTCCGATGCCATTGCCCGCCTTGAGGCCGACAATGATTTCGTCGTCGTCGACTGCCCCGGTTCACATACAAGACTGTCCGAGATTGCACATTCGCTGGCCGATACTCTGATCACGCCGCTCAATGACAGTTTCGTCGATTTCGATCTTCTGGCGCGGGTCGATCCGGAAACCGAGCGGGTGATCGGCCCCT
Organism: uncultured Rhodobacter sp.; assembly: GCA_964567685.1. Lineage (GTDB taxonomy): Bacteria > Pseudomonadota > Alphaproteobacteria > Rhodobacterales > Rhodobacteraceae > UBA5972. Next base: position 16,196 of record CAZMNO010000001.1, on the reverse strand, counting down.
CGGTCTATTCCGAAATGGTGTGGAACGCACGGCAGTTAAGGGCGCAGGCGGGATTGCAGCCGATCGACTGGATCGTCATTCGCAACCGGCTGGGCACACAGAACATGCACAACAAGCGCAAGGTCGGCAAAGCGCTGGAGGATCTATCCAAACGCATCGGCTTTCGCGTCGCCCCGGGATTTTCCGAGCGGGTGATTTTCCGCGAAATGTTCTCAAACGGCCTGACCCTGCTTGACATGCGCGACGCAAGGATCGGCGGGCTGAACCTCTCCAACATCGCCGCGCGACAGGAGGTGCGCGACCTTGTTCGGGCGCTCAATCTGCCGGACGTTGTGGTGAAGTTCTGAGCTCTGGCAACCTTGTAAGGCGCCGACGGTAGATCAGGTTCTGATCAATCACCGTTCTCGACACCGTTCCGTGAATGAAAGCACCTACTAACGGAAAACTGTCAATTGTGATTAAGGGGCAGGGTCAGGTATAACGAGTTTTTGCGATTTCACTGGAAATGCGCCCCATCCAATTTGCCCCGCTGGCAGGGCTTCTCTCATCAGGTAAGCGCGCTCGATCTTACCCCCAGTGAGGGGATGATAGGGTATTGGCAGAGGCATTGGAAAGTTCAGCGACCGATATGCCGGGCGCCAACTGACCAACTACAGAAACGTTCAGGCCTTTGTTAAGTAATCAGGCACCAATCGGCGCGCCAGATATTTCTGGAAGTCGTGAATTTCCCGTTCCAGCCAGCTCAGCCGGCCGGGAACGGCAAAGCTGGATCTTGAACCCGCATAAATACCTTCAACGACCTGACGGTCTTCTGTGTTGACATGCTCAAAGAACGTAATCAACTCGCTGATCCACGCTTCGCGTTCGTCTGCATAGCTGAGCATCGCGTCCACTTCAGGGGCGATCGCCACACCAAAGCGAACATCCACCTCGCCTACACCACGGGGCCGCAATGTCAGATACCACAGGTGATCCGGTGCAAGTACGTACATGTGGGCTGGAAAAACCGTCGGCAGAATAGATGTATTGCGCCATTCGTCTTTCAGCGTCGTGTTATCCGGATGCGCCCGCCCGTAAGTCGCGTTGTCGGTTTTTGCGAATATCTGAAAGGTGAATCCATCATGCGCGTCGTCGGGAAACACGGTTTCGTCCAGCGCAAACCATGCGCCGACCGTGGCCTTGTGGGCGACAGGAAGGTGGTATCCTTCCATGAAATTCTCAGCCAGAAGCTTCCAGTTGGTCTTCCAGATATGCTCCTCCCTTACGACAGGAACATAGTTTTCCATCCCATAGCGCGACACAACATCATGCAATGGTGCCAGTGCTTCACTGACCGACTGCGCGTCAGGGTTCAGTGTGACATAGATCCAGCCATTCCAGATTTCCGTTCGAATCTCGGGCAGGCAGACGTCCTTCTTGTTAAAACCTTTTGAGCGCTCCATATGCCCGGCACCAATCAACTGGCCATTCAGATCATAGGACCAGGCGTGATAGGGGCAGACAACTCTTGACGTTGTTCCCTTGCCATCAAGCAACTGCATCATTCGGTGGCGGCATACGTTGGAATAGGTCTTCACCTCACCTGTCTTGTCGCGGATACAGAAGATCGGCTCACCCGCAACCGAAAACGTCATATAATCCCCGGTCTTGGGAATTTCGGCTGCGAGGCCCGGGCAAACCCAGTCTTTGCGGAAAATATTCCTATCTTCCGCTTCTGCAACCTCTTCATTCCAGTAGAGTTCCGGCTCTGCACTCGTCGCATCTTCAAAGGGACCGGATGCAACCTTGCCCAAATGCGCTAATAGCTTGTCACCAGATGGAACACCGTATGTCATTTCAAAATCCTCAGTCCGGGATAACCGTGGTCATCTTCCTTTTCTGCAACACATTCAGGGCTCGCAGACGCTTGCAATGCCAAGCCGGATGAACAGGTGCGCCCATCCTTCGATCACTTGCCCAATTCCTGATAAACGGCATTCTGCTGGCGGGTGTCTGTCGCATAAACGACACCGCGATAGCACTGGAACCGACCACTGCCAATCTCATGTTGAAGCATTCCGGAATGCCGACAATTAGGATTGTAACGGCACTGATAAACGGCAATCATCAAACAACTGCAAAATCGACTAGGCGTTTCTAGCAACAAGTCCCAGCGACAAGTTTTTACGTAGGCCAAATTCACGGATCAGTTTAATGAAGTTCCTCCCACCCGAACCAGAGATCAATGTTTACGAAGATGGTTTCGACGGAATCGAGCTGTTGGAGCGTTCTGGATAAGGGGGCGCCTGTCAGAGTTGGTTGAGAAGATTGATGACCCACTCGTTATCACCGTCGATGGTCCCTGGGAGAGTCGAAAAAGTTTCTTCATGAAGTGTTGGGTTGGGGAGCACTCAAAGGATGATTCCCACAAAGCGAGAACAGTGTATTTTGGTGCCTTCGCCCACGATTACCTGGACGACCCATTGCTATCATTGACGATTGCAATCGTGGTCAGATTTGATGACATTCCCCAACTTTTCGGCGACTTTTCAACCGTGCCTCCGAAAATTTGGTGCGGCAGCTGGTGATCGTGGCAAATGTCGATAACTGGCTGTCGTATTACTTTGGGCACAGAGAGGCAATTGCCGCAAACGCCCAAAACAAAAACCCCCAACCTTACGATCAGGGGTCTTCAATCTTGTAGCGTGGCCTCTCAGCCTACCAACTCTTACCAGTCTTCGCGCTGAACGAAGCGGCATTTAACCGGCAGTTTCATCGCACCCAGGCGCAGGGCCTCGCGGGCGACGGTTTCTGAGACGCCGTCGATTTCGAACATGATGCGGCCGGGTTTGACTTTGGCTGCCCAGAATTCGACGGAGCCTTTACCTTTACCCATCCGAACCTCGGTTGGTTTCTTGGTGACCGGCAAGTCCGGGAATATCCGGATCCACACGCGGCCCTGACGCTTCATGTGACGCGTCATGGCACGGCGTGCAGCTTCGATCTGGCGCGCGGTGATGCGCTCGGGTTCCGTTGTTTTCAGCCCGTAGGAGCCGAAATTCAGGTCTGATCCGCCTTTGGCCTGGCCGTGGATGCGGCCCTTAAACTGCTTGCGGAATTTGGTACGCTTTGGTGAAAGCATAAGTTCTCTCCTCTAGAGGCGGCGATCCGTCAGCGGCGCTGCGGACGCGGCCCACCCCCGTCTTGTAGTTCCTGTGCTTTGCGATCGCGGGCTGCCGGATCATGCTCCATGATCTCACCTTTGAAGATCCAGACCTTGATACCGATGATACCATAGGCGGTCAGGCCTTCAGAGGTTGCATAGTCGATGTCGGCACGCAGCGTGTGCAAAGGCACGCGGCCTTCGCGATACCATTCGGTGCGCGCAATCTCGGCACCACCCAGACGGCCGGCGACATTGATGCGGATACCAAGGGCACCCATGCGCATGGCGTTCTGCACGGCACGTTTCATCGCACGGCGGAAGCTGACACGGCGCTCAAGCTGCTGAGCAACACTTTCGGCAACCAGTTGCGCATCCAGCTCGGGCTTTCTGACTTCAACGATGTTGAGGTGCAGTTCACTATCCGTCAGGTTGGCAACCTTCTTGCGCAGGGTTTCGATGTCAGCACCTTTTTTGCCGATGATCACACCCGGACGTGCAGAATGAATGGTCACGCGGCACTTTTTGTGCGGACGCTCGATAATGACGCGGGAGATACCGGCCTGGGCGCATTCTTTCTTGATGAAGTCGCGGATTTTCACGTCTTCCAGCAGCAGGTCGCCATATTCATTGCTGTTGGCGAACCAGCGGCTGTCCCAGGTGCGGTTGACCTGAACGCGGAAGCCGATCGGATTGATTTTCTGACCCATTATGCTTGCTCCTCTACCTGGCGCACTTTGATGGTGACCTGAGCAAAGGGCTTCAGGATCTTGCCAAACCGGCCACGGGCACGGGGGCGACCACGTTTCATGGTCAGGTTCTTGCCAACCCAGGCTTCGGCGACGATGAGTTCGTCAACATCAAGACCGTGGTTGTTTTCTGCATTGGCAACCGCCGACTGCAGAGTTTTCAGCACGTCTTCGGAAACCCGTTTCTTGCTGAAAGTCAGGTCAGACAGAGCCTTTTCAACCGACTTACCACGGATCATTGCAGCAACAAGGTTCAGTTTCTGCGGGCTGGTGCGCAACATGCGGCTGACAGCCATCGCTTCGTTTTCCGCCACGCGGCGAGGATTTTTCGCTTTGCCCATGACTTATTTCCGCTTCGCTTTTTTATCGGCAGCATGACCGTAATAGGTACGGGTCGGGCTGTATTCGCCGAATTTCTGACCGATCATTTCCTCGGATACCAGCACGGGGATGTGCTTGCGGCCGTTATAGACACCGAACGTCAGGCCCACGAACTGGGGCAGGATGGTCGAACGGCGTGACCAGATCTTGATGACATCTTTGCGGCCCGATTCCCGTGCTGCCTCGGCTTTTTTGAGGACATAGGAATCTACGAAAGGGCCTTTCCATGTAGAACGTGACATATCTTAACGACCCTTCTTCTTCGCATGGCGCGAACGCAGGATAAGTTTATCCGAGGCTTTGTTCTTGTTGCGGGTACGCGCACCCTTGGTCGGTTTGCCCCAAGGGGTAACCGGGTGACGACCGCCGGATGTACGGCCTTCACCACCACCATGGGGGTGATCGACCGGGTTCATGACAACACCGCGCACGGAAGGACGGATGCCCTTGTGGCGGTTGCGACCGGCCTTACCGATATTCTGGTTGCTGTTATCGGGGTTGGAAACCGCACCAACGGTCGCCATGCATTCCTGACGCACGAGGCGCAGTTCGCCTGAACTCAGACGGATCTGTGCGTAACCACCGTCACGACCCACGAACTGGGCGTAAGTCCCGGCGGCACGGGCGATCTGCCCGCCTTTGCCTGGCTTCAGTTCGATATTGTGAATGATCGTACCGATCGGCATGCCGGAGAACGGCATCGCGTTGCCCGGTTTCACGTCAGCCTTTTCAGACGCGATGATCTGATCACCAACGCCAAGGCGTTGCGGGGCCAGGATGTAGGCCTGCGTGCCGTCTTCGTATTTGACAAGCGCGATGAACGCGGTGCGGTTGGGGTCGTATTCAATCCGCTCAACCGTGGCCGGCATGTCCATCTTGTTGCGCTTGAAATCCACAATGCGGTAAAGGCGCTTGGCCCCTCCGCCTTTGCGGCGCATTGTTATCCGCCCGGTATTGTTCCGACCGCCCTTTTTCGTCAGACCCTCTGTGAGAGACTTGACAGGACGACCTTTCCAAAGCTCCGAACGGTCGATCAGGACCAGCCCTCGCTGGCCTGGAGTAGTCGGTTTATACGACTTCAGTGCCATGTTGCTGTCTTCCGTTATGCTTCCGGGGCAAATGAGGCCCCTATGGTGAACGGCCCCGTAGGTCCGCGTAAGTAAAAGGTACAAGGCCCCAGAACGAATCTGAGGCCAAACACCCGCGCGGTATAGCGGGGGTTGGAGGGGGTGGCAAGGGGGTTATAGCACCTGTCATCCCCGCGAAAGCGGGGACCTCCTTCAAACTGGCACTTGGCTTAGATTGGCCCCCGCTTTCGCGGGGGTGACAGGGTAGAGAAAAGCCGCGCCATCGCCGTTCCGCGGGGTGGTTTTAAGTCTGTCACCCGGACTTTACAAGACGGGCAGCGCCCGACCGCGGATGGGCGTGATCACCTCATTGGATGCCACTTTATGGTGTCGCCAACCCCCACCTCACCGACACACGAAACGCTGCAAAAGCGCCCGCCCCTCTCGCCGAAGGCGAGCCAACTATGATCGGCGCACCTCCGGTGCGACGGAGCGGTCGGGCGCTGCCCGGCGGCACGTTCCGTGCCTTGATTCCGGGTTGGGGAGCCGCTTCAAACAAAATAGGGTGCGCAATGAATGCCCACCCGACGTTCTGCCTGTGATCTTAGGCTTGGAGCCTAACCCGGCCCTCCCAGAGCCCTCACCTTTTATTTATCCACCACGCCTTAGACTGAAACCGCGAATAATGGTATGCTCCCCGAAAAGAGGGAGAAAACCATGAACAAAGTTTCAAGAATTCTGGCTGCATGTCTCACATTGTTCCTTGTAGCGCCCCTTCATGCGGCGGAAGTCGGGGATGATGGCCTCCACCTGCAACCGTTTTTTGCCGATACATTCCTTGAACTTGGCGAAGATCTGGCCGAAGCCACCGCTGCCGGAAAGGACCTCGTGATAATCTGGGAGCAATATGGCTGCCCGTACTGCGCGGAAATGCATAACGTCAATTTCGAGCGCGCAGAAATCACTGACTATCTGAAAGAAAATTTCATGGTGATTCAGCTGAACATGTGGGGGTCTCGCGAAGTGACCGACTTTGATGGAGAGACCATGGGAGAGCGGGAGCTTGCCCAGCGGTGGTACACGAGTTTCACGCCTACAACCATGTTCTTTACCCTGGATGATCCGGACAATCCCCCTCAATCCATGCGGGAGGCATTGGCCTTCATGTTGCCCGGGTATTTCAAGCCTTTCCACCATCTATCAAGCCTCGAATACGTGGCAACAGACGGGTACAAGGAGCAGCCGAATTTTCAGCGCTGGTTGCAGGCCAAGGCTGACCACATGCGCGAGAATGGGGAAGAGGTAAACCTTTGGGATTGAGACACTGAAAGTTGCCCCCGCCCGGGGAGTTTGCCAATCTTCAGAGAAACATGAAACAAAAAGCCCCCCGGCCTTCACCGAGGGGCTTTTCAATTCTCAGACCTAACCGGCTAAATCAAAGCCCGGTCGTCACGTCAATCGTATTGCCTTCTTCCAGCGTCACATAGGCCTTCTTGACGTCCTTGCGGGTACCTTTGCGGCCCCGGAACATCTTGACTTTGCCTTTGGTGATGGTGGTATTGACCGCCTTCACCTTGACGCCGAACAGCGTTTCAACCGCTTCTTTGATCTGCGGCTTGTTGGCCCCGATGGCCACTTCGAACACAACCGCGTTGGCTTCAGAGGCCATGGTTGCCTTCTCGGTGACGACCGGCTTGCGGATCACGTCATAAAGTTCAGCTTTCACACTCATTTCAGTCGAGCCTCCAGAGCTTCAACACCGGCTTTTGTCAGAACCAGCGTGTCCCGGCGCAGGATGTCGTAAACATTGGCACCGGCACTTGGCAGAACATCAACCGCGTCGATATTGCGGGCCGCCAGAGCGAATTTTTCGTTCACTTCAGCCCCGTCAATGACCAGCGTGCGTTTCCAGCCGAGGTTTTTGATCGCCTTTGCCAGTGTCCCGGTTTTGGCCTCTTTCAGGTCAGCCGCATCCAGAACAACCAGTTCACCTGCTGCAACTTTCGCAGACAAGGCGTGTTTTAGGCCCAGCTTGCGGAACTTCTTGGTCAGGTCATGGGCGTGGCTGCGCGGGGTCGGCCCCTTGTAGACACCACCGGAACGGAAGATCGGAGCATTGCGCGAACCGTGGCGCGCGCCGCCGGTGCCTTTCTGCCGGTAGATCTTCTTGGTGGAATACGAGGTTTCTGAGCGAGTTTTCACCTTGTGCGTACCAGCCTGACGCTTGGCCAGCTGATAGCGGACCATGCGTTGCAGAATGTCAGCACGCGGCTCAAGACCGAAGAGCGCTTCGTCAAGCTCGACGGAACCGGCCTTCTTGCCGTCCAGTTTAATCACGTCAGCTTTCATTCTTCTGCGCCTCCTTCGGGGGCTTCAGCAGGGGCTGCTTCTGCCGGTGTGGCAACCTGAGCGGAACGAAGAGCAGCCGGTGTCGGAAGGCCCTCAGGGGCTTTCTTCTTCACGGCATCCTTGACAGTGACCCAGCCACCTTTGGAACCCGGTACAGCACCTTTGATCATGATCAGGCCACGATCGATATCGGTGCGAACAACTTCAAGGTTCTGCGTGGTGACACGGGCAGCACCCATGTGACCGGCCATCTTCTTGCCTTTGAACACCTTGCCCGGCTCCTGACACTGACCGGTCGACCCATGCGACCGGTGAGAGATCGAAACACCGTGTGATGCCCTAAGACCCGAAAAGTTGTGGCGCTTCATCGCACCGGCAAAACCTTTACCGATGGATGTGCCCGCAACATCGACTTTCTGACCTTCAAGAAAGTGATTGGCGGTGATTTCCGCGCCCACTTCGATCAGGTTATCAGGGCTGACGCGAAATTCAGCGATTTTCCGTTTCGGTTCCACCTTGGCAGCGGCGAAATGGCCGCGCATCGCTGAGGATGTGCGTTTCGCTTTTGCCGAACCACAGCCAAGCTGAACAGCCGAATAGCCATCCTTCTCAGCGGTGCGCTGAGAAACAACCTGCAGGTTGTCCATCTGAAGAACGGTCACAGGGATCTGCTTGCCGTCTTCCATGAACAACCGGGTCATGCCCAGCTTTTTTGCAATAACTCCAGAGCGCATTTTGTTCATGCCCCCCTTACAGTTTGATCTCGACATCCACGCCAGCCGCCAGATCGAGCTTCATCAGCGCGTCTACGGTTTGCGGGGTCGGATCAACGATGTCCAAAAGACGCTTATGCGTCCGGATTTCAAACTGCTCACGGGATTTCTTGTTCACGTGGGGACCACGCAGAACCGTGAACTTTTCGATTTTTCTCGGCAGCGGGATCGGGCCACGCACGGTGGCGCCTGTCCGTTTGGCCGTGTTGACGATTTCCAGCGTGCTGGCATCCAGAACGCGGTAATCGAAGGCCTTAAGCCGGATACGAATGTTTTGACCTTGCATTTTTGCCTCTCGGGCTGGGGTTGATAGGTAGGCCGGGCGCTATGCCCGACCTACTTCGAACCCGGTGTTTGGGTTACTCGATGATCTTGGAAACAACACCCGAGCCAACAGTGCGGCCGCCTTCGCGGATGGCAAAGCGCAGGTTGTCTTCCATAGCGATCGGCGCGATCAGTTCAACGTCGAACTTCAGGTTGTCGCCTGGCATCACCATCTCGGTACCTTCGGGCAGTTCAACAGTACCGGTCACGTCGGTCGTGCGGAAATAGAACTGCGGACGGTAGTTCTTAAAGAACGGAGTATGGCGGCCACCTTCTTCTTTCGTCAGGATGTAGACCTGAGCCTCGAATTTGGTGTGCGGCTTAACCGAACCCGGCTTGGCCAGAACCTGACCACGCTCAACGCCGTCACGGTCGACACCGCGCAGAAGTGCGCCAATGTTGTCGCCGGCTTCACCGCGGTCAAGCAGCTTGCGGAACATTTCAACACCGGTACAGGTGGTTTTGGATGTGTCGCGAATACCGATGATTTCGATCTCGTCGCCAACATTGATCACGCCACGCTCAACACGACCGGTCACAACAGTACCACGGCCAGAAATCGAGAACACATCTTCGATCGGCATCAGGAACGGCTGGTCAACAGCGCGCTCGGGCTGCGGGATGTACTCGTCAACAGCGGCCATCAGCTCGGCGATTTTTTCCGAACCGATTGCGTCGTCCTTGCCTTCAAGTGCAGCCAGAGCCGAACCCATGACGATCGGAATGTCGTCGCCCGGGTATTCGTATTCAGTGAGGAGCTCACGGATTTCCATTTCAACCAGCTCGAGCAGCTCGTCATCGTCAACCTGGTCAACTTTGTTCATGAAGACGACCATGTAGGGGATGCCAACCTGGCGGCCCAGAAGGATGTGCTCGCGGGTTTGCGGCATCGGGCCATCGGCTGCCGAAACAACCAGAATAGCGCCGTCCATCTGTGCCGCACCGGTGATCATGTTCTTCACATAGTCAGCGTGGCCGGGGCAGTCGACATGGGCGTAGTGACGGGTTTCGGTTTCATACTCAACATGCGCCGTCGAAATGGTGATGCCGCGTGCTTTTTCCTCAGGAGCCGAGTCAATGGTGTCGTAATCCTGGAAATCACCAAACTGCTTGGTGATCGCTGCGGTCAGCGTTGTTTTACCGTGGTCAACATGGCCAATTGTACCGATGTTCACGTGCGGTTTTGTGCGTTCAAACTTTGCTTTTGCCATTTTGTTGGCCTCCTTTTTTTCTCGCGATGGTGGGCCCTTCGCCCACCCTACGGGGTTGGTAGGGTGGGCAATCTGCCCACCGCGGTCAGGCGAATTTCGCCTGGATTTCTTCCGAGATGTTCTGCGGAACACCGTCGTAATGTGAGAACTGCATGGTGAAGTTCGCGCGGCCCGAAGACATCGAGCGCAGGGTGTTGATGTAGCCGAACATGTTGGCCAGCGGAACATGGGCATCAATGGCAATTGCATTGCCGCGCGTGTCCTGCCCCTGAACCATCCCGCGACGGGAGGTCAGATCGCCGATGATGCCGCCGGTATATTCTTCCGGGGTGACAACTTCGACCTTCATGATCGGTTCCAGCATTTTCGCGCCAGCCTTTTTCAGACCATCGCGCATCCCCATCCGTGCGGCGATTTCAAATGCCATGACGCTTGAGTCAACGTCGTGGAATTTACCGTCGATCAGGGCAACCTTGAAGTCGATCACAGGAAAGCCAGCCAGCGGGCCGCTATCCATGACAGATTCGATGCCTTTTTCCACGCCCGGAATATATTCTTTCGGGATAGAACCACCAACGATGCGGCTTTCAAAGCTGTAACCTTCACCCGGTTCGACCGGTGTGATGATCATCTTCACTTCGGCAAACTGACCCGAACCACCCGACTGTTTCTTGTGGGTGTAAGAGATTTCGGCCTCGTGGCTGATGGTCTCGCGGTAAGCAACCTGTGGCGCGCCGATATTGGCCTCAACCTTGAATTCCCGCTTCAGACGATCCACCAGAATGTCGAGGTGAAGCTCTCCCATGCCCTTCATGATGGTCTGACCGCTTTCAAGATCAGTTTCCACCTGGAAGGAAGGGTCCTCTGCAGCCAGTCGGCCCAAACCCATCGACATCTTCTCCTGGTCGGCCTTGGTTTTCGGCTCGACCGCAATCTCGATCACCGGATCGGGGAAGGTCATGGTTTCCAGAACCACCGGCTCTTTATCCGAACACAGGGTGTCCCCGGTTGTGGTCTGCTTGAGACCGGCCAGCGCGATAATGTCGCCAGCGAACGCTTCGGTGATTTCCTCGCGGTCGTTGGAGTGCATCATCATCATCCGGCCAACACGCTCTTTCTTGCCCTTGGTCGAGTTCAGCATGCTGTCGCCTTTGCTCAGCGTGCCGGAATAGATGCGGGTAAAGGTCAGCGAGCCGACAAACGGGTCGTTCATGATCTTGAAGGCAAGGCCCGAGAACGGCATGGCGTCATCAGCGCGGCGCGCGATGTCGCGGGTTTCATCCGGGTCACCCGGTTTGAAGCCCATGTAATCGACCACATCCAGCGGAGTTGGCAGGAAGTCGATCACCGCGTTCAAGAGCGGCTGAACGCCTTTGTTCTTGAAGGCCGAACCGGCGAGGATCGGCACGAATGCCATCTCGATGGTGCCTTTGCGGATCAGCTTGCGCAGGGTTGCGACATCAGGCTCCTCGCCTTCGAGATAAGCTTCCATGGCATCGTCGTCCATTTCGACAGCCATTTCGATCATCTCGTTACGCATTTCCTCGGCTTTTTCCTTGAGACTGTCGCGCACGTCGCGCAGCTCCCAGGATGCTCCCAGGTCTTCACCGGCCCAGACCCATTCCTGCATGGTGATCAGGTCAACGATGCCCTCAAGCTCGCTTTCAGCGCCAATGGGCAGTTGAACCGGCAGCGGGTTGCCGCCAACGCGGGATTTGATCATCTCAACGCAGTTGAAGAAGTCGGCACCGATCTTGTCCATCTTGTTGACGAACACGATGCGCGGAACCTTGTAGCGGTCAGCCTGACGCCAGACCGTTTCGGTTTGCGGCTCAACACCGGCGTTGGCATCCAAGAGTGCAACTGCGCCGTCAAGCACGGCCAGCGAACGTTCAACTTCGATGGTGAAGTCAACGTGGCCCGGGGTGTCGATGATGTTCAGACGATGCTTAGGAGTCTCAGCTGTCTGACCATCCTCTGTGCGCTCCCAGAATGTCGTGGTTGCAGCCGAGGTGATGGTGATGCCACGCTCCTGCTCCTGCTCCATCCAGTCCATGGTCGCAGCACCATCGTGCACTTCGCCGATGTTGTGAGATTTACCGGTGTAATAGAGAATGCGCTCGGAACAGGTCGTTTTACCTGCATCGATATGCGCCATGATCCCGAAGTTACGGTAGCGGTCGAGTGGATATTCGCGTGCCATCTGACTGAGCCTTTAAGAGTTTTACCAGCGGTAATGGCTGAAGGCTTTGTTCGCCTCGGCCATTTTGTGGGTGTCTTCACGTTTCTTGACTGCCGAACCACGGGCGTTCACGGCATCCAGCAATTCCGAGGCCAGACGCTCTTCCATGGTGTTTTCGTTGCGGGCGCGCGAGGCTTTGATCAGCCAGCGGATGGCCAGCGCTTCGCGGCGTTCCGGGCGAACCTCGACCGGCACCTGATAGGTTGCACCACCAACCCGGCGCGAGCGAACCTCGACCGCGGGTTTGATGTTTTCAAGTGCTTCGTGGAACACTTCGACCGGGGCCCGCTTGAGCTTGCCTTCGACACGCTCGAGCGCACCGTAAACGATACCTTCAGCGACGGATTTCTTGCCATCGAGCATCAGGTTATTCATGAATTTGGTCAGAACCGTATCACCAAACTTGGCATCTGGCAGTACGGCACGTTTTTCGGCGCGATGGCGTCGTGACATGATCTTAGTTCCTTATTTGGGACGCTTGGCGCCGTATTTCGAACGACGCTGACGGCGATCTTTCACGCCCTGAGTATCCAGCACACCACGCAGCACGTGATAACGGACACCCGGAAGGTCTTTTACACGGCCGCCACGGATCAGAACCACTGAGTGTTCCTGAAGGTTGTGACTTTCACCGGGGATGTAAGAGATTACTTCGAACCCGTTGGTCAAGCGAACCTTGGCGACTTTCCGCATCGCGGAGTTCGGCTTTTTCGGTGTGGTTGTATAAACACGTGTACAGACGCCACGCTTCTGCGGACAAGACTGCAGATGCATGGACTTGGAGCGTTTTACTTTTGGCTGCCGCGGCTTGCGGATCAGCTGTTGGATCGTTGGCATTCGGACGTCCCCGTATTACCCGTTTCAAACTCATTTCGGCACACCGCTTGCAGGCAACGCACCAAAGCCGCCAGCGTCCCCTAATTTTCTTCGGGTCCCGCCGCGGCTGGAATTCCAGAGGATCGTGATGCAGGCACCAGGATCTTGACCGCCAAATTGTGGCTTTCACTGCGAAAAAGCTGTTAACCCTTCGTCAGTAGCGCGCGTATAGGGGGAGTCGGGGGGGTTGTCAACAGTCTGCACACTTCCACTAGATCTGGCTGCCCGGTGCTGTTGGCCACTGTCCTAGTCGAGATACCGTTTCAGTATTTCACGCTCTTCGGAATTGATCGTTTCAAGGGTTACCCGTTTCAGCTCCTCAAGCTCGTCATCCGACAGCCCGCGCTTGTGAAAATCGAAATCCAGTGGCGTTTCTTTGGTCATCGCACCGCCCCGGTGTCCCTGGTTTTTTGAGTAAAGCGCCCGGCTCTTCTCGCCCATTTCGCCCCAGGCGTCGATGAACTCTTTATCAGACACCTGCTTTCCCGAAAGCGCCGAGATTTCCAGGAATTTGAGAACCTCAAGCATCTTGGCAGGGTCGCTCACATAATCCTCGTAGTAAAAGACCGCCTTCTTCTTGCAGGGTGCGTCGGTGAAATATCGCAGATTGGACAGATAACCGCCGAAATGGGTGTAATTCTTCTGGCTGCTTCTGACAAAGACCTCGCGGTAGTCGCGAATGAGCAAAACAAGGATGTCATCCTCGCGCGCAATGGTCTTGGTGTTTTTGAGCCGGGCAAACGCCACCCGCATCCCGATGCGCTTCAGCCAATGCGCATTCTCCATCTTTCCCCTTCGCAACTGAGAGGTCGCCGCGGGGTCGTGGTCGCGAATAAAAGCTGCTTCTTTCTGGTCCTTCGCCGAAATCAGAAGTTTTTTTCCGTGGGTCCGAATGCCGAACTTATATTCGACGCAAAATCGCAGCCAATTCAACCCGCTGCGGCGGAAGGATACGACAATTCTCGACATTCAAATCTGCCTTTCGTTAGAAGTTATCGCTTATCCCTTGAAGGGTGGTTCCTTTCAAGCGCAATCGCCAGGAGGTGTTGCAGGTCGGGTTTAATCCGCCTTGGCAATCTGCAGCTCACGATAATAAGTGAATATTCCCATCCCGATCACGATCGCGCTGCCGATCAATGTCAGATTGTCGGGAAACTCGCCAAACACCAACACGCCCAGCACGATCGCCCAGATCAGCGAGGTGTATCTGAACGGGGCGACAAAGCTGATATCCCCGACCCGCATCACCATGACCGCCAGCAGATAGCCGCCGACAATGAAAACCGACGCGCCCGCCAGCAGCGTCAGCGAGCCGGTCGTCACGGCGTGCCACTCGCCAAACAGGGTCACGATACCCCCCATCGTGGTCACCGCTATGGCTGTGATCAGCGCCACCATGATCGAAGGCACGTCAGGCGACAGGCGTCTTGTGCTGAGATCGCGCAGAACGACGAAACCGACGGCAATCAGTACCGAGATCGAATAGACATCAAACCCGGCCCCACCGGGCCGCACGATCAGCATCACGCCGAGAAACCCCAGAAAGATCGCGCCATAGCGCCGCCAGCCGACGGCCTCGCCCAGAAACATTGCCCCGGCAAGGGTGATCGCCAGCGGCAGGATCTGCAGGATCGCTGTGACATTGGCGATCGGCATATGAAACAGCGCCGTCAGGAAAAACGTGGTCGCGCCAAGCTCGGCCAGGGTGCGCAGGCCGATGATCTTGCGGTCACGCTTTGCCAGCTTCAGCCGAAACTGCCGCTGATAAAGCGCCAACGCCGTCAGCAGCGCTGTCGTCATCACACCACGCAGAAAAATCGCCTGAAACAGGGGCAAATCCCCGGCGACCGATTTGATGAACGTATCGTTCAGGGTAAAGGCCGCCATCGACAGCATCATCAGAACGGCTCCGCGCATGTTGTCTGATACCGGCATTTCGGTTCCTGTTACTTCCAACCTTTCGCAACCTGATGAAGTTCAGACGAAACTGCCAGTTCAAAATCGCAACGCTGCAATATTTTGACAATCTTATCCAAAAAGAGGCGTTTGGTGGCAGGCAGCGAAGAAAGCAATTGACAGCGACGGTCCTTTATATAACCATATGCTTATGGAACTGGCAGATTATATAAACGCAACACCCGATCTCGACGCTGTCTTTTCGGCACTCGCCGACCCGACACGTCGGGCCATTCTTGCGCGGCTGGCAGAGGGTCAGGCAACGGTGACCGAAATCGCCGCTCCATTTGAAATGTCACAACCCGCCATTTCACGGCATCTGAAAGTGCTGGAACGTGCCGGACTGATTGAACGGGAGATTGACGAACAGCGCCGCCCGGCCCGGCTGAAAGCAGACAATATGGCCCTGGCCGCTGACTGGCTTGAGCATTTCAGAACATTCTGGGGAACCAGCTTTGACCAGCTTGATGACGTGCTTGCCGGAATGAAGAACACAGAAAAAGAGGGAAGAAAACGATGAGTGAACCAACGGAATATGTCATTGACCGAACCTTTAACGCCCCGCGCACGCTTGTCTGGCGCGCCTGGACCGACCCTGACCTTCTAGCGCGCTGGTACGGGCCGGGGATTGAGACGATCATACACGGATATGATCTGAAACCCGGCGGCAGCTGGCTTAACGAAATGAAATGGGGGGAGAAATCCGACCTCAGCAAAATGGTATTTCAGGAGGTACAGCCCGAGGAGCGGCTGGTCTGGCATCATTCTTCGACCGATGCGGACTGGAATGTGGTTGCGAACCCCATGATGCCCGACTGGCCCCGTGTGATCCTGACCATTGTTGATTTTACAGAGGCGGGCGATCAGACGAATGTCAGGTTCTCGCAGATTCCAATGGATGCGACCGAGGCCGAGAATGCCTGTTTCGCGCAAATGATGGAAGGCATGTCCAAAGGCTGGGGCAGCGGTTTTGCGATTATTGATGAGATGCTGGGGGAGATGCAGGCCGGGTGAGTTTTCAGGCATGCGGCAATTGCCGGATGATGCAAGCGCATTTCGGGGAAAATAATAAGATGTAGTGGTTCAGATGTGATCTGACAGTTGGCCGTTTTTTCAGGCAGCGTCT